>QHXQ01000072.1 GCA_003223935.1 Acidobacteriota bacterium | reverse complement strand
CCGCACGATAGAATATGCGGACGTATCGGGCGCGGCGGTATTGCTCGCGCCGGAAATGCAATTACTGCTCGGACTCATTGCCGACACGGCTATTCACGGCGTGGTGACGCGCGAGTTCTCCCGCCTCATGCGTCCCGAAAACTTCTCTGACTATGCCCTGCTGCAACGCTTCGTTGACACAAACACAGTGCTGTACCTGCCCGATGGCCCAATTGATTTTGCCAGCAAGACGGGTCGTATTCTAGGCCCCTTGCGTGCCGCGCTCGCGGGCGTTGAGCGCATCGAGATGTTGGAAAAGATTTGGGGTGCGAAGGAGGAGAAGCGCAGCGCAGGTGGCTTCGCGCAGAGTGCAGTCTGCCTACCCTACGGCGTTGGTTACGATAGAGAGCGTGGCTGGCACTACACTGCGGCAGCCGTGAAGGTTGAAGAGGCTTTCCGCCTACTCCTCGCCGGATACTCTTATACGCATTTAGCACGGCTGTTAGGCGTGACCATTCCGGGCGTGCGAAAGATTATTAGCAACCAGATTTACACTGGCTGGCGCGTCATTGACGAGCGGCGCGATCCTAGTCCTGCTGCGCGCCGCACCAGACATGACGGACGGCAGGGCGACCGTCCGAAGATCAAGCGTGCGGCAGAAGATGTAATTCGAGTGCAGGTCATCAGCACGCCGCTTGTCAGTCCAGCCAATTTCCTGCGCGCGCAGGAAATCCTCGCCGCTCGACGACGATTGAACGCACGCACGCGCTCAGAAGGGGAGCGCCGCTACACGTATAACGGATTTCTCTCTTGTGCTTGCTGCGGGGCACTCGTTTACACGCACCATCGGCGGGCGGATTACTATATTTGCAAGGGACGCAAATTGCTCAACACCTGTCAGACCCATTATATGCGGCGGGACTTATTAGACCCTAAACTCGATGAGTTGTTTGCCGCGCGGCTTAGAGACATACGGCTGTGGCATGCCCTCGCTGCTGATGTGACGCGGCGGGCACAGGCGGGCGACCAGAAGCCGGAGCAGTTGACCGATGAGTTGAACCGCATGGAAACGCGGCGGGCGCGCGTGCTCGATGCTTACTTCGACGGAATAATAGACATAGCGGAGCGGGACGAGCGATTACGCAAAATTGATGGCGAGTTATCCGCAGTGCGCACTGCTCTCAGCAGCATTCGCCCGCCTGAACATCTGTCTCCTGCGGCCTTGGCAGAGTTCTTTGAGCAGTTCGATGATTTCGCTATATTGCAGCGCACCCAAAAGCGTGCGCTCCTTTCGGCGACAGTGCCAGAGATCAGCGTAGCAAACTACGTCGTTACGGGGCTGTCCCTGCTTTTACCCTGCGGGGATAATTTTACCCGCACGGACACGGATTCATCGCCGCCGCGAGCATGAACGACGCGGGAAACGTCAGCGACATCGAGGCGCGACTGATCGTCACTTGGTTGTCTTCGAGCGGCTGGCGCAGGACTTCGAGGACGCTCCGATCAAACTCTGGCAACTCGTCGAGAAACAAGACGCCATGATGCGCCAAGCTTACTTCGCCGGGGCGCGGGACAGCGCCGCCGCCGATGAGGCCCGCGTCGCTAATGGTGTGATGCGGCGAACGAAACGGCCGCTCTGTGACTAAACCTGTGCGCCCAGTCAATCCTGCGACCGAATGAATCTTTGTTAGCTCAAGCGCAGCTTCAAATTCAAGCGGCGGCAAGATGGTCGGCAGGCGCTTGGCGAGCATCGTCTTGCCAGAGCCGGGCGGGCCGATAAGTAGGATATTGTGCGCGCCGGCCGAAGCAACTTCGAGCGCGCGCTTGGCGTGCTGTTGCCCGCGCACCTCGCGGAAGTCAACGCCGGTCGGCGTGTCGGGCGTAAGCATTACCGCTGGATCGATCTGCACAGGCAGCGGCGGCGCGTCCGTGTCTAATGCCGCGAGCAGTTCGACTGCGCCGCGCAGGTCTGCAACCGGATAGACTTCGACGCCTGTGACGACGGCCGCCTCCTGCGCGTTCTCTTCCGGCAAGAGCAAGCGTTTGATCTTCGCTTCGCGCGCGCGGATGGCGACGGGCAGCGCGCCTTTGATCGCGCGCACGCGCCCGTCGAGCGATAGTTCGCCGACGGCGAGCACATCGGTCAAGTGTTCGCGCGCGCCGAGGTCGCCGTTTGCGCCGAGGATGCCGAGCGCGATGGGCAGATCGAAACTCGCACCCTCTTTGCGCACATCGGCGGGCGCAAGGTTGATCGTCGTCTTGTGAAACGGGAAGAAGAAGGCGCTGTTGTTAATCGCGGCCCGGATGCGTTCGCGCGACTCACGCACCGCGAGGTCGGGTAGGCCAACGATGGTCACGGACGAAGGCGAGTCGGCTTCGCCACGCGCGGGCGTCAGATCAACCTCGATGTCCACGAGGTCTGCGTCAATGCCATAGACGGCGGCGGATTGGGTGCGGAAGAGCATAGATGTGAGGCAGATTAGTTTGTTGAAAAAGTAACCACAAAAAAACAGTGACGAGTGACAAGTGATAAGTGACAAGCAAGAACAAGTTTTTAACTTGTCACTCGTCACTGCTCTTTCGTGGTTTCAAAGAACGTCGAGAGAGCGAAGCTAGCAAGAAAACGTAAAGCGCGCTTTCAAGTCGGACTCGAAAGCGCGCTCGCTATTTGCTCGTGCTGACTAAACGGCGCGCCTCAAACGACACTACCGAAGTTGTTATTAACGCCGCCGCCGCACACGCTGCGGCGCGTTGGTTGCGGGCGCAGTCTGCGCAGAGGCCGGCACTTGGATCGCTTGATTGGCCTTGAGCGGCGCATTGGCGGCGATGCCGTTCAGTCGCGCCACCTCGTCGGCCGAAGCATTGAAGCGCGCGGCGATCTGCGCGATGGTCTCACCGGCGCGCGCGGTCACAGTCTTGAGACTGCTGCCAGTTGCCTGTTGATACAAACGCACGGGTCGGATCGTGCGCTCGACGGTGTTCGCGGGCACGACCAGTTTGCTCGTCGCTTTCAGATCAGCGCTCGCATTCCACAACTGAAGTTGCGCGACGCTGACGCCGGTGCGCGCGGCGACCGCAGCCAAATCTTCGCCCGGCATGACCGAGATCACTTTCGCCGTCTCGCGGCGCTCCGCCGGCACGCGCTTCAAGAGCGCGACGAACTGTTTGCCATGACCCGCAGGCACGCGCACGTTGTAGCTTTCGCCGCGCGGCGTCACATCGCGGCGCAGTTCAGGATTAAGTGTGCGCAGGTAATCAACGCTCGTATCGGTCAGGCTGGCGATCAGTTGCAGGCTCGTTGCGCTGGGCACGTTGACCACATCGTAAGCGAGCGGCGCATCGGGGCGGATGGCGTGGAAGCCATACTTCTCAGGATTCTTGGCGATCAGGATCGCGGCCAGAATGTTCGGCACGTAGTTGCGCGTCTCCTGCGCGATGTACGGATAAACCTGCCAGTAGTTGGCCGCACCGGCGCGTTGAATCGCGCGATCAATATTACCTTCGCCCGTGTTGTAAGCGGCGATGGCGAGTTCCCAGTTGCCGTTGTAACGAGTGGCGAGCCACTTCAGATACATGGCCGAAGCGCGCGTCGCTTTCTCGAAACTGTTGCGCTCGTCAACCCAAGCGGTTTGCCGCAGACCGAAACGCGAGCCTGTGCTCGGCACGAACTGCCAGAGACCGGAAGCCGCAGCCCAAGACATGGCGCGCGGTTGCCACGCGCTCTCGATCTGTCCCAACCAAGTGATGTCTTCAGGCACGCCGACCTCACGGAAAATCTTGCGCGCCATTGGCATGAAGCGACCCGAACGACGCAGGCCCGACTCCATCGTTATGCGCCCGCGCCCTTGATAGTAGTTGATGTATTGCTGAATCAGCGTGTTTGAGTTGAACTTAAAGTCAACCGCGTTCTTCGCCTCTTCCAACGCGGCCTGCTGATCGGGCGTGACTATCTTCTCTTCCTCGGTCAGTTCTAATTTGCTTAGTGGATCAAGCGGTGATGGCTCGAAACTCTGGTCACGAAGGAAGCCAATTTGCGGCGGCGTCTGCTGCGCGTTCACCTGATCTTTCACGGGCAAGATCTTCGCGCCCTGTGCGATCTGCGGTTGCGCGTTTGCGACAACGGTTTGCGTCGGCGCTTGCTGCGCCGGAACTTCCAAGCGATAGACGCGCTCGACCAGTTGCAGGTAGTAGGTTTGCAGACGCGGGTTGGCGCGCACGTCCATGCCGGATTCGAGCAGCGTGTCCACCGCCTTGTCGAACTCGGCGCGCGCGGCTTCCGGATTGCGATCCTTCAAGTTCAACTCGCCCTGCTTGAAATGCGCCTCGGCTCGTTCGATCAGTTGGGTGACGACGCCTGCGTTGCGCTCGATGTCGCTGGGCGCACTACTGCGCAGCGACGGCGTGGCCGGCATCTGCGCGCGCACCGAAGCGACCGACAAAGCAAAGGCGGGGATGATGGCCAGACGTAGGAACAGTTGAGGGAAGCTCGTTCTCATCAATCGTCAGTCTCCTTAAAACTTTAGCCTGAAGCGAATCCACGATGGCAGTCTTTGCAGTCGAAAGACCGCACGAGCGGCATCCACTGAATTAAACGCGAGGTCGAAAAAAAGTTCCCGTAAAACGGATGCAACCGAAGGCCGACGTGATCAACGCCCTCGGATGGCATCGAAACCAGCTTTTTACTTATCACACGGTTTCATGGGGTGTCAACCTTATCTGCTTGAAAGAAAAGGCGAAGTGGTCAAGATTTCCACACGAAAATGATGCGCCGCCCGCCCTATAAAGATGCTCTCCAACGGCTCTCGGTTGTGCCGGGCGAGACGGGTTTTCCCTCTGGCAGCCCCCATCTAATGGGCCGAGACCGGCGCGGGTGGCGGCGGAGGCAAAGGTTTTGTGCGCGGCGTGCCGGTCGTTGAAGACGTCGGCGCGACCCGTTCCTTGAGCGCCTCTTGAAAAACCTGCCGGACGTTGTCCACAAAGATGAACTGGATTTCGCCCAAAAGCGCCTTCGGCACTTCGTCCATGTCGCGCTGATTCTGCGCCGGCAGAATGATCTTCGTCACGCGCGCACGCCGCGCCGCTAAGACCTTCTCTTTCACGCCGCCTACGGGCAGCACGTTCCCGCGCAGAGTGATCTCGCCCGTCATCGCCACATCCTTACGCACGGGGCGCTGCGCGAGCACGGAGACCATCGCGGTCGCCAGGGTGATGCCGGCCGAGGGGCCGTCTTTCGGGATCGCGCCTTCGGGGATGTGCAGGTGCAGATCGTAAATATTGAAGTCGTCTTCGGGGATGCTAAGCTCGCGCGCCCGCGCTTTGGCGTAAGAATAAGCCGCCTGCGCCGACTCGCGCATCACTTCGCCCAACTGTCCTGTCAACACCAATGCGCCTTTGCCCCTCACGCGCAACGCCTCAATAAACAGCACGTCGCCGCCAACGGGCGTCCAAGCAAGTCCGGTCGCCACGCCGATCTGATCGCGTTTCAAGACCTCGCCCGGCAGAATCTTCGGCACGCCTAGAAGCTCATGCAGATTTTTCGGCGTCACGCGCACAGTGCCCTCGTGCCCTTCGGCCACACGCCGCGCCACCTTGCGACAGATCGCGCCGATCTCGCGCTCCAATTGGCGCAAGCCCGCTTCCTGCGTGTACTGCTGAACGATGGCCGCGAGTGCAGGCTTCGAGATGCGCACGTGCTTGACGCTGACGCCGTTCTCTTCGAGTTGCTTCGGGATGAGATGCCGCCGCGCGATCTCAAGCTTCTCTTCTTCGGTGTAACCGGCGAGCCGGATCACTTCCATGCGGTCGCGAAGGGCCGGCTGGATCGTGTCGAGTATGTTCGCCGTCGTCATGAACATGGCGTTTGAGAGATCGAAGACCACGCCGAGATAGTTGTCGCGGAAACTATTGTTCTGTTCCGGGTCGAGCACTTCAAGCAAAGCCGACGACGGGTCGCCGCGAAAGTCCGCACCGACCTTGTCAATCTCATCGAGCATGATGAGCGGATTGTTCGTGCCCGCTTGCTGCAAAGCTTGAATGACGCGGCCGGGCATCGCGCCGACGTAGGTGCGCCGGTGCCCGCGTATCTCCGCTTCGTCGTGCAGACCGCCCAACGAGAGCCGAACGAATTTTCGATCAAGCGCGCGCGCAATCGAACGACCCAAAGAGGTTTTACCGACGCCGGGCGGGCCGACCAAACACAGGATCGATCCCTTCGGTCTCTCCTTCAGCTTGCGCACCGCCAACGCTTCGATGATGCGCTCTTTGACTTTCTCCAAGCCGTAATGATCTTCATCGAGAATCTGCTGCGCTTTTTTGAGATCGAGGTTATCAACCGAAGCTTTCGACCAAGGCAGGTCGGTCATGATCTCTAACCAGTTGCGCAAAGTCGCGGTCTCGGCTGCGTCCGGGTGCATGCGCTCAAGTTTTTTGAGTTGCCGGAACGCCTCCTCCGCGGCGGGCGGCGGCATCTGCGCCGTTTCGATCTTCTCGCGAAACTGCGCGATCTCTTCCGCCAGTTCGTTGCCCTCGCCCAACTCTGACTGAATCGCTTTTAACTGCTGGCGCAGGAAGAACTCGCGCTGCGAACGATCAATATCTGCCCGCGCCTGCGTGTTGATCTCCTGCTGCACGGTCAACACTTCGATCTCTTTATTCAATAACTCGTTCACGCGCCGCAGCCGCACCACGCTGTCCGCGATGTCGAGCACGCCCTGTGCGTCTTCGACTTTGAGTTCAAGGTTCGACGCGGCCAGATCGGCCAGCCGCCCCGGCTCGTCTAGGCTGGCGACAATCGCCATCACTTCGGGCGAGATGTTCTTACCCAAGTTAGCCGCACGCTCCATCGAAGCGCGCACGTTGCGGACCAGCGCCTCGACTTCGAGCGAACGCTCCGGCGCGGTCGGTTCTTGCACGACCGTCAAGCGCGCGCGCAGATAACCGCCCGCATCTTCGACCGCATCAACATTGGCGCGCGTCAATCCTTGCACGAGTATGCGCGTGCGCCCGTCGGGCAGTTTCAACATGCGCATGATGACGGCGACCGTGCCGACCTTATAGAGGTCGTCGCCCGTCGGTTCTTCTTTGTCCAAGTCGCGTTGCGAGACGAGCAGGATCATGCGGTTTTCGCCGAGCGCTTCGTCCACCGAGCGAATAGATTTTTCGCGCGAGACAAAGAGCGGCACGATCATGAATGGATAGATCACGATGTCGCGCAGAGGCAGCACCGGCAGCGACTCCGGCACTTGCAACTGCGGCTCGCCACCTTCTGCGACCTGCGTCAACTCTTCATTGATGGTTGCAATTGAAGACATAATGATTAAAGGATGAATGATGAATGCGGAATGATGAACTGAAAGATAAATGCTTTTCATTCATCATTCCGCATTCATCATTCATCCTTGCTCTTTCACCTCCACCTTGAACTCTGCGCCGCGTCGCTCCGCGAGTTTGGGCAGGCGGACTGTGAGTAGTCCGTCCTTTAGCGCGGCGGTTGCGCCGCGCACGCGCACGGGCCAGTGCAGCGTGATCATGCGACTGAACCGACCGTAGCTGCGCTCGGAGCAGAGATGCGTGACGCTGCCGCGCAAGGCGCGTCGTTTCTTCTGGCCCGCGAGCCGCAACTCTGTGTTGGTCAGCGTCAACTCGATCTCTTCGGCGCGCACGCCCGGCAACTCAATTGCGATGTGCACCGCTTCGGCGCCCTCGGCCAAGTCGAAGGTTGGCGACCAGACGCCGGGCGTGGCCGCCGCGCCATCGGCCAGAGCCTCTTGCAGTGCTGCCAGCATGCGCCCCAACCGGTCGCGCAGACGCTCAGCCTCGATCCGTTTCAATCCGATTGTGCGCACAATCATCTGTGTCACTCTAAACCAAAAATGACGGACAACCTAACGGCCGGAGCGGTCTCCGGCGCGCGTCGTCCGTCATCTATTTTAGCGCCTAAGCCGTGCGCTTGGCAGTTGCGCCGCCCGCAGCGCGCGAGCGCACAAGGTTCTTCAACTCGTGCATGAACTCGGTCACGTCCTCGAACTCAAGATAGACCGAAGCGAAACGCACGTAAGCGACCTTATCAAGCTCTTTCAAACGGCGCATGATTATCTCGCCGATCTTGCTCGTCGGGCGTTCGCGTTCAGGCGACTCCTGCACGTACTTCTCGACAGCGTTCACGATGCCGTCAAGCTTCGACGACGGCACGGGCCGTTTTTCGCACGCGCGCAGGATGCCGGCCATCACCTTATTGCGGTCGAACGGCTCGCGCCGCCCGTCCTTCTTGATGACCATGTAGGGGATTTCGTCAATCCGCTCGTAAGACGTAAACCGCCGCTCGCAACGCAGGCATTCGCGCCGCCGCCGGATCGACTCGCCCTCGCGCGCCTCGCGCGAGTCAACCACCTTGTCTTCGAGATAACCACAAAAGGGGCACTTCATAGCGTCTCCATTTCAGGCGACCAAAGTTGTCAGATCGGGGAACACTTCAAACTCGCCTTGCCCTCGACTCGCTCAAGTTCCAAGCTCGACGCGCGTTGAGCGCGCAGCATTCGGCGCGCTGTCTTCGTCGGCCGCGTGCGTTTCAGTCAATGCTTCTTTACGCGCTTCGGCCGCTTCCATTGCGGCAAGGCCGCGCAAGGCGGCGAGGCTCACGTCGCTGCGCAGGAAGTAGTACAGACCGAAAAAGAACGCGGGCGCAAAGAGCACCAGATGCAGCACGATTGAGACCGACTTGGCCTTCGCCTCCGCGATGCCGAGAAAACTGAGGCCCGCAGCCGTCACCAGATGAAACGCGCCGGCCGCGCCGCCCGGCGTCGGCACGAGCGAACCGACCAAAGCCCAGCCCAACACGAACAGCGTCTCGCTCAACCCGAACGGCAGATGAAACGCGCGCAGCACGAGAAAATTTCCCGCCGTGATGATCGCCCAGAGCAGCGTCGTCCAGCCTGTTACGATGACAAGCTCGCGCGCGTCCGTCAGCACGCCGAGCGCCTGCGCGAGTTGCGCGAGCACGGCCGTCACGAGTTTGATTGCACGGCGCAATAGTCTCGACGTATGCGCCGACTTCGCATCGAGCCAACCAATAACCGCGTGCGCGTGGCGTCTGAGCAGCAGCAACGCGCCGACGCCCATAACCAGCCCACACAGGAGCAACAAGCCAGCCCAACGCACCCGCGTGTAGGCTTCCGGGTTGCCGCCCGGCGCGCGAAACCAGAGCAGGTTCAACGCGAAGATCACGACGACCGCCGCCGTGTCGCAGATGCGCTCGACGCCGATGGTGACGAAGGCGGCCGTTGGCCGAACGCGCCGGTCACGCAGCGGCAGAAACGCCGGCCTAAGTATCTCGCCCGCACGGCCGACTGAAAAGATCGCGCCGAAGCCGACGGTCGTCGCAGCAAACAGATCAATCAGACGCGCGGGCGCAAGCGGCGCAAGTAGCATGCGCCAACGTAGGGCGCGGATGAAGTAAGTAGTGCAAATGACGACGGTCGCCAATGCGATCAGACGCCAGTCTGCTTGCCCAACCTCGCGCCGCACTTCAGCCCATGGCAAATTGTGCCCGAACCACCAGAGCGCGAGCGCCGCGATCAGGCACAACACGGCGAATTTCAGATAACGACGCAAAAAATAATGGCCTCTTGGCAAGCGTTTGCTGAACGGCGGTTGGCGCGACGTGTCTGTCCTTGACCCACGAACGCGAACCGACCACAATATATGGTGTGGCTCGGCAAGGCTACAACATTCGCTATTCAGGTGCAAGAAAGCAGTAGGCAGAAGGCGGTCAAGCAACAAGCCTTCAGAACTGAATTATCTGAATTCATGCTTGAATGCTTGCGCTAGACGACGGCAAAAGTTCAACCGCGCCTTGACTGCCTACTGCCTTCTGCTCTTTGCCCTCTGCCTACTGAATTTACAGGGGAACTTTCGCGGCCCGCCCGTCGTAATCCCCGACGGTTAAAGAGTTCTCCGCCCGTGCGTTTACGATTTTCAGGGGCGGCCGGAGATGGAAAGGGCGCGCGCGGTGGGAGCTGCAACGGCGTTGACTGTCAGCAACGGAGGAGCGGAACTGGTTCGCAGGTGTCGCGCGGGCGACGGCGCTGCGTGGGAGGAGATCGTCTCGCTCTACACGCGCCGGGTCTATAATCTCGCCTATCGCTTCACCTCACGCACAGACGCCGCCGAAGATTTGACGCAGGAAGTTTTCATTCGCGTCTATCGCTCGCTCGAACAGTACGATCCCAAACAGGGCGACCTGCAAAACTGGTTGATGCGCCTTGCGCGTAATCTGATCATTGACGATTACCGGCGCCGCCAACGCGCGCCGCAGGACACGCAGGCCGAAGACATAGAGGGGCACACGTACCACCTGCGCGCCGCCGGCAACACGCCGCAACGTGAGATGGAACGGCGCGAGTTGGGCGAACAGGTGCAGACCGCGATTGACAAACTGCCGCCGGATTTACGCACCTGCGTGATCCTGCGCGACATTGAAGAGTTGAGTTATCAAGAGATCGTCGCCCTCTTGAAGATTCCTGAAGGCACGGTCAAGTCGCGCATCAATCGTGGGCGGATCGAGTTGGCGAAAATTCTGCGGCGCATGCGCGTCGTGGCGATGAGTGACGTCTGAAGGGGCGCGGAGGCTTGACTGCGGACGATGAAGAGAGAATATGTAAGAAGGGTGAAACGAGGTAACGATGCTGTGCGCTGAATTTGAAGATCGTTTGACTGACTATCTGGACGGCGCGCTCGCGCTCGATGCGCAACGCACGATGGGCGAGCATGCGCTCCGTTGTCCGGTCTGTCACGATCTTTTGAACGAAGTCAAGAATACGATCCGCGCATGTCGCACGGCCGAAGCGCCCATGCCGTCGGTTGAGCTTGAGGCGTCTATCCTCCTGCACACCGCGCCGGAGACGGTGATGACCTGCGAGGAGTTTGAAGATTATCTGACCGACTATCTCGACGGCTTCCTGCCCGCCACCCTCTATCATCGTTGGGAACGCCATGCCGCCCTCTGCGAGCACTGCACGAATCTGCCCGGCGATGTCGTCCGCTCAATCGGCGCTTGCTACTCATACATCAGCGAAGAACGACCCGTGCCCGCCCAACTGCACGAACGCATCCTGCAAGCGACGCTCGGCACGACGCAGGCTGAACAAGTGCGGGCCCCGCTCGGCGCGCGTATCATGGAGTGGGTGCGCGCATGGCTCGACGTGGTGGTCACGCCGCAACTGGCGACGGTCGCCACGATGGTGCTCGCCGCCGTGTTAGTTGGCACGACCACGCTATCGGACGACGGCTCAATCGCCGGCATGTATCGCGCCTCTCTGCGCATCGCGCACGGCGCAAGCGACGCCGCCCGCAACGCTGCCATTCTCGGCCGCCGCGAGAACGGCGCGCAGGAGCGCAACGACAACGGGCAGCGCAACGCGCAACCGACGCAGCAACAAGAGCGCAGGCAGCAGTCGGCGCAGTAGCGGCGTCAGGTTTGTGATCAGTTCTATTTTGATCTGAGTTTTTAAGAGAGTGCGGTAAGTTTTGATGAACTGTTCTTATCATCCGACCAATACGGCCGTCGTGCAGTGCAGCCGTTGCGCGCGCGCGTTGTGCCCGGCCTGCGATCATCGCATACGCGGTTTTCCCTACTGTCAAGATTGCATCGTCGAGGGCGTCGAGTTGTTGCAATATCGCTCGGCGCGCATGGGTGCGCCGGGGCAAGCGCGGCGCAAGAGTTCGCGCGTCGTCGCGTTGTTGCTGTCATTTATCTTGCCGGGACTCGGCGCAGCTTACAACGGCCAAATCTCGAAAGCCGTCGTGCATTTCGCCATCTTCGCGGGCTTCTTCCAGATGGCGACGATCACGGACGCCAACGCCTTCTTCGTGCTCGGCGCACTTGGCATGTGGCTCTTCGCGGCCGTTGATGCTTATCGCACGGCGCAACTCATTCGCGCGGGTCTCGCGCCCGACGCCGAGTCGGACGCCATCGCGCGCCGGCTCTACGGCAACCCTGTGGCTTGGGGCGTGGTGCTCGTTGTGCTCGGCACGCTGTTTCTGCTGCACATGATGTTCGGCCTTGTGCTGCCGATGCGTCAACTGCTGCCCGTCGCGCTCGTCTTGCTCGGCGCTTACATGCTCTTCGATCACTTGCGCACGCGGCGCGGTCGTGACCTTGCATCGTTCGAGCAGACGACGGCGCAAGCATTGACCGGCAGTGGCTCAGTTGGTGTGCCGCGCTTCCGCACGGGCGATCTGACGACGCAGGCGCGGCGTGTGGAGCGCCAGCCGCCCGTCTGAGTTTTTTGCTTTCGTCTCGCCACGTCGCGCGTTTGTTTGTTATGATGTGCGTGGAGGTTAGCCCACTCAGTTATTCGCTTTAAGGAGATTCGCTGATGTTTAGAATTTTCGGTCGCCTAGGCATAATCTTAACGCTCATCCTGTTGCTCATCACGCTGGTGCGCCAGCTAATCAAACTCATCACATTCCTGCTCTTCGCCATTAAGATCGGCATCGTCGTCGCCTTCATCGGCCTGTTCCTGCTCATCGTGCTGGCGTTCCTGCGCGGGCGCGGACGGGCGCGACGCGAAGCCGAAGAGATTTAGCGCGCGAGTTAATTCGCAACGCGAATGAAACTCAACCAAGGCTTGCGACTGCGATGCCTGAACTTGCATCGGCGGTCGTGAGCCTTTGCCATGTCCACCCAAATTTTTCCCGCGCTTGCGCCGGTTGCATTCGCCCGCCTCGTGTGATAGGGTGCAGCCCCTTGTGCAGGTCAATCGGTTCGCCAATGGTTCGATAGCACCACAGAACCTGCCGACCGACCACCTGACTTTCAGGCAGGTCCAACTAAACAAGAAACCCCCAATTGGTTTCGTGTTTGCACCGTCGCCCCACTGGGCAGGCAGTGCCTTCGACGCGCTTTGACTGCGTGTTTCCCTGTGTGTTTCGCACACGCAGTTTGAGTGATAAAGGAGCACTATCCCCGTGACCAGAGACGACCGTTTATACGCTTTCATCGTCGCTCATACCTCGCGCTCGCGCGCCCAAATCCGGCGCATCACCATTCACAAACGCTGGTTGAAGTTCGCCACCGTGCTGGCCTGCGTCACGATCTGCGCCGCGCTCTACGGCATCTACGGCGCATTCCGCGAAGCCACGCACCTGAGAGTCGAGCGCGAGAACGCGCGCCTGCGTTCCGAGAACGAACACCAACGCGAGCAACTCAAGCAACTGGAAAATCGCGTGGATGCGATTGAGGACAAATCGCGCCGCATCGCCGAGATGAGCGGCGTCACGGAGCAGAAAAACGCTCAGACGCCGCATGGCTCAGGCGGCCCGCTCGTGCAGTTGGACGCCGCCGGCATCGCTGCCGTTGAAACCCGCGCGGCTCAACTTGAGCAACAGTTGAAGAGTTACGAGACCGCGCTGCGCGGACGTACCGTCCCGTCAATCTGGCCCGCCGAGGGCGTCTTGAACGACGGCTTCGGCGCGCGCTACGACCCATTCGGCGGCGGCGGCTCAGAGTTTCACACCGGGCAGGACATCACGGCCGCGCCGGGCACGCCCGTGGTCGCCGCAGCCAACGGCTCGGTCACTTTCGCCGGTTGGAAGAACGGCTATGGGCAGCTCGTCGAGATCGATCACGGCCACGGCTTGACGACGCGCTACGGCCACCTGTCGAAGATCGAGACGACCATCGGGCAGGAGATCGCGCGCGGCGAACCATTGGGGCGCGTCGGCTCGACCGGTCGCTCGACGGGGCCGCACCTGCACTACGAGGTGCGCATTAACGACACGCCGGTTAATCCGCTCGCTTACCTGCCGACGCAAGTTGGCGTCGAGGCGCAGGGCAAGTGAGCGGGTTGCTAAATTTTTTCTGCTTGACAGTTTTGCAGGCTATCGCTTAGTATGCGCCGTCGTTTGGGCGGCCCGTTTCAGTTGAGTTTAACTTCGTGGCTGCTTTAGCTTTGTGGTTCGCAGTAAGGCAATGAGTTCGTTTTCGTCCCCTCTCTAGTCCGTGTGTGGTTTGGAGCGTGCTTCCGTAGCCAATGCTCAACCGCAGCACGGACTTTTTTGTTGCTTCATGTAGTTCACTTGGGGCGGCTTCAACCGAAGCAATGCACCCGGCTCATGAGCGTAAACCCACGCGGCGGTGTGGTCGCGGCTCGCGCGATTACGGTTCGTCGCTTTCACCCGAATCGTTAGGAGGATTCGTTAGCTATGCCTAGAATTACCGGTAAGGTCAAGTGGTTCAACAACGCGAAGGGTTACGGCTTTATTGAGCAGCCCGGCTCTTCGGACATCTTCGTGCACTACAGCGCCATTCAGGGCGACGGCTTCAAGACACTCGAAGAAGGCCAGACGGTCGAGTTCGAAGTGACGCAGGGGCCGAAGGGCCCGCAGGCCGAAAAAGTGATCAAGATGTAGCTTCATCTCCCCAAGCTTTCGGCTGTCCAAAGCCACTGACCGCTTCCGGTCGTTAAGAGCCGGGAAGCGTTTGCGAGACCGACAGGCTGACCCGCTTCAGCCGCACGGGATCAAAACTCAAAGGGCGCGTTCGTTGAATTAATGAACGCGCCCTTTGAGTTTGCAGTCAGTGCCGTCTATTAACGCTCCGCTTTCGCCTTGAAGCTCACCCGTCCATCTTCCAGATAAACCGAGTAGCGCACGCTTTCGCAGCCGAGTCGTTCTTTGAGCGTGTCTGTCTTGGCGGCGATCAGCCGATGAAACTGCGCGAACGAGAGATCATCCACCGGCTCGCCGCACTGCATCTTCGCGCGCACCAGCGCATCGTAGAGACCTTTGACCGTCGGCACGTCCGCGCGCGCGTCCGCACAGACGAAGGTGGCGCGGCGCACGTGCGGCTCGTCCGCTTGCGCCTTCGCGTTCGCGCGCCCGCCCTGTAGGGGGCCGCGCCCTTCTTCGCGCTCCTGCATCGTGCGTCGCCACAGGTCACGGAACGCCGTGTAGCGTGCCACGATTGAGTTGTAGCGATAGCGTTGCGCGTAGGTGAAGGTGCGCTCGTCCGCCAGCCGCTTGATCAAGGTTTCGACGCGCCCCTTCGTATCGTAGGGCGGGCGTTTGGCCGCGCCGTTGAAATAGACGTCGAACTCGACCTTGAGCTTGCGCACGTCATCCTCCAGCCGCACCAGCATGTCGTCAATAGACATCGGCTGCTCGCGACTGATGGCAGACTTCTTCTCTTCGGCGCGCGCGCGCTCTTCGGCCTGTCTGTGCAACTCCTGTTCGCGCTCGCGCAAACGCCGCGCGAATGTATTCTCCCGAGCCATAAACCAAACTCCTGACCGGCGCTGCTGAGACGAGCGCCCACTATCGAACATAGCGGTTCGCCTTCACCGGTGTCAATCAATTTGTGGCGCGCTCGTTGCCCACCGTCTGTCGTCAGTTGTGAGTTCTTTTAAGACTAACGATTTTGCGCGGATAAGACGTAGAATGCGCGCGATCACAAAAGGCCGGCGCGACCACTCGATGCCGGCCAGAAACAACCGACTACTGACAACGGACGATGGCCAAATGACAGATCAGATCGCTGCCCAATCTTTGCGGGCGTTGCCTTCGATTGACGCGCTGCTGCGCGCATCGGCTGTGGTCGCGTGGCGCGCCCGCATCGGTGCGGCGCGGTTGACGACGTTGGCGCGCACGATCACTGATGAGTTGCGCGCGGAGTTGCAGACTGGTGCGGCGACGAACGGCGAGTGGACGCGCGCGTCGTTGCTGGCTGAGGCGGTCAAACGTCTGGAGCGCGCCGCAGAGCGCGAAGCGGCCGGTGCGTTGCGCCGCGTCATCAACGCGACCGGCGTTATTCTGCACACGAACCTTGGGCGCGCGCCTCTATCTGCGGCGGCGCGTCGAACCATCGCCGCAGAAGCGGCCGGTTACTGCACGCTCGAATATGATCTCGATAGCGGCGCGCGCGGCCGGCGCGGTGCGTCGGTTGAAGCCCTACTCACAGAGTTGACCGGCGCAGAGGCCGCGCTCGTGGTCAACAATTGCGCGGCCGCTGCGCTGCTCGTGTTGACGACGCTCGCGCGCGGCGGTGAAGCCATCGTCTCGCGCGGCGAACTCGTCGAGATCGGCGGCGACTTCCGTGTGCCCGATGTGATGGCACAGTCCGGTGTCGCGCTCGTCGAAGTCGGCACGACCAACCGGACGAAGCTCGCAGACTACGAACGTGCGCTCGGCGCGCAGACCAAATTGATCCTGCGCGTGCATCCGTCGAACTATCGCATCGTCGGCTTCACGTCTGCGCCCGCGCTCGCCGAACTCGCCGCGCTCGCACACGCGCACTCGCTTAGCTTCTACGAAGACGCAGGTTCAGGCGTGCTCGCCGATCTGAGCGCGTATGGCCTACGCGATGAACCGATCATTCGTGAATCAATCGCGCAAGGCGCAGACATCGTCACATTCAGCGGCGATAAATTGCTCGGCGCGGCGCAGGCCGGTCTCGTCGTCGGTCGCCGCGCGCTCGTCGAACAGTGTCGCAAGCATCCGCTCTATCGTGCCCTGCGCGCCGACAAGCTCGCGCTCGCCGCGCTCGCGGCCACGCTCGATGCACACAGGCGCGGGCGCGCACACGAAGAAGTGCCCGCGCTGCGTATGCTCGCTGAGACGCAAGCTGAATTGGAAGCGCGGGCGCGTTCCTTCGTTCGGCGCGCACGCAAGCAGACGGATGCAAAATTGCTCAGCTTCGATCTCGTCGCCGGTCAATCGGCCATCGGCGGCGGCTCTGCGCCGACCACGCATCCGCCGACCGCGCTCGTCGCGCTCACACATCGCCAACGCTCTGCCGCCACGCTCGAAGCTGCCTTGCGCCATGCGGCTCCGCCCGTCGTCGCGCGCATCCTCGACGACCGAGTCGTGCTCGACCTGCGCACCGTCACCGCCGCAGAAGAAGCGGAACTACTCGCCGCGCTCGCTGTCGTCGCGCACGACGCTAACGACGAAGCGACAATGACGCATGATGGTTAACGACGCATGATTGTTCCTTGCCGCCGCGGCCTTCGCACCCACGATTGGCCAATGAAGTCACCGCGCCGGTCTCTCATAGGTGAATGATTACCAATGCGAATCACTAAAGGAGAACTCAGACGCCAACGACTACGCATCGCGCCCACCGTTACGGTACGCCCGACGGCGCGGCGCTTGCGCGAGACGCTGTTCGAGTTTTTGGCGCCGCACATAGTCGGCGCGCGCTTTCTCGATCTGTGCGCCGGTTCAGGCGCGGTCGGCATTGAGGCGCTCTCGCGCGGCGCGGCGTTCGTCACCTTTGTCGAATGTGAGCTTGAGATGTGCGCGCAGCTTGAGACGAACCTGATGACGGGCGGCGTCGCGGCGGCGCAGGCGGAAGTCGTGCAGTCTGAGGCCGCGAGCTTTCTAAACCAAGCGAGCGCAACGCAAGTCTGGGACATAGCCTTCTTCGATCCGCCCTACGCCACAGACTACGCGCCCGTGCTCGCACCCTTTGGCGCAGGCGCGGCGCTCCGCCGCAAAGGCGGCGTCCTCGTCGTCGAGCATCATTGCGAACACAGGTTCGCTGATAAATTAGATGTGCTGCGCCGTTGGCGACTGATCAGGCAGGGCCAATCGTGTCTGAGTTTTTACGAGCGGCGCGGTTGAGTTAACGACGGCAAGGTCAAGTTAATGACTCATGCTTACAATTCAAGCGACCCGGATGCACAACTTTCGTCTGCGCTTTGACTATCGTTGGTTACATTGGCCAGATACTTTTCCACGTCGGCACGCGAGCGCAGATGAACGATCTGCTTTGCGCGCGCGCACGCTTGCAGCAGCGCGCGCACTTGTGGTCTCGTCCGGCGCGGATAGTGCCAAATCCATTGCACGAACTCCAGCGTCAAACGCTCTGGACAACCGGCCGCCATGTCGGGCCGAGGCTGGCCCCAATACATCACAGCCCGCTTCACAACGCGCCAGAGACAGAGCGTGCGCGGCAGGTCGAGAAAGACAACCGTGTCGCAAGCTTTAAGTCTTAATTCAAGCGTGCCCGAATAATTCCCGTCCATGATCCACGCCTCGCGCGCGATCAACTCTGCGACCCGCGCCTGCCATTCTGCTTTCGGCGTCTCCTGCCAGCCAGCTTGCCAGTAACACGAATCGAGATGAATAACTTCGAGTTTGAGCCGCGCACCCAGCCGTGTGGCGAAGGTGCTCTTACCCGAACCGCCTGAGCCGATCACTAAAATCTTCCGCATCACGTTTCGCAGAATCACAAATCGCTTGGCCGCCTCGCACAGTTAGATTTTATTGATCGTGCCGCGACAGTTGGGCGCTTTGCAGTGGCAGCGTTTGCTGTTCGGGTGCAAGGTGGCGATGTAGTCAACGGTGATCTCTTCGCCGGGGTGTATATCGCGCAAGGCCATGAAGACGAGATGACCGCGTGTGTTGCGCATGTAGGCGTTGGGTTGGCAAGAGTGGTTGATGTAGTGCGTGCCATTGCCGCCGCGCGCGCCGTCGAGACTCCAGTAGGCATCGAGCGCGCAGATGCGCAGGATGCGCTGGCGGCGCGTGCGCACGCGCCGCGCCACTTCACGCCGCGCGATGCGCTCGCCCGTGTACTCAGCGATCTTGCGCCCGCGCGGAAAGAACGTGGCGGCAAAACAGCCCTTGCCGTTAATCAGCGATGGGCGCACGGCGAGACCGAAAGCGAGCGGCATAAAAGCAGTAGGCGATAGGCAGTAGGCAGTAGGCAGTAAGGGCAGTTTGTCTTCACTGCCTTCTGCTTTCTGCTTACTGCTTACTGTTTTAGTTGAAAACTGCGCGCGATGGCGTCGGTTTGGCTGCGTATGAGCATGAGTTTGTCGCGCGCGCCGGTGAAGTGTAGGACGTAGATGGTGCGACTGTCGGCTTGCAGATAATAGATGCGGCCGAGCATCGGATGGCCGGCGGCGGTGTACTCGTAAGATGAAGTCACGCCTTTGAGCCGGCCCACAAAGTTTTCTTCCTTTTCTTTGCCTTCGACGTAGCCGGAGAAGAAACGCAACTTCAGATCGTGATCGCGATGCGACACGTCAGACGGCGTCGTGCCCGCATCAACCACCTCTTTGCGGATGCGCAGGTAGCCGTCGCTGCGGTCACCATAGACGAACTCCGTGTGTTCATGCTCGCTGTCCGGGCGCGCGATGGCGCGCCACGTCGGCGAAGGTAGTTCCAAAGTGTAACCGCCGGCCTTGTCGTCGTATGTCTGCGTCTGCGCGAACGCCGTCGCGCATAGAGCGAGCAGGCCCGCGCCCGCAACGAGTGAAATTAAGCGTCGCATGATCTGAATCTTAACTCCTGTTAATGAACACCGTTTGCTGTTGCGTGTTGCTGTGGACTCATCATCGGGCATTCGCCGGTCAGATGCCCGCTCTCACATGCCCAGTTGCCCGGCGCACAAGCGCACGCGCCGCTCAACCAAGCTTTCAGCCCTCAACTCTCAGCCCTGCCCTTCAATAGCAGCGCGTTGGGCGGCGAAGAGTTGTTCGAGGCCGGTGCCGGCGAGCGCGAGCAGCGCGTCCATCTCTGTGCGCGAGAACGGCTCGCCTTCGGCCGTGCCTTGCAGTTCGATGAAGTGCCCCTCGCCCGTGCAGACGACGTTCATGTCCACTTCGGCGCGCGAGTCTTCATCGTATTTCAGATCGAGTAAGGGCGTGCCCGCAACGATGCCGACCGAGACGGCCGCGACCGCGCCTTTGAGCGGCGTGCGCGCGATGATGCGATTGCGCATGAGCTTTTGACACGCGCGCGCGCACGCAACGTACGCGCCCGTGATCGCGGCGGTGCGCGTGCCGCCGTCTGCTTGCAGCACGTCGCAGTCGAGCGTGATGGTGCGCTCGCCGATGAGCGTGAGATCAACGATGGCGCGCAGAGAGCGACCGATCAGACGTTGAATCTCGTGCGTGCGGCCCGAAGGGCCGCCGCGCCCCGTCTCGCGTTGCGTGCGCTGTTGCGTAGCGCGCGGCAACATCGCGTACTCGGCCGTCAACCAACCGAGACCTGTGTTGCGGCGAAACGGCGGCACACGGTCTTCAAGCGTCGCCGTGCAGATGACGCGCGTCGCGCCCATCTCGATGAGCGCAGAGCCTTCGGCGTAAGGCATGAAGCCGGGCGTGATCTTAACGGCGCGCAACTCGTCGGCACGGCGGCCGTCCGTGCGCGTGAACACGCTTTCGGTCTTATCTTTCTCAGCTTGTGGATTGAAGCTCATCCTGCCCCCAAACCTCTACGGCTTCGAGTCGTGAAGGCGCGCTGCCCAAGAATCTTTCCGCCACGCGCGCGAACCGTTCAGCCGCGTCCGTCACATAGAAGTGATCCAGATCATCGCACAAACGACGCGCGCGCGCACGCTCTTTGAGCAGTTGCCCCGTGTGCGTGTCGAACGAACGCCGCCGCAGATTCTCTCGTTCAAGCAACTCCTCGACGGCACAGGCCGTCGCCGCGCCCGAATCAATCAAACGCACATCTGCGCCAATGGTCTCTTGAATCACGCGCCGCAGGATCGGATAGTGCGTGCAGCCTAAGACCAATGTGTCAACACGACCGCGCAAGTCTTTCAAGTATTCAGTCGCCACCGTGCGCGCCACATCCGTCTCGGCCCAGCCCTCTTCCGTGAGCGCGACGAAGAGCGGGCAGGCACGTTCGAGCACCTCCGCTTGCGGCGCTACTTCTTTGATCGCGCGCCGGTACGCGCCGCTCTGCACGGTCGCCTCAGTTGCGATCACACCGAGGTGCTGTTCTTTTGAAGCACGCGCGGCGGCTTGCGCGCCCGGTTCGATCACGCCGACGACCGGCACGGCGACGCTCGTGCGAATCGTCGGCAGCGCCAGCGCCGACATCGTGTTGCACGCGACAACTAACAGCTTGACGCCATGCGCCGCAAGGAAGCGCGCGTTCTCAACCGCATAACGCTCCACCGTCGCCAAAGACTTTGTGCCATAAGGCACGCGCGCCGTGTCGCCGAGATAAATAAACTTTTCGTCCGGCAACTGCTCGTGCAGCGCACGATAGACGGTCAAGCCGCCGACGCCGCTATCGAAGATACCGATGGGCAGGTTGGAGTTCAACGCAGGTTTCTTTCATTTATAAACGAAGAGCGGTCAGCGCGCTTGATGGTATCACACCACCGAGTGAGCTGACCGCTCTCGTCGTACTTCAAATGGAGGCGCCGAGAATCGAACTCGGGTCCAAAGGCCGACGCCGCCGGACTCTACATGCTTAGTCGCTTCTCTGCTGCCTGTCTTGCTCAGGCGCGTTCGCCGCCGACGGGTCAGTGAAACGACGAAGACCCCGCCGGCAACTAGCCCGGTTTGATTTCGCCCGCCGCCCCCGGACGATGGCGGCGGACTAGCTCAACTGAGTGACATCTCACTCCGCGCGCTTGAGCAACTTGCGGCGAGACGCCTGCTGGTTAACTTAATTAAGCAGCAAGGGCCAATTCGTTAGAGTTGGCAATTGTGTTTCCCCAAGCTTGTTAACGAGCTGCTCAGAGTAAGCCCGGCATGCACCCGTGCTGGCGCTCCATGCCCCTGTCGAGACCTATCGCCCCCGAAGTGCTCAAAGATTATAACGCACAACGATCAAACTATCACGTTGATCAGTTGCATGTTTTAGATGCGCGGCAAACGCTGACCGTTGGTAGCCACAGACGGCAAGTGTGGCGTGGACGTTTCGCGCGGCTGTTGCGGATACGTTATAATTTGCGCTTGACGGTCTCTCCTGAAATTATCGTCGTAAGCTAAATGTCGCATCTGCAATTGAGTGTTGAGCCTGTCGTTCTAGCCAACGAGGATCGTATTTATGGCTGCTAAGAATCCACGCCCGTCCGCCCGTCCGTTGCGCGCGCGTGCGCCGCGTCGTTCCGCCTTGCGCCGCTTCTGGTTGCCGGCCGTTCTGCTGCTCGCGCTCGCTGCGGGCGGACTGACCGGCATTGTGCTCGCTTATGAGTTGAACTACTCGAAGGCTGCGGGCGAAGTGGCGTCGCTAGCGACGTACCGGCCGAGCCAAGTGACGCGCGTCTATGCGGACGACGGGCAGACCGTGATTGGTGAGTTCGCTTTGGAGCGGCGCATCCCGCTCAAGTACGAAGACATTCCGCCCGTCTTGAAGAACGCGATCCTCGCGGTCGAGGATGCGCGCTTTTATGATCACGTCGGCATTGATCCGATCCGCATTCTAGGCGCGGCTTGGAAGAATATCACCTCAGATCGGCGCGAGGGTGGCTCGACGCTCACACAGCAGTTGGCTAAAAATCTTTTCTTGTCGCGCGAGCAGACACTGTCGCGCAAGGCGAACGAGTGGTTGATCGCGATCCAGATCGAGCGGTTCTACACGAAGAATCAGATCATGGAGATGTACGTCAACCACGTCTTTCTCGGCGCGCGCGCTTACGGCTTTGAAGCGGCGTCAGAGACTTACTTCGGTAAGCAGGCGAAAGACTTGACGCTCGACGAGGCGGCATTGCTCGCAGGCATCCCGCGCTCGACTACGAAGTATTCACCGACGGTTAACCTTGATCAAGCACGCGAACGGCGCGACCTCGTGCTTGAGTTGATGGCCAAGAACAGTTTCATCTCGCAGGCTGAAGCCGACGCCGCCAAACAGAAGCCGATCAAACTCGCGGACACGGCCTACTATCCGCCGCCGTCCGCTTCGCACGCGTGGTTCGAGTATCCGGTTGAAGAGATTCGCCAGTACATCGAGGACAAGTACACGACGCGCGTCGCCTTCGGCGGTCTCGCCGTCTATTCGACGATCAATCCGGCGGCACAAAAGAAAGCTTACGAGGCCGTGCGCGCGGGCTTGCGCACTTATGATAAAGGGCATCGCGGTTGGCGCTCGGCCTATCAATGGTTCGATGAAGACAACCCGAATGCAGTCGCCACGCCGCAGGCGCTCGCCTCAGTCGTGCTGCCCGAATGGTACGGCAACAACTACGAAGCAGACACTTGGGTGCGCGGCCTCGTCACGAACGTGGATCGCGCGAAGAACGAAGCGACCGTGCGCTTTGGCGGTTACACCGCGACCGTGACCTCGAAGGACATGGGCTGGTCGAACCGGCAGCCGCGCGACGAGTTCAAGCCCGGTAATATCTGTGAGTTCAAGATCAGAGCGGTGGACAAGGATAAGCGCCGGCTCACAGTTGATCTCGCGCAGACGCCCGACGTGCAGGCTGCGCTCTACAGTTTGAATGCGAAGTCCGGCGAAGTCATCGCAGAGATCGGCGGCTACAATTTCTACACGAGCAAGTTCGACTGCGCGACGCAGGCTTATCGGCAGACCGGCTCGGCGTTCAAGCCTTTCATCTACACGGCGGCGGTTGAATGGGGCTTGACGCCCGACTCGATCATTAGTGGCGCGCCGATCAAGATCGGCGACTGGCAACCGCACAACTACGACGGCTCGACCAGTTGCGGCGACGTGCCGATGAAGGTTGCGCTCGCGCACTCGCTGAACATTCCGGCTGTGCACTTGCTCCAGATGGTTGGCATACAGACGGGCGCGCAGATGGTGCGCCGCTTCGGCATCACTGTGCCGATGGCTCCGTATCTGCCGTCGGCACTCGGCGCAACTGAAGTGCCGCTCGATCAGATGGTCTCGGCCTACTCGTCTTTCCCGAACAAGGGCATCCGCGTACAGCCGCATCTCATTCGGCGCGTGCTCGACCGCGACGGCGCGCCGCTCGAAGAGTGGGAGCGGACGACCTACAAGGTGATGAGCGAATATGTCGCGCTGACGATGGTGCAGTTGATGCGCGGGCCTGTTGAGATGGCGGGTGGCACATCAACGGCCGCACGCGCGGCTTGGAACGGCCCCATCGCGGGCAAGACCGGCACGGTCAACGATCACACAGACGTGTGGTTCATGGGCTACACGCCGACTTACGTGACCGGCGTCTGGCTCGGCTATCCTGATCGCAAGCGGAATCTCGGCAGCGACATGACGGGCGGACACGGCGCTTTGCCCATCTGGGTCGAGTACATGAAGGAGTGGCTAAAGGACAAGCCGAAGGAGCAGTTTGAGAAAGCGCCGTCAATGCCTGAAGACATCAAGGAACTACAAGACCAGCGCCAACGCGAAATGGCCGAAGAGCGCGCCGCCGAGATGGCACAGATCAAAGCCGACAAGGGCGACACAAGCAATCTGCCTTCGACTTCGACCGAACCGCAACTCCAACAGATCACACTGCCGCCCGCGCCCGGCGAGCACACCGGCGATGGCACTGCGCCACATCGCGCCGAGCCTGTTGTGCCGCGTATCGAGACCGAAGCGCCACCGCCGCCTTCGAGCGCACCCGCCACGCGCCCGCGCGAGGTCGAGCCAGCGAAGAAGAAAGGCAAGAAAGGCACAGACGAGCCACCGCCGAATCAGTAGGCAGAAGGCAGTTTAGAACAAAAAAGCCGCCGGTTGATTCGCGTCTCGTCAGATCATGAAGCGCGTTCAATCAGCGGCCTTCCTGTTTTTCTTTTGCTGCCTTCTGCCTTTTGCCTTTTGCCTTCTGCTTTACCAAAATAGCTTCCCACAATAATGATCCAACATCTTGCGCCACCAAGGCCAGTCGTGATCTACGTCGTAGCCCCACACATCGAGCACATGCGGGATGCCTTTGCTGTGGAGCACGTTTGAAAGGTCGCGGCTGCGTTCGGGCGCTTCCCAACGCCCCTGTCCGGTGAGAATGTAGATGGCGTCGGCGCGGCGCAGGATCGGCAAGTAGTAATCGTCATTCAGATTCGGCAGGTACGACATGGGGTTGTTGAAATAGACGTTGTCGTCCGCGTAGCCGTCGAAATACATGCGCACGTCGTAGCTGCCGCTCATCGGGATCGTGCCGCGTAACAGGTCTGGATGCTTGAAGTAAGTATTGGCGGCGAGGAACGCGCCGAGACTTGCGCCGGTGGTGATCGGACGGGCGTTACCATCGCCCGTATCGTTGCGTATGAGCGGCAGCACTTCGTCTGTGATGTAGCGGTCGTAGCGCGTCAGCATCTCGGCCTTGTAAGCGGGATGCGCTTGCTCGTTCAAGAGCGCTTGCCGGTTCACGCTGTTGATCGAGTAGGCGCGCACGTGCCCTGCGTCTATGTGATGGCTGATCGCATCAATCAGATGAAACCGCTCGTACTCCAGAAAATCGGCCGCCGCCGTGGGAAAGAAAAGGATGGGGTAGCCGCTATGCCCGTAGGCCACAATCGGCATCTCCATCCCCAAGTTATGACTGTACCAAGACGTGATTCGACGATTCATGCGCGCGACACCTTTCTAGGGTTCGTGCCCGCAGGCACGCCCCTCGCGTGAGTTTGTCTAGCTGACTTTCGGAATTGCGGTGACAGATAATCGCGCACTTCACGCGCGCACGCAAGCGGCCGCCGGCCCGACGGCCATCTGCGTTTGACACTCGCGCGAGCCGTCTGTTATAAAAATTTTCGCGGCGAGCAAGCGGCAAGCTTCTCGCCGCACAAACTATTCCGCAGTAGCTCAATGGCAGAGCATCCGGCTGTAATAAAGTTGCAGCTTCCACAGGTGACTGTGGTTGAAAAACCGAGTGAATTCAGGGAAGCCTACCCCGGCAGCATGCCGACACGGTAATCCTGAGCGAAGCCTGACGAAACGGCAGGCGCGAATTCAAGTGCGTAGTAGTCAGGAACGTGCAGAGACTAGGGGTTGAGGAGCCGACACCAATAAGACCCCATAAGCGCTCGGCAACTCTCGCGCGGGAGTTGATGAGATAGTCCGCCCCTCTGCGAAAGCAGAGGATCAAGCGTAACCGGAGGGTTGTAGGTTCGAGTCCTACCTGCGGAGTTAAAATAGAAACGGGGATGTTGCTAATTATGCAGCATCCCCGTTTCTATTGGCTTTTTTGCCTTGGGAATCAGCTACTTGCCGCCGGTCATAAATCGTCAACTCAGTAACTCTTTGGCCAATTGAAGCAGTAGCTTGAAATCAACTACCTATCCTGCGGCAAGTAGCTGATTCCCATAACATTGCTACTCGACGAGGCATCGCCGACTCAACAGTTGAAGTTTGAATATCGCCGCCGACCAATTATGTTTATGCCATTGTTCAAGCGCCTCATTGTGTATTGACAACCCATCTCACCTATTACAATATATCGCGTGTACCGTGCAGGATTTCTTTTAGCATCGCTGTTTGTTCAGTGACCCATCGTCCATTTCAGTGATCACACGCACCGTTGATGAGGCCATAAACATTCTGCTGAAGACCGCCTGTATGCCCCGATAACATCAGCGCGAAGGTCTGGCTTTATTACTCGCGTGTCTTCTCCGGCCCTCATGATAGCTCTTGAGGATGAACATGCATTGCGTCTATCCCACCATCCAGCGCACGCAGAATGTATCTGAGCGGAAGAGCGTGCGCCGCAAGCACAGCTTATTCGCCATCCCCTTGCTGATGCTGAACCTGCTGACGGCAGCCGCTCAGACCCAAAGCGCGCCGGCTACCGCGCCGAGCGAGCCGCCACGCACCGCGCAGAAATTCACCCGCGAAGGGATCACAGTCGAATTCACGATTGAGCCACTCATGGCGGGCGAGGGCAACAGGGCCGGACTGCGCGAAGGCGCAGAGGCGTTAGTGCGTTTTAAGATCACAGACATTAACACGGGACAGGCTGTGACTAATCTGCGGCCGACCGCTTGGATCGATCTCAGAACAACGAGCCAGACGCCCGACGCTAGAGCGTGCCGTGAGAAAATCCAATCGTTTCTACAGGCGAATTACGCGACCCGGCCGGACATAGACCTAAACACCTACTTTATCCTAGCCCTCAACCATGAAGCGAATATCTCCGTCATTGATCCGCTCTCAGGTTTCGGCAGTAGCAAGCTCTACACTTTGGTCGCGCTGAAAAGTCCCGGCGCAGACTGGGTCATGAGCAACGATCAAAAGCGGCTGTTCGTCTCTATGCCACTTGTCAATCAAGTGGCTGTAGTTGATACCGCGACATGGAAAGTGCTCGCCAATCTCGACGCCGGGACAAATCCACAGCGCTTAGCTTTGCAGCACGATGAGAAGTACCTGTGGGTGGGCAATGACGGCGACACTATGGCTGGCGGCGTCACGTTGCTTGATGCCGCCACGTTGAAAATCGTCGCCCACTTGCGCACCGGCACGGGGCATCATGAAATCGCTTTCACCAATGATGATCGCTACGCCTTTATCACTAATCAGCAGGCCGGCACACTCTCGGTGCTCGATGTGCCCGGCTTGCGCAAGCTCAGAGACCTCAAAGTAGGCGCACGCCCGACGGGGCTGGCCTTTTCGCCGTTGAGTAAAGCGGTCTATGTGATTAACGAAGGCGACGGTGCAATCGTGGTTGTTGACGGGCAACGGCAAGAGATACTGGCGCGGCTGAGCACGAAACCGGGACTGGCTGCGATTCGTTTCTCACCCGACGGGCGCTACGGCTTCGTCGTCAATCGCCTGACCAACGCCGTCAGTATCTTCGATACTGCCACCAATCGGCTGCTGCACACGCTGGCGCTCGGCGCAGCCCCGGATCAAGTTTCTTTCACAAAAAACTTCGCTTACATCCGCTCGCTCGATAATGAGTTCGTCACGATGATCGGCCTCACGGAGATCGGCCAAGCCGGGCTTGAGGCTTCGGTCACACGTTTTCCCGGCGGGCAAAAAGCGCCGCGACTGGCCCAACAGACTGCGCTCGCGGATGCTATCGTCGCCGCCCCAGAGGACGGCGCTGTACTCGTCGCCAATCCGGCCGATCAGATGATCTATTACTACGCCGAAGGCATGGCTGCGCCGATGGGGAGTTTTCAGAACTACCGGCGCGACCCCAGAGCAGTACTCGTGCTCAATAAGAGCCTGCGCGAGACTGCGCCCGGCATCTACACGACCATCGTTAAGCTAACTCGACCGGGTAATTTTGATGTCGCATTCCTCACGGACGCTCCGCGTCTGGTCAATTGCTTTGACCTCACGGTGCAGGCCGACCCGGCCCTGCAAAAACAACGCGCGCCGACGATCAAGATCGAACCGCTCAGTCAAGACGGAACGATCAACGTCGGCGAAAATTATCAACTGCGCTTCAAGGTGACGGATGTCAGTACCGGCCAACCCAAGTCCGATCTGAAGGACATCGGCGTGCTCACTTTTCTCGCGCCCGGCATCTGGCAACAACGCGGCTGGGCCAAATCAGTCGGCGCTGGCATTTACGAATTCAACTTCGTGCCGCCCCAAGCCGGCATCTACTACATCTTTTTCCAATGTCCCTCGCTAGGCATGCCGTACACGCAGACGCCTTACTTGATCTTGCAAGCGACGAAGAGCAGCACATAGCTCACACGTGTTGTGATGGAGCGACGACCATTGGCCATGCTTGACTGCAAAAGGTGCAACATGATGAAGACCAAACTTTGTGCGCCCAACAACGGGCTGCGGTACAGTAAATTTTTTGCGCTCATCAGTGCCGCGCTCATGCTCTGCTATGGCTGCTACACTAGCGCCGCATCTGTGCGCGACCCGGCGCAACAGCCGACGCAAGCGGGCCAGCAACCTGCGCCCGCGCCGACGGCACAATCAACGGCCGAACAATCTCCTGCGCAGCGCTACTTCACAGATGTCTTGCTCGTCAATCAGAACGGCGAGCGGATGCGCCTCTACAGCGACCTGCTTAAAGGGAAGGTGGTGATCATCAATGCCTTCTTCGCCACCTGTCAGGGCAGTTGCTTGCCGATGAATCGTAATCTCGAAAAAGTGCAAGCGGCACTAGGCGACCACGTCGGTAAGGATGTTAACATCATCTCCATTAGCGTCGATCCCACAGTGGACACACCGGCGGCCTTGAAAGCATATGCGGAGAAACTTCATGCTAAGCCGGGCTGGTATTTTCTGACGGGCGAGCGGCAGAACATGGAACTCGCGCTGCGCAAGCTGGGGCAGTACGTCGAGGACAAGCAGTACCATACCAACATCATCATCATTGGCAACGAGCGCACCGGCCTCTGGAAAAAAGCGTTCGGCTTGGCGGCAAGCGACGAACTGATCAAAGTGGTCGAGAGCGTGCTCAACGATCAACCGGACAGCGACAGGTAAGAGTTGTGCAGCCACATTGCAACGCAAAATTTTCG
>QHXQ01000071.1 GCA_003223935.1 Acidobacteriota bacterium | reverse complement strand
ATCCCTTAGAACCTACGCCTCAATCAAGCGCTTATTCATGCTTAAAGTAAGCGGCACGATACCGTAAACCGGCCGCCGTTGGCAACTTGCGGCCTACACCGCGCGCCCGTTGTGCGGCGAGCACGCAGCGTCAGTTGGCGCGTCGTTGATTAGGCTTACTGCGCGAGGCCGATCTGGCGCACGATATCCGCGAAGCGCGGGTCTGAGCGGAGGTTGTCGTAGGCCGGTTCGGCATTGATGAAAGGGAGCAAGAAGGTGTGTTGTTCGTAGCCGCGCCGCAGCCAGCGGAGCGTCTCTTCTGGCTCGCCTAGTTGGGCATGGCGGCGGGCGATGCCCTCGATAGACCCCGGGCCTTCGTTATGTGCCATCACCTCTTCGAGCCATGCGCGCAAGAGACCCTTTGTGCCGGCGGCGGCAAAAGCCTTCATGTGAGGATGATCTTTAGAGATGTTCCTGAACTTAAAGTATTCGTCCATCGGCGCGCCATCCGTCCCTTGCTGAAAGTAAATCTCAGATAGTGTGATCCGCGCGTTATCAAAACTTGCATCCATCTCCAGCGTCTTCCGGCATTGCTTGATGGCCGCGTCGTAGTCGTGCGCGAAAAAACGTAGCTCGCAGATGTCCGTGTTGATCGACAGCGAAACCGGATCAAGCTCAAGCGCGAGTTGCAACTCGCGGTCGGCTTCCGCGAATCTGCGCTCCAGTTCGAGACACGTCGCATACCACTGATGCGCGGTCGCGTAGTTGGGGTTAAGCTCGATGGCGCGCCGGAACTCTGTCTCCGCGCCCGGCCAATCCCAATGTTGGAACATCTCGATGAAGCCCAACGACGCATGCGCTTCCGCGAGCGTGTCGTCGAGCGCGAGCGCACGGCGCACGGCCGTCTCCGCTTCAATTGCAGGCCAAGCGCCCGTACCGTAGCAGTCGGCCAAGCCGACGTAAGCCTGCGCGAAATTCGGATCGAGCGTGACGGCTTGCTGGAAGTAGCCAACCGCTTTGCCCATGTTGTCGCCATTGCGCTTGTTCCAGAAGTAGCGCCCTTTGAGATAGAGCTGATAAGCCTCTGCGTTCTCAGTGGGACGCTTGGCAAGTTGCTGCCGCTCCGCGCCGCTCAGGTTCGGGACGAGCGCGCCCGTCATCTGTTGTGCGATGGCATCCTGTATGGCCAACGTGTCCGACAGCTTCTCGTCGAACATGCGCGCCCACAGCACCGCGCCGTCCTGCACGTTGACGAGTTGGATGAAGACACGCACACGGTCGCCGCTCTGCTGAAAATTTCCTTCCAGCACTGCGTCCACTTGCAACGCACGCCCGATGGTGGCGGCGTCCTGTTCCGTGCCCTCATACTTTGCCACGGCGCTCACAGGTCTCACGATGAGGCGGCGTTGATTGCCCAGCCGCGAAACCAGATTGTCGGCGATGCCCAGACCGAGATAGGCGTCTTCGCTCGGCGCGTTCAGCGCACGCAGCGGCAAGACTGCGATGGAATGAACCGACGCGACCGTGGCGGGCTGTCTTGCTTCGTTATGTTTGCGATAAGCGAACGCTCCGGCCAGCGCGACGGCGACGAACGCCACGACGGCCGCCATAGCGAGCGCGCCGCGCCACGTGTAGGGCTGTCGCTCTGAAACGGTTGATGTGGTCGGCAGCGCCAGCGCATGACCGTTGTTCGCCGCGACCACCGCCGTCATTGCAGCCGCTTGCTCGGCCTGCGCGGGCGCATCCGTCTCCTCAATCTCATGCGTGATGATGTGGGAGCGTGTGCGCTTCCTGATGACGAGGTCGAAATCCTCGACCTCGCGGACAAGGGCCGTGAAGCGATAGCCATGCCCCGACTCGGTCTCAATGTAAGGCTCGCCGTCCTCGCGCCGGCCCAACTTGCCGCGCAACTTCGAGACGTGGACGGCCAAGTTGCCCTCCTCGACGTGCGTATCGGGCCAGACCGCAGCCATTAATTCATCTTTCTCGACTACACGCCCGCCGCCGCGCACCAGCATCAACAGCGTCTCGAACTCTTTTTTTGTGAGCGGCACGGTCTCGCCGCCGCGCAGCAGTCGCCGCCGTTCCTCGTCCATGACGAATGATCCGAACTCATAGAAGCTACGCGGCTGCCTGTCTTCGTTCATAAAGCGGCTGGCTTTCTGTTGCTTAAGAAAATTATTAAGACGAATTAATGCGTTTCTAAAGGACTGCGCATCGTGCGCGGGCGCAACATCAACGCCGACTTTGGGGCATGCAGGTTTTCTGTCCGGGGCGTCGGCGATTCTACGCCGGTCGGGCTAATCGGGCAATAGGGCATTTGAGGCCACGCGCTGTGAAAGTTTGTAAGCCAATGATGTGCGTCCGTGAGATGGAGAGTCCGGCAGGCCGAGATTTCCGAGACGGCTTCGGAGACCAGATGAGAAGGAAAAAGAGAACTGAGGTCTTCATCGAGACCGAGGTCGAGATCGAGGTCAAGCGCAGGACGCGTCGGCTCGCGCCGGTCTGGTGTGAGGCATGCGGCGCGGCGGTTGAGATGGTGCCGCCGGACGTGGCGGCGCTCGTGGCCGAAGTGAGCGCGCGCACAGTCTTCGGTTGGGTCGAAGCGGGCCGCGTCCACTTCATTGAGACGACGACGGGCGCTCTGCTCGTCTGCCTCAACTCTCTGCCGCAAGCCCTGCGCGCAGCCGAAGACGTGCGCGGCCTCAGCACGGACGGCGCGGCCTCAGAGTTGAGCGCGCAAAAAGATTCAGCCACGAACGCCGCGCTCGCTGGTGGAGATGAAGGATTCGATTCACTGACGGACAAACGCTGAACGTCGCGAACAATCAGCAGAAGGAGATCGCCATGATTAGCAACAAGAGTTCATTCGCCGGTCTGAATGGTAAGTCGGTAGGCGCACGGTACGCACGTAGCCCACGCGCACGGCACATTCTCTGGCAACTCGCGTGCGTCCTGCTCATCGCCGTCGGGGCGTCCTTCTTCTACACGCGCCACGCTTCAGCCGCCAACGTGACGTGGGATGGCGGCGGCACGACCAACAACTGGTCCGAAGCGGCTAACTGGAGCGGCGACACCGTGCCCGGTTCGAGTGACATCGTCTTCTTCGACGGCACGAGCACGAAGGACGCCACGATTGACGTGAGCATCAACGTGCGCGGCATGCAGATCAACTCCGGCTATACGGGCATGATCACGCAAGCAGGCAGTTCGACGATCACCGTCGGAGATTTTGGCTACACCCAGAACAGCGGCAGCTTCAACGGCGGCAGCGGCGACATAGGCGTGACCAACGAATTTGACCTCCACGGCGGCACATTCACCTCGACGACGGGCACGCTCTTTCTCGGCTTCAGCTACGACCACGGTGGCGGCGGCACTTTCAACCACAACAACGGCACCGTCACCTTCGACGCCACCGGCGGCGGTTCGTTTGAAGCTGACCTCGGAGCGGAGAACTTCAACAACGTGAACTTCAACGACGGGAACGGGCAGACGCGAACCATCTTCGGCGGCCCCGTCGTGGTCTTGGGCGCGCTCGCCTTTAATGACGGCATAGTGAACGGCAACACCATTGAAGGGCGTGCTGCTGTCACCATCGGCCCGAACTTCGATGGCGGCCAAGTGCCGCTTACTTTCTCAGGCTCCGCGAATCAGACCTTCACAAACAACGGCGGCGCGAATCCTATCGGTACGTGGACGATCAACAAACCAACCGGCAAGGTGATGCTCGCCAGCGATCTCATTCTCAACGGCGGGCAAGCGCTCAACATCACCTCCGGCACGCTCGATCAGGGCGCGTCCTCCAACCTGCAAACCTCCAACACCCTGACCATCGGCGCAAACGGAACTCTGCGCGACTTCGGCACGGGCGACCTCACGCTCGGCGGCGACCTCAACGATAGCGGCATCGTCAACCTCAACGGCGGCGGCACGGGCTGTTCAGACCCCAACGCCTCCGACCCGCTTCAGCTTCGCTCCACCAACGCAACACAGCGCACATGGTCAGGCGGTGGCACCTTCTCGCTCGTTGACGTTGACGTTGACACGCAGACCGTCGGCGCGACGCCCGGCACCATCACCGCCTTCGGCATAAGCCATCTCAACAACACAAGCGGCTTCGTGCTCGACACCGGCTGCCCTCTCGTAATCAATGCGCAGCCCGGCAACCAAGCCGCCTGTCCCGGCGGCAGCGCCAACTTTTCCGTGAACGCGAACGGCGCGAGCGCCTTCCAGTGGCGCAAAGATGGCACGCCTTTGTCAGACGAGCCGAATCATATCTCCGGCACTACCAACGCCACGCTGACCATCAATCCCGTCGGTGCGGGCGACGTGGCCAGCTACGATGTGGTCGTCACCAGTTCGCTCGGCATCACCGCGACTTCCAACGCGGCGACCTTAACGCTCAACACGCCCGACCTCGCAATTGATAAGAGTCACAACGGCAACTTCACCGTCGGCACGAACGGCACATACACGCTGACCGTCACCGACGTCGGCACGTGCAGCACCACCGGCATGCTCACTGTCACCGACACGCTGCCTGCGGGCTTGAGCTTCGTCTCCGGCACGGGCACGGGTTGGAACTGTTCAGCCAACGGGCAGAACGTGACCTGCACCAACGCGGGCCCGCTCGCGCCTTCTGCCGCAAGCGCCATCACGCTCACCGTCGGCGTCGCGCAGGCGGCCGTGCCTTCGGTGATTAACACTGCCACAGTCTCCACGCCGGACGACGCGAACGCAGCCAACAACTCGGACAGCGATCCGACGACGGTCAACAACAGCGCGCCGCCGCTCAATCCGGGCGATCTCATCATCAGCGAGTTCCGCCTGCGCGGCCCCGGTGGTACGGACGACGAGTTCGTAGAGGCTTACAACAACACCAACGCCGACATCACCGTCAGCACGACGGATGCCTCGGCCGGCTTCGCCCTCTTCGCTTCGGATGGCTTGGCGCACTACATCATCCCGAACGGCACGATGATCCCCGCGCGCGGCCACTACCTACTCGCGAATAGCAACGGCTACAGTCTCTCGGCCTACGCCGCAGCCGATCACGACGCGCAGGGCAATAACCTGTCCACGAGCGACGGCATCGCTCTGTTCAGCACGAGCGCGTCGCCCAACCCGGCGAATCTGCTCGACGCTGTCGGCTTCAACACCGCCCCAACGCTCTACCGCGAGGGCGCAGGGTTGCCATTCAGTCACACGGGCACAGCGAGCGCGCAGTATGCTTTCGTGCGCAAGCTGACAACGGGACTGCCGCAGGACACGGACGACAACGCGGCAGACTTCGTGCTCGTCTCGGTGACGGGCGATCTGAACGGCACGCCGGTCGCGCTCGGCGCACCGGGGCCTGAAAATCTCGCCAGCCCGGTCCAGCGCAACGCGCAGATCAAAGCGTCGCTGATCGACCCGCAGTGTGCCGGCACTTCAACCGACCCGACGAGCGCGTGCGCGCGTGTGCGCGACACTACATCCGATCCGGCCAACAAATCGACCTTCGGCACGCTCTCGATTCGCCGCAAGTTCACCAACAACACGGGCGTGCCCGTAACAGCCTTGCGCTTCCGCATCGTGGACATCACGACGCTGAACAACCCGACGAGCGGCGCGGCCGATCTGCGTGCGCTCAACTCTGTGGCCGCGACCGTGACGCGCATGGACAACACGCCCGTCACGTTGAGCGCGCTCACGCTCGAACAACCGCCCGCACAGAATCTCGGCGGCGGTCTCAACGCTTCGCTTGCGGTCGGCGTCATCGCGCCAGCCGCGCCGTTGAGCGCGGGCGCAAGCGTCAACGTCGAGTTCAAACTCGGCGTGCAGGCGACCGGCGCGTTTCATTTCTTCGTCAATATCAAGGCCACGACGGGCGCGGCCGGCCCAGCGCCGTTCAAGAAAGGAAGATTGAGCTTGAAGTCCAACGCGCCTGCTGGCGGCAAGTGAGCGCATGAGCAGGCGCGCTGGTCGCAAACCGGCGCTACTTTGTCTGCTCGGCGCAGATGCTACTGCTCTCGCTTGCTTCGCGCCGGACAAGGCGCGTACCATCTGCATCGTTCGACATTATTCTATGTCTGCTGGTGTTCGATGCGACACGCGCGCATGTGCCTGAGTTGGTGTCTGAGCGGCGCGCTACTTGCTTCGCTCGCTTGCACGGCACAGCGCATGCCGGAAATGACAGACCATCAAGCGGCCACTGACGCGAACTCAAACGCCAACGATCCAGCGTCCATACACACACGCGCCATCGTCGTTGACATGCACGCCGACACGGTGCAGCGCATGCTTGACGAAGGCGCGGATATCAATCAGAAACTTGCAGACGGCCACTTCGACGCCGTGCGCGCCAGAGCGGGCGGCCTCGACGCGCAGTTCTTCTCCATCTGGGTCGAGCCGGAACACTTCGGCGGCGGCGGGCAGTCCGCGATTGATCGCGCCGACCGTCAGATCGCTGCGGTACGCGCGCTCGCCGCAGAGCATCCAGAGACTTGGGAGTTGGCGACGACCGCAGCGGACGTGCGGCGCATCGCGGGCGCTGGCAAGATCGCCGCACTGATGGGTCTCGAAGGCGGCTATGCGATTGACGAACGACTTGAGAACGTCGAGAAGTATTATAAGTTGGGCGTGCGCTACATGTCGCCCGCTTGGTCTGTCTCGACGAGTTGGGCCGGATCAAGCGGTGATGCCGTGGGCGATGCGCGGGGCTTGAATGATTTCGGGCGCAATGTGATCCGCGAGATGAACCGGCTCGGCATGATGGTTGACGTGTCGCACGTTTCAGATAAAACTTTCTGGGACATCATCGAAACATCAAAGAGTCCGGTCGTCGCCACGCACTCGGGCGTGCGCACACTCGTCAATGTGCCGCGCAACCTGACGGACGAGCAACTGCGCGCGCTCGCACGCACGGGCGGCGTCTGCTGCGTCATCTTCTATCCCGCCTTTCTCGAACCCGGCTGGCGCGACGCGCAAAGAAAAGTTGACGCAGAGATCACCCCGATGGTCGAAGCCGCCTCGCACCAAGCGCAGGGCACGCCCGCGCAGCGTAAGCTTGTGCGCGACCGCGTGCGCGAGCGCGAATACTTGAAACGTCTGCCGCCGGTCTCGCTGGCGCGCGTCGTGGATCATATTGATTACATCGTCAAACTTGTCGGCATCGATCACGTCGGCATCGGCTCGGACTTCGACGGCACGCAGGCCGTGCCCGCCGATCTCTCGTCGGTCGCGGACTTGCCGAACCTGACGAGAGAACTTTTGCGGCGCGGCTACAGCGAGCCGGACGTTGACAAGATTCTTGGCGGCAACATGCTGCGCGTGATGGCGGAAGTTGAGCGCGGCAGCGAGCAAGCGACGAAGAAGTGAGAACGAGCCAAGCGAAAGAACAAGCACAGCAACAGGCGCACGCAACGCGGCCTCGGATCGGTTTTCATGCGCCGATTGCGGGCGGCTTGCAGAACGCGCTCTTGAAAGCGCATGAGCATAACTGCGACACGGTGCAGATATTCTCGCGCAACCCGCGCGGCTGGCAGGCGCGTGCGTTGCGCGATGAAGAGATCGAAACTTTTCATCGTGTGCGCGCGGAAACAAAGATCGCACCGGTCGTCATTCATGCGAACTATCTGATCAACTTGGCGGCGGCCGATCCGTTGATTCGGGAAAAATCCATCGCTTCGTTTCGCGAAGAGATCGAGCGCGGCCTTGCGCTCGGTGCGGATTATCTGGTCGTGCATCCAGGCAGCGCCAAGAACGCCTGCGAGGCGGACGGCATACGCACTTGCGCCGAGAGCTTGCAACGGGCCGCCGCCGACCTTGATCTCAAACAGTTGCGTATCCTGTTGGAGAACACCGCCGGGCAGGGCGCGTGCATCGGTCATCGCTTCGAGCATCTGCGCGCGATCAGCGAACGCTGCACGGCGCTTCGGCTCGGCGTCTGCTTCGACACGGCGCACGCTTTCACCGCCGGTTACGATCTGCGCGAAGCAGATGGCTTGGCCGCCACCATCGAAGCCATCGAGCGCAACGTCGGCACAGAGAACATCCGTGCGGTGCATTTCAACGACTCAAAGGCCGCGTATAATTCGCGCGTGGATCGCCACTGGCACATCGGTCTCGGCCACATCGGTCTTGAAGCCCTGCGCCGCGTCGCCCGGCATCCCCAACTCGCGCACGCCGCTTTCCTGTTGGAGACGCCGCAGGACACAATAGGTGACGACGCGCGCAACCTGAATGTGTTACGCTCTTTCGTCGCAACTGCTCGACGCTCTACCTGAACAAGATTTGAGAAGGAGACTTGAAGATGAGGCACCACCCCAGTCTGCTTGCCATCGGTCTGCTGCTCTTTGTGGCGTTAGCCTGCAAGATGGGCAATACGAACAACAGCAACAACGCCAACAATGCCAACAACGCCAACTCGACGAGCAACGCCAACACCAACGCAACGCCCAAAGCCAACACCAATCCGGCGGGCGTGCACATTGACAATCTGTACATGGCGAAAAGCAGTGACGGTAAGGCGACGACGACCTTCAGTCCGACCGATCACACCGTCTATTGCGTCGCCGAGTTGAACAAGCTCGCCAAGGGCACGCAGATGAAGTTCAGTTGGATCGCGGTGGACGTGGAAGGCGAGGAGAAGGGTTCAAAGATTAAAGATGTGGACTACACCACCGGCTCGCTCGAAAATATCGTCAAAGCGCACTTGTCGCTGCCACAGGATTGGCCTAAAGGGCAGTACAAGGTCGAGGTTTACATCAATGGCGATCTCGGTCAATCAATAAACTACACGGTCGAGTAGGCTTACCCGAACAGACGAACACGGCTTCGTCGGCGCGAACGTTCGCGCCGACGAAGCCGCTCTTGGGGCGACTATATTTCGCCCGACGGGTCTTGTGTCTTCTGAGCAGTTTGGCGCGGCGCATAAAATTATTCGACAAGTGCGCCGCACCCGGGTTAAGATAACGCAACCTGTGTGAGATTGCGCACGTTTGATTTTGCTATGAGACGTTTTAGTCATCCAGTGAAACTCCTCCTTATGGTGCCGTCCGGTTGCCGCGCCTGACGTTCGGCGCGCTCTGCGACGGCGTCTCTTCATCCACAAAAAAATTAAAGTAATAGTTATACCGTCAGTGCATGAGCGAGGTCTCGCGCCTTGCTTCGTGCGCCAACGGTCGGTGAAGATGTGTGAGGACTAGGTGAGGTGTGAACGATGGACGAGAAATATTTTCCCGAAAAGATCGAAGAGAAGTGGCAGCAGGTCTGGGCGGACAGCGGCGGGTTTGAAGTTGAACCAGACAAGAGTAAACCTGAGTTTTATTGTCTGGAGATGTTGCCGTACCCGTCGGGCTTTCTGCATATGGGGCACGTGCGCAACTACTCAATCGGCGATGCGCTGTCTTGGTACAAACGCCTGCAAGGCTGCAACGTGATCCATCCGATGGGTTGGGACAGTTTCGGGCAACCGGCCGAGCAGGCTGCGATCAAACGCAACATACATCCGCGCGAGTGGACGGAAGAGAATATCGCGCACATGCGCGCGCAGTTCAAGCGCATGGGCTTCAGCTTCGACTGGCGGCGCGAGGTCGCGGCGCATACGCCCGAATACTACAAGTGGGATCAGTGGTTCTTCCTGAAGATGTTGGAGCGCGGGTTGATCTACCGTAAGAACTCGCCGGTGAATTGGTGTCCGAAGGAAGAGACGGTGTTGTCGAACGAGCAATCGTCGGGCGGCGTCTGTTGGCGTTGCGGCGCGACGGTGGAGAAACGCGATCTGGAGCAGTGGTTCATCCGCACGACCGACTACGCGCAAGCTCTGTTGGATGACATGCAGGAGATCGAACGCGGCTGGCCCGAGCGCGTGTTGACGATGCAGCGCAACTGGATCGGCAAAAGTTCCGGCGCGTTCATTGATTTTCCGATCAAGGACACGGACGAGCGTGTGCGTGTGTTCACGACGCGCGTGGACACGATCTACGGCGCGAACGCGATTGTTGTGGCCGCCGAGCATCCGTTGCTGGCGAAGTTGATGGCCGGATCAGTGCTGAAGGATCAGGTCGAACAGTTCGCGGCGCGCGTGAAAGCAAACCGCGCGGTCTCGGTCAAACAGCCGGGCGAAGAGGAAGCGAAAGAGGGCGTGAACACGGGCTTGTTCGCCATCAATCCGTTTAGCGGCGAGCAGATTCCGGTGTGGGTCGGCAACTACGTGTTGATGGAGTACGGCACGGGCGCGGTCATGTCTGTGCCCGCGCACGACGAACGCGATTTCGAGTTTGCGCAGAAATACTCTCTGCCGATCCGCCGCGTCATCGCGCGCGTCACGCACGAGCAGGAGCAGTTCAGGCACGACCCGGAGATGGGCGCGGATCACTCGCGCACGATGCCGCACGCGTTCACGGACTACGGCGTGCTGATCAATAGCGGCAACTGGAGCGGCAAGCTGTCTGACGCGGCGATGCGCGAGATGGCGGAGTATGCGCAGGCGCATGGCTTCGGCGAACCGGCGGTCACATATCGCTTGCGCGACTGGGGCATCTCGCGGCAACGCTTCTGGGGCGCGCCGATCCCCGTCATCTATTGCGCCGCTTGCGGCATCGTGCCTGTGCCGGAGAAGGATTTGCCGGTCGTGCTGCCCGAACGCGCAGAGTTCACGGGCACGGGCCAATCGCCTTTGGCGAACGTCGCAGAGTTTGTCAACACGACCTGTCCGAAGTGCAACGAGCCGGCGCGGCGTGAGACCGACACGATGGACACGTTCGTTGATTCGTCTTGGTACTTCTTCCGCTATTGCGATCCGCGCAACCAGAGCGCGCCGTTCGACAAGGATGTGGTCGCCTACTGGACGCCCGTGGATCAGTACATCGGCGGCATCGAGCACGCGGTCATGCACCTGTTGTACACGCGCTTCTGGACGAAGATGATGCGCGACATCGGGTTGATCAAATTCAACGAGCCGGTGATGAAGTTGTTGACGCAAGGGATGGTGACGAACGTCATCGCGGGCACGGGCGAGTGGAAAGCGATGTCTAAGTCCGCCGGCAACGGCGTTGACCCGGACGAAATGATCGGCATCTACGGCGCAGACGCCGTGCGCCTGTTCATCATGTTCGCCGCGCCGCCAGAGAATGAACTGCGTTGGCAAGAGACGGGCATCGAAGGCGCTGTGCGTTTCCTGCGGCGCGTCTATAACACGGTCTATCGTTGGCGCGAGAGTTTGCCGGACGTGCCGCGCGACGCGACGACCGAGACATTCAGCGATGCGGCGCGGCGCTTACGGCGCAAGACGCATCAGACGATTGCGCGCATCACGGACGACTTCGAGCAGTTGCACTTCAACACATCAATCGCCGCATTGATGGAGTTGCTGAACGAGTTGGGCGATTCCGGTTTAGCGCCTGAGTCAGCTTCTGCATCGGACGCTTTCGCTGTGCGCGAGGCTCTGGAGGCGTTGGTCTTGATGTTGACGCCGTTTACGCCGCACATCGCCGAAGAGATGTGGACAGGCTTGGGGCACACGAACGGCGTGCTGGGGAGCGGCGCGCGTTGGCCCGCAGCCGATGAGGAACTGGCGCGCAAAGAGGAACTGGAAATCCCGGTCCAGATCAACGGCAAACTGCGCGCACGCATCACGGCTGCGCCCGACACGCCCGAAGAGACGTTGCGCGCCGCCGCTTTGGCCGACGAGCGTGTGCGCAGCTACACCGACGGGCGCGAGATCGTCAAAGTGATCGTCGTGCCGAATCGTTTGGTCAACGTAGTCGTGCGCTAGAAGGGAAGTAGGCAGAAGGCAGAAGGCCGTCAAGGCAAACTGCTTTTACTGCCTTCTGCCTACTGTTCTGGTTCATCCCTACTTTGCAACCGCACGGTTATGTTTTAGTCTATGCCCATGACCTCTGAGCAATCATCAAGCCCCGTACGCATCTGGACAAAGAAGCGGCTCGCGCTCGCCTGCGTCGTCTTCGCGCTGTTGTCTGTCGCGCTCTCTTCGAGTTGCAACAACGAAGCGAACTACGAAGGTACGACCAACGCGCCGGCCATTAAAGCTACGCCCGCGCGCGCGGGCACGCCGACGCAAGCGCAAACGAATAACGTGCAGATGCTGCCCGATAGCGTGCGGCAGACGGAAGTGAAAACGATTGATGGCAAGGCGCTGAAGTTAGCTGACTATACGGGCAAGGTCGTGGTCTTGGACGTGTGGGCCACTTGGTGCGGGCCGTGTCGTTTGGAGATCCCGGAACTGATCCAGTTGCATCAGGATTACAAAGGGCGCGGCGTGGAAGTCGTGGGCCTAGCCTATGAGACGCAGAATAATCAGACGCCAGAGAACGAAGCCAAAGTTCGCGGCTTTGCTAATCAATTCAAAATTAATTACACGGTTGGGCTGGCCTCGGACGATCTGGCCGCGAGCCTTTTGCTGCCTAGCGGCAGTATCCCGCAAACCTACGTCATCAGTCAGGATGGACATATTGTCGGTCATTACAGAGGCTACAGTCCTGCACTAGCGGCAGAACTCCGCCAGTTGGTTGAAGCGACGTTGGCGGGAACATAAGGAACGGTAGGCAGTAAGCAGTTAGGGACAAGCGAAAGGCCGTCGGTTGAACGCGCGCCATGCTGTGATGACACGCGAGTTAACCGACGGCCTGCTCTTTAGTCTTTTACTGCCTACTGCTTTCCGCCTATTGTTCTTCCAATTCTCGTTCGCCCTCCGCTTGCAGTTGCTGGCCTTCGCGTTCGAGTTCTTTGTCTTGTAAGCCTTGCGCGACGCCCTCTTTGGCGCGCCCTTCGATGCGCTTCATCTCGGCCTCGACGCGCTCCTCAACCTGATCGATCTCCGGCAGTTCGCCCGTCTCTTCCTGCGTCACAATCTTGTCCCGCTCAATCTCCATCTCGAAGCCTCCAATGACGACTTATTGAATTTGTGGGGGCGCAGCATGGTCGCACTCTTCGCTGCGCGCGGTCAAACGGCGCGCGAAAGCTGCACGCGCACGCTCACGACCCGCGCCATCATTGCGCTAGAATATCCACATGCCTGAAACAACGCGCCAGTCTGCGCCGGAGAGCGTACCGGATCGAAGCGCCGATGTGCGCGTCGCTCTGCCGCTCACGGGTATGACCTGCGCGGCGTGTGCGCGCCGCATCGAGCGCAAGCTAGCGCACGCGCCCGGCGTGAAGGAGGTGCACGTCAACTTCGCCACTGAGCGCGCGACTGTCGAATACGATCCGCGCCAGACAGATGTGCGCGCGCTCATCAAGACGGTCGAAGCGGTCGGCTACGGCGTGCGCGAAGTGCCGGGTGAAGATGCTGGCGGCACGGTTGACGATAAACAAGCGGCGAGCGAGCGCGCGGAGGTGCGCGAGTTGTGGCGGCGCTTCATTGTCGCGGCTCTGTTGTCTGCGCCGGTGCTTTTGATCGCCATGTCGCACGGGCGCATCGCGCTCTTCAACGTCCGTTGGATCAACTGGGCGCAGCTTGCGCTCACACTCCCCGTCATCTTTTATAGCGGCTGGCCGTTCTATCGCGGCGCGTGGGCGGCACTGCGTCATCGGGCCGCCGACATGAACACGCTGATCGCTGTGGGCACGGGCGCGGCCTTCCTCTACTCGCTCGTTGCCACAGTCGCGCCGCAACTCGTCACGACTGCAACGCACGCCACGATGCCCGGCATGGAAGGCGAAACGCTCGCGCCAGTTTACTATGAAGCCGCGAGCGTCATCATCGCTTTGATCCTGCTCGGTCGCCTGCTCGAAGCGCGTGCGCGTGGCAAAACTTCCGAAGCGATCAAACGTCTGCTCGGCTTGCAGCCGCGCAACGCGCGCGTCGTGCGCGAGGGGCGAGAGGTTGACGTGCCGATTGCAGAGGTCATCGTTGGCGACGTGGTGGTCGTGCGACCGGGCGAGAAGATTCCGGTGGATGGTGTGGTACTTGAAGGCGCATCGGCGGTGAACGAGTCAATGCTGACGGGCGAGAGCATGCCGGTCGAGAAGCGCGCGGGCGACGAGGTGATCGGCGCGACGATCAACGAGACGGGCAGCTTCAAATTCAGCGCGACGAAGGTCGGGCGCGATACGGTGCTGCAACAGATCGTGCGGCTCGTCGAAGAGGCGCAAGGGCAACGCGCGCCGATTGCGCGCCTCGCGGATGTCATCAGCGGCTACTTCACGCCGGTCGTTATCTGTATCGCTATCGCCACGTTCGTCGTCTGGTTTATCGCCGCGCCCGTTGAGTTGCGCCTGACTTACGCGCTCGTCAATTTCGTTTCAGTGCTCATCATCGCTTGCCCGTGCGCGCTCGGTTTGGCGACGCCGACGGCTGTGATGGTCGGTACGGGGCGCGGTGCGGAGCTTGGCGTACTCATCAAAGGCGGCGCGGCGCTTGAGACGGCGCACAAGCTACAGACCATCGTGCTCGACAAGACCGGCACGATCACTAAGGGCGAGCCGGCGGTGACAGACGTGCTGGCAGCGGATGGTTTTCAAGAGATTGAACTGCTGCGCTTGGCGGCTACGGCCGAACGCGGCAGCGAACATCCATTGGGCGCGGCGATTGTGCGCCGCGCCCACGAGCAGAGCCTCGCGCTTGCCGACGCCACGCGCTTTAACGCGCTTGCGGGGCACGGCGTCGAAGCTGAGATCGAGGGACGCAAGTTGTTGCTCGGCAACTTGCGTCTGATGGACGAGCGCAAAGTTGAGTTGAACGGACTCGGCGCGCGCGCGGCGCAGTTGGCGAGCGAAGGCAAGACGCCGATGTTCGTCGCCGTGGACGGCACGGGCGCGGGGTTGATCGCCGTCGCTGACGAGGTCAAACCGGACGCCGCCGCCGCCGTCAGCACGCTCAAGCGGCTTGGGCTTGAGGTCTTGATGATCACGGGCGACAACGAGCAGACGGCGCGCGCGGTCGCACGCGAGGTCGGCATCGAGCGCGTGCTGGCACAGGTGTTACCGGCCGACAAGGCGGCTGAAGTGAAGCGGCTGCAAGCTGAAGGCAAACTTGTGGCGATGGTCGGCGACGGCATCAACGACGCGCCCGCGCTCGCGCAGGCAGACATCGGCATCGCGCTCGGCACGGGCACGGACGTGGCCATCGAAGCGGCCGACATCACGCTCATACGCGGCAGCCTCAATGGTGTGGTCACAGCGATCAAACTCTCGCGGCGCACGATCCAGATCATCAAACAGAATCTCTTCTGGGCGTTCATCTACAACGCGCTCGGCATCCCCATCGCGGCGGGCGTGCTCTATCCCGTAACCGGCTGGCTGCTCTCGCCCGTCATCGCCAGCGCCGCGATGGCTCTGTCTTCAGTCTCTGTGGTCACAAACAGCCTGCGCTTGCGCCGTTTCAACACAGAAAGGAAAGCGTGATGGACACGGCAGAAATTATTGTGCTCGTCTCCGGTGTTGCGCTGATCGCGTTTGTCATCTGGTACTTCTTCATGGGCGAAGGCGTGCGCGCGGCGGCGACTGTGGGCGCGACGGGTGTGCAGCAGATCAATGTGACAGTTAAAGGCGGCTACACGCCGGACGTGATCGTGGTGAAGAAGGGCGTGCCGGTTGAGTTAGACTTTTACCGCGACGAGGCTTCGACATGCACCGAACAGGTCGTCTTCGGCGACTTCGGTATCAGCCGCATGCTGCCCGCGTTCAAGACCACCCCCGTCACGTTCACGCCGGAACGTGCGGGCGAATTCACCTTCACCTGCGGCATGAACATGGTGCGCGGCAAACTGATCGTCGAGGAGTGACAAGCACGCGGTTTATACGCTGAGGTTGGCGCGATGCGCTCATCGTGCTACATTAACGCCAACAGCTTGAACCCGGACGGCATCTTATAAGGCGCGTTTTATGCGGCGGTTAATGCTCACTTGCATTCTGTTGAGTGCATTCATGGCGAACGGCTGGGAGCGCACGCTGGCGGCGGCGCAATGCGTCCACGCCGCAGGCGACGCGCACGTAGAGCATGCTTGTTGCCGTGCTCATAGCGCACAGCACATACAACATCACGCCGCGCAGCCCACCATCGAAGCGGACGCCGAAACCGCCAGCCAACCCGCGCCTTTATGTTCGCACTGCTTGAGTCGCACTGCGCCTACGCCAGCCGCCGCGCGCGCGTGTGCGCAACAGACTAAGCGAGACAACACTGCGCAGCCTGCCTGCACGCAGATTGCGTCCGCGTTCAATCACCCGTTCACGCCGGTCGTCGCGCCCACATCGCACGCGCCGCCCAACCTGCTGCGAAAACATCTCCTGCTCAACGTCTTTCTGCTCTGATCCCCAAGTCCGTGCGCGTTGCCTTTAGCGCAGCAGGTCAGCGTGTGTCTCACGTCCGATATGGCGTGAGGCGCAGCGCAGACGACGACCAGCGCAAATTACTGGCGTCGTAATCATCGCAAACATTGGGGGAGACAGATCATGCAGTACATAGACAGTCGTCATTCAAATCAACGCGCGCGCTGGTGCGCGTTGTTCTTGGTCATCATCGCCGCGAGCTTTGGTGCGGTCGTCCACGCGCAGCACGACATGCACAACATGCCGGGCATGGACAAGCCGAAGCCCACACCGACGCCGCGCAAACCGGCCGCGCACAAACATCAACCGCCCGCGCAAGCGTCGCCGACGCCGACGGCCACGCCGGACATGAGCAACATGCCCAACATGGCGCAGCCCACGTCCACGGCCAGCCCGACACCAACTGCATCGCCGACAAGCGAAATGAACATGCACGGCGAGCATGAGATGAGCATGCCGAGCACGTCGCCGGCCGCGAACACGACCGCGACGCCGTCCGAGCACAACATGCACACGGGCGCGATGCCGGGCATGAACATGGAAGGCGGCATGACCAACATGGCGGAAGCGGGTGTACACGAGTTGATGGTCATGTCGGGCGACGAGATGGCGATCCGTGTGGGTGCGAGCGCGAAGAATCTCATGCCGATGGGGCAGATGGGATCGGGCACAAGTTGGCAGCCCGCGTCGTCGCCGATGAACATGTATCACAAGCTGGCGGGCGACTGGGTGTTGATGTTCCACTTCGATCTTAAAGCGGGCCTCAATCATCAAGGCGGGCCGCGCGGCGTGACGAAGGCCGAGTCAATGAATTGGTTCATGCCGATGGCCTTCCGGCGCGTCGGCAGCGGCACCCTTCAGTTACGCGGCATGTTCAGCTTCGAGCCGTTCACGTTCCCGCGCGGCGGCTCGCCCTTGCTGTTTCAGACCGGCGAGACGTTCAAAGGCGAGCCGTTGATTGACCGACAGCATCCGCACGATCTGTTCATGGAACTATCGGCGCAGTACACCGTGCCGCTTGGCGAGCGCGCGACGTGGTTCGCATACTTCGGTTATCCGGGCGAGCCTGCTCTGGGGCCGGTCGCGTTCATGCACCGCGCGTCCACCGCAGAGAATCCGAGCGCGCCGCTCGCGCACCACCTAGAAGATTCGACGCACATCTCGTTCGGCGTCTTCACCACAGGCTTCACCTACCGTTGGTTCAAACTCGAAGGCTCGCTTTTCAACGGGCGCGAGCCGGACGAGCACCGTTACAACTTCGAGGCGCACCCGTGGGATTCACGCGCGGCGCGATTCAGCTTCGCGCCGAACGACCGCTGGACGTTTCAGCTCAGTCACGGCTTCCTGCGCCAGCCCGAAGCAATTGAGCCGGGCGACACACGCCGCACCACCGCCTCCGTGCAGTACGTCCGGCCGTTCGCGCATGGCCGGCTAGCCGCCGCGCTCATTTGGGGACGCAATCATCAACGCCACGACGACGGCACGCGCTCAAACCTTAATGGCTACACGGGCGAGGCGACCGTCAACTTTCTCAACCGCAACTATCTCTACACGCGGCTCGAACTCGTGGACAAGAACGAACTGCTGCGCCCGACGGATCGCGCGCTGCTCGGGATCACGGACGAGCACGCAAGTTTTCGCATCGGCGCGTACACCTTCGGCTACGTGCGCGATCTCTTCGACACGGGCCAACTGCTCGTCGGTCTCGGCGGCGATGCGACGCTCTACTCAAAACCGGCTGCGCTCGACGCGCTCTATGGCCACAACCCGACCTCGTACAAAATCTTCTTCCGCATTCGCCCGAGCATGATGAAGATGGACGAGCACAGCAACCACACATCTCATGGCGCACATCCATAATTGGTTTTCAGTTTTCGGTTTTCAGCAAAGACCAAAGCTGATCTCTGAAACTGAAAACTGTTCCTTCCGTGCCGCTTCCGTTGTAGAATAGGGGCACGCAACACAGCGTGCAGAGCAAAACGTCCCCCGTTGACGAGAGGGCGGGTCGTTCTTCTTTCCCCGGCTCGTGCCCGACGGAGCAATTTATCTTTGGAGGAGGGAAGCAGCATGAATTTGTCAGCCCGACGGAGCGCCGTGTGTGCGCTCGCAAGTTTACTGGTCTTGGGTCTATGCGTGCCGGTCACGCTCAGCCAGAGGGGCAGCAAGAACGTGCCGGTCAAAAACGCGAAACGTGCGAATGATGCCGAGCGGCACTCAAGCGACTCGGCTAAAGTCTTCAGTCAGATCATGGACACGCCCGACAAGGGCATCCCGAAAAATTTGCTCGATAAAGCGGAAGCCATCGGCGTCTTTCCCGGCATCACAAAGGCCGGCTTCATCGTCGGCGGGCGTGGCGGGCAAGGCGTGATCAGCCGGCGCATCAAGGGCGGTTGGAGCGCGCCCGCGTTCTTCAACGTCGGCGGCGCAGACTTCGGCGCGCAGATCGGCGTCGAGAAGATTGACGCCGTGCTGTTGTTTATGAACGACGACGCGGTGGCCGGTCTGTTGAAAGATAAACTCGAACTGGGCGGCGAACTGAGCGCCACGGCCGGCCCCGTCGGGCGCACCGCTTCGGCTTCGACCGACGTACTGCTGCGCGCCGGCATCCTGTCCTACTCGCGCACGAAGGGCTTGTTCGCGGGCGCGGTGCTCAAGGGCGCGTCGATCAGTCCGGACAACGATCTGAACGAGGCCGTTTACGGGCTGGACGCGAAAGACCTGTTGACCGGCGGTGAGAAGATGACGATGGCGCAAGTGCCCACAGTCGTCCGCGTCTTCCCGATCACGCTGGCCCGCTACTCGAACCGGTAGAAGGCAGAAGGCGGAAGGCAGAAAGCAGAAGGCAGTCGGTTGAAAGCTAACCCAAGCCGGCTGAGTATCAATTCAACTTACTGCCTTCTGCCCTTCTGCCTTCTCTCTTTCCTTGACGCTCTCGATGGCGGGGCATAGAATCCACGCCAACCGACAGGGCAGTGAATGTTCTCGCACCGCTCGCCTGCGGAGAGGAGTCCCAAGAGATGCAACCGCGCACGCAGAGACAGAAAGAGATTCTCGATTACATCACGCGCTTCATCGAGCGTCATGGCTATGAACCGTCCTACGCACAGATCGCGCGCCACTTCGGCATCTCCTCGAAAGCGACCATCGCCAAACACATCGAAGCGTTAGAACGGCGCGGCCTGATCTCACGTCGCCGGACGAACGGCGCGTTCGCGCTCGACGTGCAGGTCGAAGAGCCGGACAGCGACGCGCTCTGCGAAGTGCCGCTCTTGGGGCGCATCGCGGCGGGCGCGCCGATTGAAGCGTTGGGCGAAGGCTCGGACAAGGTCAGCGTGCCGCGCTTTCTGCTTGGACGCACGCGCCCCGAACAGGTCTATGCTCTGCGCGTCCACGGCGACTCGATGATTGACGAACACATCTGCGACGGCGACATCGCGCTCATCGAAAATCGCACGGAAGCGCGCGACGGCGAGATCGTCGTCGCCTTAGTCGGCGGCAGCCACGCGACCTTGAAACGCCTGCACCGCTTTGGTCGTGAAGTCGAACTACGCCCCGCCAACTCGCAACACGCGCCGTTGCGCGTGCCCGCCGGCCAAGTCGAAGTGCAAGGCATCTTCCGCGGCCTGCTCCGGCCGGCGATTTAAGCGAGAAACTCGACCGCAAAATAGTTTTCAGTTTTCGGTTTTCAGCAAGAGGTAAAGAGCTTGCTCTGAAAACTGAAAACTATTCTTGTTCGTGCCGGTTCATCTGGCTTCGTGGTTTTAATCTCCGCGCCAAAATTTGCTCGCTTCAGTTAGTCCTGCCTGCGCTGCCCCTGCTTCGTATGCGAACAGTCTGCTTTCTTCTCATACGGCGTTGATGTGAATCATCGAGTGTGAACTGCGCTGAACGCGCAGACAGCCGGCTCAAATCCTGCTGGCACACGGCTTGCCCGTTTTCCCTCTGAATCAAAATAGATTTGCAACACGAAACGCCGATGCTTCGGCTGCGAATGGAAACACCAAACAGGCAAGGAGTGTGATCATGGCTACCAACGAGCAGAACGGGACGAAGAAGGTTGCGATCTTGATCGAGAGTCACGTTGAAGACTCGGAGTTTCTTGTGCCTTATACGGCGCTCAGGGAGGCGGGCGCGGAAGTGACCGTGCTCGGCTCGCGCGTCAACGAAAAATACTTGGGCAAGCAGGGCAAGCTCGCGCGCGAGGCGGACGCGACCACAACGGACGCGCGCCCCGAAGCTTTCGACGCCGTCGTCATCCCCGGCGGCATGGCCCCCGACCGCATGCGCACCAACATGAAGACCGTGCGCTTCGTCCAGCACGCCTTCGAGCAAGGCAAACTCGTCGCCGCCGTCTGCCACGGCCCGCAAGTCTTGATCGAAGGCGACCTCTTGAAAGGCAGACGCGCCACAGGCTTTCGCGCCATCCGCAAAGACATGCAGAACGCCGGCGCGCGTTTCATGGATGCCCCGGTGATCACCGACGGCAACTTGATCACTTCGCGTCGGCCCGGCGATCTGCCCGTCTTCGCCACTGCGATCCTGCGTCATCTCGGTCTCAGTGTGAAAGGGCTTGAGCTGCCCGACCCGCAGAATGAGCTTTTCGATTGGTGGCGTTTGGGCGAGCAGTGGGGCGGCTCGATGAAGGACGAGATCGTTGATGGCTTGAACACCGCGATTCGCGGCGAACGCTACGCGCTCGAAGCCTTCCAACAGTACGCAGACAAAGCGGACGACGCCGAGATCAAAGCCGCTTTCAAAGAGATTCAAGCGAGCAAAGCGCAACACCTCGCGCGCCTTGAAGCGCGGCTCGCTGTGCTCGGCGGCGTGGAGACATTACAAGCCGCAGGCAGCGGCGCGTGGGCTACGCTCAAGAGTTGGTTGCAATCGAGCGCCGACCTGGCCTTACTCCGGCGCGCGCTCGGCGATCTGCAAACCGGCGTCGTTGATGCTTACAACCTGTCGGCCAAGTTCACAGACCCCGCGACCTGTGCCATCTTCGACGAGATCGAAATTGATCTCGCCAAACACGAGCAACGCATCGCCGATCTCTACCACGCGCGCCTCGGCGACAAACAAGCGCAGCCCGCCCAACCAACGACGGGCGCGGCCGTCAGCGCGTAAGGCTTGCAGTGCGGATTGAAAGCACAAAGACAATTGCCGTATAACTGTGGCCACAGTTATACGGCAATTAAATTTTCTGGAGCCACCTTGCGGACTTGAACCGCAGACCTGTCGATTACGAATCGACCGCTCTACCAACTGAGCTAAGGTGGCGTTGACGCGAGCAAGCTTACGAAGCGGGCCGGCGCGTTGTCAAGCGAGCGATCAAAGACGAGGGGAGGAGAAGCGGAACATGCCAAAAGACCCAGCTAGGAATCAGCCCAACTACAAGATTGGCGGCAGCCATTTGAACGAGTTTGAGTTCGCGCGAAATCAAGAGGCGATGGCCGAGGCCGAGCGCGCACGCTTTGAAGAACAGCAAGCGGAGCGGGCCGTGCCCGAAGGTGAGGGCGAGTCGCCGCAGACTGAGGCGGAGCGAATTCAACAGTTGATGAGCGATGTGCATGAGCAGGTGCAACGGCGCAAAGAGCGCGAGGGCGCGGCGCAGACTGTTAAGCGTGGCGCAGCGAAGCAGGGAAGCAAGAAAGCAAGCGCAAAGGCCGCGCGCGGCGGGCGCAAGACGGGCGCTGCGAAACGGGCCACGAAACAGAGCGGCGCGAAAAAGAGTAGCGCAACGAAGCGCGCGGCCAAGAAGGGCGCAAAGAGTGCGACCAAACGTGCGGGTGTGCGTCAAGGGGCAACTAAGTCTGTGCGTAGTAATGAGGCGGCGAAGCAGGCGCGCAAGGCCGTGACGAAGCGGGCGAGCGGCAAGGGGCCTGTGCGTTCGGCTGGGCGTAGCACGAGTAAGAGGGGCGCGCGCAAGTCTGCGCGCTAACGAGCGGGCGCGAACGAGGAGGGGTGAAGTATGGAAGAAGAGACGGCGCAAGCACCGCACGAGCGTGCGCGCGAAACGGAAGCGAGCGCGACGGATGCGGCGCAGTCCGAGTCGAGCGGGCTGCAAGCCGAACGCGAGTCGGCGGCGGCGATGAACGCAGACGTGCCGCAGCCGCCGGACGAATCGCATTCAACGGACGAGAAAAATTGTCCGACATGAGTTTGCCAGCCAGAGACTGAGCCGACGAAGGTGAGCGCGCTCTATAATCGGCGCAAGGTCGAAAGCATAAACCACGAAGCTACACGCAGAGGCACGAACAAGATTCAAGCAGGTTCGTGCCTCTGCGTGTAGCTTCGTGGTTTAGTCTGCATCGTTCATTCATCGCGTGCCAATTCTCATGCTTCGATTTAGAATGTGCGTGCGCCGGGTCGAGCGCGTGCGGGTTTATGACAGAGGTTGTGGTCATCGGCGGCGGGTTTGCGGGTGTGGAGGCTGCTTGGCAGGCGGCGCAAGCGGGCGCGCGTGTGTGCCTCTATGAGATGCGCCCCGTCAAACAGACGCCCGCGCATCGCACGGACAAACTCGCGGAGATCGTCTGCTCGAACTCTTTGAAGTCGGATGAGCCGGGCACAGCGCCGTATCTGTTGAAGGAAGAGTTGCGGCGCGCTCGTTCGCTCGTGTTGGAAGTCGCCAAAGAGACGCGCGTGCCGGCGGGCGCGGCGCTCGCGGTTGATCGCCAACGCTTCGCGGAGTTGATCACCGCGCGCATTGAAGCGCAGCCGAACATCACAGTCGTCCGCGAAGAACTAACGCGCGTGCCGGCGGACGCGATCACGATCATCGCTGCCGGCCCGCTCTGCTCCGACGCCCTGGCTGAAGAGATCATGCGGCTGACGGGTGATGACCAACTCTATTTTTACGATGCCATCGCGCCCATCGTCGTCGCCGACTCGATTGACACATCCATCGCTTTTCGCGCTGCGCGCTATGACAAAGGCGGCGACGATTATCTGAACTGCCCGTTCGATGAAGAGCAGTATCGTCGTTTTTATGAAGCGCTGACGGCCGCGCAGTCTGTGCCGCTGCAACGCTTCGAGGAGACGCGCTGGTTCGAGGCGTGTCTGCCGATTGAAGAACTAGCGCGGCGCGGTTACGACACACTGCGCTTCGGCCCGATGAAGCCGGTCGGATTGGTTGATCCGCGCACGGGGCGCGAGCCGTTCGCGGCTGTCCAACTCCGGCAGGAGAATCTGTTGGCCGACGCATACAACATGGTCGGCTTCCAGAATCATCTACGTTACGGCGAGCAAGCGCGAGTCTTGCGGCTGATTCCCGGCTTGGAGCGTGCGGAATTCTTGCAATACGGCCAGATTCATCGTAATACTTACATTAGAGCGCCGCGCGTGCTCGCCCCGACCATGCAAATGCGCGCCCGCCCAGCAGTATTCTTCGCCGGACAGATCAGCGGTGTCGAAGGCTACGTCGAATCGGTTGCGACGGGTTGGCTCGCAGGTGTAAACGCGGCGCGGCTGCTCGCAGGGCGCGAGTTGGTCACAGCGCCATCGCGCACGGCCACGGGAGCGCTCGCGCGTTACGTCTCACAAGCCGAGACAGACAACTATCAGCCGGTCAACATAACCTTCGCGCTGCTTGAGCCGCTTGCCGAACAAGAGCGCAAGCGGTTTCGCCGCAAACGCGAACGACACGAGCGACAGGTGGCGCTGGCCCTGCAAGAGTGGGACGACTGGCTGCATACCATCCAACACGACACAGCGCCGCTCGTCGCCAACGGTTAAAGGATCAAGCGAAGCAGAGATGAAATCACGAACTCACACGAAGCGACCCGAACCGGCAGGCAACACCTCGCGTGCGCTTGCACTTCGCGCTTGCGCGTGTGGTCTCGCAGTCTATTTTCTGTTCATCCTGTTGCTGCTCGCGCCCATCTCGCTCGCAGCGCAATCAGGGCGCAAGCGGCCTGAGCCGACGCCCACGCCGCAGACGCCGAACACGCAGCGCCCGCGTCGCGCCGCAACTGAAGCGCCGCACAGACCGCCCGCAGATCAACCCGGTCAACCCGCCACGCCCGATGAACCGCGCGGCACACCTTCCCCGACACCGATGCTCGTGTTGACGAACGACCCGGACACAGGTCAGCCGGTCGAGATCGATCCAGACGAAGTGATCCGCGTCAACTCGAACCTTGTGCCGATCCCTGCGTCGGTCATAGACGACTTGGGCCGCGCCATCACCGACTTGGAAGTCAAAGATTTTGAGTTGCGCGTTGATGGGCAACCGAAACCGATTGGCGATCTCTCGCGCGCCGAGACGCCCGTGCGTCTCGCCTTGCTGTTCGACAATAGCTACAGCCTGCGCACCGCGCGCGAGCTTGAGAAGCAGTCGGCGATGCGCTTCTTCCGCACGGTCATGCGTCCGGCCGATCAAGCCGCGATCTATTCAGTCACGACCGAGCCGATCCTCGAACAGCCTCTGACCAACGACGTCAACAGACTCGTCCACATCATCGAACGCTACGGCGAGCCTGAAGGCGCGACTGCTTTGCTCGACACCATCGTCGAAGCGGCCGACTACCTCAAGCCGCAGACGGGCCGCAAAGTGATCGTCATCGTCTCGGACGGCGTGGACACAGTCAGCAACACGGAATTCAATGAGACGGTTAGGCGCGTGCAGGCGGCCGACGTGCAGGTCTATGCTGTGCAGAACAGCATCAGTGAGAACGCGAACCTGCGCGACTTGACGGCCGAGCGGCGCATGCAAGAGATCACCGCGCAGACGGGCGGCGCGGTCTTCGTGCCCAAGACGATCAACGATCTGCCCGCCGCGTTCGCGCAAATCTCCGCCGACCTCGCGCAGCAGTACATCCTCAGTTATTACCCGGACGACGACCGGCGCGACACACGCTTCCGCATCATTAGCTTACGCGTCAAGACGCGCCCGAACATGCGCGTGCGCGCACGACGCGGCTACTACCCGCGCAAAGAACAACTCACGAGCGCGCCGAGTTATATCTACAATCCGAGTGCGCAGACTGCCTCTGACACAAGCGTGACGACGACGGCGACGAGCGCAGAGCCAACGAGCAACCCGCCGATGCAAAATCCGCCGCCGCCGATCAGAACGAGCGCGCCTGCGGTCGGGCCTTCATACGGCAGCAAGAATTTGAACCCGGACGACGATGTGATGAGCCGCCGCGCCGCGCCATCATCAAGCGTCAACACTGCGGCATCGTCGAACGACAACACCGCTTCGGCCGCGAATATCAACACTGAGACGAAGCGCGAAGAGGCTTCGCCGCCGAAGGTCGCGCCCGCAGTTGAACGACCACCGGAGCCGCGCATCGAAGTCGCATCCGCCGCCGCGCCGCCCGTCGCACCTGTCGCCACGCCTGAACCGTCGCCGTCACCAACCAATCAACCCGCCGCCACGCCGACAACGACGCCCGAACCGACGCCCACGCCCAAAGCCAGCGCGCCCGAAACGAAGCCGACGCCAAACGCTACGCCCGCGAATCAAGCGCCGCCGACGAACACAGCGCAAGCGCACGGCGACACGAAAGCACCAGTCTCCGGCGGCGTGCTCAACGGCCGCGCGATCAGACTGCCGAAGCCGATCTATCCAGAGACGGCGCAACGCATGCACGTCGCTGGCGCGGTCAACGTCGAGGTGACTATTGACGAGAATGGTAAAGTGGTTGAGGCACGCGCCGTCAGCGGCCACAATCTTTTGCGCGCCGCAGCCGTCGTCGCCGCCAAGCAAGCCGTCTTCACGCCGACTATCCTGAGCGGCAAGTCCGTGCAGGTCACAGGCGTGATCGTTTACAACTTCAGTCAGTAAAGCTGTCCGTCGTCGGTTGTCAGTTGTTCTCTGTTCTGTCAGTTGATCGATTCAACTTCAGTCATGCGCTAACACCGCGAAACAACGGACAACTACTCACGGATGTTTTTTTATGGAGCAACTACTCGAACAGTTCTTCGAGCATCTGCGCTACGAGCGCAACGTGAGCGAGCATACGCTGCGCAATTACCGGATCGATCTCGGTCAGTTCTACGATCATCTCGCGCCGGCCGATCCTGAAACTGGTACGCGCCGCGAGTTCGACATCAAGCAGATCGATCACATCACGATCCGCGAGTGGCTCTCGCAACTGCACGCCGAGCACAAACAGAAGACCTCGATTGCGCGTAAGCTCGCCGCTTTGCGCACCTTCTTTCAGTTCCTCTTGCGCGAAGGTGTGGTCGAGATGAATCCGGCGAAGCTGGTCGCCACGCCGCGCCTTGAGAAGAAGCTGCCGAATCATCTCTCGGTCGAAGACGTGGTGCGCTTCATCGAGACGCCCGATATCGAGACCGATCTGGGCAAACGCGACCGCGCGATCCTAGAGATGCTCTACGGCACGGGCGTGCGCGTCTCCGAGTTGGTCAAACTCGATCTGCGCGACATAGATTTTGCGCAGAAGATGGCGCGCGTCACGGGCAAACGGCGCAAGCAGCGCGTCGTGCCCTTCGGCGACCCGGCGAAGCACGCGCTCCTGCAATACCTCGCCGTGCGCAACTCGTTTCTGCATAATGCGCCGCTCGCAGAGCGCGACACGCAAGCCGTCTTTCTCAACTATCAAGGCACGCGCATCACCACGCGCTCGGTCGGACGCATGGTTGATAAGTACATCACGATTTGCGCTGGCATACACAACATCAGCCCACACTCTCTGCGCCACTCCTTCGCCACGCACCTGCTCGACAGCGGCGCAGACCTACGTCACATCCAAGAACTACTCGGCCACGCGCGCATCTCCACCACGCAAATCTACACGCACGTCTCAATGGAAAAATTGATCGAGGTGTACGACAAGACGCATCCGAAGGCATAAAAGCAGAGGTTAGAGATCAGAGGTCAGAGGTTAGTAAAGACAAATTCTTTCACTAACCTCTGACCTCTGATCTCTAACCTCTACTTTACAACGTTGGTCTGTCGCCCTCGCCGCGGCTGGCTTCGATGGCGGTTTGGCAGGCGGCGTCGTAGCGGGCGGTGGGCATGGCTTCGAGCCGGCGTTCGTCAATGGGTTGGCCGCAGCGCGCGCAGAGACCGTAGGAGCCTTCGTCTATGCGCATTAGCGCTTGATCTATGTCGGCGACGAGTTGTGATTCGCGCTCGCCATTGCGCAATTCGATCTCTTGGTTCACGTCCGCGAGCGACATATCCACAGTGTCTTTGACGCCGTCGTCGGTCGCGTTCATCGCAAGCGTTGCGGCTTGACTGTCGCGCACCTGTGCGGTGTGCTGGCGCAACTGCTCGGTCAGGATACGGCGGAAGTGCTCCAATTTCTCTGCGTCCATTAATGCTGCCCCCTGCTGCGGCACGACCCGACCGTCGTGCTTCTAAATTGTTAAGTTTGGCTGAACGGGTTGCAGTATAACATAGCCACGCCCGCGCCCTGCGCCGCACGCAGAAACGCACAACCATCGAGCTAAACAAAATAAAGCACTCGCCTCGGCCAGCCCAAGCAATAGAGGTTGACACTTGGTGACAGCACAGATTATAGTTGGCAGTGAAATTGAAAATCGCTTTCAATTTCACCGCCAACTGAGCTTCCGCTCTTGAAATTATGGCGGAAGCGAGCCGATTCAGTTTTTGCTTCTAAGCTCTTCTTAAATCCAGCAAAGTCAATTGGAACGAGTTTCATGTGCAGAAAATTATCATTCAGCCTGTTGGTTGCTTTGTGCTTGAGTCTGTCTAGCACGAGCCAAGCGCAGCAGATGCAACTCAGTTACGCACAAGAAGCACAGGTTAAGCAGACGGCTACGACCGAGCAGTCAGCCAGCACTGTGCAAACTGCGTCGAAGATAGACGACGCGCAAGGCAATGGGCAGACAGAGGTCGAGCGACTGCGCGGCGAAGTCGAACAGTTGCGCGGCGAGTTGGAGCGTCTGCGCACGCTCGTCGAACGAAATAACGGCACAAGTGCGGCAGGCACGACGCAGCCCGCAGCGCCTAATCAACCGGCCGCAACCGGCGCACAGTCGAGCGCCGCGACGTTGACCAACTCGGCCGCGCAGACCACAGCCGCGCCCGACGACAGACGCATCGCCATTGCCACGAAGGCGCAGGGCGGCGACCTCTCAGGCGCGGGCAATCTCCTACGCACGGAGCGGCTCACCATCGGCGGCTACGGCGATTTTCAATTTCGCTCATCTTCAGTTAGCGAACGCGCCGACGGCGGTGGCACGCCCACGTTTCAGAATACGCGCCTCGTGCTCGGCATCGCGGCGGTGCTGGCAGAGAAGCAGAACATCGTCTTCAACTCTGAGCTTGAATACGAGTTCGGCTCGCGCGAGATTGACGTCGAGCAGGCGTTCGTCGAATGGAAGCTGCGTCCTGAGTTCGCGTTTCGCGGCGGCATCATCGTGCCCGCCCTCGGCCGCTTCAATACCTATCACGACTCGAATCTGAACCTGACCACGATCCGGCCGCTCATCAATCAGTTCATCGTGCCGACCGCTTATCGCGATACAGGGCTGGGTGTGCGTGGTCGCTTTCGTCTGCCCCACAAGATGAAATTCAGTTACGAGTTCGACGTGGTCAACGGCATGCGCGGCACGAACAACGACGACGAGCCGACGCCTTTCTCGCGCCTGCTCGGTCAATCATCAGCCGCAGAGCCGGGCGCAATCGCGTTTCAAGCGGAGAACCGGCGCAAGGCATTCGTCGGGCGCGTCGGTCTCTCGCCGATGCCGGGGCTTGAGTTCGGCGCGTCGCTCTACAACGGCCACTTCAACAAACTCGGCGAGCCGCAGCAGTCGGCCACGATCTTCTTCTTCGACGCCTCGTACCGGCGCGGCAATCTGACTTTGAACGGCGAGTACGGCCGCTCGAATATCGTCGGCGGCATCCCGCGCCGCAGTTCCGCGCCGCCCACGTTTGAGCCGAATGATCCGGCGAGCATCGCCGCGCTCGCAGAGTTCGTCGCCGAACGCACGCCCGGTCAGGACGGCTTCTACGTCGAAGGCGCTTACAATTTTGCGACCAACTTCCTCGCGCGCAAACTCGACGACGGCGCATACATCGCGCCGGTCGTGCGCTACGAGATCGTCCGTCTGGATCGCACGCTCCCTAACTTTTATTTGAACCGTGCGCGCACGACCGTCGGCCTCAATCTCGCGCCGTCGCCTTCGGTGATCTTCAAACTCGGTTATCTCTTCAACCACACGTTTGGCCCTGTGCCGCGCGTGCCGTCGAGCGTGGGCGAGCCGCTCTTTGGCGTCAGCCCGCTGCCGCATCTCGATTACGGGCGCAACGGTTTCACTGGCTCAATCGCTTACATCTTCTGAAGTGGTGTCAACATGAAGCAACGGGTGCAACTCTTTTTTCTAGTCTGCTTCATCGTGCTGGCAGCCGTGGCCGCGCGCTCGAAGCCCGCGTTCATGGATCGCTATAACCGCGACCCGATGGCGAAGACCGAACTACACAACAAATGCACGGTCTGTCACATCGGGCGCGGCGGCGGCGAGCGCAACGACTTCGGCGAAGCGTTCGAGGATGCAGGCTTCCGCATCACGCCCAAGCTGCGCGCGCAGTTCCCCGACAAATTCGAGCGCGAGACGGCCGAAAGACATTAACCACGAAACCACACGAAGCAATACGAACAAGGGATATAAAATTTCTGTCGCTTGTTCGTATTGCTTCGTGTGGTTTCGTGGTTGGCTCTACCTGCACTTCAGGTGCGCGTGGTCTGAGTCAAACAAGACCCTCTCCACAGAGCACTTCCGCCGCCAAGAGCGGAATCATCAACTCGTGATGACCTGTGATCGAGTAGCCGCGTCCTGCACCGTCGCTTGTGGGCCGGCGCACGACGTTGGTGAGCGGGCGATAGGATTGGATGAAATCGAAATTGGCAGTGGTGAAGTCCGCGAGCGTGTGGCCTAGATTGCGCACGAGCGTGACGGCTTTCAAGAAGACTTCCGGCAGCACGACGGCTGAACCGATGTTCAAATAAACCCCACCGCCATCGAGTCGGCGCACCAACTCGGCCAGCAGACGAAAGTCAGTGTGCGTCGTCGCGCCGAGACTCGCGCCGTCCACAGTCGGATGAAAGTGCGCGATGTCTGCGCCGATTGAAAGATGCGCCGTGAAGGGCACGCGCGCCGCATAAGCCGCGCACAGAAGCGACGCTTGCGCGTGCGGCGGATTCAGCTCCGTCAGCTTGCGCCCCAACGCTTCGCCCAAGCCGACGGCAGCGCGTGCGCCTGCGCGGGCTGCTTCGTTCAAAATCCGGCCCGTCTCTTCCGCCGCGCCGAACGCGCCCGCGCCCAAGCTCGCATCAACGTCTTCCGAAGTCGAACCGACGAGCGCCATCTCCGCATCATGCACGAGCACAGAGCCGTTGCCGGCAATCGCGTTGACGAAGCCTTGCCGCATGAGATCAATGATGACCGGCGCGAGGCCCGTCTTGACGACGTGCCCACCGATGCCCCAGATGATCGGTTTATGCAAAGCACGCGCGCGCCGCATCTGCGCGGCGACCGCGCGCAAGGAACGCACCGCCAAGATGTTCGGCAATCCGCGCAAGAAATCTTTGAGCGGCGCGTCGGCGCGCACGGCCTCAGCGAAATCTGCGGCCGTGACTTTGCTCGGGCGCGAGGCGAGCGGGTAGGTGTTGACCTCTTCGAGTGCGAGCGGGCGCACATCATCGTCGTAGATTGACACGGCCGGCGCTCCTTGAGTTTTGAGATCAAGTTGTGCGTCTCTTGTATGCGCTGCGTGTCTTGGCTCGGCACGACGAGCGCGAGGTCGCAGAGCGGGCAAACCTGCCCGCCGTCGCGGCCCAAGAGACCGATGATCTGCATCCCGACCTTGCGCGCTTGCCCGCATGCGACGACAACATTCGGCGACGTGCCTGATGTCGTAATCGCCAAGAGCAGATCGCCCACGAGACCGAACGCTTCGACTTACCGCGCGAACACGTTCTCAAATCCGGTATCGTTTGAAATCGAAGTCAGCACGCCGCCGTCGGTCGCAAGCGCCAGCGCAGGCAACGCGCGCCGGCCCTTGCGCGCGAACTGATTGACGAACTCGCCCGCGATGTGTTGCGCGTCGGTCGCCGAACCGCCGTTGCCGCACAGCAACAGACGGCCGTCGGCGCGGAAACAGTCTGCGATCAACTCAGCCGCGCGGCGTACTTCGTCCGTCTGTTCGGCGAAGTAGCGCCGTTTGACTTCAAGGCTCGCGGCGACGATTGATGAGATGCGTTCGTGCAAAATCTTATGCGTGCGCCCGAAGCGCGTTGATCATTTGTGGCCGAACTTCTTTTTGATGTCGGGCCAGAACTCTTTGAAGACGATGTTATTTAACATGTCGAAGCCGAGGGACGAGCCGAAGCGTGTGAAAGTTGGGCGGACGCCGATGCGTCTGCGCCCCGGCGTGTTGCGTTCCCAGATGTTGGCGAGCGCGCTGGCCGTCAGGTCGCCGCCGAGATTGGAATAGTTCGGCTCACGCCGCCCATCATCAGTGTAAGCGACGAAGACGCGACTCGCCGCATACAACGTGCGCGCGCCAAAACCTTTCTTGCTCGTAGGTCTGTAGCGCGGGTCTTGCTTGAAGATGACCGGGTAGATGCCTGTGCCGAACATGACGCTGGTGCTGTATGTGCCGAAGTCAATGGCGAAGCGCGAGAGGCCGTCGGCCACGCGGTCTTCGGTTGTCTTCTGCGGTTGACGGCGCTCGCGCGCCTCTGTGATGGTCGCGCTCAAGGCTGTGAAGGCATAGCCTGCGGGACTTAAGAACGCAGACTTGAGCGCGCGCTTCATCTTCTCGTCAGCGGTCAACGGCGCAAAGTTTGTTTGACCAGTAGTGTTCGTTGGTGCAGCCGGTTTCGTCGTGGGCGTCTGCGCCGACGCAACAGTCGCACTCTGTGTGTCGTTGGCGCGTGTTATTGGTGCGGTGGTCGTGCCTTGCGCGAAAGCTATCATGCGACCGCATGCACAGATGGACATGACGAGCAATGCGACGAGCGTTGATCTACCCAGAGACTTAAACATTATGCCAAACCTTTGCTGGGAGAATGCTACGGCAAGCGCTTCTCGTAAACGCTTGCGCTGTTCACCTCGATTCGGGGGATTGCCACGCCATGCTAACCGCCAGCGCCCGCACATTTCAAGCGATTTTCTTGCGCCCTCGTTGCGCGCCACTCTGTTCGTTAGTCGTTGCGCCATGTCCGTTGCCATTGAGACGACCATTGAGCAGCGGCTTGAGGGCTTGGCCTGTATGCGAGCGGCGGACGCGGGCGACCTCTTCCGGTGTGCCCGCAGCGACGACGCGCCCGCCGCCTGTGCCGCCTTCGGGGCCTAGATCGATCACGTAGTCGGCCGATTTGATCACGTCGAGATTGTGTTCGATGACGATGACGGTATTGCCGAGTGAGACCAAGCGTTGCAGCACGTCGAGCAGTTTGTGCACGTCGGCGAAATGGAGGCCGGTGGTCGGCTCGTCGAGGATGTAGATGGTGCGGCCTGTGGCGCGCTTGGAGAGTTCGCGCGCGAGTTTGATGCGTTGCGCTTCGCCGCCGGAAAGCGTCGTCGCGGATTGACCGAGCTTGATGTAACCGAGACCAACGTCCAAAAGTGTCTGCAACTTTTGTTTGATCTGCGGGATGTTCTCCAAGATGGGCAGCGCCTCTTCGACCGTCGTGTCGAGCAGTTCGGCGATGGACTTGCCTTTGTATTTGACCGAGAGCGTCTCGCGGTTATAGCGCGCGCCGCGACAGACGTCGCAGAGCACATAGACATCGGGCAGGAAGTTCATCTCGATGCGCTTCATGCCGTCGCCTTCGCATGCTTCACAACGCCCGCCTTTGACGTTGAACGAGAAGCGGCCGGGTTTGTAACCGCGCTCGCGCGATTCGGGCAGCATCGCGTAGAGTTCGCGGATCGGCGTGAACAGGCCCGTGTAAGTCGCAGGGTTCGAGCGCGGCGTGCGCCCGATGGGCGATTGATCGATCTCGATCACCTTGTCAACATTTTCAAGTCCTTCAATCGCATCGTGCGCGCCCGGCTCGGTCAAAGAGCCGTAGAGATGGCGCGCGAGCGCGCGATAGAGTATGTCGTCAATCAAAGTGGACTTGCCAGAACCGGAGACGCCGGTGACGACAGTGAGCAGGCCCAAAGGGAAGCGAACTTCGATGTCTTTCAGATTGTGTTCACGTGCGCCGCGCACGGTGACGTAATGACCGTTGGGTGCGCGTCTCTCTGTCGGCACTTCGATCTTGCGCGCTCGGCAGATGTAGAGACCCGTGACCGACTTGGGATTGCAAGCAACTTCTTCAGGCGTGCCAGCGGCCACTACTTCGCCGCCGTGCGCGCCGGCCGCAGGGCCTAAATCAACGACGAAATCGGCGCGGCGGATCGTCTCCTCGTCGTGTTCGACGACAAGGACTGTGTTGCCGAGGTCGCGCAACTGGCAGAGCGTTTCGAGCAAGCGTTGATTGTCGCGCGGGTGCAGGCCGATGGACGGTTCATCGAGCACGTAGAGCACGCCGCGCAGTTGCGAGCCGATCTGTGTGGCGAGGCGTATGCGTTGCCCTTCGCCGCCGGAGAGCGTGGCCGATGGACGATCAAGTGTGAGATAACCAAGCCCGACCGTTTGCAGGAAGCGCAGGCGATTGCGTATCTCGCGCAGGACACGACCGGCGATCTGTTCTTCGCGCTCGTTCAAGGTCAAGCGATCAAAGACTCCGACGGTCTCATCAACCGGCAACGCCGTATAATCCGCGATGCCTAAGCCGCCGACGCGCACGGCGAGCGATTCGGGTTGCAGACGTCTGCCGTGACACTCAATACATTCGACGGGCGAGACCAACTCTTCAAGCGCCACGCGCACCTTCTCCGACGGCGCATCGTTTATGCGCTCGCGCAGATGGCGGATCGCGCCCTTCCAATCGCTCTGATAACTGTACTGCCCGTGCCGGAAAGTGAGCTGCCCGTTGAGGCCATGAAAGAATGCGTCGCGCACTTGCTTAGGCAAGGCTGAAAATGGAACCGCAGGTGTCGCGCCGAAGTGTTCGACGACAGCGAGCAGCGCGCTCTTCAAATAGGCAGAGCCTTGTTTGTCGGCTGCGCCCAAGAATACTTGCTTGTCCACGCGCTCGTGTGGTTCGTGGATCAATTTCGCCGGATCAACTTCGAGCACAGTGCCGAGACCGTGACAGCGTTTGCAAGCGCCGTAGGCTGAGTTGAACGAGAACGAGCGCGGTTCGAGCGGCGGGATGTTGATGCCGCAGTTGACGCAGGCCATCTTCTCCGAATAGAGCTTCTCTTCGCCGTCCACCACGGAGACGAGCACCGCGCCGCCCGTCAACTTCAAAGCCGTGCGGACAGACTCGCTCAAACGCTCGTTGATCCCCGGCTTGATGAGCAGCCGATCCACGACCGCTTCAATCGTGTGGTTGCGCCGCTTGTCGAGTTTGATCTCTTCATCGAGCGAGAGGAGTTCGCCGTCCACGCGCGCGCGCAAGAACCCATCCTTCGCCAGCTTCTCAAGCTCTTTCTTAAACTCGCCCTTGCGTCCACGCACAATCGGCGCAAGTACCATCACGCGCTCGCCTTCAGGTAGACTCAAAACGCTCAACACGATCTGCTCAACCGACTGCCGCGTGATCTGCGCGCCGCATTGTTGGCAGTGCGGCTGCCCGACGGATGAAAAGAGCAGGCGCAGGTAATCGTAAACTTCTGTGACCGTGCCGACCGTTGAGCGCGGGCTGCGCGAGACGGTCTTCTGTTCAATCGAGATCGCGGGCGAGAGGCCGTCAACCGAATCAACATCGGGGCGTTCGAGTTGATCAAGGAACTGGCGCGCGTAAGCCGACAAGGATTCGACGTAGCGGCGTTGTCCTTCGGCGTAGATCGTGTCGAAGGCGAGCGAAGATTTGCCTGAGCCGGATAGCCCCGTGATGACCGTCAGCCGGTCGCGCGGAATCTCGACGCTGATGTTCTTGAGATTGTGCTGGCGCGCGCCGCGCACCGTGATGCGGTCAATGGCCATTGCTGAAACCGATCCGAGCCGCCACAGTCGTGAATTTCGGGAGTAGCGGAAACAGCTATTCTAAACGAGACGCGAGCAAAGACAAAACGGCCGCACGCGCCGGAATATCGTGCTGAACTGTTTTCTTGACACTGTTCGCAAACGAATCCTACACTCCGCTTGCGAAGATAAAGGCCCGCGCATTAGCTCTGGAGAGATCGTGAAGAGTCTGAATCTGCCGAACGCGCTGACGCTGTCGCGCATCTTCATTGTGCCGCTGCTCGTGGTGGTGCTGTTGACGCCGTTCTCAGAGCATTGGTTCGGCGTGCCGCGCCACATCCTCGGCGTCGCGCTCTTTCTCGGCGCAGCCTTCACAGATTATTTGGACGGGCACATCGCGCGGCGGCGCTCGCAGGTCACTTCTTTGGGCAAGCTGCTCGATCCAATTGCCGACAAACTGCTCATCTCGGCCGCGCTCATCTCGCTCGTCGAAAATCGGCTCGCGCCCGCGTGGGCGGTCGTGATCATCGTCGGGCGCGAGTTCGCTGTTTCGGGTTTGCGTTCGATTGCGGCGACGGAAGGGTTCGTGATCGCGGCGTCGCGCATGGGCAAGTTCAAGATGTGGGCGCAGGTGTTGGCGATTGCGCTCTTGATTCTGTCGAGCGTCGGCGGCGCGCCGCCCGTGGCGAACTTCGGGCAAGCGTTTCCGGCAATCCAGTTCTGGACTGTGCCGGAGTTGCGCGCCGCCTTGCAGCACGTATTCGGCGCAGGCGTGACGACGATGACCGACTGGCAGGTGCTGCTCTACACGACGGGGCGCGCGATGCTCTGGGTCGTCGTACTCTCGGCCTGTCTGTCGATGTACGAATACTTTCGTGGTTTCTATCGCGCCGTGACCGAACGCAGCGCGGCGGAACGTGACAAAGCAAAAGCGACTGTGGCGACGGACGCACGGGCCGGGCAGATGGTTCGTTAGTCAGCAAACAGCGATCAGCTTTCAGCTTTGACAACCTTTCAAAGCTGAAAGCTGATCGCTGTTTGCTGACCATGCTGGCTTCTACTGCACTTCGACGAAGTCGCCTGTGTGAACTTCCTGCGCGACGCGCGTGATGACGGCCGTGGCGGTGCGCTGTTGCACGTTCAGGAGCACCATTTCGCCGACCACCTTGCGCGGCACGGGCGGCCGTTTCCTTAAGACCTTCGGCGTCGTCTCGATAGGGCCGTGGCTGCCGTTGCGCGTCGGGTCTTGCACGCGCGGCGCTTTATTGGAGAAACGACCGCCGCGAAAGCGTTCGCTCTCGAAGCCGTAGCTGGCTGCGGGCGTGACCTCTTCGTCGCGGAAGCGCGTGATGTTGCCCGTGCCGGCCGGCCGATAGATGGTCAGGCGGTCGCCCTCTCTGACGTTATCTTCGCGCCCGAGGTCTATATAGACGACCTCGCTGACCGAAGGCGCTTCGCGCCCGTCGCGCGCAAGCACAATGCGCCCGCGCTGTTTGCCGCTCGGCTCGGCGAAGCGGTCGAAGACGGCGCTCGTCGGCGCAATCGGTGCGACGCGCTGCGGCGCTGTGCGCAAGAGATCGCCCAGCAGTATCTGATCGCACGATTGGGTCACCAGTGCGACCGAAGTCTCAGCCTTCACATTCGTCACGCGCAGCCGCGCAATCTCCTGCGTATAGACGCCGAGCTTGCCCTTCTGCGACCACGGCGATGAGAACTGACCGCGCGGGCGCACGACCGAATACTCTGTGCCGGCGCGTACGCTCTGATTCGCGCCGGCGTTGATAAAGACGTAGTCGCCTTCTGAATAGGTACGCTGCTCCTGTTCCTGCTCGCCGCCGACGACTTGCAGATAGTTGGGCGCAGGCGCGTACTCGATGAAGCCCGCGCAGTAAAGTTCTGAGTCGCGCGCGACAGGGGCGACGACGGGGCCGGCTTGAGCGGTCGCAGTCACGTTCGACTGATCGCTGCGGTTGGTCGTCGTCTGAGCCAAAGCAGTCATGCTGATGAACAGCAAGACGAAAATCGGCAAAGGAAGAATGTTACGGATACGCACAGAGAATCTCCTTCTGTTTGCATGAGCCGGACAGACGACTCAGGGGCATGCGGGCCAAAGGGGCCGGCATGGGTTTCAGCCAAAAAGGTCAGGGGATGTGGGACAGGCGCGACACGCAACGGGCGACCCGCCGCACCGGGGCAACTTCAATCCTACCGATTGGCCTTCACAAGCGTCAATAAATTTCTTCCGGCAGGCAGTAAACCAAGCGGTTTTTGCGTCAATGGGATCAGCGACTTGCGTTTTCGTAAAGCCGTTGTTAGTATTCACGTTTTGTCGGATGACGCGCGTCGTCGTCCGTGTCGGGTGGCTGCGAATCAGGTACGACGTTTGAGCGGCGGGTTCTGCCGGCGTAGCTCAGTTGGTAGAGCATCTGATTTGTAATCAGAGGGTCGGGGGTTCAAGTCCCTTCGCCGGCTTGAGGCGAGTTTGATAAGACGCGCAGGGGTGGTCGAGTGGTTAATGGCACCGGGCTGTAAACCCGGCGGGTTCACACCCTACGTAGGTTCGAATCCTACCCCCTGCACCACGAGGGTAAGGGACGAAGTGATGAAGGATGAGGGATAACATAACTGCTTTATTCATCCTTCATCCCTCCGCGCTTCTGCGGGCGGGAGTAGCTCAGTTGGTAGAGCATCAGCCTTCCAAGCTGAGGGTCGCGAGTTCGAACCTCGTCTCCCGCTCCAGACACAGCCGCACGGGGCAGGGCGCAAACATGCTTGCGCCCGCGTAGCTCAGGGGTAGAGCGCCTCCTTAGGTTGGTAATAGTCTCTGGACTATAGTAATCCTTTGGAGGATGACCAATGTCCCACAAAACCCCGGAAGGCGTACGGGCTTATAACAGAGACTACTATCAGCGTAATCGGGAGCGGCTAATTCAGCAGCAAGCTGAAAAGAATAAGAGGCTCGCAGGTAAACGACGACAGTGGCTGGCTGAATATAAAAGTGGATTGAGTTGCGCGCGATGTGGGGAATCGCATCCCGCAACGCTTACTTTTCATCACAAAAAGCCAGCGCAGAAAAGTTTCGCCATCGGCGATGCCAACACCTTAAAGGTTAGTCGAAAGAGGTTATTGGCTGAGATTCGTAAGTGCGAGATTTTATGCGCGAACTGTCACGCTAAAGAGCATTTGGACACTTTAAGCCGATGTAGCTCAGGGGTAGAGCGTTTCCTTGGTAAGGAAAAGGTCCTGGGTTCAAATCCCAGCATCGGCTTTTAAGCCGCATGAGTTCAAATCTCATCGTGAGCTTTAAGGGACTGAATCACATACTTTAACTAAAGAGGCTATCAGCGCAATGGCGAAGGAGAAGTTTGACCGGTCGAAGCCGCACGTGAACATCGGGACGATTGGGCATGTGGATCACGGCAAGACGACGTTGACGGCGGCGATCACGAAGGTCTTAGCCAAGCATAACCCGAAGATCGCGTTTCGCAGCTTCGACTCGATTGACAATGCACCGGAAGAGCGCGCGCGCGGCA
>QHXQ01000070.1 GCA_003223935.1 Acidobacteriota bacterium | reverse complement strand
CACGGCGAGCGAACGTGGTTTATAGGCCACCTGAAAGCCCGACGCGAACTCGGCGATCAGCACCGCGCGCCCGTCACGGTGAGCATCTCCGGCGTCGCCCTGCACCCGCACGAGTACACCCGGCGCAGCCTCTGGACTAAAGACTGCGCACAACTCTTCCCAATCCGCGCAGAGGTGTTCAAGGAATTCGAGACTGAAGGCGACCCACTGGCGAACGGCGTTGTTTAGGCGTCGGGCCAGCACCGCGTACTCGCGCAATAGATCGAGGGCCACATCCGTGCGGCGCAAGCGTTCAACGAAACAGGCGAAGCGCTGTTCGGGCGTCTCGGCTTCGAGGAGATTTTGCAGGCGCGCCACGTTGAGTTCCAGAATCAAAGTGCGGCTCATCATGCCGAGCAACTTCGGTAGCAGATTAATGCTGAGCACGTCCACGACCGTGGCCGGATCAAACGGCATGACGGCGTAGTGTTGCGTGAGCCTCAGCACGCCTGCGCGCAACTGTCTGCGCCCGTGCTTGATGAGCGGCTCGACCAACGTCAAGAAGCCGGCTACGGGTTTTTCACGCAAAGGTTCGGGCAGGGTGAAGACTTCATCTTTGGATTGTTCCGACAGGGAAAAGGCGCGGGCCAACTCCGCGAGCCATTCAGGCGGAGACGTAAATCGCTCTTGCACTGCGGCCACCGATTCGCACATCAAGTGTCGGAACTCATCCTCGCTGAGGCCGTCCAATGAAAGCCGCTGTGCCCAATAGCCATTCTGATCAAAGGGGCGCTGCTCACGCCACTCGCGCACGCGCTGTTCGGCTGCGTCGTCACAAGTCTCGCTGGCCCGCGGCCGTTCTTCGCACGAACGGAAGGCCGCGAGGCGTTCAATTAGAGAGAGCGCCTGATACCACTCTGCTGATTGAAAGCTGGCCAGATTCATGGTCAAGGGGTTTATCAATTGCAGGCTGCAAAATAGGTGCTGAGGGGTTAAGGCTAAAACAGCGACGGGTGGAATGTCTAGCACTCCACCCGTCGGTCAGACTCAAGTTGGTGTGCCTCTCTCCACTACCATGCGCAATCAACCGTGCATTGGCGTGTCCCTGTGCAAGTGCAGGTGACTGCGGTGGTGTGCGGGTTAGGCCCGAGCCGGTTGAGTTCGTCGTCCGAGAGTTCGATCTGCCCGGACGGATGAGCGGGCAGTTGAGCCAGTTCAACTGCGCTGAGACTCTTGCGATACAGTGGGTCTTTCCAAGCGCGAACGGTGTCTGCTTTTGACATCGGTGTCTTCTCCTTTTTGAGCTAGGCTAAAAAGGGACACGTGATCTGCTGGGTGGCTGTGGTGCAGGTGCAGGTCGCGTAGGTCGTTGCGACGAGCATATCTGAACCGTCAAGCTCTTCGTCGCTTAACTCAACCCGTCCGGCGGGGTTCTCCGGCAAGGCTGCGAGTTCAGCATTGCTGAGACCCTGACGATAGCGCGGGTCTTTCCACGCGCGAATGATGTCCGCCTTTGACATGCTGTCCTCCTTATCTTGGTGAAGGGTTCCGTCCGTTCGGACAAGGTGAGCATCGAGCGTCGGTGATGATTACCGAACGCCAATGTGAAACGGACCCAAATGCCGGCGTCTCACCGGATGTGATGCTTCAAGCCGTCTGAACAGCACCCGTTAGTTGTCCTGAGGGTAAGTAAACTCGTTGGGGCGTTGAACATATATTACAAGTGTTACTTAATGTAAAGGATAGTGTTCCAATATCGCCGTTCATTATTGCTCCAACTGTAGCTAGGACGGTAATAAATTCGCCTCTTGACTTGTCCCTGCCTCATTATGTCCAGCGCTCCAGTGCCTTCGAGAGTTCGTTCCGCCGTGTGGAACGAGCGAAAGCGTTGACATGCCTGCCACCCTTCGTGACAACGCGCGAAGAAGAAAATGCGGAATGTGGTCAACAATCGTGCCGTTTTTGCTATGGCGCTGAGACTCTCGGCGCGGACGAGATCACCGCGCTGGAAATTCTTCGGTTCCGTATCCACTTCATGCCGCCTTTATGCCGCGCCACTGTGGTCACACGTTAGAATGAGACCCCATCTATCGGCACACCGCCTTGCCTGCGCATGAAAGCGGTGATTGCAGCCCGCTCAGTCTCGCCAGCGTCTTAAACTGCAACCCGAAGGTGCCAGTTGCACGATGCACCACCGTGCCCCAAGCGCTTACCCGCACGCCCTCAGCGAGGTCGATCTCGATCCGCAACACGTCGCCTACTGCTGCGGCCTTTTGCGTGGTGCGCACTAAGCACCCGCTAGTGCTGATGTCACCGACGCGCCCGGTCTGCTGGCCCCAGACGGTCTCCCAGCATGCTGGGAGGTTGCACCATGCACGGGATTGGCGTCGTTGCTCATGTCTGGTCTGTAGCACTACACCCCTCTGTCGCTGTACCACCTTGCCGTCCAGATGCATATTCCTCTTTGCGTGTTTACTTGAGCTGCCTATCACCGCACCCGCTTGGGAGTTAATGCTGCTTGGCGCGCTTGTGCTTGTCTCTGCCACTCCCGCTCCCACTGGGCAAACCGTTGCCGCTGGCGCTCCGCTTCGGCTGCGATGCGCGCGTTCTGCTGATGATATTCGCGGATGAGACGCAAGCCGATGGGCTCGTGTGCAGTTGTAGTAGCTGTGCAGGTGAGGATGATGATGGCAACGTAAATAATCTGTTTACTCATCTCTTAGTCCTCTGTTCTTACTGCCAGACGGGTCGTTCCTCACAACAAGTTCTCGCCTAAGCATGTAAATCATCTGCCCGGCGCTGTGGGTGCTTACCTCTCGGCACCAAGCCTGACCGCCGCTCAAGGCCATAGACCCGCACCTCGCCTCTCGTCACCGTCCAGATTTTACGTTGATCGAGCAACTCACCAATGGTGAAGCCTAAGCCTTCCTCCTTGAGCTTGGTGAGCGCGCGCAACTCGTCCCACGTGCGCACACAGCTTTGGAGCGCATCGAGCAATATTTGCTGACGTGAAGTAGTGCCTACTGACTGTTCAGGTTTGGCCATAATGCTCCTCCAAAGCTGTGCCACATTACTGCGGCTGCTTTGCTGGCAGAGTCAATCGCTTGAAAGAGAAGTAGCTCACACACTCTAGCAATAAACTGTGTGGAAAGGAAGACGGTGCCGCCTCTGACTATTACTTCATCGCCGCTTGGCTGCTGGATAGAGCGGGCGTTGAGTTGTGCCGGCAGGTGCTCCAGCTTAGTAGCTTGCTTGTAGTACGCAAGGCTAAAAGCGCCAGCATGAATAGCTGAAAACTATTCATGCTGGCGCTTGTGTCATGCTTCGCCTGCTTGCTGTTTAGCTGTTGGCCACCTGCGCATCACGCACCGGCAAGAAACGGCGCAACACGGTACTCAATTCCTCCGGCGCAAGCGGCTTCGCTAGAAACTCGTTGCAACCTGCGGCTTGCGCCGCCTCCCGATTGAACTGCGTGTTGTCGCCGGAAAAGGCCACGATGGGCACATCGCGCAAGAAGGGCTGCGCACGCAACTCGCGCGTCGCACTGAGACCATCGCCGAGCGGCATTTTGATGTCCATCAAAATCAAGTCCGGCTGTTCGTGCAAGGCCAACTCGACCGCTTGCACGCCGCTCTTTGCTTCCAGCACGCGATAACCTTCCTTTGTGAGCCAGCGATTGAGTAGCTCGCGTGTTTCATCGAGATTATCAACCACTAAGACGGTTTGCGGAGTGTTGTTCAGTTTCGCTTTATCGCTCATCGCTGATGACCTCAACAGGTTGCCAGTCAAGTCGGAGTTGACTTATAGCCCGCGTGCCGAAATTGCATAGACATAGTTCAGGACTATGTCTATGAGCACAGAAACACCTTCGGAGTAGGACACAGCCGAGTATGCTGTTGTCGCAGACCTCCATTTGCCCTACGACGTGCTATCACTCCATCAGAAGTGGAGGGAGTTGATGCAGAGTTCGCTCCCCATTCATGGACTCGGGTTGCAGGGACGCAAGGATTCGGCTAAGATGTGTGGCATCAGAGGCGTTGGTGAATCCTTCGTCTCCCCGATTGATGGGGTGAGGACATTAATCGGATTAGAACAGGCGCGAAGCTCCCAAAAGCTGCCGCGCCTGTTCGCTTTATGGGCTGAAATTGACTATCCTGCAATTGACATGGGCCGTTACTACGAAACTTGTCGTATGTGAAAAGCTATTCCCTCATATTATGTAATCTAACTGCGCTCATGGTTACCGCTGTAGCTTCTCATTGCACTTGGCGGCCTAATAAATTAAGGCTGCCGCGCCGACTGCTGATTGTATTGCATTATCTATGAGGACGTGATCCTACACAGCCTGCGTAGATGGGTTAATCCGCTATTATTGCTCCCGCACCGCCCCTCGCCTTGCAGCCTGCGGCCACGAGAGCATGTGCGCGCTCTTTGGGCAAAACTTTAGGTATGTTGTTGTCTCGGCTGCTCTTTTTAATCCAACAATTCACCCGACTCCATGTTGATTTGACCAGCTAGACAAATATGATATAAGCGCCAGCTATGAAAACAGATCGTCGTAATTTTTTGCTGGTCTCTTCTTCAGCTTGTTTGTTGACACAAAATATCCGACCCTCATTGGCACAGAAGCGCCAACCTGCTATTGCCTCCAAAACATTTTCTCCCGAGGGGCGAAAGATTGCTGTCTATACCACGGCCGAGAAAACTGATTACAGGATCACAGCTACCGACAGCTTGACCTTCAAACCTCTCGGCCAGCCCTTGGAAACACAGATCTGTGTCTTCGTCGATCCAACTAAGACATTTCAAACCCATCTAGGGAGCGGGGGCGCAATTACGGACGCCGCCGCTGAGACGTTTGCCAAACTGCCGAAAGCTCAACAGCAGGAAATTTTGCATGCTTATTATGACGCAGAAAAAGGGATCGGTTATACGCTCGCTAGAACTAACATTCACAGTTGCGACTTCTCCAGTAGCAGTTACACCTACGTCAGGCGGCGTCGATGCCGGACAAAGATAAAGACCCTGCACCGGAGTCTTGTATGGATTAAGCCAGAGCGTGGGTCGCGCGAAGAGTTGCCGAAGTCCTGCGTGCCGCCGTTGATGTCACCGCCGACCAGATTGGCATTGTTCCGCTCTAACTCGGCGGGCGGCATCACATGGCGCGCGAGCACGCGGTCGTGGAAGACGGGGGCGAAGCGTTCAATCTGATTTTCAATTCGCTCTGTCATGTCGTCGTATCTCCACATCTCATCAGCGTCCCGCCGTGGACGCTTGGAAGAAACGCGCCGCGCGAGATTGATTGGCAAGGTTGATGTGGCGAAAGCGCGTGTATCATAATCTTCGCGCACCCTCAAAGCGATCTGTTATGACCAGTGCGTTCGCCGTCTCTCGAGTTTAGGGCAACGCTTATTTGCTGTTAGGCGTGTTTGCGATGCCGGATAAAGACCAAGAAAAATTTGTCGCTTGGTTCGAGGAACTCGGTCGTGACGACGTGGCGCGCGCTGGCGGCAAGGGCGCGAACCTCGGCGAGATGACGCGCGCCAAGTTGCCCGTGCCGTCGGGATTCGTCGTTACGGCTGATGCTTATCGCGCTTGCCTCGACGCGAATCACTTGAGCGAGAAAATTGCGGAGCGGCTACGTGACCTTGATGTCTCGAAGGCGGAGGCCCTTCGGGCCGCTGCCAAGGAGGTGCAAGGCTGGATCAGCAAGGCTGAAGTCCCCGATGAGATAACTGCGGCTGTGCGCGATGCCTACGCTGAACTCTCGAAGCGCGACGATACTGATGCCGAGTACGTCGCAGTGCGCTCGTCGGCAACCGCAGAGGATACCAAGGCCGCTTCCTTTGCCGGCATGAATCGCTCGTTCACAAATGTGCGCGGCGCTGATGATCTGCTCGCTCGTGTGCGCGATTGCTGGGCGTCTCTCTATGGCGAGCGCGCCATCGCTTATCGTGCCGAGAAGAAGATGACGGACGAACCGGCCATTGCTTGTATCGTGCAGCAGATGGTGAACAGCGATAAGGCGGGCGTGATGTTCACCGCCGATCCGGCGACGGGCGACAACTCGGTGATCGTGATCGAAGCGGCTTGGGGTCTAGGGGAAGTGGTCGTCGGCGGACAAGTCTCGCCCGATCATCTTGTCATCAATAAGGAGACGGGCGAGATCAACGAGCGGCGCATCGGACAGAAGGCGTTCAAGGTTGTGCGCGGTGACGACGGCGCAGACAGCCGCGTTGATTTGGAAAAGAAGGAGGCGGACGCGCCCGTTCTTTCCGACGACGAGATCGCGCGCCTCGTCGAGATCGCACGCAAGGACGAGGCGCACTACGGCGAGCCGCAGGACACCGAGTGGGCCGTCGAGGGCAATGAAGTCTTCATCGTGCAGTCGCGGCCCATTACCGTCGCGCCGCCGCAGAGTGCCGCTGGTGGGCAGGCGAAGACGCCCAACGCAACAGCGCATGGCGACGAGCAGCCGGCGCAAACGCGCGGGCAAGAATTGGTCAAAGGGTTGGGTGCGAGCGCGGGCGTGGCCGTCGGCGCGGTGCGCGTGCTGCGCTCACCCGGCGAGGGTGCGGGGTTCCGTGCGGGCGAGATACTCGTCGCGCCGCTGACCGCACCCGACTGGGTGCCGCTCATGCAGCAGGCTGCCGCGATCATCACCGATCAAGGCGGCGCGACCTCGCACGCGGCAATCATCTCGCGCGAGATGGGCCTGCCCTGCATCGTCGGCGCGGGCAACGCGACCGAGGTGCTGAAGGACGGCATGACCGTCACGGTGGACGGCGGCGCGGGCGTCGTCTATGAAGGCGGCGAAGCGAGTGCCGAGACGCAGGCTAAACGCAAGCCTGTGGAAGTCGCCGAACGCGAGACGCAAGCTGCGCCGCTCGTCACCGCGACCAAGCTGTACGTTAATCTCGCCGTGCCGGATGAAGCCGAGCGCGTGGCGGCGCTCGATGTGGACGGCGTCGGTTTATTGCGGGCGGAGTTCATGCTGCCCGTCGCGCTCGACGGTCGCCACCCGCGCGCGCTGATCGAAGCAGGCGAGACAGAGCAGTTCGTCGTGATGATGGCCGACTCCTTGCGCCGCTTCGCCGCCGCGTTCGCGCCGCGCCCGGTGATCTATCGGACGATGGACTTCCGCTCGAATGAAGTGCGCCAACTCAAGGGCGGAGACCAATACGAGCCGACCGAGCAGAATCCGATGCTCGGTTACCGCGGCGTCTTCCGTTACACGCGCGAGCCTGACCTGTTCAAACTCGAACTAGAAGCCGTTAAGCGCGTGCGCGCTGAGTTCGACAATCTTCAGCTCATGCTCCCGTTCGTGCGCACCACGTGGGAACTCGAAGCATGTCTGAAGATCATTGATGAAGTAGAAGCCCGAAGCGGGAACAGCAAATTGTGGGTAATGGCCGAAGTGCCATCAATCGTGCACCGGCTCGACGACTATGCCGCGCGCGGCATCACGGGCGTCTCCATCGGCTCGAACGATCTGACGCAACTCATGCTCGGCGTTGACCGCGACAGCGAATTGTGCGCGCCCCTCTTTGACGAGCGTGACGGAGCCGTGCTGGCCGCGATTGAGCAGATCATCGGAGGTTGCCGCCGGCTCAGCTTGACCTGTTCGATCTGTGGGCAAGCGCCATCGCGCTACCCGGAGTACGTTGAGCAGTTGGTGAGTTGGGGCATTGACTCGATCTCGGTCAACCCGGATGCAATCAACACGACGCGCCGGCACATCGCGGCGGCGGAACGAAAGATTGAGTTGGAGGCGGCACGTTCAAGCTCGCCGGAGGCCGCGCACGCGTCATCGAAGTCATCCGAGCACTACGTGAGCGCCGCGACCAGTAAGCTGACCGAACAACGGAATGAGGGGATTTCCTCGTCAGGAAGCGAACAATCATGATCCGAAAACTAAAATCGGGCAAGTACCGACTCTATGCGCGCAAAGTAGATCCCAAGACCGGCAAGCGAAAGAACTTGGGTACGTTTGATACGCGCGCAGAAGCCGAAAAGCATGAGCGCGCGGTGCAATACTTCAAGCATAAACATTAGTCGCTTCGGCCGAACTTGACCGCGTTTATACTTGAAGCTCAATGCCTGTCTCGGCTCGCAACCCGCACTTGAATAACAGAGACTAGGGTGACCTAGATCGCTTGAGGTAGGAGATCAACGCGGCGGCTGCGACAACGAGAGACGCCACCAACCCAAGCCAATACCAGCCGGTGACATGCGCCCTGATAAGGCCCGCTGCTTGGTCTGCGTCCACGCGCTCGCGCTCTATCAAGTAGGCGCTGACGAGACCACTCACTAGACTCACCAGCGCGAAAGTCGAGGCCCTCTGCTGCCAAGCTCGCATGAGGCCAAGCAGAATCACCACGAGCATCAACAATGGGACGAGCCACAGCGCACGGTCACCCCCACGCGCCAGATCAAGGCCGCTTTCTGAATCTTTGAATCCGCCGCAACTCACCTGCACCCATGGCAGAAAGAAGCAGACCAAGACGAAAACCGCCGCGCTTAAAGTCACGCGCCTTGCTCTTTCCATTGCACTGCTCCTTGTTCCGCTGCGGCCCCGCCGATTACCCGACGCGCGGCGGCGCAGGTGACCGGATGTCTTTAGCGTTCGTGGCATCCATTTTCGTAACTGTCGAGTGTTGCGCCAAGCTCACACGTGCAGTTCCGCGCGGGTCTGAAGCAGGCGCAGGATGTGACTGCGCGAGATGATGCCGGTCAGATGTCCGTCTTGCAGTACCGGCAATTGGTTCACGTCTTCGCGCCCCATCAGTTCTAACACCTTTGCGACAGGCGTGCTCGGTTTGACCGTGCGGAGTTTATCCAACGGCCGCATCACCTCTCGCACCATTACAGATGACCACCGCTCACGCTCAATCTCTTTGATCTCGTGCGGCGTGACAAGACCGACGGCGCGACCACTCTCCTCGACGATGAAGCAGCGCTGCCCGGTGCGCAGGAGGTGTCCATCAACGAAGGCTTGGAGATTAGCTTGGCCCTCAACCACAGGGTAGTCGCGCGTCATTACGTCACCGACCCGTGCGCCGCGCAGCGATTCTGTGATCTCCACCTGCGCGTAGCTGGCGCGCGCTGCCTCCAACAGAAACCAACCGATGAAGGTGAGCCACAGGCCGCCGAACCCTGCGCCGCCGAAGAAACGCATGATGCCGAAGACGATGAAGGCGAAGGCGACGAACTGGCCCACGCGCGCGGCGATGCGGGTCGAACGGGCGGCATCGCCCGTCGCCCACCAGATGACGGCGCGCAGTACGCGCCCGCCGTCGAGCGGAAAGCCCGGTATCAGGTTGAAGAGCGCCAGCCCGATGTTGATGACGCCGAGCCACATCAGCATCGCCGCGAGCGGCGTATGCGGCGCTACGGCGAGCGACCAGCCGAGCGCCCACGCTAAACCCAGACAGACCGCGCCGATCAGTATGCTCGCAATGGGGCCGACCAGCCCTATCCAGAACTCTGTCTTGGCGTCGTTGGCCTCTTTCTCGATGAGCGCGATGCCACCGAGGGCAAAGAGCGTAATCGAGCGGACAGGCAGACCGCGCCCTTTGGCCACCGCCGCGTGCGACAACTCGTGCAGGAGTATGGCCGTGAAGAAGAGCAGCCCCGTGACTAGGGCCGTGGCCCAGATGACCGGTGCGCCCCACTTCGGGTTGGTTGTATAGAACTGACCGACGAGCGAGAGCACGACCAAGAGCGCAATGATTAACCAACTATAGTGCAGGCCGATCTCAATGCCGAAGATGCGCCCTAACTTGATCTGTGCTTGCATGGTTTCCCCTTAGGTAGATAGCGGGACGACATCCGCACCAACCGTAAGCACGCGGACCGTCATGCCTAGCGGCCATGGCCGTGCCGCAACATCCGCGATGCTCTGGGCGGAGACAGGCGGGACTTATATGGATAAGTTCGAAAGGTTTTATCCTCTGACCCCGAGCAGTCGGTCGTACTCTTCCTTCAACACCCCCGTAGCATTCGCATGAGGTAGCTTCCAGTCGCTGCCCGTCAACGATGCTGAGCTGCCCGCGGCTGGTGCTGATGATGCCCATATCTTGGAATTCGCTGGCCAGCTCGGTGACCGATGCGCGGCGCACGCCCAGCATCTCCGCGAGAAACTCATGCGTCAGGTGCAGTGAGTCCGACTCGATGCGGTCTCGCGCCTCCAAGAGCCAGCGCGCGAAGCGCTGCTTCGTGTGATGGAGGCGATTGCACGCCGCGTTCTGTGAGATTTGCGCGACGAAGGCTTGCGTGTATTTGAGCATCACGTCGCGCATCTCTTTATTGCGGTCGAACTCTGCGCGCAAAGGGTCGGCCCCGATCCTCATGGCCTCGCCCGGTATCTGCGCGACGTACTCGGTCTGCGTCGTCTCGCGGCCGCCCATGAAGGCGTTGATGCCCACCACCTCGCGGTTGCCGATGACGCCCGTCTCGGCAGTCTTCCCCGCGCCCATCGTGACGGTGACGGAGATCAGGCAATCGAGTGGAAAATAGAGGTTGCGGATCGTCTCACCGGGGCGGTGGGGCACCTCGCCGCGGGAGAACGAGAGCCGCTCCAAGTCAGGCGCGATCTTTTCATAGACACTGCGGGGCAGTGCGTTAAGCAGCAGGTTTTCTTTAGTCATAATGGATTACTCAAAGAACAATGATGCCACCGCACCCTAGCCGAGCGGTTGCATAACCTATCCCGTCACCACTAAAAATCACTCGGCACCTTTCAGGTCGGGCTGCTCGCTCTCCCCAAATTCAGCGCCCGCCGCCATTACCTTCACCCCGGCCAAGTCAACGAGCGTGCCCGACGGCCCTTCCCAATACTCGGCCTGCGTAACGCTAATCCAGAGCAGGGCCAGCTCCGGGTCTTCGAGTCCGTCGGGGAACCATGCTTTCAACTCCGGCGACCAAAACTGCTCCATCTTCGCACGGTCGCGCAAGATGCGCGCCAAGCCAGACATCGAGACGTAGCGCCCGTCTTCCGGCGCGGCGTAAGAGACGCAGACGTGGCGGTCGCGCTCGATCTCGCCGACTTTGGGCGAACCGGCCCCGGTGAAGAAGTAGAGGTCGCCGGCGAACTCGGCGTCCAGCGTCCGCATGGGGCGGCTGCGCAACGTGCCGTCGTCCTCGGCAGTGGTCAGCATCGCAAACTCGATCTCCTTAATCATCTCCCAGAGCTTCCGGACGTTCTCTTCGTGCTTCTCGTGTGTTGTCATTGATGTCTGCTCCTCCCGCTAAGGCTTAGCCATGATTTCTCTCAGATGATGAGTGTCTGCTCCTCATGACCGCTGCCGCCCCAATCATTTCCGGGCTGCTGCCCGTTTGAGCAACTCGACAATGGCCGCATGCCCCTTCTCGGCCGCTAAGTCCATGGCGGTCGCGCCGGTCGAGACGTAGCGCCCGCTCACGTCAGCGCCCTTGTCGAGCAATAAGCGGACGATCTCTTCGTCGCCACACGAAGCGACCAGCATCAAGGCCGTCCCGCCATCGTTTGCCCTCACGTTCACGTCCGCCCCACTCTCCAGCAGCACTTTCACCGTCCCGTGATGCATGTTGATGACGGCGAACATCAGTGCCGTCCGGCCTTCGTCGTCCTGCGCGTTCACGTCCGCGCCCTTTGCCACTAAATCTTTGACGGCCTCTGTGTCGCCCGCGAGCGCCGCACACATTAAAGGCGTATGCCCTTCTTTGTGTGCTTCAGCCGCACTCATCTGGGCGCGTGTCGGCATAACTCACCTCCCTTCAGTTTCCAAATGCTTTAGGCCTTCTCAATGTGCATGCGTTCGTCAGTTCAACTATGCGCGCGCATGGCGGCCTGTTTTTTTCGCGAGCGCGCTGATGAGTTCGTCGAACGACTTGGCGAACGAGGCCACGCCTTCGTCCTGCAACTCCTGCGTGACCTGCCGGAGACTGATGCCCACTTCGGCCAGACGGCTGAGCGTCTCCCGCGCTTCGTCGAGTCCCGCCTCGAGCCGCGGCGCAACCCGCCCGTGCTCGCGGAAGGCGTCAATCGTCTGCGGCGGCAGCGTGTCCACCGTGTCCGGCCCGATGAGCGCTTCGACGTAATAGGTGTCCGGATAATCAGGGTTCTTCGTGCTCGTCGAAGCCCAGAGCAGGCGTTGCGCGCGCGCCCCTGATGACCGCAACTGCTGCCAGCGTTCGTTCGCGCCGAAGAGTTCTTTGTACTTCTGGTACATCATCTTCGCGTTCGCAATCGCCACGCACCCTTTGAGTGATTGCAGATGCTCACGCGCCGCCGCATCGCTCGTCGCTTCCAGTTTCGCCGCCAGCAGCTTGTCCACCTTCGTGTCCACGCGGCTGACGAAGAGGCTGGCGACTGAAGCGATCTGCTCGATTGGTTGTCTGGCTGCGACGCGTTGTTCGAGGCCGCGCAGGTAGGCGTCTGCGACCTGCTCGTAATTCTCCAGCGCGAACATCAAAGTGATGTTGATGTTGAGGCCGTCGGCGAGGAGTTGGGCGATGGCGGGAATGCCGGCCGGTGTGGCTGGCACTTTGATCATCAGGTTCGGGCGGTCAACGCGCGCGTGCAGCCGCTTTGCCTCGGCAATCGTGCCGGCGGTGTCGTGCGCCAAGTGCGGGCCGACTTCGAGACTGACGAAGCCGTCAGCACCGTCGCTCGCATCATAGACGGGGCGCAACACGTCGCAGCCGCGCCGTATATCTTCGGTCGTTAACTCTTCGTAGATGGCCGTCACGTCCTTGCCCGCGCTGACCGCCTGCGCGAACTCCTCATCGTAGCTGCTGCTGCCAGTGATCGCCTTCTCGAAGATGGTCGGATTTGACGTGACGCCGCGCAAGCCGTCCTCTTCGACCAATCGCGTGAGTCCGCCCGACGTGATGAGTTGGCGCGTGATGTTGTCGAGCCAGAAGCTCTGCCCGTATTTTTGTAGTTCGACCAACGGATTATTCTTCATGATTACTTTCCCCCTACTTATGGATTGAAGCTCAAACGATATCAGCGCCCCGACTTTCATCGTACTCGCTCATTAACATCTTGATCAGGTACTGCCAGCCTGTTCAGCCCCGGACTTCTGGCGCACCACCTCAACCGAGCAGGGCGCGTGACTCACGACCGATTGCGCCACGCTCCCCAAGAGCCAGCGTTTCAGCCCCGTATAGCCGTGCGAGCCGACGACGATCAGATCGGCGTCCCACTCCTTCGCTTCATCAACGATGACCGAGCGTGCGTCGCCATAGCGCACGGTCGTCTCCGCCGTGAGGCCGCTGGCCCGCAGCGTTTCAGCCAGCCCGGCTGTCAATCGCTCGGCGTGTGTCATCAACTCTTGCCGGGCACGTTCGAGGCTACCGCCGGCGTCGTACCACAACTCGGCGGCCGGCGGGGTGACATCCTCAACGGCCGACAGCACACGCACTACTGTGCCGGCCGGCCACGGGCGTGCAGTGACTGCTTCGGCAGCATCCGCCGAAGACGGTGAGCCATCAACGGCTAAAACTATCTTCATGGTCCCTCCTCGCGCCAAGTTATGGCCGAGCAGCACAAAAGTCCAAGTTCAGCGGGCCGCCCGACCTCTCACTTCCGGCAATTGGCCCGTGAAACGATTACAGGCGGCACGAGGGGCGCAGGCGTTCCCGGCGGTACAGGCAACGGCTCAGGCGGCGCGGGCGCGGGGGATGGCTCTGGCGGCTTTGGTATTGGCGGGAGGGGATCGGTCGGCGGCAGTTCTGGTAATGGATCAGGCGGACGTGGCACAGGCGGAATGGTATCCGGTGGCAGAGGATCAATGTCCGGCCGCTTCATATTTATTATCCTCATCAAGTTCAGGCCTTCCTTGTTCTGGTACTCACGCGCTCTCGAAAGTTAATCGCTCGCCGTAAGCTGCTTCGGTGAACGCTTCAATCGCCGCGCGCAGCTTCATAATGGGGAATTCCATCTTCCCCGTGTCGGTTTCGCCTAATCCGAGCCGGTCTGCTTCCCACAGATGCCGCACGGCTTGCACGTTGAAGCCGAGCAGCTTGGCCCCAACGACATCTGCCGCCAACGCGTCGGTGCTGGCGATGACCAGTCCGGTTTCGACCGCGTGGCCGCCGAGCGGCCCTGACGCAATCATGGCCGGATGACCTACAGTAATGGCTAGGTCAATCGGAAAGCGCTTCGCCATCGCGGCGATGAACGAATGCATGTCCTCGTAAAACTCATTTTCATGTTCCTGCTTCGAGCGTGGATGCCCGTAGTAATCTGCCGCCGGATAAGACATGGCGATATTTTTCAGCGCCAGCGTCACTGTAGCCGTCCGGTGTAGCTTCAGTTGATTGACTGCGATCAGCGTCTCATATTCAAGCACACGCGGGTTCACCATCACAGACTTCTGTGGCCCCTTCACATCCGCGCTCGGTTTGTATTCCAATTCGACTGACTCGAACGGCGGGCAGTTATGATCGAAGAAGGTAGCGCCCTCCTCTTCGACCACCTCCATCAGCCCCGCGACGCGGAACACCTCGTCAGTTTCGGCCGCGCCTGCGCCGCCCGTGACGACCAACTCGCGCGGGCCAAACTGTTTGAGGTGACGCAGCACCGCCCGCAGAGTGTCAGGCTGCGTGACGCCGGTTTTATCCTCCGCGGACGCCCATGTGTCGTTCGGTTTCACAGCGACAAGTTTGCCGCCGATGAGCGGTTTGAGATCGATCTGCTCTAACGCTTCCGCGATGGCTTTCTCGATCTGCTCGTTCTGCGTGATAACTACGCTTGCCATCTGTTACTCTCTTGATTAAACGGAATACGGCAGTGCCACTCTTCTCTTTACGTTTATGCGTGATCTTTAACTTCGGTCACACCAGCTTGGTGCGCGCAATTGGCGCAACAGTAGAAGGTGTTTTTGGCCTCAATGCCGTGCCCTATGATCTTGCACCCACAGTGGTCGCAGACCGGGGCGAGCTTATGAATCGCGCACTCGAAACTGTCGAATATGTGGCTCGCGCCGGCAGTAATAACTTCAAAGGACAGGTAATAATCGTTGCCGCACACTTCACACTTTGCCATCTCACTTCTCCTTGTGTAGTCGTCTTACCACGGCTGACCCGGTTGTTGTCGAGTCACCGTCCTTTTGAGCAACTCAACGACGGCGGTGTAACCCTTCTCCGCCGCGAGCATCACGGCGGACTTGCCCGTCGTGACGAAATTCCCGTTCAAGTCAGCACCGCTATTTAGCAGCGCCTGCACGATCCGAGGGTCGCCGCAGGAGGCCGCAAGCATCAGGGCTGTTCCTCCATCGTTAGCCTTGACATTCACGTCGGCACCCCAGTCCAGCAACACTTTCATCGTCTCGTAATGCATGTTGATAACTGCGAACATCAGAGCGGTGCGACCCTCACCGTCCTTCGCATTCACGTTTGCGCCTCTCGCAAGCAATGCCTTTACGTTCTTAGTTCGACCATCAAGTGCCGCGCACATCAAAGCTGAATGATTTTGCCTGTCTCTCTCAAAAACACTTCCCCATGTGCGCTGCATAAATCCCCCATTCGCGCCATCAGATTTCGCCTAGCGGTAAGTGTTATCGGGTGATAAGACTTTCCGATTGCTGACTGCCGTTAGCGCATTCACCAATAGACTCCGCCTATAGCTCGGCAGTGGTAGCCAAGACCTGAGCGCCGCTACCCGACCATCTTGAGAAAACCTTACTGTCTATCTTCGACTAACCACCCGTCGCCCTAGCCTTAGAGATTTCCTCGACCACCTCGGCAGTCTTCTTAGGCTGATTGATACGCGTCGCGACATCGGCCTGCGCGATGATGCCGATAATCCGGTCGTTATCGGCCACGACGGGGATGCGCCGCTCTCCGTCGTGGCCGCCGCGATGCAGATGTTGCGGTCGGTAATCATGCCGATCACTTTACCACCGTCATCAACGACGGGTAGCGTTCCGCAGTTGCCATCCCACATCTGCATCGCGGCGGCGGCCAAATCGGTGTCAGGCGTACAACTGAACGTCCTTGGTCATCACTTCACTTACTTTCATGCTCCACGCTTCTTTATTTGATTTATGGTGCGGCGCGCTTTTCTCGCCCTGCGGCTTGCGCGAGTAGGTCATGCACCTCTTCATCCGTCGTTTGCGAGAAGTCCTTGTACCAGAGACCGACGGCCTGAAACGGTTCGGGCGTGACGGCGCACACCACTTCATCCACTTCGGCGCGGAACTCATCGCAGGTCGCAGCCGCCGCGACGGGCACGGCGACGATGATCTTTGCAGGCTGTTGCTTTCGCAGTGCAGCAGCGGCGGCACGCATTGTTGACCCCGTCGCCAACCCATCATCCACGAGAATCACCGTGCGCCCGCGCACGTCTGGCGCGGGCCGGTCGTCGCGATAAAGCTGCTCACGCCGCGCCAACTCCCTCTGCTCTTTCGCTGCGACGGCATCAATCACTTCATCGGGGATATTGATGTAGCGCATCACGTCTTCGTTGAGGACGCGCACGCCGCCCGTCGCAATCGCGCCCATCGCCAGTTCTTCATGACCGGGCACGCCGAGTTTGCGCACCAGAAAAATATCCAACGGCGCATGGAGAGCTGCGGCCACTTCAAAAGCGACGGGCACGCCGCCACGCGGCAGCGCCAGCACCAGCACGTCCGCGCGGCCGGCATACGCCTCAAGCTCTGCGGCTAATCTCTTGCCTGCTTCGGTTCGATCTCGATAAATCATGCTGGTTTCTCCTCTTGCAGCGTAGCTACTGCTTAGCGCCTTCGTTCCGATTACACAGCATCCATTGCAATAATCGTCATCTTGTCTCTTAACCTGTCGCCGTGCTTGCTTGCGGTTGTAAGTATCGTTTGAACCATTCGGCGGCAAGCCGCGCCACCTCTTCCAGCGTGCCCGGTTCTTCAAACAGGTGTGTTGCGCCGGGCACGATCTTCAGTTCTTTCTCGCACCGCAGCCACGCATAGGCTTCCTCGTTCATCCTTATTACCGGCTCATCGAAGCCTCCGACAATGAGCAGCGTCGGCGACTGCACACGCTTGAGCGCCTCGCCGGCAAGGTCGGGGCGGCCTCCGCGCGAGACGACCGCGCCGACCTCTTCGCCGATACGGGCAGCCGCCACGAGGGCCGCGCCGCCGCCCGTCGAAGAGCCGAAGTAGCCGACGCGCAAGTGCCCGGTGCCCTCTTCTCCTTTGAGCCAGTTGGTCGCGTCCACCAGTCGCTCGGCGAGCAGTCCGATGTCGAAGCGCAGATGACGAGTCCGCACGTCCACTGCCTCTTCTTCCCGTGTGAGCAGATCGAAAAGCAGCGTGCCGACGCCCTGCGCGCGGATCGTGCGTGCGACCGCCTGATTGCGCGGGCTGTGGCGGCTGCTGCCCGATCCGTGCGCGAACAGGACAACGCCGGTTGCGCCCACCGGGACATTTAATTCACCTGCGAGCATGGCCGCGCCTGCTGGAATTTGTACGTCGCGTGCCTGTGCCGTTCCTGTCTGCCCTTTCTGATCCATGTCAGCCTCCGTTCTTACTTGCAGCGCTTCAAGTTTCAAGGCCTATCGGCAATAACTTTCCGTCAGCTTGCGGAAGTGATAGCCCATCGCGGCCAGTGTGACCGCGTGCGCGAAGTTGCTACGATGGGCGGTGACCGCGCGTTGCAGGTAGCGCCAGAACTCCACCCGCGCGCGGTCGCGCACGCCGAGCGTGAGGATGATGCGCATAAAAGCCGTCAGCTCGTTGATGAGACCGCAGTTGCGCGGCTCCGGCGTCGGCGTCAGACGCGACAGACATTCAAGCGCCCGCCGGTAGTATTCCGCCGGGCTGTAGATTGTGCGCAGTATCCGCTGATAACCTTCGATGAGACGCGCCGTGTCCATGCGTGGGATGAAGTTCAACGAACCGTCCGTGTTATTCCCCGTGCTCTCTTGCAGGAGTCGGCCCTCGCGCTCCAAGCGGCGCCAGAGTTGCGTGTTCGGGAGTGCCGTCAGCAAACCGACCATCGCGAGGGGGATGGCGCTCTCGCGGATGAAGTTGATCTGCCGCTCGAAGATGTCTTCCGGATCGTGGTCGAAGCCGACGATGAAACCGGCCATCACTTCCAAGCCGTAAGCCTGAATCTTCCGCACCGACTCCAGCAGATCGCGCCGTGTGTTCTGCCCCTTCTGCGCCTCCTTCAAGCTCTCTTCGACCGGCGTCTCGATGCCGAGGAAGACGCGGCGGAAGTTTGCGCGCCGCATCAATTCCAACAGCGCGTCGTCTTCCGCGAGGTTCACGCTCGCTTCGGTGATGAAGGAGAAAGGCTGCTTATGACGCTCCGACCATGCGATGAGATCGGGCAACAGGGCACGGACGTTGCGCTTGTTGCCGATGAAGTTGTCGTCCACGATGAAGACCAGCCCGCGCCAGCCCGTCGCGCGGAGCACATCCAACTCGGCGAGCATCTGCGCGTTCGTCTTGGTGCGCGGGACGCGCCCGTAAATCTCGATGATGTCGCAGAACTCGCAACTGAAAGGGCAGCCGCGCGAATACTGCACACTCATCGCGTTGTAGCGGTTGAGTTCGGTCAGCCGGAAATGCGGGATGGGCGTCGCGGTCAGCGCCGGTCGCTCGGTGGCTTCATAGACGTGCCGCGCCGCCCCGCGCTCCAAGTCGCGGACGAACTCCGGCAGTGTCATCTCCGCCTCGCCGATGAAGATGTGGTCGGCCGCGTGCAGGTGCTCTGCGCCGGTCGAGACATACGGCCCGCCGACGACCACGCGCTTGCCCCGCGCCTTGCACAGCGCGACGACGTGCTCCAGCGAATCACGTTGCACGATCATCGCGCTCAAGAACACGATGTCGGCCCACGCGATGTCTTCGTCCTTGAGCCGGCGCACGTTCATGTCCACCAATCGCCGCTGCCAGCTATCCGGCAGCAGCGCCGAGACGGTCAGCAGCCCCAGCGGCGGGAAAGCCGAACGCTTGCCGTTGAATGCCAGTGCGTGGCGAAAGCTCCAGTAGGTGTCCGGGAACTCCGGGTAAACGAGCAAAGCTTTCATCCTCTTACCCCTTCGTTAAATCGCCGACCACGCTTGCATCGATCAGGCGGCGCGCTCCCGTGCCGTCCGCTCTGCCGGGGTCTCGATGAGGACGGACATTTGTGCGCACGTCCGTTGCCCCACAGACGCCGAAGCCTGCGGAGACTACCGGCGATCATCTTCAGTCAGCTTCCGCCCGCGATGATCAATAGCTATCTTCCACCTGCTATTTCTTGGCGATGCGAATAATGGCTAAGATGAGTAGGATAACAGAGACGACACCTACGACCCAGCCGAAGATTCACCTCCAGCACACGCCGCCCATCGGCATCTGGATTGCACCGAAGTTGATCACGTGATTGCCCTCCTCGCATACAACTTACTTACGTGCCGCCCCCTTCTTAGTGCCTCCCTTTTTGGCCGCGCGCGTCTTCGCGGCCTTCTTCGCTGAAGCTGACCTTGCTGCCGCTGGTCGTGCGGCTGAAGCCCTGCCTCCGCGCGGCCCGCCGATCCGTCCGCCCTTCTTCGCCGGTGCTTTGTTGACCTTCTTACCGCGCCCTGAACCGCCCGGCTGCTTGCCGCCGCCGGTCATCTCGTTGACTGTCGCCCACGCGCGCCGCTCCGCTTCCTCTTCGGGCACGCCGCGTTCTTCGTAGCCCTCTTCTATGTGCTCTGCCTGCCGTTTCTGCTTCTCCGTGTACTTTGTTTTTTCTCCCCTCGGCATCTCCTCTGCTCTCCTTACGTTTTAGTGTTGGTTACAAACACTACTGCCTAGCATTGTCCGAAGCGCTGAGTACGACTCAGCGCACGCCAGCAACAGCTAGCTTAGGGAACGATTCCGAGGTAGTAAGCTCGATTCCGCGACTGCTAAAGAACCGACCTTACCAACGCATGGGAGGGGGAAATGTTTGGGGTACTCGGTGGCAGAGACTATAGCAAATAAAGTGCGTGGCGTACAGGTATATGTCTGATACCAGACAAATCGCGTGTGTTAAGCTGCCCGCCTAAATTTACCCCCCGACTTGTTGTACTAAAGAGCGCACCTCTCGCATCCGTGTCGGTTTTTTCCGGTGCCGTCCGCTGTTCTTGCGGCGAGCGGAAACTGAGGGTGCGATGATAATCGAGATGGCCGCGAGTATGGCTGCGACTTCTAACCTTTCGCTCAGAAACCGAATTCTTGCCGCCCTGCCCGCCGCAGAGTATGAGCGTCTCCTCCCCAACCTGAAGCCCGTCACGCTGGCATATAAGCAAGTCCTCTCCGAGCCGAACAAAACCATCCGGTACGTCTATTTTCCTAACGATGGCATCATCTCGATGCTCTCGACGGTGATTGACAGGACACTTGTTGAAGTAGGTCTGGTGGGGCGCGAGGGGATGTTCGGCATCCCTGTCTTCTTGGGGGCTAACTCGACGCCGCACCAGGGCATCGTACAGGTCGCGGGCAGCGCCGTGCGGATGAAGGCCAACTTGCTCAGGGAAGAGTTCAAGCGGGGCGGCAGGCTGCAAGACCTCTTGCTGCACTACACCCATGCGCACCTGATCATGATTTCGCAGACGGCAGTCTGCAACCGCATCCACGCGCTGGACGGGCGACTCAGCCGTTGGCTGTTGATGATCCACGACCGCGTGGACGGGGACGAATTCCTGCTCACCCATGACATCATCTCGCAGATGCTGGGCGCGCAGCGCACCGGCGTCACCGAGGCCGCCGGCCATCTCCAGAAGAAGCGGATGATCCGCTACAGCCGGGGCAAGATCGCGATCCTCGACCGCCAGGCGCTGGAAGAGATGGCGTGCGAGTGCTACTGGATCGTCAAAGAGGAGTTCGACCACTTAACGGGGGCGCGCAATTCCTCTTATTAACTCTCTCTCACCAGCCCCTCCTTACAGCCCAAATTGCTCGGAAGTCTTTTACATTCCGCTCAGATCAAAATAGCGTTTAAGCGAGAGTATTACTGGTACGTCTCCCCGAACAATCAGCAGTTGGCGGCGCAGATTCAATGTTGGTCCATATTAGGAAGGCTTAGTCGCGGGAGGGGAATAGCAACGAGCAATCATGTAGGAGAGCGAACCGCCGTTCGCTGCAAGCGACGGGCATGGCGGTTTCGCTTTTAGACTTCTGTGCCAACGCCTCTTTTCACAAGCCGAGTGCCCGGCCGAAACACACAACGAGTGCTCCATCCTGCACATCTAAATTTATGCGGGGCGAGCGAGGCCAGCAAGCACACTCGCCTCGCATCCTCGGCGGGTGTTGCCTTTTCGGTAATGCCCACAGAGTTTGGTTACCGGCTGTAGGCTAACTCCTACCGACACGGCACATTTACTAAATGAAAAAGATCCTCTTCTTATCTTCCGCAATCCTCTTTACAATGCTCCTCACAAGCACACGCTGGGCAGCCATTTCTGACGCAACTCACAGATGGGCCGGCGGCACCCTCTCGTACTTGAAAATGGCTCAGCTTTATGCGCGAGAGCCTGACCAGAAGCTTGTCATGCCCGTCCACACCATCCGCGTGGAGCAGGTACGGGATAGCTGGCACGCGCCGCGCGACGGCGAGCGTCTGCATGAGGGACAGGACATCTTCGCGAAACGCGGAACGCCCGTCTATTCGGCGACCGAAGGGTACGTGGTGCGGGTCGGAGAAACTAACTTGGGCGGTCAGACGGTCTCCGTTTTAGGAGCAGGAGGAAGAGTCTATTACTATGCACATCTGGATTCTTACGCGCCCGACGTAGCTGTGGGTGAATACGTCACCACGGAAACAGTGCTCGGCTACGTCGGCACGACAGGGAATGCGAAGAACACTCCGCCTCATCTTCACTTCGGCGTTTATACTCCCGCCGGAGCCGTCAACCCGCTGCCGCTTCTCACCAACAGGTCCTAAACAGGAATTTTTCAGATAACCGACGCGCTCGTAGGCCGCCACCTAATGTGAAAACATTTGAAATAAAAAGGTGTCAAGGCGGTAATAGGTTAGCTTGAGGGTTCAAGTGACTTGTAGTCATTAATTATAGGTGGAACTGAGTAGCGGCATCTTCGCTAGTTCAATCTTTCATCTTTCATATCTTGGACGCTTATCACCTTATTGTTCGCCGGGAAGGAGGGTTGAAGATGAGACTTTCGAGCGCAGCTTTCGCTGAGGGCGGGATGCTCCCGCCGCGATTCACGTGCGACGGCGATGGTGTTTCGCCACCGCTCGCGTGGGCGGATGTGCCCGACGGGACGCAAGGGTTCGCGCTTCTTTGCGAAGACCCGGACGCGCCTTCGGGCATGTTCACGCATTGGCTGCTCTACAATCTGTCTGCGGGCAGCCGCGAGTTGGCGGAAGATATACCAAAGGATGCGGTACTCTCCATCGGCGCGCGGCAGGGGACGAACAGCTTTGGTGATCTGGGCTATGGCGGGGCGTGCCCGCCGCGCGGCGACCGCGAGCACAGGTATATCTTCAAGCTCTACGCCCTCGATACAGACCTCGCGCTTGAGCCGGGCGTGCGGAGAGAGCAGTTGCTCGACGCGATCCGGGATCGCGTTTTGGCCGAGGCGCAACTGATGGGTAAATATAAGCGGTGACGCGACCGTAGCGTTATAAACTCACACATGCAAGCTCAGTCGAGTTGCTCAAAAACGCTCTGCACCGCTTCGGCTAGAGTCGGGTGGATGTGGACGGCGTCGCGGATGACCGTATAAGGCGCATCGGCGTTCATCAGGTCAACATAGAGGTGGACCATCTCTGCGCCTTCCGCCGCCAGCACCGCCGCGCCGAGCAGGCGCTTCGTCTCCGCGTCAACAATCACTTTGATGAAGCCTGCCGTCTCGCCGCTCTCTCTGGCCCGCCCGTTCTTCTTCATCTCGAAGCGCGCGACTTTTATCCGTCGCCCCTTTTCCCGCGCCTCACGCTCGGTCGGCCCGACGCGACCAAGCTGCGGGTCGGTGAAGATCGCATACGGCACGACGCGCTCGGTCGTGCGCGAGCCGTCGCCCGCGAACTGCGACAGCAGTACGCGGTAATCGTCCCAAGCCGTGTGTGTGAACATCGGCCCGCCCCGCACGTCGCCCGCCGCCCAGACGCCTGCGATGTTGGTCGCCAGCCGTTTGTCGGCTTCGATGATGCCGCGCTCTGAAACTTTCACACCGATTGTCTCAAGGCCCAAGTCATCAGTATTGGGCTGGCGGCCCGTGGCGACGAACAGATGTGAGGCTCTGATCTCAGTCGGGCCATCGTCGCCTGCTTCCAGTGCCAACGCCACTCCATCCTTACGTTCCTTGACGCGCGTTACCTTTGCCCGCAAGCGAAACTCAATTCCCTCCGCTTCGAGCAGTTGCTGTAGGGCGCGGGCGATATCCTCGTCCTCATGCCCCGCGACCTGCGCGGACTCTTCGATGACCACCACGCGGCTGCCCATCCGCCGATAGAACTGGCACATCTCAAGCCCTATGTAACCGCCGCCGATGATGGCGAGGCGCGTGGGCAACTCTGTCTGTGCAAGCCAATTTTCAGCGCAGATGAAGTCCACGCCTTCCAAGCCCTCAATCGGCGGGATGAGGCTGCGCGTGCCGGTGTCAATTACCACTTGCGCGGCCGTCACTTCGCTTGTGCCGATCCGCACGCGGAAGTGTCTGCCGGCTCGCCCGGCGAAACGAGCGTGCCCGTCGAGCAGCTTCGGGTTCTTCGTCTCCTCTAACCCTTTTCGCAGACCATTGCGGGATTCCAGCAAGATGCGCTCGGCGCGTCTGAGCACGGCGGGCAAGTCAACTGCAACACGCGGAATCTTCAGGCCGAACTCGTCGGCGCGGCGCGCCAGATGAGCGACCCGCGCCGAAGCGAGCACGGCCTTCGTAGGCGTGCAGCCGAAGTTGACGCAGGAGCCACCAAGATGATTTTCTTCGGCTAAAGCGACGCGCTGCCCGGCCTCAGCCAGCGCGTGCGCGAGCGGAATGCCCGCCTGCCCGCCGCCGATAATTAACACGTCATAATGTTTTTGTTCAGTCATGCTTGCCTGCCTTCATTGACGATGAAATGCGCGAGCCGAGTCGAGGCACGACGGCCAAGCGACGGGCTTCAACTGTCTCCGCGTCAGTGAAATCAGAACGTCGTCATTCGACAACAATCCGCCCGGTTAAAGTTGGCGTTAGCCGGCGTGCGGCCATAGGAGCAGGAGCAGCACGCCCGCCGCCAGCGCGATGGCGTAGAGCAGCCCGACCCTCGCCAGCAGTTGCCGGTGGCCGATCACTGCGATGGTGGCCGCCTTGAAAATCATGTTAGCCGACAGCGCCAAGATAATTAGTCTCCAGCCGATATCAGCATCGAGCCTGCTCGAGCCGACCAACTGCGCGGTGGATAGGGTGATGGCGGACATGCCGGTGAAGCCGGACAGACCGGCCACGACGTACATCCCTTGCTGCCCAAACCGCTCCTTCGCCGCCGCCACCGCAAAGAGCACCAGCGCATAGACCAGACCGAACAGTAGTGCCGATTTGAGGGCCGCCGGATTCTTCGGCTCCGGCAGTTCGCCCTTCTCTCTGCGCCCCCAGAACCATAGCCCCAGCGAGAGCGTCGCAAACAGCGCCAGCATCGAAAGGATCGGCGGGCCGGCCACGAGCAGAAAGGCCGGCGCGACGACGGCGATCTCAACGAGCAAGCGGATGGGCACCACACTCTCAGCGACGATGATGACGAGGGCCGCCGGTGCGCTGCCCTCCGGCTTGCCTGCTGTCCGCCGCGCGTAGCTCACAGCCGTTGCCGTGCTGGAGATGATGCCGCCGAGCACGCCGCCCAGCACCAGCCCGGCCTTTTCGCCCCAGAACTTGTACACGATATAGCCGCTCAGACTAATGCCGACGATCAGCACGACCATCAGCCAGACTTGCCGCGGATTGAGCACGGCGTACGGGCCGTAAGCTCTGTTGGGCAGCACGGGCAGGATGACGAGCGAGACCAACGCGAACTGCATGATCGCCTTCAGGTCTTTATCGCCGAGCCGGGCGGCGACGCCGTGCAGTTCTCCCTTGAATTGCAATAGGAAGGCAACGCCGCCGCCGATGGCAATCGCGATTCCTCTGTAACCCATCACCAAGTACGCGCCGACGCCGAACATCAGCAGGACAGCGAACTCTGTGGTCAAGCCCGGATCGTTGCGGCCCGCTTTAAGTTCGGCAACGTTCCCGACGATGACCATCGCGGCCACGGCGACAAAGCCTGCGGCGACGACGAGGCCGCCGAACGCCTGCGCCAGCAGCGCGCAGATCGTCCCCAGCACCGTCACTAACGGAAAGGTGCGCAAACCCGCCAGTTGGGTCGAGACGCTCTCCCGCTGCAAGCCGACCAGCAGCCCCAACCCTAACGCGATGCCCAGTTGCTGGAGCACAGAGGTGAAATCTATTGGCCCGTAGATTGGCTGCATTCGCTTCAAGTTACTGAAGAATCGTTATAATGCTTACCCCACTAATACAACGTGCAGCAGGCTGTCGCCAGTCGCTACGCACCACGTTCGAGCATTGTGTGGCTGTGCACTATACACGAGCGCAGGAGGTGCTGAATAATGTAACCACCTGATGGCACGGGTGCTGACACAAATTCAGGAGGGCTGAGGGCGTGGACGACAAGTTCTTGCGTATCGTGGACGACGGCACGGGGCCGTGCGCGCTGTTTGAGCACGCGCAGGCGGGCGCGGGCGACCGCGTGTTCGCGCTCCGCCGCGACCTGCTCAGAGCGCGTTTGGCGGAGCGGCAACGACAGATGCTTGATACGACCGAGGAGGAGCGGGCGCTCGCAAGCCTTGACCGCGCACTCGAAGAGGCCGCCCGCTGAAGCCGAAATCGAGTTGAGCAAATGAGAGCACCGAATCCGACGCTAGCTGCCATCTTTCGCCTGTTACCTGTCAGTGTGTCGGGCGACGACCTCAAGGGCGTGAGCAAACAGGTGCGGCGGGGGACTTTTCCAGAGCGATGATGCGCCGCCCGTTCGTTGTGCGAGGTAATGTTTTGACTTCCACACCGCACGCGCGTAAGTTCGGCGCAAGACGCTTCAGTGCGCCGCTAAGGGCGCGGCGTCCTTAACCAGCGTTCCAACTGGCAATACTCTCCGGCGCGCATATTCAGTTCTTCCAAAAGCTCGCCCGCCGAGCCGCGCCATGCTCCAACCTCTGCGACAAGTGAAAGCACCATTAACGAAATTGGCGAGGCTTCAAGTGCAAGTTCGTTTGCCGATGTGCGGTTTGTGGTGTAGGCAGTAAGGAACGCGCCCGAAGGGCAATCAAACGCGGACTCTGCGGCCACAGCGAAGCACGCGAAATCTGTCATTATGGCAGAGCAAGCATTACATTTCTTCAAAAAGCCACCTGAGAAGGTAGCCGCTTTGATCAAGCTAGTGAATTGCTTACCGTCAGACGTGGCTCTCCGGCACGAAATCAGCCCAGAAATCTTACGCGCGCAACTGAAAGCTAGTACCGCTCAGGATGGCTTAAATGAAGATCGGACGATAGTGGATTTAATTGAAGATAAGGCTGGCTCTTTGCCAGAAGAGCTAGAGCTTTATGTTCTTCGGGGTTATTGGGAAGGCGGCAAGTCACAAAAGAGCAGTTTCGATTTAGTCAAAGAAGACGGGGTTATTGAAAGGTATCAACAACTCTGGGATGCGTGTCTGACCTTGCGCGCCATTGCACAGCATCCCGATAAAGATAAAGCACCTGCCTCTGGATTCTCCACCCCTCACATGATGCGCCTGTGTTTCTGGAAATTGATTCTGAAGGAATGTTGCGCGACGTGAAAACGCTTTTCTTTCAAGTCGTCGAAGATGAAGATGTCGAAGCGCGCCGCATCCGTGAATGTCCAATTTGCCAGCGTATCTTTTGGGCAGGTCGGCTCACCATGCAGGGCTGCTCCCCGCGCTGTGCTAATACGTTTCGCGTGCGTCGCCATAGATACAGAACTAAAGAAGAAAAGGCTGAGCACAAGTTTCGCCGCGTAAGGCGCGAAATCAGTAAGCAGAAGGAAGCGCAAAAAGGCCGGCAATCAGTAAAGAAGCCGGTAAAGAAAGAAGATAAGTAATCGTTATTGCGGGGGACGGAGAACAAGGATGCGCCTCTATAAGCGTAACAATACGTGGTGGCTCGATGTGAGCGTAAACGGGCAACGGTTTCGTTTGAGCCTTGACACAACAGACAAGCGCACCGCTCGCGCCCTTGCCAATAAGAAGATCGCACAAGCCGAGCAAGGTGCTTCAGGACACTACGTACAGCGCGTATTCGTTCCTGAAGTTGTAAACACAATCCAAAGCGGCTAGAGAAGTCGCTGTAACGACACAAGAAGCGAGTAAAGTATAGGCGTAGTCTGCCAAAAGTCTGCCAAAATGTTTCAATAGCTTGTGTGCGCAGATAACAATCGGCCGTCATTATCAAGAACCCTTTTAGCATGCTCGGCGCGTTGAGAAATGCGCGGTTTAATGACGAGGCGATCCGCCAGTTACAATTCAACTATGATCGCCAAGTTGTGCATCATTGCCCAAGCCGCGTCAAAGCTTGCACGCGGCAGCGTCCGCTCTCCTAGAAGCGGATCATAGACCGCGACACTAGCCCCGCTGAACTCCAAGATGATGAAAGCCTGCTCGCCCTTTATACCATCAATTGGCAAGATGTTGACGAAGACAATAGGGTAAGCAGACCGACCGACGAGAGTGGCGAGTTCATGTGCCGAGAGAGTGTGCTTGGTCGTTACCGTGAAGCCTAAACGGCGGGCCGCGTCCACCGCCTTGACCGCGTCAGTACCGAACGGCGTGCAATCACAGAGGATGCGTAGTTCGCTCTCCGCTACGTCGAGGCCCAAACCGGCCAGCACCATGCGCAAGGCACGCCGGGACACAAGAGGGGGAGTCTCTTGCTTATAAAAAGGCGGCCTCGACGCAATCGCGGTGCGCATCGTAGAGCCGTTGCGCACTTTCCCTCATGTCGTCCAACGTGGTGTGGGAAACAACAGCTTCTGAATTTGCGCTGATGAGAATCTCTCCGACTGCGCCGAGCGAGCCGACGAAAGGGTAGGACAGGATCATCGGCACGTGCCAGAACTCATTGGCGGGGTTGAGTTGAGGCTGGTCAGCGGTAAAGCGGTCCGGCAGCCGGTCGCTGAGGAAGAGGTTGGCTGCGGCCTGCGCTTGCAGCGCCGTCACCTGCGGTGGTGCTGTTTTCGTGGCCATATCGCCTACCCGCTCGCGGACGTCTCCCAGTCTTCGTTTAGTAGTTCGGTGAAAGGTTCTCTGGTTTTGAGTACGTCAATAATTTGTTCATACTTTCCGCCAGCAGCCCAATCACCTTTTTCTTCTTTGAGCTTAGATAAAAGGTCTAATAGCTCTGTGGTGGTCTTGTTCTCCATAGAGTTTTGACTTTCTGTTGTTCTAGTTGTGAAGGAACAGGATTGAGAGAGAGCGGTACAGTGAGGGTTTAGCCAGCCCCATTGTATTTATAGCCGCAAGGTGCTGATACGACTTAATGTGTCGGGGCGAATGCGCGCAGCTTGGTCAACCCCCGCTTGGGCGTCCCGACGGATATAGGCTCCTTGTATCGAGCGTCGAGGCCGTCCAGTAACATTGGCCGTATGCCCGTGCCATATAGAACCGTCGTAGATGATGATTGAACCCGCTCGCCCGGACGCCAACACTTGCCCCTCGTGATCTGTTGTCGAGTCCTGCATCGCGTCGGTCGGAGCGTGGGGCCAGAAATGTGAACCCGGCACGAACCGAGTCGCGCCATTGTCGGACTGAAAGTCATCCACCATGATGATAAAGCCCACCATCGGCCAACCGTCTTGAGACCTGAAGTCTGCGTGAAGAGCCTGCGCTGGTGAGTATGGCAGCACAATCCGCGCGTGCATGGTACTGAGCTTGAATGGCTGGCGGATGACATTGCAACAGGCGGCTAATAGCGGCCCGTAGATGTAGGGTCCGTCGAATTCAGGTCCACGATTAACGAAGTCGTTAACGCGGATACTCGGTCTACCGATCGAGACATCATCAGGATGCGCAGCCGAAACGGCTAAATCGTAGGCCGCGGCGAAACCGGAAAGCTCGTCCTGCACGAGCGGCCCCGCCATGACAACAAATCCTGCGTCTCGCAGTTGCTCGGCCACACCTTCCGGCAACTTGTAATCCGCAGTTATCTCGCTGAACTATTCGTCCATGTGTAGAGGCTCATCCTGCCGTTTTCTTTATGAGCTTTGCCATCGGAATATCTGGTTTACCAAATCCGTTTGCATCTGGAATAATACCGACCACTTCAAAACCCGCCTTCCGGTAACTCAAACGGATGCTGCCGCAGATTTTCTATAGCTCGGACGTTATCCAAAACTCCCGGATAGAGGTCAATTCCTCCAATGGATGTCCGGCCATCCTCGTCATCCGCGCCTAAGAGAATTGTGTGACCTCCCCGCTCGGCAACTTCTCTTTCAAAGCCCGACACTAACGCTCTCCCCACTCCCCGCCTGCGACAAGCCTCGCGGACGACCAAAGGATGAAGCTCCCAAACATTCCCGCCGTATTGTTTTCAGAAGTGAGATTGATAATTCTTATCATAACGTCAGTTCGATATAAGGAACTGCTCTTTGACACTAACATTCAACGATGGCTTCTTCTCGCGCCATGAGTAGGCGATCAGCCCCGCCGCCACGTTG
>QHXQ01000069.1 GCA_003223935.1 Acidobacteriota bacterium | reverse complement strand
CAGTGCTGAACAAATCTCAGCCTTAACGAACTATCACTGGTGGCCCAAGCGATGAGTCACCTTATTTTGTTTCGCAATTCGGTATAACTTACGCTATCAATGTGTCGCCGGACGATTAGCTGACATGAAGAAAAGGCGCTGCCGTGCGACAGCGCCATTTCTTCGCGTGTGCTTGAATGTTGTTTGAGCTTGGGCGATGGCGCGGCCTATGCTGCTTCTGCCGCGCGCCTGTGTGCTTTAAGACTTCCCGTCTTTATTCGACTTCTTGCGCGTCGGTCGTTTGCGTTCGTCGGTGCGCGTGCCGCCCGCCTGTTCGTACTCCGTCGAGTTCGGCCCGAAGTTGGCGCGGATACCGCTAAGCGCACGTGTATTAATGTCCGAGACGCCGACGGCCTGCTCGTTCAACTCGTTCACCGACGCGATCAACTGCGTCTTGAACGTCTCGACCTCCTCGCGCTTCCCGCGCAAGCCATTCACCTGTGCCCTAAACTTGACGAGCGTCACCTCGCCCAGCGTGAAATCTGACTTACCCTCCCAAACGCGCAGAATCTTCTCCGCATCGCCGAGCGCCTTATCCACCGAAACTTTTCTTGACATGGTTTTCTCTACTCCTTTGGAGTGAGGTTGGTAGAACTTGCCGCCGGCAGGAATAAAATAGGCAAGATGAGAAACTGCCGGCCCTCTTGTGCTAAACCCTTAACCACCCCGCGCAACCTTCGCGCCCGCCCGCACAACTTATTAACCCACCCGAATATAAATTATCCGCCCCAAATAAACTTATTCACACCCCGCGAATAAAATGTTCCACCCTGAAAATAAAATGCTCAGCCTGAAAATAAATTATTCCACTCCGCTAATAACTTTCTCGCCCCGTGAATAAATTATTCCGCCCGCATAAAAGATTCTCACGTTCGCACAAATCATTTCTACCGCAGCACATCTATTTCCACGCCTGCCAATCAAATAATTCGCACCGTTCAAAAAACAAACCGCCGCGCCGCCCAATGAACCACCCCTGCTCGAACCTTGCGACCTATAATTATTAACGTGAGATCAACGAAAAGCCTAAACACCCGCACCCAACAACGCCGCGCATCTTACTCTCAATCCGAAACGAGATCAACAAAAAACTTCAGTACCGAACCCAAAACCTCGCCCGCCTGAAGTATCCAAACTAACCCGCACCGACGAGCAACATTTTACCTAATCGCTAGAAGACAACGATAAAAGAGATGCTGTTGAGGCGTCGGGTTGAATGAGTTTAGGCTTCGCTGTGCCTAAAAATTAGAACCTAAAATTTCTGATATTAGTATCAATATCTGTAAGCCCATTATAAATATCAGGGAAACGACCTTTAGTAACAGAAGGTGCATCCAGCCTTTTAGTAATACCTTTTAGATGTGTATGCGCCTCAGTATCCCGGATCGCCTTCAACGCATTTAATTGTGCCTTTAAAACCTGAAATTTCACCGGATCAAAATTGTATTCGATTCTTTCAAGATTAATAGTTCCTATAAGTTGAATTAACATATTTCTAAAATGCTTCTCATATTCAAATCCATATGTTCGGCCAATAATAGATTTTTCTACCAACTTTAAATTTGCAGGATTTTTAAGATGCCTGTTAGCGCATGTGAGAATTATGTCGTCCATTGATTCTTCAATCCAGCCACAGAGTTCTAAGATTGCTAGCTTTGAATAAAACAACCCTCTTTTGATACTGGTGGATTGTCTGTATAAAAACCCGATAGTAGTCAAATCTCTCAGTATATAACTCTTGGCGATCATGCTATCTACCTGAGAAAATTGTTTTCGCTATAGACATTCTTTCAATAACTCTTGGTTTTCCAGCTAATCCTTCGCTCAATCTTTGTTCGGAAAATTCCTCTTGCTCTAATAGCCTCTCGAAGAATGTCCGAACCCGCGCATCAGGTTGCGCTTCAAGATATGCCAAATTGAAAGAGACTCCCACTAAAACGGCCTCGAAAACAGTTGTGCTAATTTTAGGGGGCGTTCTACCACCAAAAATTTTAAGGAACACAATATCAATTGTCCGTTCAAATAATGCTCTCTTTTCATCTATAAATTCATCATCAGGATACATATTCTCTGCCATGTATTCATTAAGGAATTTAGCAAGTCGTCCATTATATTTTTGGTATCTATCATGGAAAGCAAAAAAACGGAGTATCAATTCTTGTTTTGTAAATCTGTAACCCATAGTTTTAGTCATCCTGTTGAGTCGCATCCATGTCGAATTTTCATTTAGATTATTTAGCAAGTCATTAAAAGGCCCACTATATATACAATTCCTAATCTCTTGATTATTAAGCCGCATCCCACCGGCATTAAGGCGATGGAAAATTGTAAATAAGTAATTCGTATGACTCTTTTTAGAATAGTCACATCTAAGAACTGTAATGGGTAACGTCAGGTTTTCCACACGAGTATAAAATTGATGTAGCTCTGAATTCCAATCAACGAACTTTGAAGTGGGCTGTCCAGAAATTCGAGGGTCAATATCCTCTAGCTTAGATAATGTCCATGACTCACCTGATAAAAATCGAACTATGCTCGCCATTCGTTGCAAGCCATCAATAACTTGCCATCGTTGCGTTTTATAATCCAAGCTAAAGCACATACTAGGAATTGGAAGTTGTTTGATTAGTGAATCAATAAATCTAGTTTGGGCAGGAGCTTTCCATACTATCTCCCTTTGAAATTCAGGTTGTATGATTAAAATTCCTTGATTGTACATACGGAACAAGTCAGCACATGAGCGCAACTCGTTATAGGCTACAATATCAGAAGGTGGCAGTTCGGAATTGTCATCTTCATGGAAGGTGATTTCTTCTAATTTTTCTAATTCAGTTACCATAATTTTAGCCTGTTCAGCCTCCTTATTCCCTATATTATTATTGTTTTGATTAGAAAGCGACTGCAATATCCTTAACACAAAGGTAGAAGCCTAACTTAAATTAGGCGTACTAATCGCTAGGTTGAAATACGACTTAGGTGGCTGTCTATACATAATATGAGGCAGAACGATACGCAATCTACTTATCAATCTCAACCTTAACGTAAACATCCGTCAAGGCTAAAGCACAGGCAATCGCGGGGAGATGAATCGTTTGCTGTAGGTCGTCGGTTTCCGCCAATAGCCATTGATTGTCAGGCTGCCGCACATAATGCTCGACGTGATATTTAGTCTGCGCGATGACCAAATATTCGGCTAAAGACGCGAGCTTACGATAATGTTCAAACTTCTCGCCCCGATCATAACTAGCGGTAGATTTCGATAACACCTCGACCAGCAACGTCGGATTAACCAACGTATCTTTTTGCTCGTCGGCAAACAACGGCTCGCCGCAGACAACCACCACATCAGGATAAGTATAAAGACCCGTCTCGCTCACTCTAACCCGCATATCGCTCGAATAGACTTCGCACGGACGCTGCCTCAGTTGATTATGCAACGCCGCCAGCACATTACCTGCGATCAAATTATGCCTGCGACTCGCGCCCGTCCTCGCAAATATCTCGCCCTTGAAATACTCGCTCTTATCTTTAGCTTTGCGCTCAAGAGCCAAATACTCTTCCGGCGTATAGAAGATTTTAACTTGCGATGACATAAGACAACTCCTTGCCTGATTATGAATATTTTAAGCAGCACGCTTGTGCGCAAATGCCTTGTTCTAAACCGACAGCGCGCGCCTATGATTGAATTCAATTATCTGCGCGGCGCTGCGGCTTGCAGGCTAAACATTCGGGGTCAGGAGACGGTAAACTCAGCCGTCTTCTGATCCTTTTGCTGTCCGTCATCATTCAACATCTGAATTTCTACCTTGTATTTTCCCTTCGGCCAACCCTCCGGCGACGGCGAGAAATTGAATTTCGCGGTGCCGCTGCCGGGCATGTCCAGCGTAGTCTCTGCGCCCGGTATAGGGCCCGCATCCGAGAGCAAGCGCGCCTTTACTTTAACTTTATCCGGCACGTTTGCAATGGCCGCGACGGCATAGACCGTATCGGTCGGGGCGAAATTGCTGGCCTCACTACTAACATCCTTATCTTTACCGATCTTCAAGCTGCTGATGTTGGCGGTCGTCGCGCTGAAATTGCAGGCCGTAGCCAAAGCGAGCAAAAGCCCTACGCCGAGCGCGAGGTGCCATCTCTTAGTTCGCATACTATTTCTCTCCTTCACTCTTTCGGGTTATCGCGTTTGCGAGCACGGGGGCACAAAATTAAAGCGCCTCATGGTATGCAGGTCTGCTGGGTTTAGCAAGACGCGCCGGTCAAGCTCGGCGACGCAGACGGCGGCAGCTACGTCCTCTCCGGCAACAGCCGTTGTCATTAAATTCATAGGGCGTTCATCGCACGTCAGCCCGACCGAGAGCGAGATGCAGTTTATCTCCTCGCGCTCGGTCGGGCTGACGCCGCTTGCGCTCGGTTTGCCTCAGGAGTGAAACAATAGGGAGCGCGCTGCTCGACCAGCCGCCGCTTACGGTTGGCCGAATCTCATCCGGTACTCGGTCGAACCGAGGAAAGCTTGGATGATATGGTTGTAGCAAGCCGACTCGCCGTTAGTCGTCATGCAGTTGTTCAGGTCGTTCAGCCAGAAGTTAAAGCCGCCGGTGTCCGGTTCGCGTTGCAAGTAAGCGCGGTAACAGATGCGTATGAACTCGTCGTTGTTGTACTCCGGCGGCGGCGCGGGGTTGACGAGCGGCGGTTCGCCCGACATCTGGAAATGGCTCTGGATGTCCGGCAGACGAAAATCGCCCGACTCCCAGAAGGCGCGCGAGACGTTCATGCGCCGGTCGTCGCGGCACGCCGTATCTGTGCCACACTGCTCGATCTGGTTCGTCCAAAAATCCCACCCGCCCTGATCCGGCTCGCGCAACAGAAAGTCAACGTAATGCTGCCGCACGAAGAAGCGCGAGTCGTCAATCCGATTGCCGCCCGAACAGGCGTTGAACTTGAACGAGCCGATGCGCGTGCTCCAGTTGAAGCTGCCGGTGAAGGGTAGATATTCCTGTGTGTACCAGAACGTGCAGTCGTCCATCGGATCAATCGCCATGGCGCTGTAGTCGCCCCAGCGACTCAGTCCGCCAACCTGCGAGCCGCTGCCGCCGATGATCGAGTTCTCGCCTTCGAGCGTGCCGAGCGCGTCACCCGGCACGCGCCCCGTGTAGCGTATGCTGGGAAAGGTGAAACCGCTTGACACGCTGTAGCCGACGGCGATGTCGCCCGCACGATCCATCGCGATGCTGCCCATCCAACGGTTGTTCGAGTCGGGCGCGTATGTGCCTTGCTGAAAGACGGAGGGCGATTGCGGATTGCGCAACTCGTACCAGCGGACGGCGATCTGCCCGCCTGCTGTCTGGATGGAGTGATTGACGACGAGCGTCTCAGGCTGCTGGAAGCCGAGATTGCGATAGGCATTGCGGAACATCAGGCGGTCGCCGAGCGCGTCGAGCCGTTGCGTTGTGCTGGGCTGCGGCACGCAGTTCGAGAAGCAGGCGGGCGTGAACGCCGCGACCGGGATGACCGTCGGCCCCGTGAAGGTCGTGTTGCCGGGGTTGCTGAAGTCGGCGTGAAACTTCCACTCTTGGAGCGAGTTTGTGCCGAAGCTCAGGAAGTAGTTGGGCGAGCCGACCGGCGGGACGGACGGGCCGTCCTGATCGGAAGGCAGCAACGTACCTTGCGACGAACTGAGTTGGAAGCACTGCATGGTCGCGGACTGCCCGGCGAGCATGCGCTTGCGATCCAACGCGCACGCGCGCGGGCCGATGAAGCCGCCGAACCCGCTCTGGAACATGTTGAACGACATGTAGTAGCCATCAGGCCAGACGCCCAGCTTTGGGTAATCGTTGAAGTTGTCGAAGGCGAAGGCGTAACGGTTGTACGTGCCGGTTGCGTCCGGCGAGGTTGAGACGGCGACGCATTGCAGGAAGGGCGGGCCGAAATCAATGGCGAACTGCGTGATCACCCAACGATTGGCCATCTTGTCGTACTCCGCGATGGGGTCGCCATTGTTCGACGCCTCACACGCGCCGCCGAACCCGCTAAAGAGCGTGTTGATGGGGACAGGGCCATAGACGACCGCGCCGGACTGCTTGTCGAAGACGGCCAAGTCAAGATTGACGATCTGCACGTACTGCGAAAAGCCTGTGGCCCCGTTCGTGTCGGGCGGCGCGACTTGCACGCTGAACGTGCCTTGCGGCCCGGAAAAGCCCGTCCCTTGACCGAGCAGGTTGAGACCCGGCGTGGTCGCCACACTACCGCCGCCGCCACCGCCCCCGCCGTCGCCGGGGTCACAGTCATTGCAGATTTGCAGCACCGGATCATGTTGCACCGTCTTAGTGTCTGTCCCTGCCGGCAACGGTACAGGGCGGATGGGAATGACGCGCTGTTGCCCCGTCCGCTCCGGCTTCGCTTTCAGTTCGCGTAGCGGGCGCGAGACATCAGTTTTAACGGGTCGGTAGATTGTCAGTTTGTTTTTCGTCAGACGCTGTCCGTCCGCCTTGCCTTGACCCAATGTGATGGGCGACAGGGCTGCGGCGCAAGCGAGCAACAAGAGCGAGGCCAAAACTTTCTTCATCTCCTCTACCTCCTTAGGCTGTTACTGCTGTTGATGTATCCCCAAACCCGGACGGGCCGCTGAAGCAAGTGCGGCCCTGTCCGAAGGGGGAGATGGACTTCAGCTATGGGGGTTTAAGGAAAGCTGCGTCAAATTTTCAGCGTCGGGTTGCATCGAGGGCGTATCGGTTGCAAGCTTATGCGCAAGCGGCTATTGAAGTCTTGACCAAACGCGGATATATTTCAGACTTAATTCGGACGTTAGGCACTCACTCTCAAAGCTATGTATTTTTTCCCACCCTTTCGCCTCGATCCGACCGAGCGCCGTTTACTGTGTGCCGGAGAGCCACTACATCTGCCGCCCAAGTTGCTCGACCTGCTCATCGTGCTCGTCCGTAACAGCGGACACATGTTGACCAAAGACGAGTTGATGGCGCACGTCTGGCCCGACACGTTCGTGGACGAAGGTAGTCTCGCCCGCAGCATCTCAAGGCTGCGGAAAATTCTCGGCGACACGCGGGCCGGCACGCGCTACATCGAGACCGTTTCGAAGCAGGGCTATCGCTTCATCGCTGTTGTCAAGGAGTTGCAGGAAGGCAGGCCGCGCCACGGCCGGCAGCCGCCGGCCGCACACGGCCGACTTAAAGTTGACAAAGCGATGGGCAGGGCCGGATTGCTCGCCGTGCTGCCCTTCAAGCATATCGGCACAGCAGGCAACGAGGGGTATCTTGGCTTCGGGATCGCCGATGCGCTGATCGCCAATCTCAGTCACCTCAGCCACGTCAAGGTTCGGCCCACGGGCGCAGTTCGTAGGTTTGATAGTCTAGGCACGGACGCAGTCGCCGCCGGGCGCGAACTCGGCGTTGACGTAGTGCTGGACGGCAGCGTGCAGCGTGCGGACGAGCGCGTGCGCGTGACGGTGCGGTTGGTGAGCGTCCGCGCGCAGGCGTTGCTGTGGGCCGAGAAGTTTGATGGGACATTCAACGACATCTTCGCCATGCAGGATGCGATCTCCGAACAGGTGGCGCGGGTTTTGCTGTTGCAACTGTCCGGCGCGGAGAGTGAACATTTAACCAAACGCTACACAGAGAGCGCCGAGGCTTATCAGTTTTATTTAAGGGGGCGCTACTGCTGGAACAAGCGGACAGAAGAGGGATTGAAGAAAGGGATCGCGCACTTCGAGCGAGCCATCACGCTCGACCCACAGTATGCGCGCGCCTACGCTGGCCTAGCCGATTGCTACGACGTGCTGAGCGGCATGAACATGCTCCCGCCCCATGAGGGCTACCCGCAGGCGAAGGCCGCCGCGCTCCGTGCGCTCGAACTTGACGACACGCTGGCCGAGGCCCATGCCTCACTGGCGCACCTGTTGATGCGCTACGACTGGGACTGGGCCGGCGCTGAACGCGAGTTCCGCCGCGCCCTCGCGTTGAACCCGAACTACGCGACTGCGCACCACTGGTACGGCGTCTATCTGTCCGCGATGGGACGACACGCAGAGGCCGTCGCCAGTGCGCACCGCGCCCTGCAACTCGATCCGCTCTCGCCGATCATCAACCTCGTGCTGGGGACTCATTACTACTGGGTGCGCCGCTACGAGCAGACGCTCGAACAGCAGCGGAAAGTGCTGGAGATAGAACCAGACCACGTGGTCGCGCACGCCTTTATGGGCCAATGCTACGCGCTGATGGGACGCTACGACGAAGCCTTGGCCGAGTTGCAAAAGGTGGCGACGCTCACGGGGCAAGACTTGTCGGTGCTGCCCACCATCGGCTACGTGCACGCGCTCGCAGGGCAGCGGGCGCAAGCGCGCGCCGTGCTCGCTAGATTGCGGGCGAATTGGCAGGGGCGGCGCTATGCCGCAGCTTACGACGTGGCCAAAATCTACCTCGCGCTGGGCGCACACGAGCGGGCATTGCGTTGGCTCAGACAGAGCTTCGCCGACCGCGACGGCGATCTGATCTTCCTCAACGTCGATCCGTCGTTCGTGCAACTGCACGCGCACCCGCGCTTCGTCAACTTGCTGCGCCGGATCGGCTTCACGGATTTGCCCTGCGCAATCGTCGCCGGCCCCTGAGGGCGCGCGTCTGCTCAAACATCGTTAAAGATCGGATAAGACATTGCCACTCACGCTCGTAGGTGTGAGCCTCTTCATCATCGGCGGCGGGCTTACGGGCTTGAGTCCCTGGTCGGCGCGGCACTTTGTTCCTGAATGATGATCTCGCGCCTTGCTAACTCAGCGAAAAAAGAGAGCGGCTCGAAACAGACCTCCGGCGCGAGGACGCCTGTGCGCGTCGCTTCGCCGTGCGCGAGTTTCTGTGCGCCGATGGAGGCGGGCACGCCGGTCGCTCCGGCCGTTGCGCTCGTGCCCCAACGGGCGCGCGGCGGATGGCTGCTCGTGTATTCGTAGCGCACGTCTTTCCCGTCGCGCCTGCCCGACACTTCAACGTGCAACAGAAAGGCCCACTCGCCCGCACCGCCCACGTCGGCCGCGTGCTGCAAGATGTGTTGCCGCAAGAAAGCCTTCGAGTTGATCGCTTGCTCGCCCAACGCGACCGTCTGCTCGCCCGTCAGTTTGAAATCGGCGAAGACGCGCAAGGCTTGCATGATTTCGGGCCGCCACGTGCCGCGCACATCAACCAAGCGCACGCCCTTGCCGAGAAAACGCGGCAGCGTGTGCGTCTCCGAATGTGGCACGTAATAGACTTCCACTGCGCCGACCGGCGCGGCAAAACGCACACGTTTCGCGCCCGCAAACGCTGGCACTTCGATGAACTCGCCCGCTTGCCAATAGAAACGCCGACTGCCCGGACTGAACTCGTCAAGCACCGTATCGAGCAGACCCACAGACGGCGCGACCGCGCGAAACGATGCGAACGCAATGTGCACCGCATCAACGTCGTCCAACTGATCCGCCCCGCGTCGCGCCATCAGATTCGTCACACCCGGCGTCGCGCCGCAGCCCAGACAGATAGTGACGCCCGCGGCCCGCGCCTCCGCATCAAGCTCCAACTGCTTCGGCGTATTGAACAGCCCACCGAGATCGAGATAGTTTACACGCGCACGGATCGCTGCGCGCGTCGCCGTCAAGCCGAAATGATAGGTCGTGCAGTTGGCGACCACATCGAAGCCCTTGAACGTTTCCGCGAGCGCCCGCTCATCGCGTGCATCAGCTTGAATCGCCCGCACGCGCCCGCCGCCCAACTCTTCAGCCAACGCCTGCGCCTTCGCCAGATCAAGATCGGCGACGACGATCTCCTCAAACTCGCTCGTCCGCGCCAAGTCGCGGCTCACTTCCGAACCCATCTCGCCGCAACCGCCTAGAACGATTACTCTCATTGTGCTCCGATATTATTGATCTTCGGTCTCAGATATTACTTGTGGCTGCGCGTTATCACTATCAATCGGATCGAGCATGGTTTCAGCTTCACGTGGATAGGCGAAGCCGACGAGATGTGGCGCACCGCGCAAGAGATAGAGACCGGCGAAGAGATAGCATAAGCCGACGATCAGATAGTAAGCGGTGCTTGTCCTGAGCAGCGTGAAATAACCGAGCAGCCCAAGCCCCGAATCAACTACATAACGCAGGCCAGATAGGGCAATGAACAATCCCGTGATCCGAAGCGCCAATGCGAAATACTCTCTTGCTTTCATGATGAAACCTCAATCGGTCTTTCGGCCTTTGCTCCAATCGTAAGGATACCAGTAGGGCTTGGCTTCGAGTTTGTAGTCGAGGTGTATGTGCTTGGTCTCGCGGAACTCTTCGATACCTTCCGCGCCAAGCTCACGCCCCAAGCCTGACAGACGCATGCCGCCGAAGGGGCCGGCGTCGTTGTCGGTCAAAGGGTCGTTGATCCAGAACGTGCCGACTTTGATCCGCTCCGCAGCCGTCAACGCATACTCGAGACTGTTCGTCAGAATGTTCGCGCCCAAGCCGTACTCGGAATCGTTCGCCAGCGCGATGGCTTCGTCAATCCCTTTGACGCGCATGATCGGCGCGACCGGCCCGAACGTCTCTTCGCGCATGAGCGGCATCGAGTGATCCACGTCCACGACGACGGTCGGCTCGAAGTAGTAACCGCGCGTTAATTTCTCCGGCCGTTGTCCACCACATAAAACCGTCGCGCCCATCTCGCGCACGCGATCAAGTTTCTGTTCGACACGCTCGCGTTGCGCCTTCGAGATCATCGGGCCGAGATCAACGTCCGGCCCCATTGGATCGCCAAGTCTGAGCGTGCGCGTGAACGCGACGAAGCGATCAATGAACTGCTCGGCCACGCGCTCGAACACATAGAAGCGCTCGCCCGAAGTGCAGACCTGACCCATGTTGAGATACGCGGCCCAGACCGCGCCGCGCACCGCCACCTCCAAATCAACATCATCGCAGATGATGAACGGATCGTTGCCGCCGAGTTCGAGATTGACCTTCTTGATGCGCTCGGCCGCAAGCGTCGCGATTCGTCGCCCCGTCGCCACGCTGCCCGTGAACGCGACGACCGGCGTCAGTGGATGCGCAACGAGCGGTTCGCCCGCTTCCACGCCATAGCCGGTCACAACGTTGACCACGCCCGGCGGTAGTTCGTGAAACGCGATTTCGGCGAGCAGGAGTGTGGAGAGCGGCGTGTACTCCGAAGGCTTGATGATGACCGTATTGCCGGCCATCAACGCGGGCGCGACCTTCCAAGACATCAATAGCAACGGATAATTCCAAGGCACGATGCAGACGACCACGCCGTAAGGCTCTTTCACCACGAAGTTCATCTGATGACGCTGCACCGGCGGAATCACACGCCCTGATTCATGCCGACCGACTTCGGCGTAGTAATCAAAACATGCTGCGACCCACTCGACCTCGTCCATGTTCTCAATCAACGGCTTGCCGCCTTCGCGCGTCAACAACACAGCGATCTCCTCGCGCCGCTCGCGTATGCGGCGCGCAACCGTGTGCAGCAGTTCGCACTTCTCGATGCCCGGCGTCCAACGCCAATCTGCTTGCGCCGCGTGGGCAGCGCGCACAGCTTGCTCAACATCTTCAACGCGGGCGCGCGGCACTTCATCAATCTGCTCTTCAGTCGCCGGGTTCTCAACAGCAAAGGTCTCACCCGCGAGGCTCGCGACAAACTCGCCGTTGATGAACATCTTTCGCATGCAAGGGTCTCCCTTCAAGTCAGTATCGCCTGCGGTAGCGGGCGGGTCTTGGTCACACTAATCGGCCCTCAGTCATAACCACACCTGCCCGCTACCGCAGGCGATACTGACTTACTACTTGCTCTCTTCCTTCAGCGCATCGGCAAAGCGCGTCAGCACTTCGTCAACCAGTTCGCGCGTGATGATGAGCGGCGGCTCGATGCGGATCACTTCGGGTTTGTTGAGCGTGTAGGCGACGAGCACGTTGCGCTCAAACAGACGCGCAGCGATGGCTTCACCACGCGCGGCGTCGGCCGTCTCCATGCCGATCAAGAGTCCGCGCCCGCGCACATCGCGGATGAGGGCAGGGAATTGCGCGGCGAGTTCCGTTAGTTTGTCTAAAAAGTATTGCCCCGTCTCGGCGGCGTGCCAGACGAGATTGTCCGCTTGCAGGGTTTCAATCGTCGCGGCGGCGGCTGCGGTCGCCATCGGATTCGCGCCGAAGGTTGACGTGTGATAGAACGGATTCGGATGAAAAGCGCGCCAGATTTCGTCGGTCGAATGAAACGCGGCGCAGGGGATGACGCCGCCTGACAGAGCCTTGCCGAGACACATCACGTCGGGCACAACCATCGAATGATTGCAACCGAACATCGCGCCTGTTCGCCCCAAGCCCGTCTGCACTTCATCGAGAATCAGCAACGCACCGCGCTCTGTGCAAAGCTCGCGCACGGCCGGCAAGTAATCGTCGGGCGGCAGGCGTATGCCGCCTTCGCCTTGAATCGGTTCGAGGATGACGGCCGCAGTCCGCGCGTCAACCGCTTGCCTCATCGCTTCGATGTCGCCGTAGGGCACGAAGGTCGTTTCAAGCAGCGGCTCGAACGGTTGGCGGAAAAGATCGCGCCCCGTGACGGAGAGCGCGCCCATCGTCTTGCCGTGAAATGAATTGATCGTCGAGACGTACTTTGGCCGATGCGTGTAGAGGCGCGCGAGTTTCAACGCGCCTTCGACGGCCTCAGTGCCGGACGAGCACCAGAAAGTTTTGCGCAAGTCGCCCGGCGTGATCTCTGCCAGCCGCCGCGCGGCATCAGCCGCGACCGGGTTGAGTAACCATTGCGAATGGAGCGCGAGCCTATCGAGTTGCGCTTTGACCGCGCGCAAGACTTGCGGGTGACGATGACCGAGCGCGAAGATGCCGAAGCCGCCGAGACAATCGATGAACTCGCGCCCCTCTATGTCGCGCACGAAGCAGCCTTCGCCTTCCCATTCGACGACCGCACCCTCCGTCGTGCGCGGCTCGGGCCAGCGATTGAGATACAAGTTGAAATTTTCGACGCACTCGGCGACGATGCGCGCCTTCTCTTCGGGCGCGAGAGGCGAGTCTATGCCAATCTTCATGCAGCCCTCTTGCGTCTAGCGCATGGCGTTTAAGTTGACGAGGAGTTAGAGCAACGAACGGTGCGCTAGTGTAACAGCTTCGTGGCTGCGGCGGGAAAATTGTTGGAGGCAAAAGTTGCGGCGAGTGTGATCCGTGAAGACCTTGTGGGCGGAGAGCAGAATAAGGACGAGGGCTGAAAGACAGTGAAGTTAGCTTTAGCTTTCAGCCTTCAGCCTTGCGCTACCGCCCGCTAACGCAGGCGGTATTGACCAATGCTTAGGCGCGTTCATTAGTGCGCCGCTACACAGGCTCGAACTCCCTCAGCGTATGTTGCCCGCATAAGCCCACCAACTCGACGCGCCCGCTTGCGAGCACGCACGCCACCGTGTAAGTGCGCTCGTCCGTGTCTCTGCCGGGCATCAACTCGGCGCGAAACGTCAGGCGCATGCCCGCAGTCGCTTGACCGCGAAGGCTTGCGCGTTTCGTTCTCTTGGCGCGCCGGCGCTGTAACTTAACTTTGAGCACGTGCGTGAATCAGACGGCGCAAGCGATCCGCGAAGAGCACATCAATCTTCTGCGGTTCGATCACAGCCGTCACTTCCCCTTGCCCGAAAGACGGATGCAACATTGATTGCCCCGTGCGATAGGTGAGCTTCGGATCGTAGGGCGCGCCCGTCTTGGCGCGCAGGCCTTGCTGCGCCGCGCTCGTGCTGCTCTTGAAGGTGCTGCGCGTCCCGCACTTCGGACAACTTACGCGCGAGATTTGTCCGCGCTTCGTGACCGACGCGACGACATGCCCGCGCTCTTCCTGACAGATCGCGCAGAACTTCTCCACGCGCTCACCGACTGTGTGTATCTGCTTCTCCACTTAAACCCTCCTGCTCCGCTTAACACTCAAAGATTGATCATCTGCTCGCGCGCCGCGGGCGAAACGAACGCCGCCCCACGCCCACGCCGCGCCTAGACGCGCTCGCAGGCTTGCTGTGGCTGTTAAATGTGTGATTGACGCCGCCGAAGTTGGGCAGCAGCACGCGCTCGACCGTCTGCCCGGTCAGACGCTCGATGGCGCGCATGGACAACTCGTCAACCGGCGTGACGAGCGTGATGGCGCGCCCCACTTTGCCTGCGCGACCCGTGCGCCCGATGCGATGCACGTAGTCTTCGGGTTGTTCGGGCACGTCGTAGTTGATGACGTGCGAGATAGAATCAACGTCAATGCCGCGCGCGGCGATGTCTGTGGCGACAAGCACGCGCGTCTCGCCTTCGCGGAAGCCGCGCAAGGCCGCTTCGCGTTCACGTTGCGTGCGGTCTGCGTGGATGCGATTGGCTTTGTGCTCGCGCGCGCTGAGAATGTGCGAGAGGCGTTCAGCCCCGCGCCGCGTGCGCGTAAAGACGAGCACGCGCTCGAAGTTGTCGCGCTCCTGTTCTAAGAGATCGAGGAGCAGCGCCATTTTTGATTCAGCCGCGACCGGATAAGCGGTCTGCGCGACCGTGCCGGGCGCGCGCCCGCGCTGGTTGACTTCAATCAACTTCGGCTCGCGCATCGTCGTGCGCGCGAGTTGTTCGATGGCGGGCGACATCGTGGCGGAGAAGAGCAGTGTTTGCCTCTTCGTCGGCAGTTTGACGAGCACTTGTCTGATCGCGGGCCAGAAACCCATGTCGAGCATGCGGTCGGCTTCGTCAAGCACGAACGTTTCAATGCCGGAGAGATTGATCGCACGGCGCTCAAGCATGTCGAGCAGCCGACCGGGCGTGGCAATCACGACGGCGGGCTGTTGGCGTAGCGCCGTGAGTTGGCGCGACATGCTCGCGCCGCCGATGAGCGTCGCGCAGCGATTATGCTTCGTCGCGTTAAGCTCCCGGTAGTTGGTCTCGATCTGCGACGCCAGTTCGCGCGTCGGCGCGAGGATGAGCACACGTGTGCCGGGCCGCGCCGTGTCTGTGATGCGTTGAATGATCGGGAGCAGAAATGCGGCGGTCTTGCCTGTGCCGGTTTCGGCGCAGCCGATCAAATCGGAGCCGCTGAGGACGACAGGGATGGCCTGTCCTTGGATCGGTGTCGGTTCTTTGTAACCGAGCGACTCGCAGCGACGCAAAAGCGCCGGCTGGAGTCCGAGTTCAGAAAAATTCATTCAGTTCCTTTGTCTACCGCTTCGGTCACTTTCCGAAGACGGGAATTGTCAATAAAGCGAAAGCGCCTCTGGCTCGTTTGTTTGTTGCCAGAGGCGCTTTCCTTAAAGAGTCACTGGTTGACCGCTTGGGTCTTACCAACGCGGCTCGCGATTGCCGCCGCCGCCGTAGTTGCCGCCGCCGCCACCGCGATTACCGCCGTAGCCGCCGCCGCCGCGATTGCCGCCAAAGCCGCCGCGCCCACCGCCGCCGCCACGATTGCCGCGATCTTCACGCGGGCGCGCTTCGTTGACGGTCAGCGCGCGGCCGTTCAACTCTTTACCGTTGAACTGCTGGATGGCTGCCTCACCTTCTTCGCGCGTGGCCATTTCGATGAAGCCGAAGCCGCGCGAGCGGCCCGTCTCACGGTCTTCGACGATGTTGGTGGATTCAACCGTGCCCGCTTGGGCGAACAGTTGTTCAAGTTCTTCGCGCGACGTCTGGAACGAGAGGTTGCCGACGTAGAGTTTCATAGACATAGATGTTTGTACCTTCTCCCCTTACGGAGTAGCAACAGAAGCTTCGAATCGTGGTGGCTTCGTCGTAACGGTAGCAGCGAAGGCGCGCGTTCGGATGCTCAACAAAGAGCGGCTTCTGAGATTGAAATCAGCCCACTCTCGAACCATCCAAAACGCCGCCGCCATTCTGAGGCGCGGGGCGCATCACCGTTGATGCGCGAGAGAAGGAGTAACCGTGTACTATGATGCACTATTTAAGGGTCTAGTTGCAAGCTGCGCCGGTAGTATGTTGATGAATTAACAGTGAGTTATTAGCGCAACGTTAGCCATTCATCATGACTGACGCATCAGTCTGGAGCACATTTATCTGGCGCTACAGTAAGCGTGTGCTACAATCCGGTCACGTTTAATTACCCCCGCTCGACATCGGAATCAGGCGGCCCCTGAAGCTTCTTTTTGTGCCGACTGGAGAAGAAGAAGACGCTTCCGTGCGCGCTTGCTGCCGATTTTAGCCCCCAACAGTTTCGCCGTTCGCCAATATAGGTCTGAGCCACGCATGAACAAACTCGATGTCTTTCGCTCATGGGGGCGCATACTGCGCGGTTATTATCCGGCGCTCTCGATTGAGATCACACGCGAGTGCCCTTTGCGCTGTCCCGGCTGTTACGCTTATGAACCGGAGCATCTGGGCGAGGTCGGGCCTTTAAGGTCGCTTGCTGATTACAAAGGTCAAGCATTGGTTGACGGCGTCATGCGGCTCGTCAAGCGTTATCGCCCGATGCACATCTCGATTGTGGGCGGCGAACCGCTCGTGCGCTTCCGTGAGTTAGACATTCTCTTGCCGCGCCTGAGCGACTTAGGGATAGAGGTGCAACTCGTGACGAGCGCAGTCCGGCAGATACCGCCCGCTTGGGCGCAGATCGAAAATTTGCGCTTGGTCGTCTCGGTTGACGGCTTACAGCCCGACCATGACGAGCGCCGCAAGCCAGCGACCTACGAACGCATCCTTACCAACATCAAAGGGCATCGGCTCAACGTACATTGCACGGTGACGCGGCAGATGTTGGGGCGCGCAGACTACTTCGCGGAGTTTCTGTCGTTCTGGTCAGCCCAGCCTGAAGTTAAGAAGGTCTGGTTTAGTCTCTTCACGCCGCAAGTCGGCGCTAGTGACGCAGAGATGCTTGCGCCCGACGAGCGCGCGCGTGTGCTCGACGAACTCTTCGCCTTACGGGCCAGCTTCCCGAAACTTTATCTCCCGCGCTTGGTGCTCGCGGGCCTGCGCCGGCCGCCGCAGACGCCCGCCGAATGTATCTTCGCGCGCACGACGCTCTCATTTACGGCCGACTTGAAAAGTAGAATTACCCCGTGTCAATTTGGCGGCCGGCCCGACTGCACGCAATGCGGCTGCATCGCCTCGGCCGGCTTCAAGGCCGTGGGCGAGTACCGGCTCTTGGGCTTCATCCCCGTCAAGAGCCTGTACGAAGCATCGGACACCATCGGCAAAGCAACCGCGCGCCTACAGCAACGCCAGCACTGACTCTTAGGCGCGCATTACAAGAGCTTATACCAAGTTGCAATACAAAGAGAGGTCAGTACCGCCTGCGGTAGCGGGCGGGTGTTGTGCTAGGAGCAGACCCGCCCGCTACCGCAGGCGGTACTGACCACGCGACATACTACCTCTTTTTCTATTGCAACTTGGTATTAGTAGTCCGTTACAAAGCTTTGGTAGCGCGCTACAAAGGCTTTGTAGCGCGCTACCGAGCTTTTGTATTGCGTTACTAAAGCCTCGTATCGCGTTACCGAGCTTTTGTATTGCGATACAAAGCCCTTGTATCGCGTTACCAAGGCTTTGTAGCGCGCAACTAAGCCTTTGTAGCGCGTAACTAAGCCTTTGTAGCGCGCTACAAAGGCTTAGTTACGCAATTCCACCCTTGAAAATTGCGTTATGAAGTGCTAAAAGTGGGCTTCCAGACGCGAAAAACTCGCTTGCGACGAGGCGTTTAGTCAATTTCCTCAGCAAAATCGCGTTTTCTGAATAAGCAAGTGGCGGCGCGTGACGCGGGCGTAGGTTGGAGCGCCGTTTGAGCGCGCCAGAGCGCAAAAACCCAAGCCGTGTCTCACCAGCACGACAAGATAAACCGTCCGAAACCGTGCGCCCAAAGCGCACAGGAGGATTCCTTATATGCCTACAAGTCCAAAAACCATCGAAGAGAAGATCGACAGGATGTTGACCGCATGGCGGACGATTGCGCCCACCAAGTCTTTCGGTGGGATGACGCTCGCACAATTCGAGGCTGTGGCCGCACCTTCCCTAGCCTCGCGCCAGCGCATCAACGAACTCGAAGACGAAACCACGCGGGAGAAAGCCTCGCGCGACCAAGCCGACGCAGCCTTCATGGGCACAGCCCAACAGGTCGTCGCCGGTGTCTTAGCCGACCCGACCGAAGGGCCCGACGGCGCACTCTACGAAGCGTTGGGCTACACCCCCAAGCGTGACCGCAAATCTGGGCTGCACCGCAGCAAACGCGGCGAACAGTCCACGAAGTAAATCACCTGACAACGGGCGTGTTTGTTCTTCCATTAATTGGGAAGAGCAAACACGCCCTTTAATGATATGGATGACCTTCAAATACAGGGTATTAGGCAAGTAAAAAACTGTCTGTTAATATCTTCTTTCTCATTCTGCGTCTTGGATGTAGCCCGGAGCAGAGCCTGATAGACCCGCCCGCTACCGCAGGCGGTACTGACCTATTAGATTCGCGCTTATGTTCAATGAAGTAATTTATCAAAAAGCTAAGACGTGGTTGAATTCGCCGGAGTGTAAGGTAAAGGCCGTAATTGAGTATATAAGGCAGAAAGGCTTTTTGCGCGAACCGCAGATTGAGGCGATAGAGATTTACCTTTTTTTGAAGCTTGCGGGACAGAATAAACCTTTGTGGCAGCTATTGAGTGAAGGCTTCTTTTCAAAGAATGAAGACTTGACAAAGCTGCACATGAGCCAAGAAGCCAGAGAAGTCTTTGAACGCTCAACTCCGGCAAGGTCGCTGTTCGAGTTTGTCAGACAACAGAACAACAATACGGCTTTAACACTCTCCGCCAACGAAAAGTTGCTGGCCGAAAATGCTTCAACAATTGATTTTGCGGAAGTCGCTCGGAAAATCTTTTACGGCGTTGATTATGCCGACTATCTATTCAGTTTGCCGATGGGCGCGGGCAAGACTTACCTCATGGCTTCGTTGATGTATTTAGACCTTTATTTTGCTCAAACCGAACCGGACAATAAGCTCTTCGCGCACAACTTCCTTGTTTTGATTCCGTCAGGATTAAAGTCTTCGATCATTCCCAGCCTCAGAACAATTGAGCGATTTGACCCAAACTGGATCATTCCTGAGCCGACGGCGAGCGAACTGAAACGAATGATCAAGTTTGAGGTGCTTGACGAATCGAAGACAGCTAAGAAAAGCAATAAGGCAAAAAATCCGAACGTGCAGAAGATCGCGCGGCATCAGCCTTTTGCTACGCTTACCGGCTTAGTCATGATTGTGAATGCGGAGAAGGTGATTCTCGACCGTTTGGAACTTGGTAAACAGCAGGAACTAATCGAAAAGGACGAGGACGAGAAAGACCATAGGGCGAACGAACTGCGCGCCTTCATCGGTAAGATTCCGAACTTACAGATTCACATTGACGAAGTGCATCACGCGACGGATGACGAGATCAAGCTGCGGCAGGTTGTGAGCAAATGGAATAACAAAGGAAACGTCAATAGCGTGTTGGGCTTTTCCGGCACTCCATATCTTGGCAAGAAGGAAAAGATCAAACTCGCTGAGAATGTCGCCTTCGAGTCGCTACAGATTACGAACACGGTCTATTACTTCCCGCTACTGCAAGCGATTAAAACTTTCCTGAAGAAACCGACGATTAAAGAGACTGAAAGAGGCTTGACTTCGCTTCAGATTGTGAGAAGAGGCGTAGAGGACTTCTATAGCTTATACGGTGAAAACGGTGGGACGAAAGAATACAGCAATCAAACTAACGCAAAGCTCGCTATTTATTGCGGCACAATCGAAAGACTGGAAGAAGAGGTTTATCCGTTTCTCACGGACGAGTTGAAGATTAATCCTAATAAAATTCTGAAATACCACAGGGGCAACAACGACCATCCACAGCCGAAAGACAGCGAGCTAGAGTTCAAATCGCTTGATACTGCGGTGTCGCGCAAAGAGATCATTCTACTTGTTCAGATCGGCAAGGAGGGCTGGGATTGCCGAAGCTTGACATGCGTTATTCTCTCCCAAAAGAAAGATTGCCCGTCCAATATGGTGTTGCAGACAAGCTGCCGTTGCCTGCGCCAAGTGGACAAAGGCGCAGAAGAGACGGCGCTCATCTGGCTGAATGAAGATAACGCGCAGATTCTACAGAAGCAGCTTAAAGAGGAGCAGCAGACGAGCATCGCCGAGATAAACAGTCTGAGCAAGACGAAACAGACGGATAAGGTTCAACGATATTCGCGCATTGACTATTTGCGTTTGCCAAAGGTTGACTTCTATCAACTCAAAGTCGAATACGACACCATCACAACAGACGGAAGACTTGACCCTCGCGGATGTCTTTCCGCGTTGCAGACAGACGATTATTTTAATCAGGCAATCATCGCCTCAAGGCAATTGGCGACGAATCAGGATGCTACTCGTAGCATCATCTCAACAGAACAAGGAGAGCGCGCTAGTTTCAGCCGTTGGCTCTTTGAGATTAGTAAAGGGAGCTTCGGCAACGTTTCTCTTTCTGATTTAAGACAATTCGAGACAGAACTGCGCACGATGTTCGAGCGGATTACAGTCGCAACGAACGGCGAAAGGTATTTCAATGAGCTTTACGAACAAACTGAAATTCAAGCGCGGATTCGCCTCGCCTTTCACTGCAAGCGAGAGTTACAGACAAAAAGTGAAATCATTCCTGCCAGCGCGCGCATGCTGATCATTGAAAAGCTGCAAGCGGTGACGAAGAACGACAAACTCTTTCCCAGCGAAGCGGAAGTGCAGCAGATAATCGACCTTGATAAATCAGGCAAGACTATTGACGCCGCTCTCGCCGCGCAACGAGAAGCATTCAAGCAGATGCAAGAGACTTTGAAGGCGCAGGGCATGAATATTTTGCCTAATGTCGAAATAGATTTCTCGCCAGCCGTAAAGTGCAAAGACAAGACGTTTCATTTTCTGCCGTACAAATTCGATAGTTCGCTTGAGCAAGACACATGGCGCGACTCTTTAAGCTTGCAACAGTTTCAGGATTGCAACTTGGAGGTCTATTTCAACGGCGAGAAAGACATGACGGACTTTCGGATTAAATGTTACACGGATGGAAACAAATATGTCGGACTCTACACGCCTGACTTCCTGATCATTCAACGTAAAGATGGGGCGATTCATCGCGTCTTGATTGTCGAGACAAAGGGCAAAGGCTTCGCTGAACAGACGGCTTTTAAGCGGCGCCGCCGATTTGTCGAAACAGAGTTCTTGCGTATGAATAACGAGAAGTTTGGCTATGCGCGGTTTGATTACTTGTATCTGACGGATGCCGACACGCAAGCCGATAATCTCATTAAGCTGAACGACAAAATCCAACAATTCTTCTGCGCCTGAACTCAGTCAGTACCGCCTGCGGTAGTGGGCGGGTGGTGGTTGCGATACATGTCACGATGGTGCAATCAAGACCCGCCCGCTACCGCAGGCGGTACTGACACGTTGATATATGTGGAACGACACAGATACCCCACTTGCGTATCTCATCACTTTCCGTTGCTATGGAACATGGCTGCACGGGGACGAGCGCGGTTCGATAGACCGATTTCACAACCGCTACAAGTCGCCTTATCTCTCGCCCAATGAGAAATGGCAGCAGCACAACACGCGCACACTCAAGGGCGAACCTGTTACACTCAATGCGACCCAACGTGGAGCAGTTGAACAAGCGATCCGCGAAACATGTCACTTGCGCGATTGGTTGTTGCATGCAATTAACGTGCGGACAAATCACGCGCACATGGTCGTCTCAATCGGCACTGTGAAACCTGAACGCGCGCTCAATGCTTTCAAAGCGAATGCGACGAGACAGATGAAGCAAGCTAGTTGTTGGCAGCAATCGTATAGCCCTTGGGCGGATAAAGGCAGCAAACGCTACTTGTGGAACGAGCGCAGTATTGAACGTGCCATTGATTATGTTATTAACGGGCAAGGCGATGAATTGCCTAACTTTGACGAGGATTGATTATAGACCCGCCCGCTACCGCAGGCGGTACTGACAGCAAGACACTCATAGTCAGTACCGCCTGCGGTAGCGGGCGGGTAATGCCGACCAATATCATTATGTCGATCAAATACATTTCTTACTTCCCCGAAACCATCGAAGGACAAGCAATCTTGGACAACTTCACGCGGACGCGCCGCGTGTTGCGTTATCGTGATTCGGACAAGGTCATCGAGCGCATCAAGCGTGGGCTGCCGCTTTACGAAGCGGAGACGTTGGAAACAATCGGTAAAGATGCGGGCAACCTGATGATTCGCGGCGAGTGTCTTTCCGCGTGCGCTTACCTGAAGGATAAAGGGATTGAAGTTGATCTTGTTTACATAGACCCGCCGTTTGCGAGCGGCGCGGACTATGCGAAGAAGGTTTATCTGCGCCGGAATCCGAAGCGCGCGGCTGAGGTGGCGCAGAAAGAGGCTGAGACGGCCGCCCGCTTGGCGGCGGGCGAAGCGGTTGACTTTGAGGAACTGCGCGCCTTTGAAGAGAAGATGTACGGCGACATTTGGAACAAGGAAGATTATCTCAACTGGATGTATGAGAATCTCACCGCCATCAAAGCAATCATGAGCGAGACGGCGAGCATTTACGTTCATCTGGATTGGAACATAGGCCATTATGTAAAGGTATTAATGGACGAGATTTTCGGTGAGGACAATTTTCAAGCTGAAATAGTATGGAAGCGAACAACAGCACATAGCGATGCTGAAACATATGGCATCAATTATGACACCATTCATTTCTATACTAACTCTACAGACTTTATATTTAATACAGTTTATCAACCATATACTGAAGAATATAAAGAGCGATTCAGAAGATATGACGAGCTTTCTGATGGTACGAAACGTTATTGGTCAGACTATGATCTTACTGCGAAGGGGCTGCGAGGACGTGGCTATAATTATACCTATAAGGGCATTCGATCATATTGGCGCTGCCCACCCGAAACAATGAAGCGTTACGATGCAGAAGGACGCTTGCTCTTCACAAAGAAGAATGGCATTCGACTAAAGCGTTATCTTGATGAACTACTGGGAATGCCTTCACAGGCTCTTTGGGACGACATTAATCCTGTCAACTCGCAAGCTCAAGAACGACTCGACTATGCCACTCAAAAGCCAGAGGCATTGCTTGAGCGCATTATCAAAGCTTCAACCGATGATATTGAAGAAGCCAATAAACGTATGATCGTCGCTGATTTCTTCGGCGGGAGCGGGACAACTGCTAGGGTCGCGCACCGTTTAGGAAGAAAATTCATCCATGTTGACGTTGGCATCAATAGTATCCACACATCCCGCGACAAGTTGATTGAGCAAGGCGCGGAGTTTCAAATCCTCGACATCAAGGATGGCGTCTCGCTCTTCCGCAATCCGCAGCAGACGATGGACAAACTCAAATCGCTCATCGTCGGCCTGAAGAACGAAGACAGCCTCGACGCATTCTGGGAAGGCGCAATCCAAGACAGCAAAGAGGGCTTGATACCCGTCTATCTGCCCAACCTGCTCGACCATGCCACCAAAGTTCTCGACATCCCTTTGATGAACCGCGTCTTGAACCAAGCCATGCCCGAACTACCCGAAGACACGCGCAAAGTTGTCGTCTATTACATAGACATTGACGACCGCGCCGCCCTCGACAAGTTCATTGACGAAAACAACCCGACCGACATCACCGTCGAACTGCGCGACCTGAAAGAAGTCCTAGATGAAGTTGTCATCAACGACATCGTTGAATACAAGCTGGCAAAGGTCAAAGACGGCTATGAGATTGAGTGCATCAGCTTTGTCTCCGACCGCCTCCAACAAAGGATTGACGAATACAATCGCAAACGAGAATTGAACGGCAACAAAAAGACTCTACTCGATGCGCCGGAAGAAACAGACGAAGAAGAGACGCCCAAGCAGAAAACGAAATTCAAGCCTCTCCAGATCAGCGACAACGGCTTGGAGTTAATTGAATTGGTCAGTCTCGACTGCACGAACAAAGAGGGCGTCTGGCGCTCAGACGTGGAGATCAAGATTGATAAGAACAGCTTCGTCATCAGCGACGGCGTCAAGAGCAAAGATTTCTGGGACGGCAAGATTCGCAGCCAGAAAAAGCCCTTACGCATGAAAGTCCGCAACATCGCGGGCGATGAAAGCGAAATAACTCTTTGATTATCTATAGCCGTTGCGTGCAACTAGGGTCAGTACCGCCTGCGGTAGCGGGCGGGTCAGTGCGACGCAAGAAACCCGCCCGCTACCGCAGGCGGTACTGACCTGATGTGGGCCGCACGCAATTGCAAAACATGTCATAAGATTAGAAACAAAAAGCGCGGGTCGTGCTTGACTGAGCATGACCCGCGCTGGCAATCTGATACGAAATGTTCGTTAGTCGCTACGTCTGCTTATCTGGCTTACGCCAGATAAAGACGGATTCGTAAAACTCGCTGGCGCGCCTACCAGTTCTGCGATTGACGTGACGTAAGACAGTTGCTTCTTCTTCGACGCCAACCATCTGCGCAATTTCACCGTAAAGATTTGCTCTGTCACTGGCGACTACGATCATGCGCGCGCCCGGTTTTAACTTGCCGAGCAAGCGTTTAAATACGCTGGCAATGTCTTCCTGATATAGCCTACGAGCTTTCTGGCTAGAACCATTAGCCGCTGCGCCGATCTCCTTGTCACGATGATCTTCTAGCCCTAGCAGATGGTAGGCGTAAGCATGCTGCTCATGGTAATCAATTAACCCGACGTAAGGCGGGCTAGTAATCACGCCATCAACTTCAGCGAAATCACCTTGCCGACTATCACCATGATGTATTTCAACCAAAGCAGCAGTGCGGAGAACTGCGAATTCTTCGATCCGTTTGATGGAATCCAGACTGTACCTTTTCAGAAATTGGAACGCATTCGCAGTTGGAGCACAGGTCCGAGAGTGCTTATAACAATAGTATGATTCCGTCTGTGGTTGCTTCGGAAAATCTAGATCGAAATGTGTGGTCAGTCGCGCTGAACGCGCAGAGCGCGAAAGGATCACTCTGAGTATTTCTTGGTAATGATAGTTAGCAATCAGATTCCGGTAAGTGAGCAATTCATTTAATGCCTGAGGCGCAAACCATGCCTTTAGGTATTGATTTTCTTCCGTCAACTGGGCCTGTGCTATCAGAGCATCATTTCACAAACTGAGATTGGCATTCTCTTTCTGCGTCGCCCGGCACACTTGCTCAAGTATCTGGAGAACCTCTTGACGGACTTTAACCAAATCATATTTTGCGGTCTTCACTCTGCAAAGCATGACATTGAAAGCAGAGACATCGTAGCCAATGCTATTTATGCCCAACTCGTTGGCTTGAACTAGCGTAGTACCTGAGCCGCAGAATGGGTCGAGTACCGTCTGGCCTGCGCTGAAGTATTTACGCAAGAAGATTTCAACCAGTTGCGGAATGTATTTACCCAAATACGGATGCAGCCGATGAACATGCTTAGTTCGTTCTTTTTCTGGTAAGTCTCTCTCGCGCCAATTAAGATTCAATTCACTTAAAGGAGTGTTCGGCGTAACAGTGCTGGCGATGGTAAAGCGTTCGCTGCTCGAATAAACAGGAACTGCCTCTTCTTCATTTGTCAGGAAAACATTGCCGAAATTGGTTTGCATCAACGAACCTTTCGATGCTCTGAAGAGAGCATGAGATACTTATCACAGGTGAGCCGCGATAATAAATAGCAAGCCTTGACTATTCATGGCTCAGCATGAATCTTAACATTGACATGCTCACTCGGACAGGTGTAAAAGCCGCCGTGCAACTCAAGCCATCCGTTCATAACGCCCGTATAACGGGCTAAAAGGAGATAGTCATGGCAGACGAAGAGAAAGAGAGCAAAATTAAGGTGGAGCACCTGCCGCAGCCAGAACAGGAGCTAACACCCGACGAGCAGCAGCAGGTGCAGGGCGGCTCCGTGTTTGGGGACGGCTCGGTGCGCGGTATTAAGTCAAACGTTACTTCAATTCAAGATGGCACGTCGAACACTTTAATGACGGGCGAGTAAGCGGCGACGACCGGCGCACTAGGGACTGAAGATATGTTGTGCTTGAGCCGACCCGCGCAAGCCGATGGGGCTGACGGATGATGATTGGGATTTCCCACCGTTAGACCTACGGCTGGCGCGTTGTTGCTCAACTCATCGCGTCGCTTCGCGGTTAGCGCCGTGCCGCTGGCTTAAGTTATGACAGTGCGGCTGCTGAAATAGGTTTGCGCGTCAACTGTGGGCGTGTCGTGCGTCGCTTGCTTCCGTTCGTAAGTTCCGTCCGCGCGCAGGCGGCGCGCTTTCGCGTTGTCGCGCAGGTAAGTCTCCAAGACTTCTTCACGCAGATACTTCTTGAGCGCTGGTTCGCTGATGGGCGCGACGACTTCGACGCGCCGGTCTAGGTTGCGGTGCATCCAGTCGGCGCTGCCGATATAGACTTCGGCCGCGCCGTCGTTGGCGAAATAATAGACGCGACTATGTTCGAGGAAGCGACCGACAACGCTGACGACGTTGATGCGCTCGGACAAACCCGGCACACGGGGGCGCAGCGCACAGACGCCGCGCACGATGAGGTCGATCTCAACACCTGCTTGCGCCGCTTCGTAGAGCGCACGGATGATGCCGATGTCGGTCAGGCTGTTGATCTTGGCAATGATGCGCGCTTGGCGGCCCGCGCGTGCGTGATCCCTTTCGCGTTCGATGAGCGACATCATGCGCGTGCGCAGGTTGACGGGCGCGACCAACAGGCGACGATATGCGGCTTGGCGCGTGCAGCCGGTTAGTGAATTGAATAACTCGGTTGCGTCTGCGCCGATGGCCGGGTCGGCGGTGAAGAGTCCGAGGTCTGTGTAGATGCGTGAAGTCGTCGGGTTGTAGTTGCCTGTGGCGACGTGCACGTAACGTTTGAGCGCGTCGCCTTCGCGGCGCACGATGAGCGTCAACTTGCAATGCGTCTTTAAGCCAAGCACACCATAGACGACGTGTACGCCCGCGTGCTCTAGCCGCCGCGCCCAACCGATGTTGTTCTCCTCATCAAACCGCGCTTTTAGTTCGACGAGCGCCGCCACCTGTTTGCCCTGCTCGCTCGCTTCAATCAACGACTGCACGACGGGCGAGTTCTGCCCCGTGCGATAGAGACACATCTTGATCGCCAGCACGTTCGGATCATGCGCGGCGGTCTGGATGAAATCGGTGACGGTTGAATAAGCGGTGTAAGGATGATGGACGAGTATATCCTGCTGCCTGATGGCCGCGAAGATCGATCTTTGCAGTTTGAGCGCGGGCGGGACGGACGTTTGCAACGGCTGATCTTTCAACTCCGGTCGCTCTAAGCCGTAAAGCTTCATCAGGTCGGGAATGTTCAGCGGCCCTTCGAGCACATAGACATCTTCGGGCGTCAACTCAAGCGAGTTCGTTAAATACTCAATCATCTCTGCGGGCATCGTCGCGCTGACTTCCAATCGCACGGCATCGCCGAAGCGTCGGCGGCGCAGTTGTTGCTCCACCACGCGGAGCAGGTCGCCCGCTTCATCTTCTCTAATCTCTAAGTCGGCGTCGCGCGTCACGCGGAACAGATAAGAGGGGCCGGTCTGCGTACCGGGAAAGAGCAAGGAGAGATTGGCCGCGATCAACTCTTCGAGCCAGACGAAGCGCGTGCCTCGCTCGCCGACCGGCACAAGCCGCGGCACGAGCGGCGGCACTTTGACGCGCGCAAACTGTGCCTCTGTGACCGGCGCATCTGTCTCTTTATCTTTCTTCGCGCTCGTGCTGAGCATGAGGCCGAGATTGAGACTCAGACTGGAGACGTAAGGGAACGGATGCGCCGGATCAACCGCCTGCGGCGTAAGCACCGGAAAGACGTGTTCGATGAAATAGAGGTTGAGCGCGTGGCGTTCGTCTTCGTTCAACTCGTCGTAATGGCTGATTTCGATCCCGTGCGTCTTGAGCGCGGGCAACACATCGCGCTGCAAGCATCTGAGTTGCGCTGCCAGCATCGGGCGCAGGCGCTCGCTAATGGCTTTGAGTTGTTCGGCCGGCGTCAAACCATCCGGCGAAGGCTCAATGACTTCATCCTCCAACTCCTCTTTGAGACCGGAGACGCGAATCATGAAGAACTCGTCGAGGTTGGTCGAGAAGATGGCTAAGAACTTGAGTCGTTCAAGTAGAGGCTGCGCCTCGTCGAGCGCCTCTTCAAGGACGCGCCGGTTGAATTCAAGCCAACTCAACTCGCGGTTGAAGAGAAGCTGCCGTTGGTGCAAGAGCGACGGCGGCAACTCGATCTGTTCCGGTTGAGACTGTTGCGCCTCTGCGGGCGACGTGCGAACGCTGGCCATGTTAAGAGCCTCCGGGCTAAGATTGAATGAAGAATTCTATAACACATGGCCAGACAAAAACAGTTTTCGGTTTTCAAATGTCATTTACCATCTGAAAACCGAAAACTGAAAACAGTTCTTCGTTAGAAGTTGAAGCGCAAGGCAAACTGTATCTGCCGGTTCGTGCCGAGACCGACCGTGCGCTCGACCGTCTGGCGCAGCAAGCCGAAGGTCGCGCCGGCCGCCGACTGCGTGAACGCTTGACCCAGCTGTAGGCCCGACCCTAAGACGAAAGCGTTAGCCGTCGAGTTAAAGGTGAGCGTCGGCAGACTGACGTTTAGCGTCGAGGCCGGGTTGGCGAAGTTCGCATGGTTGAAGATGTTGAAAATCTCCGTCCGAAACTCGACGTTCATCTTCTCACGGATGGGGAAGCGTTTATTCAAGATGAGATCGAACTGCTGAAAGTTCGGCCCCTTCAGCGTATTACGCGGGAGATTGCCGAACGTGCCGGGCGCGGGGATGGCGAAGGCGGCCGGGTTCAGGAAGTTGCGATCATTGTTGAGATAAGGACTGATACCCGCGATCAGATCAGGCCGGCGCGTCTGCCGCGATGCGCCGCCGCCGGGCGCGTTGACGACGGCCGTGAAACCGGCGGGGAGCGGTTGCGTGCCGGAGACGGAAGGCAGTTGGACGGTGAAGCCTTGCGCGACGGTCGTCGTCGTCGTGGCACTCGTGTTGACCGTGCAGCCGCCCGCCTGCGCGCAGACGGCAACAACTTCGGGGCGCGTGATCGTCACGTCAATCGGCAGACCTGAACGCGCGTTCATGATCGTGCCAACTTCCCAATTGCTGAAGAGCGCATTGCCGACGCTGCCGAAGTCATACTTGCGGCCTTTGCCGACCGGCAGATCATAGACGGCAGAGAGGTTGAAGGTATGGCGCACATCGAAGCTGTTGTAGCCGCGATCTGCTTCGTAGTTGTTCTGGTCGCCGGACGGGCGCGGCGTGCCGCCGAAGGGTTGCGCGGCGGTGCGCGCTTCGTTCGAGCCGGAGGTCGTGCCGAAACTACGTGAGAAGGTGTATTGCCCGTTGAGCGTCAGCCCCGACGAGATGCGGCGCACGAGCGTTACCTGCAAAGCGTTATAGCTGTCGCCGCCGCCGCTCGTCTTCGTGTCAATCTCCGCAAAGGGTTTGCAGATCGGGTTCGCCGCAGACGCGCCGCAGAGCGCGGCGTTGTTAATGATGTCGAACTGGCGAATTGAGGTGACACCGATGACGCGCCCAGTTGTCGGGTCAAGGCGGTTGACGACGCCTGCGTTATCGGGCAACGGTTGACCGTTGACGATGGTTGCATTGCCGGCGCGCAAGGTGTTTGACAGACCGCGTAGGAACAGGTTGCGCCCTTGACTGCCGACGTAGGCGACCGTGCCGACAAGTTTGTAGGGCAACTCCTGCTGCACGGAGACGGTGTATTGATAGACCTTCTCAGGAATGATGTACTCCGACGCATAGGCGCGCGGTTGATAGACGCGATTGGCGGGATTGTTGATGAAGTTCCGCTGGATGCTGGCGACCGTGCCAGCGATGTTTGGATCAAACGCCGTGTTGGAGATGGTCGAAGAGATGCGGTCGCTTTCAATCGGCTGAATCTGATCTTCGACTTGACCGGGGCCGTAGAAGATGCCGAAGCCGCCGCGCAGGATAGTCCGCCCGCCGCCAAAGAAGCCTGTGCCCGCCGGATTAGGCGACCATGTCACACCAAGACGCGGGGCGAAGTTCTTCTTGCTTGATCTCAACCGAATAATATCGGACGGCAGGATCGTGCCGGTGGTTGTGTCGAAGTTTACCTGTCCGTTCCGCGCCTCGCGCAACGGTGTGTAGTATTCGTAACGCAAGCCGAGATTGAACGTCACGTTGGGCCTGAACTTCCACTCGTCCTGCGCGTAGCCGATGTAATACTCGCTCTTGGCCAGACGGTTGCCCGTGATGCCGTTGTTGAAGGGGCTGGGGTCGGAGAGATCGCCCAAAAATTGAATGGACGCGGCGCGGTTGGCGAGGAAGTCTGGCAGGCTGTTGAAGACATAGGTCGTGCCGCCATTGCGGTCGGTGTAGATGCGATTGGGCCGCACCTCGACGCCGAACTTGTAGTTATGATTGCCGCGCGTCCAGTTCAGATTATCAATGAACGAGAGCGAATAGGCCGTGTAAGGTTGCCCGCGCCCGTTCGTCGCGCTGTTGGCGCGAATGAGGCCGCCGGGATTCGACGTGCCGGCCGAAGTGCCCTGTCCGGCGATGGCGAAGTTGGCCGTGTTGCCGGAGATGTTGATAACGGCGGCTGAGAGATCAATGCCGGGGAGCGAGCGCGCAATGCCATTCGTGCGTGTGAACGCGCCGTTGAAGCCGACCTTGACCCCATTTAAGAGCGTCGGCGACAGTACCGACTGGAAAGCGACGACGCCGTTCTGTGGATTGTCAACGAAGTTCACGCGCCGGCCTGAGACGCCTTCAGGTTGAATGTTATTGCCATTGTCGCGGAAGAAGCGAAAGTAGGCCGAGTGCTTGCCGTTGAACTTGTGGTCGAGGCGGAAGGCGTAGGCGTTTTCATTGACGGCGGCGTTCGCCTGAAGTTGGGCCACGTCGAAGAGGTTCGTGCCCGTGCCGGTCGAAACGATGACGGCGTGCGGATCACGGAATGCGGGCAACAGCGCGAGCGTGCGCGATGCGCCGCCGTTGGCTTCGACGCAGGGCACACCGTTCGGCGCGGGCGCGCAGATGCGCGCCGCAGCACCCGGCACGGCCTCAGTTGAGTTGATCCCGGCGCGCAGCCGGTAGCCTTCGTAAGAGAGGAAGAAGAAC
>QHXQ01000028.1 GCA_003223935.1 Acidobacteriota bacterium | reverse complement strand
GCCGCCGATGTCCGCCGAAGGCACGGTCTCGCGCACCTACATTGATTGGCTCTTGAGCGTGCCGTGGAAACAGAAGTCGAAAGAGATTAAAGACCTGAAGAAAGCCGAAGAGGTCTTGAACGACGATCACTACGGGCTGGAAAAGATCAAGGAGCGCATCCTTGAACACTTGGCCGTTCGTCAGTTGGTTAAAAACCCCAAAGGCTCGATCCTCTGCTTCGTCGGCCCGCCCGGCGTCGGCAAGACGAGTCTCGGTAAATCAATCGCGCGTGCGACCGGCCGTAAATTTGTTCGGCTGTCTCTCGGCGGCGTGCGCGACGAGGCGGAGATACGCGGCCATCGGCGCACTTACATCGGCGCTTTACCGGGTCAGATCATCCAGATGATGAAGAAGGCGGGCACGGTCAACCCGGTCATCCTCTTGGACGAAGTGGACAAACTCGGCGCGGATTTTCGCGGCGACCCATCGGCGGCTCTGCTTGAAGTGCTCGACCCGGAACAGAACAACACGTTCCAAGATCACTACTTGGATGTCGAGTACGATCTCTCCAAAGCCTTCTTCATCGCGACGGCGAACGTGCTGCACACGATCCCGCCCGCGTTGCAAGACCGGCTCGAAATCTTGCGCCTCTCCGGTTACACCGAGCGCGAGAAGTTGGAGATCGCCAAACGTCATCTCGTGCCGAAACAGGCCGAAGGCAGCGGCTTGACGGTTGACCAAGTCGAGTTCACAGACGACGGCATACTCGAAATCATTCGCTCCTACACGCGCGAGTCCGGCGTGCGCAACTGCGAGCGCGAGATCGGTTCGTGCTGCCGCAAGGTCGCGCGTAAACTCGTCGGCGAACAAGCGGGCGAAGGCTTCAAAGAGATCGTCACCGCCGAGCGTGTGCGCGAGATGTTGGGGCCGATCAGGTTCAGACAACAGCACGCGGCGACCGAGAGCGAGATCGGTTTGGCTCTGGGTCTCGCGTGGACGGAAGTAGGCGGCGAGGTCTTGCAGATCGAAGCGACGTTGACGAACGGGCGCGGGCAAGTGACCTTGACCGGTAAGCTCGGCGAAGTCATGCAAGAGTCGGCCGCAGCCGCACTCACTTGCATCAAGGCACGCGCCGAGCGGCTCGGCATGAGTCTCACGCACATACGCAAACGCGATCTGCACGTCCACATCCCCGAAGGCGCGATCCCGAAAGATGGCCCTTCGGCCGGCGTTACGCTGGCGACCGCGATGGCTTCGGCCTTGATGCGCGTGCCCGTGCGCAAAGAGGTGGCGATGACGGGCGAGATCACGCTGCGCGGGCGCGTGCTGCCCGTCGGCGGCATCAAAGAGAAACTGTTGGCCGCGCACCGGCTCGGCGTGACGATGTTGATTCTGCCGAAGGACAACGAGAAGGATTTGATCGAAGTGGACGCAGAGGTGCGCGCCGCGCTCGACATCCGGCTGGTTGAGACGATTGACGAAGTGCTCGCGCTCGCGCTCGAAGAGGCTTGCCCGACCGACGCGACCGCGACCGACGCCGCGACGCCGCAGCCGCCCATCTGGACGCCGCCGCCCGCGCAGAGCACGCCGACGATGGCGGATTAGATCAGCTTGCATTTGGTGAACGGTCGCTCGCAACACAGAGTTCACAGCCGAAGCACAGAGGCTGCAGAGACAAGCGATCTCAAATTTCAAATCTGAGATTTGAGATCAGTTCGGCTCTGTGTCATCTGTGTTGAAGTGATCTTTAGTCACGCGCAATCAAACGCTTTAAGTCAACTTATCCAAGGGTCAACTAAACATTTCATGCTGCGCCTGTCCGTCACGAGGACTGTGTGGCGGCGGTGCGCAAAGTTCGAGAAGGAGCAAACTTAAATGAGCAAAGCCAAGGACGCCGATCTGATTCTGAAACTCTACGACCTGCGCCGCGAAGAGACGATGCGCAAGGCGCGCGATTGGATGATCCGCTTCAACCCCGAAAGCATGCAGGACATCCTCGACGCGGTCATGGGCGAGCACAGCGCCTACTTCCGCATGGTTACGTCCTACTGGGAGATGGCCGCCGCGCTCGTCAACCACGGCGCGATTGACGAGGATATGTTCAACGACGCGAACGGCGAGCACCTCGTCGTCTTCGCCAAACTGCAACCGTTCCTCGCAGACATGCGCGCGCAGTTCAGCCCGCAAGCTTTCCAGCACCTCGAAAAACTCGCCATGCGCACGCCTGATGTCGAGCAGCGGCTGGTCGGCATCCGCGAACGCTTCCGTCGCTTCGCCGCCATGCGCGCCGAGCGCGAACAAGCGCAGGAAGCAACAGCATAAGCAAGGGGCTGAGGGATGAGGGATGAATCAAAAGAAGTTCGCTTCTAGTTCTCCTGTTCATCCCTTATCCCTCATCCCTTATGAAACTTTCCAGCGCCGAGTTCATCAAGAGTGCGTTTGCCGAAGCGCAGTGGCCGCGTGGGGACGTGCCGGAGGTGGCGTTTCTGGGCCGGTCGAACGTGGGCAAGTCGAGCTTGATCAATTCCCTGCTGGGCGTGAAAGGTTTGGCGCGCACGTCTTCGACGCCGGGCAGAACGCAGGCGCTGAACTTCTTTTTGATCAACGAGCGGTTTCGATTTGTTGACCTGCCGGGCTACGGTTATGCGCGCGTGCCTGAGAGCATCCGGCGCTCTTGGGGCGAAATTGTTACCGGGTACCTTGCCAAGCGCGGTGCGCTTGTGCTATCAATTCATATTGTAGATTCGCGTCATGCTCCCACAAAATTGGATGTGCAGCTTCATGAGTGGTTGGTCGCTCATGCGAAATCGCACCTGATTGTGGCCACGAAGGCCGACAAGCTCTCGCAAAACGAGTTGCGCCAGAGCTTGGGACGCATCACGCAGACGCTTTGGCGCGACCGGCCCGACGGACGCTCGAATGAAATCGTCGCGTACTCCGCCGTGACCGGCTTGGGCCGCGACCGCGTCTGGCGTGCAATCGGAGCGGCCTTGACCGTCTCACAAACCCCCTTTTGAAAATTTCTTGAGTTTCAATAGGCGACGCGCGGGCACGAGAGGGCATCTAAAGGAACGCTGACCAATCCCGCGTGCACAGTTTGTGAGTTTGTCCGGATGTGAGGCAGATTGGGGCCTCGCTAAACACCTCGCAGTTTAACCGCTGGACACGCACCGACGCCTTGCGCGCGCCTTCGGAAGAGTCGCGCACCTGAGCATCAATCCCGTAATCATTTTGCATTCATCCCGTTGATTGAGCGCAATTCAATCGCATTGACAGTAACACGACACGAGTTGGACACAACTTGTGTTTAGAGAAAGCTGAGCGCCGGCCCGACTGGCGGCGCTCGTGAGAGAAGAAAGAAATGTCACAACGTACAACACGCACACGCAATAGTGGTTCGAGCGCCAACGGCGCAGGCGATGGCAGCAACAAGCGCCCGCCCGCCGGCCCGCCAGACATCGAAATGCCCGATCCGGGTGACGACCGCGAGTACCTCGAATCGGTATCCGGCGAAGCGTTCAACTTGGGGACGCTGAAAGATCTGTCCATTTCCAAACTGACGCAGATCGCGAAGGACTTGGACGTGCCCGGCGCGACCGGCATGCGCAAGCAGGAGTTGATCTTCAAAGTCCTCGCGGCGCAGACCGAGAAGAGCGGCTTGATCTTCTCTGAAGGCGTGCTTGAAACTTTGCCTGACGGCTTCGGTTTCCTGCGCGCGCCTGAATACAACTATCTGCCGGGGCCCGACGACATCTACGTCAGCCCGTCGCAGATACGCAAATTCGATCTGCGCACCGGCGACACAGTCTCCGGTCAGATCAGACCGCCGAAAGAAGGCGAGCGGTATTTCGCGCTTATCAAGGTCGAGGCGATCAACTTTGAAGCGCCCGATCAAGCGCGCGAAAAAGTTTTCTTCGACAACCTGACGCCGCTCTATCCGAACGAGCGTCTGATGATGGAGACGCTGTCCGACAATCTTGTAGCGCGCGTCATCGATCTCGTCACGCCTATCGGCAAAGGTCAACGCTGCCTCATCGTCTCGCCGCCGCGCACCGGCAAGACGATGATGCTTCAATCAATCGCCAACTCGATCACGCAGAACCATCCAGAGGTCACGCTCATCGTGCTGCTGATTGACGAACGCCCGGAAGAAGTGACCGACATGCAGCGCTCGGTCAACGGCGAAGTCATCTCTTCGACGTTTGACGAGCCGCCGACACGCCATGTGCAAGTCGCCGACATGGTGATCGAAAAGGCTAAGCGCCTCGTCGAGCACAAACGCGACGTGGTGATTCTGCTCGACTCGCTCACACGTCTGGCGCGCGCACACAACGCGGTCGTGCCGCCGTCGGGCAAGATTCTATCGGGCGGTATTGACGCGAACGCCTTGCAGCGCCCGAAGCGTTTCTTCGGCGCGGCGCGCAACATCGAAGAGGGCGGTTCGCTCACGATCATCTCAACGGCACTGGTTGACACCGGCTCGCGCATGGACGACGTGATCTTTGAAGAGTTCAAAGGTACGGGCAACTGCGAAATCCATCTCGACCGCCGGCTCGTTGATAAACGCCTCTTCCCCGCGATTGACATCCAACGCTCCGGCACGCGCAAAGAGGAACTCTTGATCAGCAAAGAAGACCTCGCGCGCATCTGGGTCATGCGCCGCGTCCTGAACCCGCTCTCGCCCGTCGAGCAGATGGAAGTCGTCCTCGAACGCCTCGGCAAGACCAAGTCGAACGCCGAATTCTTGGCCTCGATGCAGAGCTAAAAAATAGTTCAAGGTTACAGGTTCAAAGTTCCAAGTTAAAAACCTTGAACCTGTAACCTTGAACTTTGTAATCGCCTGTTGACAAACGCGCCGGGCGCTCGGCATAGTAGGGCTTCCCCACGTTGTGCAGTTTGGTTGATGCAAGGAACGCCCTTCGGGTGTCGGGTGAAGAGTCTTGCGCGTTACGATTCTCACGTCTGAAGCTGTGCCGTTCGCCAAGACCGGTGGCTTGGGCGATGTGGCGAGCGCGCTGCCGAAGGCCATCCGCGCCGTGAGCGACGTGGACGCGAGCCTCGTCCTGCCGCTCTACGAACAGACAAATCGCGCCCTCTTGCGCGAACAGTTGTTTGACAACTTGGAGGTCGAATGGGCCGGCGACATACGCCGCGCTGCCGTCTGGTACAGTGAAGCTACGGCCGCGCCGACTTTTCTGATTGATGCACCCGAATACTTCGCGCGCGCGAGCGTCTATGGCTTCCGCGACGATCACGAACGCTTCGCTTTCTTCTGTCGTGCCGCGCTCGCTTTGCAGCGCAGACTCGGCCCGCCGCCCGATGTCGTTCACGTCAACGACTGGCCCGGCGGGTTTGCGGCAGCAGAACTGCGCGCGCGCAGGAGTTTTGACGACTACTATGCGCATACGCGCACGCTCTTTTCGATCCACAATCTCGCTTATCAAGGCGCGTTTGATCCGGCCTCACTTGCGCGACTCGGCTTCGCTTATGGCGAGGTGCATGATGCTTTTCTGTTTGAGGGCGCAGCGTCGGCTCTGAAGGCCGGTTTGATGTTGAGCGACGCGCTCTCGACCGTCAGCCGGCGTTACAGTTACGAGATTCAGACGCCGCAGCAAGGCTATGGACTCGATTGGCTCTTGCGCATGCGCCGCGACCGTTTGATCGGGGTCACGAACGGCGTGGACTACGACGTGTGGAATCCCGCGACCGACCCGCACATCGCCGCGCACTTCAGTGCAGACGACCTCGCGGGCAAGCTTGAATGTAAACGCGACCTACTGCGCCGTTTCAGTCTGCCGGAAGATTTGGATCGCCCCATCATCGCGATCATCTCGCGGCTCGTGGCGCAGAAAGGTTACGACCTGATCCAACAGGCAGCGGGGCGCATGCTCGAAACCGGCGCGTTCTTCATCGCGCTCGGCGCGGGCGCACGCGAGTACGAAGATTTTTTGCAGGTGCTCAGGGATCACGCGCCGCATCGCGTCGGGATTTACAAAGGCTACGCGGGCGAACCGCTCGCGCATCAGATCGAAGCGGGCGCAGATATTTTCTTGATGCCCTCTCTGTATGAACCGTGCGGTTTGAATCAGATGTACTCGATGCGCTACGGCACTGTGCCGGTTGTGCGCGCGACCGGCGGCTTAGATGACACGGTTGAGAATTTTGATCGCGCGCGCGGCACGGGTAACGGCTTCAAGTTTCAAGCCTACACGGCCGACGCGCTCTTGGGCAGCATCTACGAAGCGCTCTATTGTTACGCCGAACCAGAAGTCTGGCGCGCGATTCAACTGAACGGCATGCGCGCAGATAACTCTTGGCAAGCAGCGGCGCGCAAGTACGTCGAGCTTTACCGCGCGGTCGCGCAGATGTGAGCCGTGCGCGATAGAACAAGGAACATAAGGAGAGAAGTGCATGAGTGAATATGTCACAGACGTGAGCGACAGCAGTTTTGAGCAGGACGTTTTGAGTGCGGCGCAGCCCGTGTTAGTTGATTTCTGGGCCGAATGGTGTGCGCCTTGTCGCATGCTTGCGCCGACCGTGGATGCCGTCGCGGAGAAGTATGCCGGCACAGCCCGCGTCGTGAAGTTGAATGTGGATGATAATCCGACCGTGTCGCAGAAGTACGGCATCAAGGGCATCCCGACTTTGATCTTGTTCAAGGGCGGGAAAGAGGAAGAGCGGATTGTGGGCGCGACCTCGAAGGAAGCCATCTCCCGCCTCCTTGATAAGCACGTCAACGCCAGTAGCGGCGCGGCTAAAGCTTAGCAACTTCGGCGGCTGTTTGGGCGGCGCGTCGTCTGCGTTCGAGACACCTGCGCGTCGTTGTTCTTGCTTGACAGATTGTGAAGCGGAGCCGGCGCGCTGCGAGTGGTTGGCGGCGTGGGCGAACCGGCGGACGTGCACGGATGAAACCACACAACAATATCCGCACGTTGCAGAGCAAGCGACGCACGCTTGAAGAACGACTCGCGGCGGCGAAGCGTCTGCGCGCGGTCGAGGATGCGCGCTTCCGTGCGCGCCAAGCGCAAGGCAAGTTGCGCCGCTTCCTGCGCACGAACCTGCGCAAGCAGGAAGTGATCGCGGCGCTCGCGCTCCGGCGCGGCGAATGCAATCGTTGCGGCGCCTGCTGCGAAATTCTATATAAGTGCCCCTTTCTTAAGAAAGAGACGGACGGCACGGCCACCTGCGGCATCTACGAAGACCGCCCGAACGCCTGTCGCTACTTCCCCATTGACCGACGCGACCTACAGGAAGTGCGCGGCTCATGCAGTTTCTACTTCATCGAAAAACCGATCAAGCTGGAGAAAGCAAGCTGAAATGAAGTAGCCAGCAGCCGGTAGTCAGTAGTCAGCATAAAAATGCTTCCTTCTACTGCCTACTGCCTACTGCCTACCGCCTACTGATTCCATGTCTCAAGTCATCGTAGTCATCGGCGCGCAGTGGGGCGACGAGGGCAAGGGCAAGATCGTTGACCTGCTCGCGGAACGCTTCGACGTGGTGGCGCGCTATCAAGGCGGGCACAACGCAGGCCATTCCGTGCAGGTCGGCGACCGCTCGTTCGTTCTGCACTTGCTCCCTTCGGGCATCATTCATCAAGGCAAGACGTGTGTGCTCGGCAACGGCATGGTGATCGAGCCGAAGGCATTTTTTGAGGAAGCCGACCGGCTCGCCGCGCAAGGCATCGTGGTCACGCCTGAGCGTGTGCTCGTCAGTTCGCGCGCGCACTTGATCCTGCCCTATCATCGCGCGCTCGATCATACGAGCGAAGAACGCTTGGGCAATGAAAAAGTTGGCACGACGCTGCGCGGCATCGGGCCGGCTTACGAAGACAAAGCCGGCCGGCGCGGCATACGTGTCGCCGATGCCCTCGTGCCCGAAGTCCTGCGCGCGCGCATCGAAAGAAATTTGGAGGATGCGAACCGCGTCATCGAAGCCTATCGCGGCCAGCCGCTCAAAGCCGACGAAGTCTTCGATCAAGTCGCGCCGCTCGCCGAACGCCTTGCGCCCTTTATCGCCGACACGATGCACTACTTGAACCGCGCCGCCACAGACGGCCGCTCCATCCTCATCGAAGGCGCGCAGGCCACACTCTTGGACGTGGATCACGGCACGTATCCGTTCGTCACCTCTTCGAGCACAATCGCGGGCGGCGCATCCATCGGCACTGGGTTAGCACCGCATCGCATCACGGGTGTGCTCGGCATCGTCCGCACCTACACGACGCGCGTCGGCGAAGGGCCGTTTCCCACCGAGATGCTCGAAGGCGAAGCGGAACTCGGCCAACTGATCCGCGAACGCGGACGCGAATACGGCGCTTCGACGGGCCGCCCGCGTCGCTGTGGTTGGTTCGACGCCTTCGCCACACGCTACGCCGCCGAACTCAACGGCTTCAATTCCGTCGCCTTGACCAAACTCGATGTGCTAGATGCGCTCGACGAGATCAAAGTCTGCACGGGCTACAAACTTGATGGGCGCACGCTCGACACCTTCCCGGCCGTCGCCGCCGAACTGCGCCGCATCGAACCCATCTACGAGACGCTCCCCGGCTGGCAGACTTCGACCGTCGGCACAACCGACATCAATGATCTGCCCCCGAGCGCACGCGCCTACGTCGCCTTTCTCTCGCGCGCCATCGGCGTCGAGATCGGCCTCATCTCCACCGGCCCCGAACGCGACCAGACCATCATCATCCGCGACTCCGCGCTCGGCAGTTGGCTTAATAATTAACTCAGCAGATGTTAAAGCGACTGACTCTTCAGCAGTGAGTTAGTCGTTCTATGCTTCGCTTGCTCCCCCTCAAGCCCGCATGTAAAATGCTTTCGCTCACTGAAGGGCCGATAGCTCAGTTGGTAGAGCAGCTGGCTTTTAACCAGCGGGTCGCAGGTTCGAGTCCTGCTCGGCTCATCAATAATCAAACAGGCTAGGGCTGCCAACGGTCGGTAGTCCTAGCCTGTTTTGTCCCTCCTGATACCCCTTTCAGATAACGCTCACTCAAGCAAGATAATTTTTGTGCGTCTATCATGAGTAACCTGTAGGAGCCAGCCTCATCTCTTTTGAAACTCTGGCGCACCGATGATCAGGGCGATGAGTTGATTGACGTATGCGGGCGGGCCTGTGGGCTTGGTCGGTGCGGCGTCGGCGCTGACGCGTGTGATGTTCAGGTCGGACTTTGAAACTGACGCTTGATTCGTCGTGAGCGGTGCGGTCTGTTGGCCTGCGCGCATGAATTTGTCGAGCGGGGCGCGCGTCTGTGGGGCGAGGTCGTCGGCGAGGGCGATGTGCGCGAGGCGCGCGATGAGTGTTTGCGGATCGTTGGGGTCAGCGCCTTGCAAGAGATTGGTCAGGTTGATGCCCGTGCCGTTGATGCGATTGGTGGCGAGCGCGTCGGCGAAGTTGATGCGCGTCAGCAGCGCGCCGGTCGAGAGCCATTGGGCGGCGCGGTCGGGGTAGCCATCGGGTGTGATGCGACCGAAGACAGGTTGACCCATGCGCGCGATCCAGTCGAGCAGGGGCCGGTCTGCGTTCGTCTCCGCGTTGAGCGCGCGCAGAGCGGCGGCGGCGTATTCAAAAGGCGTGCGCGTCTTGGCGCGGTAAGTTGTGGGCGCGAAGAATTCGGGCGCGATCAGGATAGCGCGCAGGGTTTCGCGGATCGAGCCGTCGGTTTTGAGAAAGACTGCGGCGGCGCGTTTGACGACCGACGCGGGCGGGTCGTCGCCGATAAAACGGCGCGCGAGTTTGGTGGCGATGAAGTGTGCGGTCGAAGGATGATGCGCGAGTATGTCGAGCACGCGCTCGCCGTCCGCGATGCCGCCGCCTGCGGGGATGCGTTGACCGAGCACAACCTTCTCGCCGTTGTCGTGTGCCGCCGGGTTGAAGACGAACAAGCCCTCTTCGTTTGGTTTGCGGATGGTCCAGCCCGTAAAGCAACGTGCCACCTCTTGCACGTCCCTTTGCGTGTAGCCGCCATCAACGCCGAGCGTATGTAGCTCCATCAACTCGCGCGCGTAGTTCTCGTTAATGCCGCCTGTCTGACGCGCGGGCTTGTCTTTCGTCGCCGGATACTTGCGCAGGACGCTCGATTGCCAGTTGTCGAGATAGAAGAGCATCGCGGGCGAGTGTGCAGTCGCGCCTAACAGATCGCGGAAGCGGCCGAAAGCGTACGGGCGGATCGCGTCACGATCAAAACTCGTGAGCAACCAACGGTCTGCGTCCTTCTGCGCGTAGATGCTGAAGTGGTTCTCCCAAAAATCGACCGTCAACTCATATAACTGCCGCTCGCTATAGACGGCGCGCAGGAGCGCGGCACGTTGCAACTCCGTCACCACTTGCTGCGGATTTTTGGGCGTCGGTGTCGGCTTCGCTGATGGCGGCTTCGCTGCTTGTGTGTCCGCCGGCTTCATGCCGTCAGTTACCTGCTTCATCGCGCCGCTTTTGCTATTGCCTTGCGCCGATGCGGGCGCAGGCATGGACGCAGACGCGGCCGGCGGCTGCATCTGCTCAACCGTTGCCGCTGACGCGGGCGACGGTGAAGGCGCAGGCGTTGGCGTTGGCGACGGCGCGGGCGGCGGCTTCGGCGGATTGTATTGTTCGGCGAGCGCAGGCGTGGCGAGCGCGAGCGTCGGCAATTTGCCCAGCCGTTGCGCGAGCGCGTTGTCGTTGATCGCATCGGGATCGAGTTGTTGCGCGATGTAAGTGTTGACGCCCATCGCGGCGACGCGCTCAAGGTCGCCGGGACGCGGGCCGAACGTGAGGCGCGTGAGCACGTGCATGACGCGCTGCTCGTTCGTCAAAGTTTGCACGTTGCTGCGTTGCGGGCGGCGTTGTGCGAACGCACTCAAATTGAGCACCGGCCCGAAGAGCAGCAAGGTGCTGAACAAGAGCGCGTGTGCGTTGACGAGCCGGCGACGGCCGCGCGACTTAATGAAGCAGCTTGCGTGATTCATCCCTGTGCCTCTGCTGCTGAAGTCAGTACCGCCTGCGGTAGCGGGCGGGTCTTGGGCACGCTAATAACCCGCCCGCTATCGCAGGCGGTACTGACCTAGACTCAAGCACGCTTAATTGCAAGGGGGCATTGTTGTCAGGCAAATTATAGCGCGGTAGATGAATGAGGGATAAATGGCTCTCGTGTCAGACGCGCGCGCCGAATTGATAGCTGACCGCGACCCAGACGGAAGCCCACGCAAACGCGCTCAACAGGTTCAGCGTCGAATACTTTCGCGCCGGCATCTGCGCCGTCGCGCAGACGAGCGGGATGGTGATGCGCAGGCCCGCAGCGAAGCGCGAGAGCAGCACCGCCAACGTGCCGTGCCTGAGCACGAAGCGTTGCACCTTCGGATAGATGCGACTCAGGCGCGCTGATTTGTGAATCAGTTTCGCGGCCCGTTCGTGGGCCGCGTAGAAGTAGATTTGATCACCGGCCGCACCGCCAATCGCCGCCGCGATAATCACCAGCCGCCAGTCCATGTAACCCGCACCGCAGAGCGCGCCCGCCGCAATGAGCGTCGCTTCGCCTTCCCAGAAGGCCGCGAAGAGGACGGCGAAGTAACCGTACTTCGGCAGCAGACGCATGAAGAGATTGTGATCGTTGGCGAAGAGATGCAGCTTGGTTAGAAAGTAGAGCGCCGGAGGAAGCAGAGTCGCCATAAATTATCTCGCGCCGTTAGTGCCCGCCGTGACGGTTTGGCCGGAGATAGTTTGCTTGACCGCGCTCTGTTCCGCAAGCGGCGCGAGGTCTCCGGTCACTTGGCGCACGACGCGCAGCACGCGCTCGACATCCGTCGGGCGCAGGCGCGCATAGACCGGCAACTGCAACGCGCGCTCAGTCGCCGCTGCGCCGGGGCACGCAGCGGCGAACTCCGTGAACAGAGGCAACGCCGAACAGACGTCAACGTGTGTGGTCTCAAAATCAACGCCGCGCCGGATCGCGCGCCGGCTCGCGCGCTCAGGATCAGATGTGTAGATGCAGTATTGATAATAGACGTGCTCTACGTCCGGCGGAACGCGCGGCGTCTGTATGCTGCGGCAATCGGCGAGGCCGCGCGTGTAGCGCAAGGCGTGTTCGCGCGTGCGCCCGTTGAACTCGTCGAGCTTCGCCAACGCGCGCAGGCCCAAGATCGCTTGCGCGTTTGAGTAGCGTTGCCGGTAGAAGCGCGGGAACGGATCGAGCGGGCGAATCTTTTCCCAGATATGCTTTGAGAGATCGTAATGACCGAAGAACGACGCGGCCGTCTGCAACGGAAAGCCCCAGAAGGTGAAGCCCTTTGGACTGACGCCGATGCGCGCCGCATAGCCCGTGAGAAAACGTTTGATGAGATCGCCACTCGTCTGCGTCGGCTCGGCTTCAGCTAGTGCGCGGACGCGCGCCGCGAGTTGCGCGTCGTTCGTCATCGCCATGCCGCCGCCATAGGTGTTAATGCCCTTGAGCAGTTGGAAACTGAAGAACGAAGCCGCGCCGAAGGTGCCCACGAGCCGGCCGCGATAACGCGCGCCGACCGCTTGCGCGCAATCTTCGATCACTGTGAGGTTGTACCGCTCGGCTATGCGCATGATCTCGTTCATCTCACACGGCTGCCCGTAGAGATGCGTCGGCACGATGGCGCGCGTGCGCTCGCTGATCGCAGCTTCGATCTTTGCAGGATCGAGATTGAACGTCGCGGGGTTCACGTCAACGAAGACGGGGCGCAGGCCGGCGCGCCGCGCTATCTCAGGCACGACCCAAAACGTTAAAGCGGGAAAGATGATCTCGCTGCCGGCGGGCAAGTCGAGCGCGCGCAGGATGTAATAAAAAGCCATGCGCCCGAATGAAGCGGCGACGGCGTAGTCCATATAATGATAGGCGGCGAAGTGCACCTCGAACTCTGCGACGGCGGGGCCGGCGACGGCTTCGCCGCGCCGAAAGGCCGCGACGATCTCCTGCTCGTCGCCGGGCACAGAGCGCACTCCGTAGCGCGCAATCGTCCGCAAGTTCATGCCGTCACCTTTCGCTGCGCCAGCCAAGAGCGATCCAAGTAGTCCTGCTTGCGCCAAGTCCAACCATCGGCCCGTTGCACCAGCGGGTGGCGCGAATATCTATGCAGGCCCAACCAGTTGACGACCTGCGATGGGCGTGCGATGTAGCGCGAGAAGGCCATGCCGAGCATCAAGCGGGCGCGCTTAGGCGTCAAGACGGGATGATTGAAGGTGAGCGTGTAGCCGTCGAACTTCTCCCAGTCGGTCTCAAAGATGAGCGGCTTGAGTTGCTTGTACTGCGGCGTGCCGGGATACGGTGTCAGGATTTTGAAGTTCGCGTAAGTGGTGTCTAATTCGCAAGCGAAGCGGATCAACCCCTCGATGCTCTTCTCCGTGTCTTGCAAGAATCCGATGACGTAAAAGCCGACGGTGGCGATGCCGAGTTCCCAACAGAGCGCGACCATCTTGCGCATGTGCTCAGGCGGAATGAAGCGGCGCGCAACACGCCTGAGTGTTTCGGGATCGGGCGTCTCGACGCCGAAGGAGATTTCGCGCAAACCGGCCGCGTGCATGGCGCGGATCAGTTTCTCATCAAGATCGTCCATGCGCGTCTCACACTCGAAGGTGATGCGAAGCCCGCGCGCGCGGATCGCTTCGGCGATCTGAAAACAGCGTTCGCGGTCGAGCGTGAACAGTGGGTCGCGTATCTTGATGTGGCAACCCGGATAGAGCGCCTCGAGTTCGGCCATCTCGGCGACGACCGACGCGACCGAGCGCGCGCGGAAACTCGCAGTGATGCGATGCGGGCAGTAAGTACAATGCTCCGGGCAACTGCGGCTCGTCAGCATCGGGAACGCGCGCTTGAGACTTAAGCCAGTAAAGTTGGTGTGCGCGAAGCGTCTGGTTCTAATTAAGTCCCAACGCGGAAACGGCAACGTGTCGAGGTCGTTGATGGCCGGACTCAAGACGAGGCCGCGCAAGTCTTCGCCCGCAGCGAGCCGCAGGGCCGCCGCTTCGGGTTCGCCGCTAATGATGAAATCGCCTGCGCCGTTGAATAACTCCGGCAGGTGCGTCGCAGGCGCGCCGAAGAAGCCGACACGAAGCCCGCGCGCGCGCGCCGCTTCGCCCCAAGCGCGTTCGTGCTTGTAATCAACCAACGAGGTCAAGACGAGCGCCAAGTCGCCGTTCACGGGCCGGTCGTCCCGCGTGATGTTGACGTTGTGGCCCGCGCTGGCGAAGATGGCGGCCAAATAACCGACGTGTATGCTCGGCAGGTTGAGAAAGACGCGGCGCATGTGTTTGGCGAAGTGCGTGATGGCGGAGTCGGCGCGAAAGCGCGAGCCGTAACCGCCGGCGACCGTGTCTTTGTTAGTCACGCTATCCTTGGCCCGTAAATCCGCGATGATGATGGTGGACATAATTAGCTGACACGTCGGCACAACGAGCAGGCCAGCGACCGACGCTCCCGGTTTTAGCTTATGACCTGAGCTTACGCGCGTTAGATTATAAGAACAGAGATGAACGTGAGATGAATGCGGCTTAAAAAGCTGATTCTTCGGGCATATTTCAACGTTCGGCCGGCGCGGGCAGCGAGACGACGAAGGTTGTGCCGCTTGCATCCGAGCTTTGGAGTTCGAGCCGGCCGTTGTGCGCCTGCGCGATCCATTTGGCGATGGCGAGACCGAGGCCTGCGCCGCCGCCCACATCCGTCACGCCTGTGCGCGCGCGCGCCTTGTCCACCCGATAGAAGCGTTCAAAGATGTGCGGCTGCGCGGCGGGCGGGATGCCGTCGCCCGTGTCTGCAAAGATGATCGCGTAAGCGGCCCGTTGCCGTTCAAATCGAACGCGCACACGTCCGCCCGTCGGCGTGTGCTTGACGGCGTTGTCGAGCAGGTTCAAGAGCATCTGACGCAGCAGACCTTCATCGCCGCGATAAGGCGTCTGCGGCATGCTGTGAAGCTCAAGCGCCACGCCTTTGCGTGCGGCTAAGACTTCGGCGGCGCGCGCCGCTTCCCACAACAACTCGTCGAGGTTGAAGTTCTGCCGTTGCAGTTGGCGCTCGCCTGCGTCAGCGCGCGCCAACATGAACATATCTTCGACGATGCGCGTCAAACGCCGCGCTTGCTCGTCAATCACCTTGAGCGCGTCGCGGTATTCGCCTTCGCTGCGTTGCGCCTGTTCGAGTGTGACGCCCGTGGCCGTGCGCAACACAGAGACCGGCGTGCGCAGTTCGTGCGAAGCGTCGGCCATGAAGCGGCGCTGCTGCGCAAACGAATCATCGAGGCGCGCGAGCAGTTCGTTGAAGGTCGCGGCGAGCCGGCCCAACTCGTCGCGGGGATTGGCAATCGGCAGCCGCTGCTCCAAATTCTCGGCGCTGATCTTCTGCGCGCGCGCAGTCATCTCGACGACCGGCGCGAGACTTCGCTGCGCCAGAAACCAACCGCCCAAACCCGCCAGACACAAAGCGACTAAGACAGCCACGCCGAGCACAAAGCGGATCGTCCGTAGCTCGTTCGTCACCTCGTCGAGCGGTTGACTGACGACGAGCACATAAGTTTTGCCTGTGACAAGCGCGAAGCGTTGGAGGCCGACGCGGCGGCCGACCGTGTGACCTTGTTCGACGCTCTGGGTCGTGTAGAGTTGCAGTTCGTTGGTCGCGCTGACTTGCGTCGGCAACTGGGCATGCACATCGCCGAGCGCCGCGTCTTCGGCGATCAGTCGGCCGCGCTCATCGAACACGGCGGCGGCTTGGCGCGGCCCGATGTGTTCGTCGAGCGCGTCGGCTGCGGACTTCGACTCATGTTCGCCCTCGCCGGCCTCGCGTGCGAGCGAGACGCCGGTCTCGCGCAACGTCGTGCCGAGGTCGCTATCGAGCCGCGCGTAGAGACTGCGCGCGAGCAGCGCATAGACGCTGACGCTGAAGACGGCGAGCACCAGCGCCAACACGCCGACGTGCCAGAGCGTGAGGCGCGCGCGCACAGAGTCAAGCATGGGCTTCTTCTTCGGCCGTGAGCACGTAGCCTTCGCCGCGCCGCGTGTGCAGCAACTTCAGTTCGTGCCCGTCATCAATCTTGCGCCGCAAGCGTTGCACATAGACTTCGATCAGGTTGGAGAAGATGTCGAAGTTTGCGTCCCAGACGTGCGCGGCGATGTCTGCGCGCCTGACCACACGGTCTGCATGGCGCGCGAAGTATTCGAGCAGCGCATACTCTTTGGTCGTTAGATGAATGGCGCGTCCCGCCCGGCGTGCGCGTTGCGCCTGCGTGTCGAGTTCGAGATCGGCGATCTTGATCGTCTCGGTCTGGAGCACCTCGCCGCGCCGCAAGAGCGCGCGCACGCGCGCCAGCAGTTCGCTAAAATCGAACGGCTTGATCAGATAATCGTCCGCGCCCGCGTCGAGACCGGCGACGCGATCCGCCACCGCATCGCGCGCGGTCAACATGATGAGCGGCACGGCCGAACCGGCGGCGCGGATTTCGCGGCAGACATCGAAGCCATCTTTGACGGGCAGCATCACATCAAGGATGATCAGATCGTAGTCGTTCACATGTGCTTGATAGAGCGCCGCCTCGCCGTCCGTCGCCACGTCCACAGCATAAGCCTGCTCGCGCAAACCCTTCGCCAGCATGCGCGCCGCACTCGGCTCGTCTTCGACCAACAGGATTCGCACCTTGAACCTCTGGCCGAATTATAGCGCATCAAGTCATGTCACGGCTTCGCTGTGCGCTTAAACTCGCCTGTGCGCGCGGTCATATTCGCGCACGTGCGGCGGCGGCTCGATGCCTGCGGGCAGACACGGGTCGGCGACCGGCTCGCCCGCCGCCAGACGCAGAGGCAACTCGCCCGCCCAGACCGCGAGCGCATAATCCGCTTCGTCATCAACCGGCGGCCCCACACGCACCTTCGCCGACGCCTCCGCGAGCGGCACGGCCAACACGCTCGTCGCATTTAACTCTTGCCGGTTCGGCCCGCGCACCTCAGCCCAACGTCCCGGCGCGACATGCTCTGTGAACGCGTGCAGCGCTGTCAACTTCTCCGCTTCATCTGTGACCGCACGCGCGCGCCCGAAGACGACGACCGAGCGATAGTTCATCGAATGATGAAACGCCGAGCGCGCGAGCACGAGACCATCAACTATCGTCACGGTGACGCACACCTGCACGCCGTCGCTGAGCGCCTTCAACATCCGGCTTGCACGCGCGCCATGCACGTAGAGCACATCTTCCACACGCGCATAGCCCGTCGGGATGACGAACGGCTGCCCGTCCAACACGAAGCCGACGTGACAGACGAAGCCCTCGTCCAAAATCTCTTTGACCGTCGCGCGCTCGTAGCGCCCGCGCTGCGGCAGACGCTTGATCGCGCTCCGCTCGGTCGGTGTGAATCTCTCCATCAACGTATGCACTCCTTGCGCCAGCTACCATGCCACTTGCCGACTTGACTCTAGCAAGGATTGGCCGGAAAACAAGAGCCATTTAGCCGCTCTTGGTAGAACCAATTTTTCGCGGCAACTTTGACGACCGGAGAAGTCACGATGGCCAAACGCTCGACTACGATCCCCTATTCATTCGTCAGCCTCAACGGCGCGAACGGCGCGCCGCTCTATCGGCAACTCTACGATGAACTGCGCACAGCGATCCTGTCCGGTCAACTGCGCGCGGGCACACGTCTGCCTTCGACGCGCGAGTTGGCGGCCGACTTGCGCGTCTCGCGCAACACGGTGCTGAACGCCTTCGAGCAACTGCTCGCGGAAGGTTACGTCGAAGGACAGGTTGGCTCCGGCACATACGTCTCGCGCTCTCTGCCCGACGAGTTGCTGCACGCGCGCACGCTCGACGCACGCACCACGCGCACGCCACGCGCCGGGCGCACGCTCGCGCGTCGCGCTACGTCATACACACATGCGCGTGTGAACGTCTCGCGCGATCCGCAGGGCACGCGCCCGTTTCGGCCGGGCACGCCTGCGCTCGACGCTTTCCCTTGCACACTCTGGGCGCGTCTGCTTGCGCGGCGTTGGCGTCGGCCCTCTGCCGATCTACTCGGCTATACAGAGCCGGCCGGTTACTTGCCTTTGCGCGAGGCGGTTGCCGGTTATCTCGGCGCGGCGCGGGCTGTGCGTTGCGAGGCGGCGCAAGTGATCGTCGTCGCGGGTTCGCAGCAGGCGCTCGATCTGGTCGCGCGTCTGTTGATTGACGAAGGCGATGCGGTGTGGTTGGAAGAACCGGGCTACTTGGGCGCGCGGGCTGCGTTCAAGAGCGCGGGCGCGCGCGTCGTGCCTGTACCGGTGACGGCGGAAGGACTCAACGTGCAAGCGGGTGCGGAGTCAACGCCGGAGGCGCGTTTGGTTTACATCACGCCATCGCATCAATATCCGATGGGTGTGACGATGACACTGGGGCGCAGGCTCGCATTGTTGGAGTGGGCGAATCGCGCGGGCGCTTGGGTGCTTGAAGACGATTACGACAGCGAGTATCGCTATGTGGGTCGGCCGCTTGCGGCGTTGCAAGGCTTGGACGCAGAGGGGCGCGTGATCTATCTCGGCACGTTCAGCAAGGTCTTGTTTCCGGCCTTGCGTCTGGGCTATATGGTTGTGCCGCCCGACATGGTCGAGGTCTTCACGAACGCGCGCGGACTGGCGAGTCGCTTCTCGCCGACCATCGAACAGGCCGTGCTCGCAGACTTCATCAACGAAGGCCACTTCGCGCGCCACATACGCCGCATGCGCGCGCTCTACGCCGAACGCCAAGCTATCTTGCTCGACGCCGCCGCGCGCGAACTGCGCGGCTTGCTCGAACTCCAACCCGACGCGGCCGGCATACATCTCGTCGGCCGTCTGCCCGCAGGCGTTGATGATGTGGCCGCCTCACGCGCGGCGGCCGCGCATGGACTCGACGTGCAACCGCTCTCTTCGTTTCATCTCAAGCGCGGCGGGCACGGCGGACTGCTGCTTGGCTACGCCGGCTTCAACGAACGACAGATTCGCGCAGGCGTGCGTCAACTCGCCGTTGCTCTGCGCAGCGTGATGCGAGACAAAAGCTAATGCCACTCGGGCCGCCACAACTTTTGTGAGGAGACGCGCAAGGCGCGGTTGAATTTGCTGGATGAGTTCTCCCAAGCGATTATGGCGGTGAGTTCGACGATCTCGTCGGCGCTGTAAACTTCGCGCAGGCGCGCGAACAGTTCGTCGCTCACGTCGCGCCCCGTGATCGTCATCGCGTCGGCGTATTCAAGCGCGCTGCGTTCGACGGCATTGTAGTGTGGACTGACGGCGTAATCGGCGAGGGCTTCGATCTTCTCACGGCTCAAGCCGAGCGTGCTGCCCACGGCAGCGTTGATGTCCTGTCAAAATTCGCAGCCGTTCAAAGCCGCGACGCGCCGGTTGACGAGCGCCTGCAAGCGCGCATCAATCAAGCCGGACTCTTCAAGCCCCTGCCACATCGCCCGCACGCCGCGAAAGATGCTGGGCCGCCGCGCATAGAGCAGATGATTCAAGAGCGGCGCGCCCCAACGCTCAGCCTGCGCCGCGAAGACCCGCTTGATGTACCCTTCGGCCCGTGCCGGCTCGACGCCCTCAATGCGTGCCATCGTTTGCCACCTCACACACTCAACATCATTCGCACACGCGACCATCGTACTCGACGTGCGCGCAGGCGCAAGCCCCATTTATGCGCGCAACGATGAGGCCAATTCGGGACGGTCGTGCTCGATCTTTTTTCAGTTGAAGATCAACGCAACCTCTTCGCGCAAGCGATTCGGTTGATGACTGCGTCTGATCTCGACAGCGCGCACGCGGGCAGCGACGTTGAGCAGGCTGGCGATGTTGCCGGAGAAGAACTCTTCGGACGGGTGCGGCGCGTTCGTTGGTGCACTCGTTTCGTCCTGCTTGTCATGCTCTTTGCCGCGCCGCTCCGCCCAATAGGCTTTGATGCATTGCGCATCGAGCCGCGCGAAGACTTGATCGAATCCTTGCGCGCGTCGGTCGAGTCGCACGACGGTCAACTCATCCAATGCGGGCGTCGCATCGAGATCGGCGTGTACGTCCGTTTGTTCATGTGCGGCGCTGAGCGCGTGCAGCATGTCTGCGCTGTTGGAGACGAACAACTCGCGCCCGTCGAGCGTGTAGCAGAGTTGGCGGCCGAGCATCGGCAGGTCGAGCGTGCGCCATGTCTGACCGTCGTGTGCGCCGTCTGTCCATTGCAGCGCGGCCGTTGAATCGGCGATGGTCAGCCGACTCTGCGCGAGAGCACTCAGCGCGCGCTCGAACGCGGCGCGATCAAATCGTGCGGGTGCGGCGAGCGTCAGCGCAGCAGCGCGGCGAAACTCGACGAAGAGCGGCCCCGCGTTGACTTGCGGGCTGGCGGACGTGGCGGCGTAGAGCGGGCGCGCGGGTTGCAACGCTTGTGCGAGCGCCGCGACGTGGCGCGCTTCAGTCGCCGCGCGCAACTCGCCGTCGTAGCGCGTGTCATTCGCTTGCAGGCGCGCGTCCACCGGATCGTCAATCAAGCGGTCGTAACTGTGATCGAGATATTCATAACCGCTCCCGTAATCCGATTCGTTGTCGCCCGCTTCGGCAAAGTCCGAGTCGTCGTATGAATGCCAACTCCAAGTCGGGCCGCGTTCTGTATCATCTTGCGGCGGTCGGTCGAACAGTGTGTCGCGCAAGGTGTGCGCGGCGTTGTCGTCGTTCGTGAGCGCACGCACTTTGTAGTAAGGCGCATCCTTCGGCATGAGCGCGGCGAGGCGTTGAGCTTCGTTAGTCGGCAGCGGCGTTTGCTTCGTCGTCTGACCTGACAGCAGAAAACGCCGGTGCTCGATCCACTTGCTCTCTTGCAGTTCAAGATCGAAGAGACCGGCGCGCAAGATTTGTAAATCTTCAATGTTCTGCTGCACCCAGTAACTCTTGAAATACCAATCGCGGTTGAGCGCAGACTGATCAACCCAGACGGTCGCAAAGTGCGGCGCGAGTTCGCGGCTGAGCGTTTGAAATGCGGGATCGTCTGCGAGCCGATCCTTTTCCGGCGCGCGCCCGTTGATGTTGGCCAGCGTGCGCAAGAGCAGACGCTCGCTCGTCGCCAACACGAAGCGCCCGCGCGCCCAAGCGAACGCGAGCACTTGATGCTCGCGCCCGTTGTCAACGTCCGCCTCGCGCCGGTAGTAAGTCGTGCCGTCAGGCAGAGAGACTTCATCGAAGGCGTCCGTGTGCGTGAAGAAGTTGGCCGCGGCCGACTGCTCTTCGCTGAGCGGCGCGACGAAGACCAGATCGAGCCGGCCGATGTCGTAGATGGCAATCGCGGCCTTGCTTTGACTTGCACCGGCGAGCGCGCCTGCGTCGAGCGTGAAGCCGAAGGCGTCGTTGTATTCAGACCAACGCTCGACGAGTTTCATCGCCAAGTGGTGAGTCTCAAACTGTTGAAAGCTCGTGCTGGCGACGAGTTGTTGCTTGAGCGTTGATTCATCCCAACGCTTGACGAGCGCAGGCAAGTCCGCACACTGCGCATAGACGAGCGCCCCGCGCGGCAGATCATTCGCCAGAGCATACGCGCCCTTCGTCTCGCGCACCGCACGCGCATAGACCAGCAGACCTGCACAGACGACGAGCGCAGACGCGATGATGACGATGAGACGTGAGCGCGAGAAACGCGGACGTGCGAATCTTCGTCGTCTGTTTTGCTCAATCATTGTTCTCAGCCTTTCAGTCCGCGTTCATTCTTGCGCCGCGACGAAACGCTGGCGCTGTTCATCCCAGATCAAATTTTCTGTGTGCGCGGCGAGTTGTTTCAAGCGCACGACTGGACGCTTGCGCCAGTGCTCGGACTGCACGTGCCATGTGCCGTCGGTTTCGCGCCAATAGGTATAGAGAGGCACTGTGCTATCGTACTTGCTCAATTCGCTCAACGTTGTGAGTTGCAATCGCGGTGCATTTCCGTTCATGGCAGGCACGAGGCTGTAATTTGTTGTCGTTCTTTGTTTGACATCGTTCCAGTCTGTACCGCGATAATCTGCGACCGGCGTGATCTCTTCTTCGTTAAACTCCGCGACCTGCACGAGCGCACCGTCAAGCAACTTCAACACGCGCACCTTGCGCACGTACGCGCTCGCATCGCCTGTGCTCTCGTGCAACAACAGTTCGTGCGTGCCCGGTTTGACCAACTCCGGCAACTCAAGCCAGTTCTGATACGGATAATCTTCAAAACGCAGCCAAGCGGAGAGTGCCGCGCACAGACGCCAACCGCACTCGTCACGCTTGAGGATGAGCGCGACCGGCTGCTCGAAGCGCGCGAAGGTAATCAAAGCTTCCGGCGCGGCGTCATCATCGAGATTGACATAACGCATGTCCGCTTCCGCCGCACGCTCTGGATATTCACGGTCGCGCTCGTAGTCGTAATAGATGGTCGCGACATTGGGACGCAGAAACAAACGGCGAAACATGTCGCGGCGCACGGTCACATCTTCGCTCTTGAGCGCCGCAAAGATTGATTCGGGACTAATGAAGTAAGTTTCTGCCGAACATTGATGTTGTGTCGCCGCCGGCGCAGGCGCGTGCGCATTGGTGCTGTGTTGTTTGGGCAGGAACAACCCGACGATCAGGCTGTAGAGAAAAACCGCGATCAAGCTGACCTTGAAGCCGAATGTGAATGCGACGAGTCGTGAACGCCAACCTTTCATGCTGTGCCTGCCTCCCTTCACTCAATGCTGCGCGACCGTGCGCGCATCAACGATCAACTTGGCACTTGCGGGCTGCTATTGCGCCGCTTGCAGATGGGCAATGCGCGTCGCACTCACGCGCCGGTCGGCCCGATTGTCGAGCGCCGCGAACCGCGCCCGCTCAAACTCCAACGCGCGTTTGAACTCGCCACACTCTTCGGCCGCCGCCGACAACGCACTCAACAAGTCCACGCGCGCGAGCGTCGCACGCGCAGACAAGCGCACAGGCAAAGTCTGAAAAGTTGCGTGCGTGTGAGTATTCGCAGTGCTCGATGGATCGGTCGTTGCATCATTCATCTCCGCTTCATCATGCGCGTTTGCGTCATTGACCTGCGCGGCGTGAGATTCGTCATCGTTTGTCGCTTCCTCTTTCTCGTTGTGCGCTAGTTCTAACGCGCCCGTGAGTCTCAGCCCGGCATCGCGTTCAGCCAGACGCAGTGCTGCGCGCGGCTGACCAAGCGCGAGATATGTGCGCATCAACCCGCGCAATGCCTCATCTTCAGGCAGACCGAACGCCGACCACGCATCGTTGCTTTGACTGACAAAGAGCGCGTTCGTCAAACTCGCAAGCGCAGACTCCGACTGTCCATCGTGTACGTCGAGCAGAGCGCGGAACGAACGCACGTAAACGTTGGGTTCGGCGGCGGCGAGTTTGGCCGCGAGCGCGCGTGCTTCGGTGGCGCGTCCAGCGCCGTTGAGCGCCAACGCATCAAGCGCCGTCAACATCTCCTCGTCTTTGCTCTCGGCAGCCACGCGCGCGCGCAAATCCTGCAAGGCTGCGGCCTCGTCGCCGCAGAGTTCCGGCGCGAGCCAGAGCGCCTGCCAACGCGCGTGGCGCGTCGCCGTGCGCTCAGAGATGATGGCGGCGAGTTGTGCGCGCGCCTCTTCGCGTTGCCCGTTAGCGGCGAGCAGGCGCGCGAGTTCAATGCGGTTCGCTTCATCGTTGGGCGTGAGTGCGCGCAGACGTTGGCGACAACTGATCGCAAAATCGAACTGTGCAAACTCGGCTGCGGTGTCGGCGGCGAGCGCGAGCGACTGGTTGTAGTTAATGCGATTGGCCGCTTCGGGTAGCTCGACGCTCACGTCCTCGACTGCGTAGGGCTTGAGCCAAGCGGCGGCAGCGAGCGACGCTTCCGTGGTCGGGCGCGTCTCTTCTTGGCCGAGGTCGAGCATCATCTGCAACAGCGCGCGCCCTTGTGCTGTGTCGTGCGCTTTGAAGGCGAGCCGGGCGAGCGCGTCGAAGTAGGTGGCGTCGTATTGCGCGAGCGCGAGGGCGCGCGTGTATGCGGCGGCGAGCAGGGCGTCGGCTTCGCGGGCGTGCCCTTCGGCGCGCAGGAGCGCGCAGGCTTCGTTCAAGCGCGTGCCGTCGGGCGGCTTGACGGCCGTTAAGTGCGCGCTCGCTTCGATGCCGACGAGATGCCTGAGTATGTTGCAAGCTTCAACGACGTGACCGGCGCGCAATGCCAGACGCGCCCCGGCGAGCCGCAGCCAGAGCGGTCGCGCGTAACGACCTTTGAGTTCCATTTCGATGTCCGTGACGAGCGTGCGCGCCTTCGCTGTGTCGCGCGTGTCGAACAGATAAGCGAGATAACGGCGCTGCCATTCAAGCCGGTCGCTCTTTGGCTCGGAGGGCTTGAAATCGTTCTCGTGATCAAGCGCCTCTTCAGCTTCGCGCGCGTCCCAGTGCTGCCCTAGTTGGGCGTTGTAGTCTGAGTCGCGCTCGTAAGTTTCAAGTCCTGCGCTGCGGGCAATCAGCATTTCGTAGAACGGCGCAAACTCATGACGAGCGACGAGCGGTTCGTTCACGATCAACTCCGGCAACGCGATACTCTCCGGCACGGCCGCGCACAACTGGCGGAAGAACGCCGCGCGTGCCGCTTCGACCGGCGCAGGCAAAGACGCACGCGCACCCTGTTCAAGCGTCGTTTGCTGCGCCTCTGCCTGCGTCGCAAACGAATCGGCCAAGGCGCGCAGCAAAGGTTTGTAGTCGGCAAACTCTTTGTTGTGCTCGTCGCGCGTGTTGTAACCACGCCAGCCCTCGCTCACCTTTTTGAGTTGCGCCGAGAGGATGGGCAACAACTGCGCGCGGGCTTCGTCCGTCAGTCCATGCGCGGCGAGCGTGCGCAGGTAGAGCGCGCAGGATGCGGGCGCAGGGTTATCGCCCGCGATGATCTGTCGCCACTCTGCGCGGGCGCGCGCTTTGTCGCCGCGCATGGAGTAGGCTGCGCCGAGGTCTGCGTGTAGTTGCTCGTCTGCGGGTTTAGCTTCGAGCGCGAGTTGTAAGTGTTCGAGCGCGCGCCCGGCATCATGCGCGTTGAGATACCAACGACCGAGCTTCGCTTGCTCGCCCGCGTCGTGTGGACTGTTCTCAATTAGCGCGGGCAGAAGCGCGCGACTCTTGAGTCTCTGTTCCGACTTGTTCGCTTGATAGAGCCACTGCCCGTAGCGCGCGGCGAGTTGATACCAATCATCGCCGACGAGTTGGCGGCTCGTGTCTGCGTGCGCCGCGATCAATTCGCCGATTGATTTGAATTGCAGCACCGTGACGAAATAGTTCTCGTTCTCTGTGCTCATCTCGTTCAAGGCGAGACTCGCTTCGGCGTTGCGCGCGAGTTGCCATGCGAGCGGCATGGGCGCATGCGAGATGGCCGTGTGCGCGAGCGCGCCTTCGTCGTGGACGAGCAGGAAGTTGATCAGTTGCACCTGCTGCGCAGACGAACGCTCGGCTAGTTGTTGCAACTCGGCACGCCCCGATGCGCCTGATTCGAGTAGTGCAGCGAAGTAGCGCGCGACCAGCGCGTCGTCTTGTGCCACTTGCGTTGTCGAGAGCGCGCCAGTCCGCTCGTAGTGCGTGCGCAGCGCCAGCAGTTCGCGCTCGCGGTCGCCGACGAGGCGCGCGTAGTCGGCGATGAGCGGCAGATAATCGAAACTGTCGCGCGCGCCGTCGCGCCCCTGTTCGGCAACCAAGAGATCGAGCGCTTGCCGATAAGCGCCGGCCGCGACGTAGAAATCCAGCAGCGCGTGCAGACGTGCGTGATACTGTTCGGCGTTGCCAGCCGCGAAGGCGGCATTTTTTTGCGCAAGTAGAATCTTCTCTTCGAGTGTGCCGAAGCCTGCGCGCCGGCTCAGGTTCTGCAACAGTGCGAGCGTGTCGTGCGGATCGTTTGTGCGTTTGAGCGCGTCGTCAATGCGCGTCTGCCAATCGCTGAATAGCGCCTGCAACTCGTCGCCGGTCGCGCGCTCGGCCGCTAGACGGCCCAACGCTTCGGGCAGCGCGCCGTCGAGCGTCTGCAAACGCTCGCGCGCTTTTGCGGCCAACTTCTCGTTCGCCGAATCAGCATCTGCGACGAGACGCTCGCGCAGTTGCCACAGGCGCGCGGCGATCTGCGGCAGAGGCTCTTCGGCGCGCACGGTCTGGACGTAACCTGTGATGTCTGCGGCGTGCAGGTCGCTCTGATAAGGTGTGGCGACGAAGGCATCGAACGCTTGGCGGTAAGTGGCGACAGCCTTTGCGGTCTCGCTGTTGCGCAGGCGCGCGGCCTCCGCGAACTGATCGGCGGCGGTCTGCGGCGTGGGCGTCGGTTCGGGCGGAAGTTTCGCGCGCGCGGCTGCGGCTTCGCGCTTGCGTCCAAGTTGTTCGAGCAGCGCGACGGTTTGACGAACATATTGCGGATCGTCGTTCGACAACTCCGCCGCTTTGGCGAGCGCCGCAAGCGCGCCGTCGTAATCCTTGCCGCGCTTACATGCGTCCGCGAGCGCGGCATAGAGTTCGAGCATTTCGGGTTGATTCTCAAGCGCGGCACGATAGTTTGCGGCGGCGCTCGCGTAGTCGCCCTTCGCTTCGTAGATGCGCGCGAGGACGACGTTCCAGCGATAATTTTTATAAGCCTGCTTGGCGGTCTGTTGATAATAGTTGAGCAACGTGTCTGCGCCGCCATAGCGTTTGACATAGGTGAGTGCGGCGTTGAGTTTTTCTTCGTCATCTGGATCGCGGTTGATGATCTCGATGTGCTGTTCGACCGCCGCGCGATAATCTTTCAAGCGCGTGAACGCTTCGATCAACTGCGCGCGAAACTCGGCCACCTGCGCTTGCAACTCTCGGTTGTCAAGATTCTGCGCCTTGAGCGCGGCCAGCGTCTCACGAAAGATTTGCTGCAACTGCGCGCGGTCGCCGCCCCGCACATAGAGGCGCATGAGTTCGTGAAAGACATCTGTGTTCGACTTGTCTTCATCATGCAACGCGCGCAGCACGCGCTCGGCTTCGCTTGCATGATTCAACTCAAGCTCGCGCGCAGCCAACTTGCGCGCGAACAGATAATGGAAGCGCCCGCGCCCGCGCGTCATACTCACGCGCAAGACGTTGAGCGCCGCATCGCGCCGGCCCAGCCGCCAGTAGAAACTCGCGACTTCGTTGAGCACGCCGTAATTGGTCGGATACTGAGCGGTCAGTTCGTTGAGAACGGCGGCGGCCGCAGCCGTCTCGCCCGCGCTCGCATAGCTCTCCGCGAGTTGCAGACGAGACGAGATGCGCGAGTGCGGCCCGCGCGCCGCTTGCGTCAACTGCCGGAGCGCGGCCCGCTCGCCGTCTGTATCTTCGGCTTCGGAAAATATGGTGCGCGCACTGTCGAGAAAGTTTTGGTCGTGGTTGTTTGCGATCTCTTGGCGCAACAACGCGCTCGCTTCCTGTTGCTGCCCCACCGCCCGCAACAGCGAGACGTAACCGAGCACGAGCGATGAATCGTGCGATGAACTAGCGCGCGCCGATGCCCGCGCTTGCGCCATAGCCTGACGCAACTGCGCGGGCACGCCCGCACGTTTGTAGAGCGCGACGAGTCGCCGCTTCGCGCGTTGATAATCATCTGCATCTTCGTCGAGCGCTTTGGCGTATTCGCCGAGCGCGGCCGGCTGCTTGTGTTGCGCTTCGAGGATCGCGCCGGCTTGAAAAGCGTAGAGCGCCTCGTCGTGCTCTTGCGCGCGCAGTTGGTTGATGATGCGCAAGGCATCGGCGTACTGATAATAATCCCAATAGACGGTCGCCGTTTCGAGATACGTCTCCGGTTCACCGCGACCGAGTGCGATGAGTTGTTCCCACTCGCCGCGCGCGCGCTCGTAATCGCCAAGCTCTGCTTGAATCTCACCGGCGCGTGTACGATAGGCGGATGATGAAGGGACGTTATCGGCCAGCGCGTGTGCGGCCGATGCAGCCTCTTCCAAGAACTTGCGATTGTGCTGGCCGAGCGAGCGCGTGAAAGCGACGAGGCGTTCGGAGTATTCAGGCGTGTTCGGATAGAGCCGGTTCAATTCACGATAAGCGTCAATCGCCTCTTCGTAGTTCGAGAGCCACGCGGCTGCGTCGGCGCGAAAGAGTTTATACGGGAGCGACTGAAGCGCGCCCGGATCAGATTCAGCCTGCGCGCGGCAACGCTCACGCGCTTCGTCGAGCCGCGCGCGCAACTCGCGATGCTCGGAGAGATAACTCAAGAACTGTCCTCTGATCTCGCGCGACGTGAAATAGTATTCCGCCATCAGCGCGCGCCATTCAGCCCAGCGTTCGTGCGCGCTGTAGAAGCGCAACAAGCCTTGCACGAAACTCATGTCGTGCGGGAAACGCTCGTGCGCGAGACTGTAGAGACCGAGATAGAGTTGCGCCTCGAAGCTTTTCGCATTGGCGCTCGCGTCCTGTGCGATGAACTGACTCAGATAAGTTTCAACCTCTTGGTCGTTCATCTGCGCAAGCAGTTCACGCGAGAATTTTTCAAAGTCTTGTTTGCGCTGTTGCCGCAGAAACCAACGCGCCATGCGGTCACGCCAGACGGTGCCGGGGAACTGTTTGAGCGCCGCTTGATAGACGCGCAACTGTTCGTCAACCAGCTTGGTCTGACCCAACCACTGCAACATCTGTTCGTACAAGCCAGCCTCGTCCGTGTGCTTCTTGATCTCGGCGCTGTAGAGCGCAAGTATCTCTTCTGTGCGCTCCTCGCGCGCCAGCGAAGCGACGTAGCGTTCGAGCACCTGCGCATACGTCACCGTGCGCACGCGCTCGTCCGTGCGTGTGCGCCAGCGCGCGGTCGGCACGTCCAAGTGATCCTGATACTGTGGCCGGTCGTAGTAGTAATTTTCGTTCGTCGTCCGCCCCGCGCCCGGAATCTCTACGCCGGGATTTGAATCGGGCGGATAACTGATCGGCGTGGGCTTCGTCGCGGTCGGCTCATCGTAAGCGTTGATCGTCCGCGTTTGATTAGCTTCATCCGTCGCGGCCTGCGCTTGTCGCGCGTCGGGCACGAGCGGGACACCTGCGCGCCTGTGCGCGGCCAAGTAGTCGAGGATGCGCGGATACAAGGCGCGCTCCTTGTCGTACTGCTCAAGCGTGATGTAGCAATCAGCGAGCTTCAACACGACTTCGGGAAACTGCGGCGCGTCTGCGTAGCGTTGTTCAAACTCCGCGAGCGTGTTGGCGGCGACTTCTGGCTCACCTGTCGCCGTATAGAGGCGCACGATGTCCAGATACATCTGCGCTAGTTCCGGCGCGGTCGGATACTCTTGTTTATAAGCGTTGAAGATGTGATAGGCGGCGGCGCGATTGAAATACTTGACTGCGTCCCGCTCTTCTCTATCCAACTCGAAGCGCGGGCTTGTGTCGGAGAAGAGCAGCGAGAGGATGCCGCCCATGATGCCCGGATGCGGATCGCTTGTGGCGATGTCTTGATAGAACTTCAGATCGCCGTTCGTCAGCGCCAACCTCTGATCGTTTGCATCCGTGAGCAACGCGAAGAGTTGATAGAGCACTTTGGCGCGCAACTCGCCGCCCGGCTTCAAACCGCCTTGCAGATAGAGCGTGTAGAGAAAACGCGCCGCCGCATCCTCATAGCCTTCTGCGAGCAACAGCCGCGCGATGGTCGCCAGTTCTTCAGGCTGCCACTTGTGGCCGTGTGCGGCGCGCGCCTTTTCAAGTTGGACGAAGATACTTGGGTCTGATTCACCGTCATACTTGCCGAAATGGACGAGCCGCACGGCCGTGTCGTAGTCCGACGGGTCGCGTTGGAAGCGTGCGCGCAACTCACGACTGTACGCGCGATAGCGGTCGTGACTTTTCAGAAACTCGTAGAAGCTATCGGACAGTTCGTCGGGCCAGAACGGATCGAAGGCAACTTCATAAACTTGCTCAGCCTGGCGCGCACGCCCAAGCGAATCAAGCAGCGTCGCTTCTTTCTCGACGAGTTGCGGCGCGCGTTCGGGAAACTGCGCCTTGTGCGCGCGCAAGACTTTGAGCGCCGCCGCGTAAGCTTTCTGTTCGGCCAGTTTGTCAATGTACTGTTCGATGATCGCGTAGGCGGTCGGGTCTTGCGCGATCACCTGTTCGTAGAAGGCAGGTGTGAGGTATTTGGGAAGTTGCTGGACGCGCGCCAACTCGATCAGACGCTGCATCAGACCGGCACGCGCGTCTGCCGGTGCGCGCGCAAGCAGACGCTCAAGCGTCGCGGCTTCCTGCGCGAAGTCTGCGCGGCGTTCGTAGAACGAGGCGAGTTGTTCGAGCGCGGGCGCGGCGTCGTGTTTGAGCGCGGCGTAGCGTTCGAGTTCGCGCGCGGCTTCGTCTGCGCGACCGAGTTGTTCGTCGAGTTGTGCAAGCTGCAAATAGATTTCCGGCTCGGCCGCGTGCTGCGCCTGCACGGCGGCGAGCCGGTTGCGCGCTTCCGCTGTTGGGTACGGCACAAGCGCCTGCGCGCCGAAGAACTCGACGCGCGTGAACAGCGCCGACTCGATGAGCGCCTGTCCATCTTGCGCACGTGTTGCTTCGCCTTTCGCGGCTTGCGCGTGTGGATGGATGATCGCGAGCGTGATGTAGGCAAGCAGACAGGTCAACGCGAACCAGCGCAACAACGGAAGCCTCACGCAAAGACGCAAGGACGCCAAGCCGGACGCAACGCCGTCTCCTGCGTTTCTCCCTCGCGTCCGCTCCCGCGCCTTTGCGCCTTTGCGTGAGATTTCTTGCTTCATCTTCCAATCACTTCGAGTCGCACCTCTGCGCTCGACTGGTTATGCGCGAAGTCTTCAGCCGTCACGGTCAACACGTATTGACCGGCGGCGAGCGTCGCAGGTATGCGCAAGCGACCCGTGTTCGCCTGCTCTTTGTCCGACCAGTAAAGTTGCACGGGCTGCGCGCCGTAAAATTTCGCCACGAGCCGCACAGTGTCGCTGTCTGCCGCAACGCGCACGGGCAACTCATCGCCCGCGCGCACAGTCTCTGCCGGCACGCTCACGCGCAACTTCGGCGCGTGACTGTCAACCACAAAACTTTTCTCTTCTTGAAGCCCATGCCCGTCTCTGTCCGTAAGCAGCAGACGGCAACGATACGCGCCGTCGGGCAACCAAGCGGGCGCGAGGAAGCGCACCTCCCAGACGCCTTCATCGGCGAGAAACTTCAAGGGCAGCGTCTCGCCAAACGGCAGCACGGCGAAGACAGACTTGATTGATTCATCAGTCTTGACGCGCAAGACCGGATCGCCCGGTTGGATCAGACGCGGGCGCAAGAGCGCGCGCGGCGCAGCGAGAAAAGCCGTGTACGGCGTGACGAACTTATATTTCTGCGCGAGGCGAATGATCTCTGCGATGTAGTCTTCGCGCTCGCCGTTCAAATCCATCTCGCGCAAGAGCGCATCAACGCGCGCGCGCGCCCACACGCGCGGCAGATGCTCGTGTGTGTCGTCGAATTCGGGCAGCGCGACTGCGCGCGCGAGATTGATCGCTGTCGTGCTGTATTGCCCTTCGACGCTCACGCTTGTTTGCGGCTCAGGCTTTTTATAACGACCGACGAAGGCGACGCTTGAGCCATCGAAGCTGTGCGCTTCGGGCGTAGCATAGATTTGATAGAAGTTTGCTTGATCCGTCGCCGTGAAGTGCAGGCCCTCGATTGAAGGCACGCCGACTTTGGCGAAGAAGAGTTGCAACTGCGTCGTGACGTCTTCGGTCTCGCGCGCGCTGGCGAAGTAGCCGTGCGTCTTTTGTGCGAGCGTTTCCAATAACGTCTGATTCGCATCGCGCCCCAATGCGAAGGCGAAGACGCGCAACGGCGCGGGCGCGTCGGCTCGTTCATTTCTGTTGTTATCTTGTGCGCCTCTGCGTCGTCCGCCCGACTTCTCTTCATTGTCGAATAGCTGCATGATCTGTTTGATATTCGTCGTGCCGAGCGTCGGGTTGGCGTCGGAGATGAGGACGAGGCTGCGTTCGCCTGCGGGCAGTGTGGCCGCAAGCTCAAGTCCTTTCGTCAGCGCCTTGCGCAAGTCTGTGCCGCCGCCGAGCAGCGAGCCTTTGACAAAGGCCAACGCTTGCTCGACCTGCTCCGGCGTCGCGTTGACGGGCGACGGCGCAAAGGTGCTTGCGTCTTCGTTGAAGAGGACGAGATTGAAACTGTCTTGCGGGGTCAAGCTGTGCAGGAAGTAATCGAGCGCCTCAACCGCGCGCGCGAGTTTGTCGCCGTACATCGAGAGCGACGTGTCGAAGAGGATGATCAGATGGCGCGTTTGATGTGGTGTTGATTGCTCGCCGGCCGGTCGCTCGTTATTAAACCGCGCGTGCTGTTCGTTGAAGATGGCGCGGGCGGCGAAGTAGCCGTCGGGGTTGCGCGCGGCGAGAGCCGGATCGCGTAAGTCGTAGGCGCTGATCTGTTCGGGCGCGCGATAGGCGATAAACGAGAGCGCGCTCGCGTCCGTGTCAATGCGATAGTCGAACGAGAAATCTTCTTTGAGTTCGATGTCGCGCGCTTGAAACTCGGCCTCAAACTCGTGCGCGCTCGTCGTCGTCACGTTGAGCGAGTAAGCCTGCGCTGTTTGCGTGATGGGCGCGAACGGGTAATCGTTCAAGACGTGCAGGTGCAGGCTGAACTCGCCGACGTGTTGCGGATCGCCGAATGATGGTTTCAACGGAAAGGTGAAATGTGAACTCAAGCCCTCGACCGGCAGCATCTCCGTGTACTCCATCTCGACGCGCTTCGTGCCGTAAGCCGGAATGGGCCAGACCTTCGCGTTGAAAGCGGCGCGGCCCTCGTGTTCATCATCCTGCTGCAACAGACCGGGATCGATCTGCGGTTGTTTGAGTTGACTGTAGATGGCGTTGGCGCGGCGCTTCTCAAGCATCACGCCGGGGATGCGCGTGTCTGCATCCCAGACGGCGAAATCTGAGATCGAAGCGGCGGGCGGGAGCGCGAACAGGTACTTGCCTTCAAGCGCCTGCGCCGTGTGATTGTCGAAGATTTGCCGGACGCGCACGCGCGCATGTTGATTGTCAATCAGCACATCAACGTTCATCACCTGCAACGACAGCAGTCGCTCATCCGGCTTGTCCGTGCGCGACGAAGGCACGAGCACACCCGATTGCGCGGAGCTTTGACGCAACGGACAGACGAGTGCGAGCCAGAAAAAAGCAACCACGAAACCACACGACGCGACACGAAACGAAAGATGAGCACCAGCACGAAACAAAAAAGATCGCTCCGTTCTTCGTCTGTGCTTCGTGCCGGTTCGTGTGATTTCGTGGTTCATCTCTTTTTCGTCTGCGCGCCCGCTCGTGTGTTGCTCGTCGGCACATCTCTTCATGGCTGTTTGAAGTAACTCATCTCAATGCGTGCGATGCCGTTGGTTGTGCCGAAGTAAACGAAACGTTCATCGCCCGTGACGCTGAGCACGGTCGGTGCAGGCAGTTCAGCTTGCAGATGCGTCCAACGCTGCGCGCGCAGGTCGAAGACCCACGCACCATCGAGCGTGCCTGCGTAGAGCCGCGCGCCATCGCTCCACAGGGCGTTCGGGTTGACGACGAGCGCGCCCGTCTCGTGCGCGAACGGTTGCAACTCGCCCGACGGCATCAGTTCAAACACGCCGCCGCCATATGTGCCGACGAAGATGCGCTCGCCCGCAGACGCGAGCGCCGTCACCCAGTTGTGCGTCAACTTTGAATTGGCGTCCGTGAAGACGCGCACGACACGCCCGGTTTCGACTTGGGCGAGACCGCCGAGCGTGCCGACATAGAGCGTGCGCCCGTGCGCGAGCAGCGCGTAGAGACTGTTGTTCGGTAGGCCCTGCACCGTCGTCAGCCCGCGCCAACGCCCCTGCATGTTGAGACTGAGACCGCGACTCGTCGCGCAGACCAATGCCGCAGACTGCGCGTGATGCGCCACGCCGATTGCTGCTGTCTGCGCTTCACTCCCCTGCGCGGGCTGCGACGGCAAGAGCGCGACATGCGTAATCGCGTTACTCAACAGACCATCTGTTGCAGTCGTGCGCGTCGCATGCAAGCTCGCATCGAAGCGCACGAGACCTTGCGAGGTGGCGGCGAGCAGCGCGTTCGTGTTCGGCTCAACGACGAGCGCGTTGATCTCGCGCGCGGTCTCCGTCTGGATTTGCGTGAGCATGCGCCCGTCTGTTGTAAGCAACGCTACGCCATCGCGAAAACTGCCGGCCCAGAGCCGACCCGCGCCGTCGAGCGCGAGTGCGGCGACTGCGTTGCTCGCCAGCGTGCGCGGCGTGTTCGGCTGAATGAAGGGCGCGAGTTTGAAACCAGCGCGGGCTGCGTTGACTGAATCAGAGTCTGCACCCGACGCGCTGGCGTGCGTGCGGCGTATGCCAGCGCTTGTAAGTAACCAGAGTTCATCGTCGAGCGCGAGCAGACGGCAATCGGTTAATGACACCGATTGATCTTGCGCGCCGCGCCACGCGAGCGATGTTAGGCGCGGCCCGCGTCGGTCGTCTGTGTTGAGCGCGAACAGTTGCCCATCGTCCGTGCAAAGTAGGATTTGCTGACCGAAGCGTTGTGCGCTGGCGAGCGACGGCAGCGTGGCGATAGTTTGGAAAACTTGCGCCTGCGTCTGCTGCGCACTCAATAGACTATTGACCGGCGCAAGTGCGAGACCGAAATCGGTAGCGACGAACAGGCGCTCATCATCTGCGACGATGCCGACGACGCGGTTCGAGGGCAAGCCCTGTTCGGTGGTGAAGTGCAGCCAACGACCGGCTTCATTGAGCCACAGGCCGTCGGCGAACGTACCGACGTAGAGCCGCGCGCCATCACGCGCGAGACAGTTGATCGCGGGCAGACGTTTCGCATCCGCGCTCGCGTTGCGCTCTCTGAATTGCCGGCCGTCGAACTCAACAAGGCCGCCCGCGAACGTGCCGATGAGCAAGCGCCCGTCGTCTGTGTCGAGCGTAGTGATTGCTTGTGGTTTGCGATCCGGCCAATGGTATTGTTCAAAGTGTTCGCCGTCGAAAGCTGCGAGACCTTGCGTGCGCGTGCCGATAAACAGCCGACCGTTCCAAGCGGCGAGACTGGTCAGATCGCTTTCGGGCAGACCGTCGAGCACCGTGTAGTGTCGTAAGGTCGCGCCCGTCTGTGAGAGTTCGAGTAGGCCGCCGTCGGTGGCAGCAAAGTATGAATCGCGGAAGCGCGCGACGGCGCGGACGTGCTGTGTGTCTTGCCAGAGTTGAATTTCAGTTCGTCGCAAAGGTAAGCGCGGTTTTAGCTCAAACGGGATCAAGCCCTCGCGTGCCAACCGCGCGCGCTCGCGTTCAAGTCGCGCACTAGCATCGCGCTTGATGCGCCATGCGCCGAACAATGCGCCGATGAGCATTAAGACGGACAGGGCAGCAAGCAGTTTGCGGTAGCGAAGAACTGTTTTCAGTCTTCGGTTTTCAGTTTTCAGTTGGCGGCACTTACTGAAAACTGGAAACCGAAGACTGAAAACCGAAAACTGCCTTTTGTGGTTAAGTTTTTTCATACTGGCTCAGCCGCCGAGCGCTGTGTGGATTATCAGCGCGCGTCTGACCAATCGAATACGTGCCGCGAGACAGCGCCCGCTTGCGTTAGTACGGCGCAGGGGCCGGCAGCGCGAACGCTCATGCCTGTGTGCGGGTACACATCGCTCTGTGTGGCTACACACAGTCGCTCGGTTGGTGTGGCGGGTTGCAGGAGACGTTGACGGCTGGCGCGGTTTGCGATTGAATGCGAATTGTCTGAGCGTTAGCGCGCGGGTCTGTTGTACTCACACACCTCTAATAGCATGAGCGATTCATACACTTTTCTGTCCGCGTTGCTCGCGCAGAAGCAGCAGGCTTACGGCAAGGCTTTGGAGTATGCGGTCGCCGCCGCATTGCTCGCCGCGCTCAACACGCGCGGCGCACAAGCTGCGCTCACCGATTCAGACGCGGCGCGCACAGCGCATCATCGCTACGACGCGCTCGCAGATGAGGCGCGCGCCAAATATGATCTCGGCGCACGGGCCGGCGTGCGTCTGCTTGCGCGGCTTGAACCTGTGTTGCAAGCGCCCGCGCAAGACGAACGCTTCACGTTGCGGATACAGGCGGACGTGCAAGGCGAGGCGGGCGACGTGCGCGATGTCGTCGTTGAGAGCGCGCGCGGTTGGACGCTCGGCGTCTCGGTCAAACATAACAACGACGTGGCAAAGAACCCGCGCCTCGCCCGCACGCTCGACTTCTGCCAGCACTGGACGAACCACCCATGCGATGCCGCCTACTTCGAGACAATCGCCCCTGTCTTCACCGAACTCGAACGACAGTCGGCCATCGGCGCACACTGGAGCGCGCTGCATCTGACCGAACAGGAAAAGGCCGCGCGCTTCTATCGCCCCGTGCTGCTCGCGCTCGCCGCACAACTCGAACGACTGGCGCGGCAACACACGGACGCGCCGTCAGCACTCGTCGCATACTTTCTCGGCCGGCAAGACTTCTACAAACTGATCGTCTCAATGCCCACGCGCACGACGACTGTGCAGGCGTTTTCATTCGCAGGCACGCTCGGTCAAACGCCGAACGTGAGTAAGCAGAACGCGGCCGTGAATAAGTCCATCGTTCAAATCACGCGCCTCTCGTTGCCGACCAGACTGCAAGCCGTCGCGTTCAAGCCGCATTCCGACAACACGCTCCTGATCACCTTCGATAGAGATTGGGCATTCTCGCTCCGTCTGCACAACGCTTCGGCTTACATCGAGACAAGTCTCAAGCTCGACGTGCGTATGACGAGCGCGCCGCCGGGTCTGGTTGAATTGCAAGAGCGTTGGTGAAGGTGTGGACAGACGAGCAAAGCTTAGCGTTGCTCAAGCAGCTTACGGCTCTCGACGATCTCCGCGCCCGCCTCGGCCATCTCTGCGAGCGCGCGTTCGGTGTCGCCCGCATTGACTTCGACGCCGCGACAGGCATCGCGGACGACCGTCGTGTTGAAGCCGAGCGCGAGCGCGTCGAGTGCGGTGTATTTGACGCAGTAGTCGGTGGCGAGACCGACGATGACGACATCTGCGACGCCTTGCGCTTTGAGGTAGTCGCCGAGACCTGTGGCGCGGCGGTGTTCGTTGTCGAAGAAGCCGCTGTAGGAATCAACCTCCATGTCTGTGCCTTTGAGGAAGGTGCGCGTGATGCGGCTGGTGTCGAGCGCGGGCACAAACTCTGCGCCGCGTGTGCCCTGCACACAATGCGGCGGCCAGAGCGTCTCGAAGCTTGAATGGCCTTGCGGATGCCAGTCCTTCGTGGCGACGATCAGATCAAAACGCTTTTGCAGTTCGTTGACGATGGGCACGATCTGATCGCCTTCGCGGACGGCGAGCGAGCCGCCGGGACAAAAATCGTTTTGAATGTCAACGAGGATGAGCGCGCGTCTGACTTGCGGCTGCGGTTCGCGCACGTTGAGCGCCGCCTGTTCTTGCAGTTCGTTTGCGACGACCATGCTCATGCTCCTTCCTGCGTCGCGTCAACACCATTCGACAACAAGCGCACGCTCTGCCCGACGGCGAGCCGGCCCGTGCAGATGACGCGCGCGTAGAGGCGCGACTCGCCGGGATGAAGTTTTTGCGAGATGCGTTTGAACCGGCCGTCGGTGAATGAGTCGGCGATTGAGTCGCAAGGGTTGCACGGTTTCGTGATCTCTATGACGACTTCATCGCCGAGCGCGAGGCGTGAGCCGGGCGCGAGCAGAGACCAGTCCAAACCGGCCACCGTTACATTCTCGCCGACCGAGCCGGGATAGATCGGATGACCTTCGGCGCGCAGTGCTTCGATGCGTTCGAGCGAATAGAGACAGAGCGCGCGTAGAGGCCCGCCGTGAATATCCGGGTTCGCCACGCGGTCACCGACAAGGCCGGTCGGCGTCAAGATAGCTTCCGTCACGGGCCGCTTCGGCACGCCGCCGTCCGAGCAGTTGAGTTGATGTATGTAGGCTTGCATGTTGGGGGATTAGCTGTCGTCAACAAACTCTATTGCGACCGGCCGCGTGTGCCGCGCACGCGCGGTTCTGGTTTGTCGCCGAGATTCGATTTGTCCTTCGGCAACTCCATAGATTTGCCGCCCGACTTGCGTGCGCTCGTCGCATCACGCATCTGTTTGTTCTTCTTGTCCGTGCGTTGGCCGTCCTTCTTCTGTCGTGTTTTCTCTGACACCGCTGCCCTCCTATTGGCTCGCTCGCTTAAATTGCGACCACTTCACGCAACGCGCACACGCGCGCTAATAATTCCGGCAACTCTGCGCGCGTGTACACGGGAATCCGATTCAACAACTCTCGCTCTGTTGCTGCCGCGCACCATGCGTTGAACTGCGCGCGCGCCGACGCAACCTCATCAATCGTTTCGGTGAACAGATAAAGCGCGTCGCAACGGGCGAGCGCGCGCCGCGCCGTCGGCTTGATTCGATCAAGTTTGGGCGGCACACATAAGATCGTGAACTCAACGCGCACGAAGGACAGAAAGCTATTGCCCTCGATCACAACGCCCGGTGCGCAGACGCGCGCGAGGGCCTGCTTGATGCCGCGCTCCACCTGTTCGTTTGTGACGATGAGCCAGTGGACGTTTGTAGCGCCCGCGTCCCAATAACGTCCCGTGTCTTTGCCCGGCGCGTAAGTCTCTCTGCGACCGGAACGCAGCACCGGCTCTGCGCCGAGCAGTTGGCTCACGCAGCAGGCGTGTGGGTCTTTGCCGCAGGAACGATAGTGCCCGCGCGTCTGCTTGATCGCTTCCCAACCGGGCAAGCGGCGTAGCAGTTCGCACACGAGCGTCGTCTTGCCGGAGTTGGAAGTGAAGCCGCCAATCGCCACAGTGGTTAAGGCTGGCACTTGCTGATCGGAACATAGGCTCATGCGGTTTCGTCTCGCAGCAATCCGCGTAACTGCTCGCGCAATTCCGGCGTGTCATCGTGCCCGTGTGCGGCGATAGCATGTTGTGTCGCTGCGGCCAGCACTTCGTCCTCCGCGCCGGAAATTTTCAGCGTGCAATTCTTCTCGCTCGGATAGTCCCGGCAGTCAATGTATGTGCGGCGCTGCGCCGCTGACTCTGTTGACATGTTCCACCTCTATTGTTAAAGCTCGCGCTAATGCTACTACCGTCTGCGCTCGAATGAAAGCTTGCATCAAGGCACAAAAGCATCGTTGTCTATCGCTCGCTTTTTCGCCACACGCACTTGGCAACGAAGCGACCGACGCTATAGATTAGCAGCCCTGAATTCGCTCGACGCCGGAGACGCTCCGACTGTTATGGCTGACGAAGCGGGACAACGTGCGCTCATTAAGCGCGTCTGCGCGGTGCTGGCGCAGTATGGCGAGGCGGCGCTACAAGGTGCGCCGACGGAGTCGGTCGCGTATGAGTGGCTGGCGGCCGGCTTCGATGATGTGGAAGAGATCGAAGACTGGCTGCGTGCGCGTTGCTTTCGCGCGCGCCATGCACGCGCACTTGAACAAGTCGGCTTCACGCCTGCACAAGCCGCCTTGCGCACGAGCGCCGGTCTTGGCGAGTACGAAGAGACCATCGCCTACAAACTGGCACAAGGCGATCTGACCATCGCGGAAGCGCGCCGCATCATCACGAGCGATTTTTGGAGCAGCTATTAGCTTTCAGCCTTTGCACGGTAACGTAAGTTGCTTAGCTGAAGCTACACAAGCTAATATCGGTCTCCATCGAAGACTCAGGTGCAGCCGCGCAAAAGGAAAATAATAAGGAGCACGCTAACCGGCACGCCCATCAGCCATAAGATAATGTAGCCAATTTTTCCTTCTTCACTTTTTCGTCCAAAGTATCGCATCGAAATTGCTCCCTTCGTTACGTTTTTCGCTTCAAGTTGCTGGTCTGTTTTGCTTAAGCCAAGGAAGGAGCAAGTTCAATGCCAATGCGCTATTTTTTTCGGCGGACGAGGAATAATTTCGGGGGCGAGGGCCTATGCCAATTAGCTTACTTTTGCCTGCTTTTTGGCCTCTGCCAAGGGAATGCTCTGCCGCTCATTGGAAATTACTATCCGATGTAGTCTTAGGAGATCACTTCCCGACGTAGTCTTAACATACACTTCGCGTTTGAGCGTCCATTAACAGAGCAACCCTTGCAGGCTCAATCAAGCATCGTCGCTTGGTGTTAGCTTATCAGCGCAAGGTGAGCTAACAGCTTAGGAGCACACATGACAAACGACACACGCCCACTGACCATCCTCTGTCTGGCCAGCTACGAGAAGGGACAGGAGTTTTTGCGCGAGTGCAAACGGCAGGGCTGCCGGGTGCTGTTGCTCACATCGCTGAGCCTCAAAGACAAAGCCGATTGGCCGCGCGAGGCGATAGACGAAATCTTCTACATGCCCGATGTGGACAAGCAGTGGAATATGGGCGACACGATTAAGAGCGTGAGTTTCGTCGCGCGCACCGAACAGATTGATCGCATCGTCCCGCTCGACGATTTCGATCTGGAAAAGGCCGCGACCTTGCGCGAACACCTGCGCGTGCCCGGTCTCGGCGAGACCACCACGCGCCATTTCCGCGACAAGCTCGCCATGCGCATGCTGGCGCAAGCGGCCGGCATACCCGTGCCGGAGTTCGTCCATGTGCTCAACTACGAGCGGCTGCGCGAGTACATGGCGCGCGTGCCCGCGCCTTGGTTGTTGAAGCCGCGCATGGAAGCTTCTGCAAGCGGCATCAAGAAGATCAACAACGCGGATGAGTTGTGGCCCGCGCTTGAAGCGCTCGGCGACAAGCAATCGTTTCATCTGCTCGAACGCTACGTGCCCGGCGACATCTATCACGTGGACTCAATCGTCTATGACAGCGAAATCCTCTTCGCCATCTGCAACCGCTACGGCGCGCCGCCGCTCGACGTGGCGCACGGCGGCGGCATCTTCACCACGCGCACCATGCCGCGCGGCACAGATGATGAACGCGCGTTGCAAGAGATGAACCGCGCGGTCTTGCGCGCCATGCGGCTCACGCGCGGCGTCTCGCACACTGAATTTATCAAGGGTCGTGCGGACGGGCAGTTCTATTTTCTCGAAACGGCGGCGCGCGTCGGCGGCGCGAACATCGTCGAGTTGATCGAAGCCGCAACCGGCATCAACCTGTGGGCCGAGTGGGCGAAGATCGAGATCGCGGGCGGGCGCGGCTCTTATCATGTGCCGCTTGCGCGCGCCGATCATGCGGGCTTGCTCGTCTCGCTGGCGCGCGAACAGTGGCCCGACACGTCAGCCTATAACGACCGCGAGATCGTCTGGCGCATGAAAAAACCCGCGCACGTCGGTCTCATCATCCGCTCGCACGACCCACGCCGGATCGAGCAACTGCTCAACGAATACGCCGCGCGCCTGCAACGCGACTTCAACGCCGTGCTCCCGCCCGCCGCGCGGCCGGCTAGTTGAGCGACAGCAAGCGTTCACGAGTTCACGATCAGTAACGAACAAGACGCGCGCTCTAATAAGACGGCGATGCGGCGACCGAAAAACAGTTGCTCGCCTTGCCGGACTTTCACGCCGAGCACTAACAGATTGTGTCGCCCGCGCCGGACTTGCCGCAGGATCGCGGCCTCCGGCGAGCGGCGCACTTTGATGAGCGACTTGACCGTGACGCCTTCGCGTTTGCCCAATGCGCCGATGTCGCGCAAGAGCGCGCGCCCTGTGCGCAGCAACTCGCGCGGCCGGCGCAGCAAGTCTGTCTCTTCCGGCGGCGGCGCGATGTGCAAGGCTGTCACGCTCGCGCCGCTCGCTTTGGCGAGTGTGATGGCAACTTCGGCGGCACGCCGCGAATAGTCTGTGCCGGTCGCCGGCATGAGAATGTTGAGCGTCTGTGTTAGCTGCTCGCCCGTCTGCGCGCCTCTAGCGACGGCGAGCGCAGACGTGCCTTTGAACTCCTGCACGATCTTGCCGACTTCATCTTGTAGGCCACCTCGGCTGCTGTCGAGCGCATGCGCGATCCCTAAAAAGAGCATGTCGTAACCCTTCTGCGCTTCGTTCATGATGCCTTTGGCCAATTCTTCAACCGGCATCTGATTGACGAGCAGCGTCGGCTTGTCGGTCGCCGGCAACGCCTCTTGGCCTTCAGTCTTACTGCCCGACTTACTGCGCGTCGCCACCTCGACCGACGCTTTCACCAGCTCGCCCGATGTGTCGGGCGGCAGCAGCGTATGCCGCTTGCTGCCTTGGCCTAACTCGACCACTGTGGTCGTTACCTTGCGCGCGCCCGCAAACAGCCCGGCCAAAGATGAAGCGAGTTTGCCGTCTGCGCTGCCGTCCACAGCGATCAGTAGCCGTTCGACTGTTGGCACGAACTCTTTCGCCTGCGCCGCCTCGCGCTCCAAACGCTCTTTCTCTTCGCCGGTCGGCGGGATGCGCGCCAAAGCCCAACGCAAGAGTGGCGGTGTGACGAGTGTCGTGCTGATCGCCATCACGACGATCAAGGTGAAGAGATCGCGACTCAAGACGCCCAAAGATAGACCGATGGTGGCCACGATCACTTCGGTCGAGCCGCGCGCGTTCATGCCGATGGCGAGCGCCGTTGATTCGCGATGGCCCAGACGGCCCAAGCGCCCGCCCACGTAGCAGCCGAACACTTTGCCGAAGCTCGCGATCAGAATGAAACCCAGCGCGAGTTTGATGAGTGCGAAGCTGTGCAGGATCGTCAGATCGATCTCGCGCCCGGCGACAGCAAAGAAGATCGGCGCAAACAGCGCGACGATCAAGCCGCGCAGTTGTTCTTCGATGTGCTTGGAGAGGATCGGCGACTGGCCGACAAGGATGCCGACGACGAACGCGCCCAAGACCGTGTGCACGCCGATGTAATCGGTCAAGAGCGCGGCGAGCAGCATCAGCACGAGAATCGCGGTGATGACCGGCATGTCAATCACTAGATTGTCGTTCGTCCAACGAATGATGTGCGCCACGATGCGCCGCCCGACGGTGAAGCTGAACGCGAGGAAGATAATCGTGCCGCCGAGGGCGAAGCCGACGGCGCGAAAGTTGACGCCGCCGCCCGTTGCGATGCCGCCGATCACGGCGATGATGATCCAGCCGATGGTGTCGTCGAGGATCGCCGACGCGAGGATGATCTGGCCGACATTACGCCTGAGAAAGCCGACCTCCATGATGACCATCGCCACGATCTTGACCGAAGAGATCGAGAGCGCCGTGGCGAGAAAGAGCGCCGTGACGAGCCGCTGTGCCGGATTGGGCAGCATTGATGCGGGCAGGAAATGGCCGACGAGGTAACCGCAGACGAACGGAAAGATGATGCCTGAGAGTGAAGTGAAAAAAGCCGTGCGGCGCATCCGGCTCACCAGCGCCAGATCGGTCTCCATCCCGGTCAGCAGCAGCAGCATCAAGATGCCCAACTGCGAGATGGCATCAATCATCCGCTTCTGCGCTTCGAGGTCGGGAAAGATCGCTTGATAGGCGGCCGGCCAAAACGTGCCCAGCACAGACGGCCCGATGAGCACACCGCCGAGCAGTTGCCCCATCACGGCCGGCTGCCCGACGCGCTGCATCAACTCGCCGAGCAGACGCCCCACCAGCAGCATGAGCGTGATCTCCACGATGAAGACCGCGACCATGTGCTCAGACGATTGCCCGCCTTGTCCTTGCGCTGCGCTGCCTTGTTGCAACAAGAGGAGAATGAGACCGGCTTTGACCGATAGCATAAGTGACGACCCACCTTGTACGCCGCTCAGCTTTGCGCCGAACAGCCAGCAGTAGTTTATTCTGCCGGATTATTCCGGCCGTTCGAGTGGCGGCGCAACCGCGCTGAAGTCTGCGCTGAAACGGCGCGCGTAGTCGTCCAAGAGTTCGCGCACGCGCTGTTGCTCAGGTGCGCGGACGATGAGGCCGACGTGATGGCGTTTGCGGATGCGGTAGGCGATCTCCGGCTCGTTGAAGCCCGAAGTGTCGGGCCACTCTTGACGCGCGAGCGAGAGCGCGATGCCGGCGTAGTCGCGTTGCGTTGGTGCGACTGAATAAGGGCGCGTCACATCGGCGAGTTCGATCTTCGCCCAGTCGCGCCAGACGTTGATGCCGGTCGCGGCCTCGTGCGTCTCGGCGATGTACGCGCCGCCGACGCGCGCGGCGATTTCGAGAAAGTAGAACGCGCCATCATTGGCGCTCCGAATAAACTCCGCATGCGTTGCGCCGCGCCTGAGACCGAGTGCGCGAATCACTTCTTGGTTAAGCCGCAACAGTTCTCCGCGTTCGGGTGCATCGTAAGCAACCGTGTAAGAGAGAAAGACGCCGCCCTCGTGCGCCACGTTCATTGGCGGGCGACCGTAAGCGTTCACGCCTGCGAAGACGACTTCACTATTGATGACCAGCGAATCAACGTGAAAGACATCGCCGGGCACGAAGCGTTCGAGCAGATGATAGGGCGCACGCTCATAGTTGCGCTCGCGCGCGTCGAGTTCGTCAAGCGCGCGCCAGACCTGTTCCGCGTCGTGCAGTTTGCGGATGCCGATGGCGGACACGTCCGTGCGCGGCTTCAAGACCCAAGGCGCGGGCACGCGCTGCATGTAGTCGTGAATCTCTCCGTAGTTGATCGCGCCGACGAACTCTGGCACGCGCAAGCCCGCAGCTTGCGCCGCGTCGCGCATGGCGAGTTTGTCGCGGAAGCGGCGCGCGGTCGAAGCGTCCATGCCGGGCAGACGCAAGTGCTCGCGAATGAGCGCGGCCGTGATCACATCGAACTCTTCGAGCGCGACGACGCGCGCCAGTCTGTGCCGCCGTGCGATCTGTGTGCCGGTGTGGATGAAATGATCCGGCGGCGCGTCTTGCGCTAGGACGATGAACTCATCGAGGCTTTCGTGCGGCCACTCTTCGTGTTGCCACTTCTCTTTCGTCAACAGCACGACGCGCGCGCCTTGCCGTTTAGCCTCGCGCAAAAAATCCACGCCTTTGAAAAAACTGGCGAGGCAGACGATGGTCGGTGCAGGCGTTGGCGAGTCGGTCACGTGCGTACCTCTTGCGATTTGCGTGGGCGGCTGCGTTGATTAACGGCCGCAGTATATAACGGCTTTGCGTCGCGGGTCATCGTCGGATAGAGACACGAAAGCCCGCGCGAGTCTGAGCACTCGCGCGGGCCCGTCAAGCCTTTAAGGCGTGGTTAGTAGATGTTGAAGTTGTAAGAGACGGTGACGTATTGCGAGACCCTGTGCCCGTCTTTCTCTGCGGGCGTGAACTGTATCTGCTTCGCCGCCGCGATTGCGCGCTCCGTCAAGCCGGCGGGCAGACCTTTGATCGGTTGGATGTTCGTCACCGCGCCGTTCGACGCCAAGACCATGCGCAGGATGACTTCGCCCGTCACGTTCTCCTTGCGCGCTTCTTCCGTAAACGTCGGCTCAGGCTTCGACAAGATCACTGCGCGCTTGCTCGTTTCACTAGGTTTGAAAATCCTGCTCGCGTAATCCGTCGTGCCGCCACAGCAACCGGGGCCGCCACCGCCGATCTTCGGCGGGCCGCCGCCGGTGTTCCAGCCTTCGCCGGGGCCGTAGCCCGTACCGTTACCCGGCCCGACGCCGCCGCCATGGCCATCGCCGATGCCGCCGCCATCGCCTGAACCGTTGGACAACTCCTGCGCCTGCGATTTCGGATCGCCGTAAGGCAGCGGCCGCGGGTCAGTCGGGAACAACGTCGGGTCAGCTTGAATCGTCGCGGGCGTCGGCAGATGCGGGTTCTCGATGACAGGTGGCTTCACGTTGGGCGCTAACAACGGCGGTTCAAGCGTCGCCTGCGGCAGCCGGCCATTACTCGCCGTTAGAGCTTCGTGGTCGCCACCGCCACCGCCGCCGCCCGGTCGTTCATGATTCTGTGCTGAGCCGCCACCCGTGCCGTGATCGGCCATGCCGGCCGGCCCTTCTTCTGCTTTCGTCGGCGTCGGAATGACCGTGACTGGCCCAAGATAGTCCAAGTCGTCGCGCACGTTGTCGGCCGTCATTGTTACGTGCCGCCGATGAAAATGTTCGACCGCGACGACTGTGCAGAGGAGCGTGAGGACGACGGCGAACGCAGTCACGAGACCGTAAGCGACGTTCTCTTGCGCGAGCCTGCGCCGGAGCAACAAGCTGTAGCCCGCGATTGTCCGGCGCGCAAAGCCTGCGGGGTCGCGGCGGAACTCCGGCCAAGTCAGTTGCGATTCCAACGCGACCGCGCGCACCTCTGTCATCAGTCGCGCAATCAATCCGGCTTCCGCCAAGATCGTCAAGTGATATTCGGCGCGCGCGCGCGTTCGATCATTCGCTTGCGCTACGATTGGCGTGGCCGGCAAACTCTCGGTGGTCACATCATCGAAGCCGATAGTTTCATCAACCGTCGAGACGGCCGCGCGCGTGTTGTTCGATTCAAGTTGCCGCGCTTCGACGAATGCGGCGCGCGCGTCCCGTTGCTCTGCGGCCATGAGCGGCAGCCCATCAAGCGGACAGAAACGGAACTGCGGCGCGAACTCTCTATGACACGACGGACAGTATTTCATCTCGGCTCCCTCCTCTGCTGCGTCCCTGCTCATCAGTTGGCGATACGAAGCCACGACGCGCGTGCGCAAACGGTCGGGCGCTGCGGGTGCGCGCCAACCTGCGAGCAATAACTTCAGGGCCTGTGCTTCGTCGATCACTTTTCCAACTCCCGCTCACCAGTGCCGCCCGCAAGGTACGGCGCAAGCTCTCGACGTAAGTTCTCGCGCGCACGCGCGAGTCTGGCTTTGACCGCGCCCACGTCTGCTTCAACCACCGCAGCGATCTCTGCGAGACTCAACTCTTCATACTCAAACAGAATCAACGCCTCGCGTTGCAATTGCGGCAGACCATCAATCGCACGGCGCACTGCTTCGCTCAGTTCGGCCGCGAGCAGTTGGCGCAAAGGTTGCTGCGCTTCGGTCGCGGGCGGCTCGGCTTGCAGATCATCAAGCGTGACCTCAAGACGCGGGCGGCGAAACTGTTTAAGCGCGAGATTGCGCACGGCCGCGTACAGGTACGTGCGCAGTGCTGCGCGCGTTGGATCGAAAGCTTCGGGCCGGCGGAGCAAGCTGAGAAAGCAGTCGTGCGTTACATCTTCCGCGAGCACGGCCGAGCCGAGCAGGCGATAAGCGAAGCGATAGATCGGATCGCGATAGCGTTCGTAGAGCGCGAGAAACGCGGCCTCTTCGCCTTGGCACGCACGCGCGAGCAGGGCTTCGTCTGTCGTTCGATCAGGCAAACTGCTTCGGCTCGTTCCCGGCCCTCGTGGCTTGCTTCCGTAGAGTTATTACCGCAGGGGCGAAAAAAGAGATGCTCGGAGGGCCAAAATTTTTCGGACACTTCTTCCGCCGTGTTGCCGCTTGGAAGCCGGCAGGGCCAGACGGGTTGCATCAGGCAGCACGTAAAATTTCAGCCGCGCGTGTGAGCGTGCATCTTGTTGCTTGCTGTGGTCGGTGATAGAATTCGCGTCGTCTAGTTAAGGCGAATCGGCACGAGAAACGCCGCACACCGTCTCGGCGCACTCGCCGACCGATCAATAATTCGCAGCCTCGAAGGCCGCCCTGCCGGTTCACATTTTCGTTTCTTCATCCGACCTGCGCGAGCGGGGCTTTACGCATGTCATCCGAGATCAACGAATCGCTCAGACTTGAGATCGCCCACGTGCTCTTCACAGACATTGTCGGCTACTCCAAGCTGCCGATGGACGAGCAGACCGCCACGCTGCAACGACTCAATCAACTCGTGCGCGCAACGAACGAGTTCCGCCGCGCCGAAGCCAACGATCAACTGATCCGGCTGCCGACGGGCGACGGCATGGCGCTCGTCTTCTTCGGCGATGCTGAATCAGCTTTGCGTTGCGCGCTCGAAGTGAGCCGCGCCTTGCGGCTCAATCCTGAGTTGCAGTTGCGCATGGGCGTGCATACGGGGCCGGTCTATCGCGTCGCAGATATCAACACGAACAAGAACGTCGCGGGCGGCGGCATCAACATGGCGCAGCGCGTGATGGACTGCGGCGACGCCGGTCACATCCTCGTCTCCGAAGCTGTTGCCGAAGTGCTCGGCCAACTCAGCACTTGGGTCAAGCAGTTGCACGACCTCGGCGAAACGGAAGTCAAACACGGCGTGCGCGTGCACGTCTTCAACGTCTATACGGACGAGCACGGCAACGCCGCCATGCCGGAGAAACTGCGGAAGCAACGCGAACAGACGCAGCAGCAACCACAACCGCAACAACCATCGCAGCAGCAGTCGCAGCAAACGCCCGCCGCGCAAGTTGCAACGCCGCACGAAAAGCATGAACTGCTTGGCGCGGCCGTCACCAGCGCGGTTGAAGCGGACGCGAAAGGTCTGCGCGTGGCTTTGCTCTACAAACGTAACGCGCAGCCGGATGAGCACGTCTTGAAACTGTTGGAGCGCGAGCTACAGGCGCACGACTACAACATCTTCATTGATCGACATCTCTCAATCGGCGTCGAGTGGGCGAAAGAGATTGAGCGACAGGTGCGCACGGCCGATGCGGTCGTCCCCATCATCTCGCAGGCTTCGGCGCAGAGCGAGATGCTCGCTTACGAAGTTCAGATCGCACACGAAGCGGCGCAACAACAGCAAGGCAGCCCGCGCATCCTGCCCGTGCGGATTGACTACGAGGGCGCGCTCCCCGATCCGCTTGGCAGCATCCTCGCGCCGCTCCAGTATTTCCTCTGGCGCGAGCCGCAGAACGACGAGTCGTTGGTCGCGGAAGTTTTGAAGTCACTGCGCGGGCCTGAGCCTGAAGCGGTCGCGCCCACAGAGATTAGAGAGCCGGGCGGCGGCATGTTGCCCGACGACAAGCTCTACATCGTGCGCGAGACGGACGACGAGTTCCTGCGCGCGCTCAAACGGCGCGACAGCATCGTACTCGTCAAAGGCGCGCGGCAGATGGGCAAGACTTCACTCTTAGCGCGCGGCGTCAGACAAGCACGACAGGCGGGCGCGAAGGTGGTCGTCACAGATTTTCAGATTCTCAACTCTACCCAACTCGCCTCAATCGAAACGTTCTTTCAGACGCTCGCACAACTGATCTGCGATCAACTCGATCTTGATGTTACGCCCGAAGAAGAGTGGAATCCGAAGCGCGGCCCGAGCATCAACTTCGCGCGCTACATGCGCCGGCACGTGTTGGGCAGTCTGTCTGCACCGCTCGTCTGGGCGATGGATGAAGTTGATCGTCTGTTCTCGTGCGATTTTGGCAGCGAGGTCTTCGGTCTCTTTCGCTCTTGGCATAATGAGCGCGCGCTCGATCCAGCTTCGCCTTGGGAGCGTCTAACGCTCGCCATCGTCTATGCAACCGAAGCGCATCTCTTCATCACCGATCCGAATCAATCGCCCTTCAACGTCGGCACGCGCCTCGAACTCAAAGACTTCACCTTCGAGCAGGTCGCCGAGTTGAACCAACGCTTCGGCGCACCGCTCGCCGGCCAGTCCGACATCGCGCGCTACTATCGTCTGGTCGCAGGCCATCCTTATCTTGTCCATCGCGGCCTCTACGACATGAAGACGCACGGACTAACACTCGCCGCGTTTGAAGCGACAGCCGACCGCGACGAAGGCCCGTTTGGCGATCACCTGCGCCGCATCCTCGTGCTGCTTGCGCGCGACACGGTGCTCTGCGATGCCGCGCGCGAAGTCCTGCGCGGCCGGCCCTGCTCGACCGCCGAAGCCTTCTATCGACTGCGCAGCGCCGGCGTCATGTCGGGCGATTCCGCCCGCGACGCCAAACCACGCTGCCAACTCTACGCGACATATCTCGAACGTCATCTCCTGTAAGCACACGAAGGCACGCGCCTGTGCTTAACTCGACAACGTTTACGCTTGAAAGCCAATCAATATGAGCGCAGCACAAACCAACTTCTATGTAACGGGCGGCACGTTGCAGCGCAATGCGCCGTCTTATGTGAAGCGACAGGCGGACGATGATCTGTATGCGGGCTTGGGCGCGGGACGTTTCTGTTACGTGCTCACGTCGCGGCAGATGGGCAAGTCGTCTCTGATGGTGCAGACGGCGGCGCGTCTGCGCGATGAAGGCATGGCGGTAGCGGTGCTTGATCTGACTGCGGTCGGGCAGAACTTGACGGCCGAGCAGTGGTATGACGGCCTCTTGAGCAGCGCGGGCCGGCAGTTGAAGCTCGAAGACGAACTCGAAGACTTCTGGCTCGAGAACGAGCGCACGGGGCCTTTGCAGCGTTGGATGCGCGCGATCCGCGAGGTCGTGCTCGAACGAATTAAGGGGCGCATCGTCATCTTCGTTGACGAGATTGATGCGGTGCGCAGTCTGCCTTTCTCGACCGACGAGTTCTTCGCCGCGATCCGCGAGTGCTACAACCGGCGGACACAGGACGTAGAGTTGCAGCGTCTAACCTTCTGCCTGCTCGGCGTGGCCACGCCATCGGATTTGATCAGCGACACGCGCACCACGCCCTTCAACATCGGTCAACGGATCGAACTCACAGATTTCACCGAACAAGAGGCCGCGCCGCTCGCCGCCGGGCTGAATCGGCCGCCGGAATTCGGCGCGCAATTGCTCCACCGCATTCTCTACTGGACGGGCGGCCATCCTTATCTCACGCAGCGCCTCTGCCAAGCGGTCGCCGAAGACGAGACGATCAAGAGTCCGAGCGGCGTTGACCAGCTATGTGAAGATCTGTTTCTCTCCGCGCGGGCGCGCGAGCGCGACGACAATCTGCTCTTCGTGCGCGAGCGCCTGTTGCGCAGCGATGAAGCCGACCGCGCCGCGCTGCTCGATCTCTACGCGCAAGTCCGCACCCACAAGCGGCGCGTGCGCGATGACGAGACCAACCCGCGCGTCAGCATCCTGCGTCTGTCAGGTATCACGCGCATCACCGCAGGCTATCATTACGTCCGCAATCGAATTTACTACCGCGTCTTCGACCGCGAGTGGATCAACGCCAACATGCCCGACGCCGAACTGCAACGCCAACGCGCTGCCTACCGGCGCGGCATCATGCGCGCGGCACTCTATGCCACCATTGTCCTCGCAGTCATGGGCGTGCTCTCGCTCTATGCCTTCAGTCAACAGCGACAGGCTGTGCAAGCGCGCAATCGTGCCGAAGCGGAAGCGCAGCGCGCCGACCGCAACGCCGAGGAAGCACGGCGCGCACTCGCAGAAGCGACACAGGAACGGCAAAAAGCTGAGCAGGCGCAGGGCACAGCCGAAAAAGCACTGAAGGAGGCCGAGGCAGAGACGCAGGTTGCGCAGCAGCAACGCACCGAAGCAGAAACACAGCGCAAGAAGGCCGAGCAAGCTGTGATTCAGACGCGCCTCGCAAATGAGAGAAGTTTGGCGGCCGTGCGCGGTCAGGTTCAAGCAATGCAAACTGCGCAGCAGGCCAAGCTAGCGGAACAGCAGACCCGCCGCCTACTCTACGCTGTGCATATGAGTCAAGCGCAGCAGGCTTGGAATGATGGCAACGTGGATCGGGTGCAGAAGTTACTGAGCAATTATCAACCGACAGAGGATACCGCGCATGCCATAGATGCTGACGAGGATGTGCGCGGCTTTGAGTGGCATTATCTCTGGCGTCTCTCGCATGGCACTTTAACCACGCATGCCCTACCGGCTCAGACCCTGCGTGGCACACCTTATCTGACAGCGTTCTCCGGCGACGGCGCGCGGCTGGTCGTCGCGAGTGCTGTTGAGAACAAGAAAGAACAGAGCCTCGTCAGTGTGTGGGATGCACATACTGGTCAGTTCATCGCTTCGGCTGATTACCGGATGTACAAGCTCCAGATCAACGACCCGACCGTTCAGGCGCTCGCCTTATCGCCAGACGGCACAAAACTCGTCACCGGGCATCAGGGCGCAGCCGCCTTGCTAGATGCGCGCACGGGCCAAATCATTCGGACGTTCAGCCACGAAGATACGGCACCGAAGGAGACCACTCCAACCCAGAATGAACATGGGGAGACAGTACGGGAGATTGCCTACAAACCGGCAAGTCCAGCAGCAGAATTGATCCAAGAGACTGAAGAGCCGCTCGTGGTTGGAGCCGTTGCGTTTTCACCTGACGGCCGGCTCTTTGCCACCGGTGTTCGCGGCGGCTTCGGGGCAACGCATCCGGTGAGGTTATGGTACGTAAACAGCGGACGTGAGTTTGCCACGCTGTCAGGCCACACGGGTGATATTTTCGCTTTAAGTTTCGCCCCCAACGGCAAGCTGCTTGCGAGCGCCGGTGCTGACGAGGTAATCAAGCTCTGGGTTGTGCCCGCATCAGCGACTACCGAGCAATCAATAGCACCCGTTGCCACCATAAATGCGGCTGAAAGTGCGATCACGCTGCTCGCCTTCTCGCCCGACGGCCGCATCCTTGCCGCCGGTTGCGCCGACCACACGGTGCGGCTCTGGGACACAAGCACAGGGCAGCGGCTTGGCTCAAGCATTGCTAAACTCACACAAGAAATCACCTCTATCGCTTTCGCACCCGACGGCCGGAGACTTGCGACCACGAGTGCCGATAAGACGATCTGTGTCTGGGCCGTGCCCAACGTCAGCCCGCAACCAACACAACCGGAGCAAGCGCCGAAGAAAACTGCTGCCGCGCCGCCCACCTCTCTGCCGAGTTGGTTGCAACCGGCTGTCTATCAGCCGGGGCGCGACCCGGTCACGAATATCTTAACCGCGCAATGGCTCCCCGCCTTGCCGGTTGCGAACATAAGCATTAACTCCTACCGGCCGGCTTCGCAGAAAGCGCCTGAGCCTTTGACGGTGCTGAAGGGTCACAAAGGCGCGGTCTTATCGCTCAAGTTTTCAGCGGACGGGCAGCACCTTACGACCTTCGGCGCGGACGAAGCGTTGAAGGTCTGGGCGGCAGAGCATGAACCGGACTGGCGCACCTTCGGTTATTTTCGGGGCATAATTAACGGCCTCGCATTTTCACCTGACGGGCGAACTTTAGCTATCGGTGGCAGTGGTACGGGCGGGCAGAGCCTAGCGCTTTGGGACACTGCAACGGGCCGCGAACGTCTGTCGCTCAAATCGAGTGGCGGCATTTTCAACGTGGCCTTTTCCCCCGATGGGCAGGTGCTCGCTTCAGCGCGCCCAAATGGAGTTGAGTTGTGGGATGTTAAGACCGGAACTGCGTTGGGGGTGCTCAAACACCAAACACAAGTTTACGCGGTTGCGTTTGCGCCGCACGGTCAGCTTATAGCCACGAGCGGCTCTGATGGCACAGTCAAGCTTTGGGATGCCCAGACGTATCAAGAGCGCGTGACGCTCAAGGGACATTACAAGCCGGTCGAGTCTGTGGCCTTCTCGCCCGATGGTAAACTGCTCGCCACTGCTAGCCACGATGAGACCATCAAGCTCTGGGATGTGGTGACCGGGCAGGAGCACATGATCCTCAGAAATCCGAGAGAGGTTAGAGCCGTCGCCTTCTCGCCCGATGGCAAGCTGTTGGCGACGGGCGACGCAGATAATCTGGTAAAACTCTGGGACGCAACGACGGGCCAACTGCTCGCCACGCTTGAAGGACACATAGGCCCGATCTCTTATCTCGCCTTTTCACCCGACGGCCGACGCATCGCCACGTCGAGCGATGATGGCAGCGTTCGGCTCTGGGCTGTTGAGTCGCGACAGGAAGTGGCTGAGTTCAAAGGGCAAGGCGGCGCGGTGTTCGTCGTGGCCTTCGCGCCCGATGGTCAGACCATTGCCACAGGCAATAAAGATGGCTCCGTCAGACTTTACGACACAACTGAGCATCCCGCACCGCAGACCAAACTGCTGCCGGAAGCGGACGCAACGGCCCGTTGAAGCTTTCGGTCGAGCCGCATGCGAATCTACGAAGCGATCCATTTTGCTCTAACCTATTGGCACACGGCAGCGCGTTACGGATAAACATGGGCCTCACTTGCCGTCATCGTCTATTGTGCATGTCAAGATCATGCATGCTCAAAAATTTTCCCTGTTCGCATGCGCCTGTAACAACCAAGCGTTAGCTCACCTGCATCACAGCGCCAGATTCGGAGGTGGCCCATGCGCCGTAGATGGCTCGCCCTTCTACTCTGTCTGGCAGTGTGTCCGCTCGCGCTCGTGCGCTTCGTTGCAGCTGATGATGCGGCGTTGCGCGTCAACGAACACGACACGCAAATCTCGTTTGACGATCAACAGACCAAGCTCACGCTCGCGCTTGAGAACAACACAGGCCAGCCGCTCAGCGCGCGCGTGCAACTCGAACTGTTCGACCCAGAGAATCGTGTGCGTGCTGCAACCGTGCGTGCCGAACAGATCAACATTGGCGCGAGTCGGCTGACTGTGCCGCTTGCGCCGTCGCTTTTGTCTGCGCTTGACGACAACGAACGCGCGCAACTTCTTTGGTATCGCCTGCACTATCGCATCACGCAGGCAAACGCAGGCGCAGAACTCGTATTGGCTGAAGGCGTCGTCTCCGTCAGTCAACTGCAAGCGCCTGACCTGTTCGAGTTGCATGTCGCCGCGCCGCGCTCTGCGCGTTCAGGGCAGACCTATCGCGCGCACATCCACGCGCAGCGCCCGCTCACGGCACAGCCTGTGGCGAGCGTCCGCGTCGAAGGCGCGGTGACGTTCGATGGCGCGAATGGCGACGACGTGGTGTTGAAAGCTGCGGGCGTGACCGATGCGCAGGGCGATGTCGCGTTGGATTTCAAGTTGCCGCGCGAGATTGACGATGAGGACGCAGAGATCAAGATCACTGCACGGCGCGGCGATTTCGCGCAGACGGCCGAAAGCGAATTCGATTTCGAGCGCACCGCGCAGCTTCTCATCAGCACAGACAAGCCGCTCTATCAACCGGGCCAGACCTTGCACGTCCGCGCGCTCATCTTCGATCCGGCGAAGCATGCGCTTGCCAACACGGAGGCGCAACTCTACATCAGCGATCCAGAAGACACGACCGTCTTCAACGCCACGCTCAAGACTTCGCGCTTCGGCGTGGCGAGCGCCGATTGGCTTGTGCCCGACAACACGCGGCTCGGTGATTACCGGCTCAACGTGAAGATCGAAGACGGGTGCTACGAAGACTCTGAAGCAACGGCCAACGTGCGCATCAGTCGTTACGAGTTGCCAAACTTCGTCGTGGGCGTCAAGCCCGACCGTCAGTTTTATCTGCCGGGGCAGAACGCTGAAGTCGAGGTGCGCGCCGATTATCTATTTGGCGAGCCGGTCAAGCGCGGGCACGTGCGCGTCGTGCGCGAGACCGAACGCAAATGGAACTATCGCGAGCAGAAGTGGGACATTGAAGAGGCGGACAAGTACGAAGGCGAGACCGACGCCGCGGGCCGCTTCATCGCGCACATTAACTTGAAACCCGCGCAAGATGATTTCGCCGACGAGAACTATGCGCGCTTTCGCGATCTAACTTACGCCGCCTACTTCACAGACCCGACGACCAATCGCACTGAACAACGCCGCTTCGACTTGCGTCTGACGCACGACCCGATCCACATCTATGTGCTCGAAGGGCCGTCACAGCAAGCGCGCAACATGCCGATGGAGTTCTATGTCTCGACCTCTTACGCCGACGGCACACCCGCCCCCTGCGCCGTCACGATCCGCGAAGCTGAAGAGAACGACGACGCGCAAGCGCACAAATCAAGCGCGCCCGCGCTGCAAACGATCAAAACGAACAAGTACGGTGTGGCGAAGGTCACAGGTCTCGTACTGCCCAAACATCAGGCCGACGGATCAAGACAGGTTGAACTGCAATTCAACGCGCGCGACGACAAGGGGCAGAGCGGTCAGCACACGGAGGAGTTCTATCCGAGTGACGACACAGTCGTCCGCGTCGCCACCGATAAGGCTCTGTACCGGCCGGGCGAGCCTGTGCAGGTCGAGATTACGGCCAACGTACCGGAGTTGAAATTGGGCTTGGACGTGGCGCGCGATGCGCTCGTCTTGCGCTCGCAACTTGTCGAGTTGCACGACGGGCGCGCGACCGTCACGCTCCCTTTCACGCCTGAGTTTCATGACGAGATCACAATCGCAGCTTATGTCTTCGGCGCGCGCAATGGCGACAACGATAATTACGATTACACGGCCGGCTCGCGCACTGTGCTCTTTCCGCGCAGACGCGATCTGCAACTCGACGTGCAGTTGAGCAAGGCGGAGTACCAACCGGGCGAAGACGCGCACGCGAGTTTTCGCGTCCGCGATGCAACGGGGCGCAACGCAGAGAGCGCGCTCGGTGTCGTCGTCTTTGACGAAGCGGTCGAAGAACGCGCGCGCACCGATAGCGAGTTTGGCACGAACAGTTTCTACAGTCTCTATCGCTACTGGCACGGCTCGGACGCGCTCGCAGGTTTCACGCGCAACGACCTGAACCGGATCGATCTAGCGCAACCGATCCCGCTTGATCTCGATCTCGTCGCAGAGATTCTCCTGCGCGACGGCGGGCTTGAGCCGCGCTTGTTCGGCGGCGATGACTTGGAGGCGAACGAGAGCGCCATCTTCGATAAGCTCGTCAAGGCGCAACTCTCTCTGTTGACCAAGACGCTCAATGGACGGTACGACGCACAATCAATCTATCCGACGGATGAAGCCGTCATGCGCCGGCTGCTGTCTGTGTCGGGCGTCAGCTTCAACGCACTGCGCGATCCTTGGGGCACGCCTTATCGCGCGCGCTTCTCGGTTGAACGCGCCAACGATGTGCTTGAGATCATGAGCGCGGGCGCGGACAAACGTTTCGACACGTCGGATGATTTCGTCGCCGCGCGCTTCACGCGCCCCTACTTCCGTTTCAACGGCGAAGCGATCAACCGCGCCGGCGCGCGTTTCCATGCGCGCACAGGTCTCTTCATCCGCGATGCCGCGACGCTGAAGGATGAACTCGCGCGCGAAGGTATTAACTTCGAGACGCTGCGCGATCCTTGGGGACAAGCTTATCGTTTGAGTTTCGACGCAGTGGGCACGCAGTATCGCATCGTGGTCGAGAGCAGCGGCCCCGATCAGAGATTTGAGTTGGCAAACGATCCGCAGGCCGATGATGTTAACGTCTGGACGGCGGTGATTGACTACAGCACGGACGTGCGCGCACAGGTTGATGCTGCGCTCATGCGCGAGTTCGATGCGACCAGACACTTCCCGCAGAACAGCGCGGAGTTCAACGCGGCACTCGCGCGCTCAAGTGTTGATGCGAACGCTTTGCGCGATCCTTGGGGTCATCCTTTCTATCCAACGTTCCGGCAGGACGCGCGCTACACGGATCGCGTCGTGGTGCAGTCTTACGCGAAGTACGGCGAGCAGCCCAAAGAGCGCACGGAGATCACGCCCGTCACCGAGAGCGTCAACTACATAGACCTGCGCAGCGCCGGCCCCGATGGCAAGGAAGGCACGACGGACGATTTCGACGTGGCAAGTTTCATGCGCATCGTCACCGAGCAAGCAGCCAAAGACAAGACGCCGCAACCCACCGCCACGCCCGTGCAGTTCATTGGCGGGAGCGGCGCAATCAGCGGCACGATCACCGATCCGCAGGGTGCGGTCGTGGCCAATGCAACCGTGCAGGCGAAGCACAGCATCAGCGCGCAGACTTTCAGCGCCACGAGCGACGCTGAAGGCAAGTATCTGCTGCGCAACTTGCCGGCCGGCATCTATACGGTCGTCTTCTCAATGGCGGGCTTCAAGGATTTGACGTTCACGGACGTGCCCGTGCATTCGTCCAGTCTGACGAAACTCGATGGCATGCTTCAGGTCGGCAGTATCGCTGAGACAGTTGAGATCACATCAAGCGGTGCGACTGTGGTGGACGCCACAACGTCTCAAGTGACGCGGCAGTTCACGAACCTGCCGAGCAACGGCCGGCAGATGAAGAACCTCGCGCTCCTGCGGCCGGGCGTGAACCTTGTGACCAAGAGCGGCGAGACGGCGACGCCGCGTTTGCGCGAATACTTCCCTGAGACTTTGCTGTGGCAACCGTCGCTTGAAACAGACAGAAGCGGGCGCGCACAGCTTTCGTTTAAGCTGGCCGATAACATCACGACTTGGAAGCTATCGGTCTTCGGCTCAACGGAAGATGGACAGGTCGGCGCGGTCGAGCGCGAGATACGCGCCTTTCAACCGTTCTTCGTCGAGCACGATCCGCCGCGCATCTTAACCGAAGGCGACGAGATCATGCTGCCGGTCGTCCTGCGCAATTACTTGGACAAGCCGCAGCAGGTTTCTGTTCAGATCAAACCCGCCGACTGGTTCACACTCCTGACCGATGGCGAGCGACACGCGAACGTGCCCGCAGGCGATGCGACGCGCGAGCTATTCGGCTTCCGCGCCATCGCGTCGGTGAAAGACGGCAAGCAGCGCGTCACGGCCATCGGCCGCGACGCGAGCGATGCGATTGAGCGGCCGGTCAACGTCCATCCTGACGGCGAAGAGATCGCGCAATCGAATGTGCAATTGATCAATGGCAGCGGCATGCTTGACGTGAGCGTGCCCGCGAATGCGATCCCGCGTTCGGCGCATGCGGAGTTGAAGTTGTATCCGAATTTAATGACGCACGTGATCGAGAGCGTCGAAGCGATCATGGAGCGCCCATATGGTTGCGCGGAGCAGACTATCTCTTCGACCTATCCGAGCCTGCTCGTCCTACGCCACTACAAACATCTGCACGGCGACGACGCGGGCCGGCCGGCCGTCGCCGTCAAAGCCGAAAAGTATCTGCGCGCGGGCTACGAACGGCTGCTCTCCTATCGCGCGCCCGGCGGCGGCTTCAGCTATTGGGGGCGCGGCGACGCAGACCTCGCGCTCACAGCCTACGCCGTGCGTTTCCTCGAAGACGCAAGCCCGTTCATCGAAGTTGACGAAGATGTCTTACAAGCGGCGCGCACGTGGCTCGTCCAACAGCAACAACAGGACGGCAGTTGGCCCGCTTCCGAATGGGACAAGAAACAATCTGGTCGGCGCACGCTCTTGCTCACCGCCTACATCGCGCGCGTGTTGGCCATGCACAAAGACGATGCGGACAAAACCAAAACACCGACACAACCAGCGTCGTCTCAGTCGCCAACGCAAATTTCTCCTATGTCTGCGCAAGCAACGAGCAAAGACCCTGCGCGTGCGCCGCGACCGACGCCGCTTGCGCATGCGCTCGCGTTCCTCGCCGGTCACTTGGACGATGTGGATGAGCCTTACTTCATCGCCGCCTACACGCTCGCTGCGATTGATGGCGGTGCGCCGCCCGACGCGATAGTGAAAGCGACGGCGAAGCTGCGTGCGCTCGCGCACGAAGAAGCGGGCGGCGCGTACTGGGCGCTCGAAACCAACACGCCCTTCTACGGTTGGGGTCTCGCCGGTCGCATTGAGACGACCGCGCTCGTCGTGCAAGCATTGACGAAAACGGCAGGCAGTAGGCAGCAGGCAGTGGGCAGTGGGCAGCCGGAACAAGCTGACTCATTGCCTGTTGATGATCTGGCTAATCGCGGTCTCATCTTTCTGTTGCGCAACAAGGACGCTCACGGCGTCTGGCTCTCGACGCAGGCGACCGTTAACGTGCTCGATGCGCTCGTGGCTCTCTCCCCTGAACGCGGCGCGGGTGCAAGCGGACATGAGTCTGCGCCCGCGTCGCGTGCTGTTGAGACCGTCGAGGTTTTCGTCAATGGCCAACGCGCCGGCACGTTGGATTTGCCGAGCGATGAACGATTCGATGCGCCGCTCGCGCTCGACTTGTCGCGCTCCATCGCGTCGGGGTTGAATCGGATCGAGATCAGACGCGCGAGCGGCGCGAGTAAGACGGTCGCACAAATTGTGACGACTTACTATGTGCCTTGGTCTGTCCATGCGACTGAAGCGATGCAGCACGCATCGGCACTAGTGTCGAACACGCTGCGGCTCGCGGTGAACTTCGACAAGACGCGAGCGGCGGCGGGCGAAGAGGTAACGTGTCGCGTCGAGGCCGAGCGCATCGGTTTCAGTGGCTACGGAATGATGCTCGCGGAAGTGGGCTTGCCGCCCGGCGCGGATGTGGATCGCGCGTCGCTTGAACGCGCGATGAAAGAGTCGGGCTGGGATTTGAACGGCTACGATATTCTGCCGGATCGTCTGATCGTCTATCTGTGGCCGCGCGCTGGCGGCACGCACTTCACTTTTAATTTCCGCCCACGCTACGGTCTCAACGCGCAGACCGCGCCCTCCGTCCTCTACGACTACTACAATCCCGAAGCGCGGATGGTGCTTGCGCCGACGAGGTTTAATGTAGTCGAACGTCAGCAGACTCAGCAGGCGAGGCAGTAATTAGGTCAGTACCGCCTGCGGTAGCGGGCGGGTCTGTAGCGCAACCGAGACCCGCCCGCTACCGCAGGCGGTACTGACTTGTACCACACGCAATTTGGACGAGACGCGCGGCGCTGTTAAGCTACCGGCCAACTTTTGAATGGAGGTGCTTCATGCGTCTGACCGAGATGGTCGCGTGCGCCGGTTGAGCGGCGAAACTCGCGCCGAGCGAACTCGCTCACGTGTTGAGCGGTCTCCACATCCCTACGAATCCCAATCTGCTCGTCGGCATCGAGACGGCGGACGACGCCGGCGTGTATCTACTCCGCGACGACCTCGCGCTCGTGCAGACCGTGGACTTCTTCACGCCCATTGTTGATGACCCGTATGATTACGGCCGCATCGCCGCGCTCAATTCGATCAACGACGTGTGGGCCATGGGCGGCACGCCCATTACGGCGCTCGCCATCACCTGCTTTCCGAAAAAGGGCCTCGACTTTTCACTCCTCGCAGAGATCATGCGCGGCGGTCTCGACGTGCTGACCGCGCATGGCGTCGCGCTCGTCGGCGGGCACAGCGTTGACGATCCGCAGATCATGTTCGGCTATGCCGTCACCGGCACGATTCATCCACAACAGATCATCACCAATCGCGGCGCGCAAGCGGGCGATGCGATCATTTTGACGAAGCCCATCGGCACGGGCGTCATCTCGACCGGCATCAAGTTTGGCAAGGCTGCGCCGGAAGTGATGAAAGCGTCGCTCGACACGATGCTGCTCGCGGGGCACGAAGCGGCTCAGGCGATGCAAGAGTGCGGCGCGCACGCGGCGACGGACGTGACCGGCTTCGCACTGCTCGGACACGCTTGGGAGTTGGCGCGGGCGAGCGGCGTGACGCTTGAGCTTGAGGCGGCGCGCGTGCCTTTGATTGCGGGCGCGCTCGAACTCGCGGCGCAAGGATTGTTGACGAGTGGTGATAAGACGAACCGCGCTTATGTGGGTGATGATGTGCGACTCGCCGAGGCGATCAGTCCGACGCTTGCGAGTCTGCTCTTCGATCCGCAGACGGCCGGCGGGCTGTTGATCTCCATCGCGCCCGCACGCGCCGACGCGCTGCTCGCGCGGCTGCACGAACGCTATCCCGACGCCGCCATCATCGGTCGCGCCACAGCGCGCGGCGCGCATTCAATCGTCGTGCAATGAGCGCGCGACGTTAATCAATAATCCCACCGCCAGATGAGAACACGACGCCGGTTCTGTTTAGTATAGGTCGGCCTTCGTTGTTCTTCTCTTGCTCGGACAGGATGAGTTGAACGATGGCGAGGCGCGCGTGCAAGCGCGCCTCTGTGCGTTGAAATCTATCCGCGCCCGCGCGTGCCCGCGCGAAGTCCGTGCGCGCCAAAGCGGCCAGCGTGGCGCTGCACTGCTCGATCAAAGAACTCAACATATTACCGCCCTGCATGCGTAGTTCATCCTGCTCAAACTGATCCTGCCCGAAGCCATCAACGACGGCCGCAGCCGCGATCAGCTCGTTGAGTTGATCGATCCGCGCTTCGACGATCTCGAAAGCGCGCGCCGGTGCAAGCGGCACATATCCTTGCGCGACCTGTATTTGCAGATTGAACTGTTCGGCGTTTTGCGCGCGCCCGTCCAACAGATTGGCGGCCTCGTCAACGACACGCCGCGCTTGTTGCGTCTGCCCTTTGCTGTGCAGCATGCGCGCCAAATTGAGCATGAAGTTCAGCCGCTCGCCCGGCGTGCGGACGTGTTCGAGCAGATGGAGCGTCTGCTCCACGTCGCCCTGTTCCGCCGCTTGCCAGAGCGCGCGCTGCTCTAACTCGCGCAGCACCTGTGTGCGCTCATCTTTATTCTTCACGCGCGCGTTGACGAGTTCGCGTGCGCGCTCCAACCCGCCGTCATTGAGCGCGTGCCCGACCGCCGCTTGATACAACTGGCCGCGTATCTCCGGCGGCGCGCTCGCGGCCGCGTCGAGCAGAGCGTCCGTCGTGCCGTCCTGTATGAGCGGCTGGTACTGTCGCCACAGTGCGGCTTGCGGATTCATCGTCTGCTCGACTTCGTTCAAACGCCGCCGCAACGCCGCCGCCTGTTCCGGCGCATAACGATCCACTTCCGGCAGCGTCTGTTGCAACGCCGAGACCAGACCGTACAAGTTGCCCGAACGTTGCTGCGCGCCCGTCGCGTTGAGCAGCACGCGCGCCATCATCTGGATGAGATCGCGGCGCGCCTGTTCGTCCACATGCAGTTGGCGCGGGTTGGGCAAGTTGACGATCTGTTGATTGTTGCCGGCCGGCTCGGCGGGTCGCGTCATTTGGAGCAGATATGTAGCCACGTTGGCCGCGCCGTAATTATCCATGAAGTCTGCGGGGCGCAACTTCTGTATGATCTCGCCCGCCAGTTTGTTGGCCGCTTCAGGGTTCTTCTGGCGCAACTGATCGAGCACGCCCGACAGGTTGTAAGAGAGACCTTTATTCAAAGTCTCTTCGGCCAGACGCAGGGCCTGTTGCGGGTCGGCGGCGGCGACTTGTTCCGCGAGATTCACTTCGAGCACTAAATCCGGGTCGGGCTGGCGGTAGTTCGCGCCGAGTTGTTGCGGCGGTGGCGGTTGGTGTGTGGCGTGCAAGAAGTCGAGCGCCAGTTTCGGATCGCGCCGGGCGATGATTTGCAGCAACTGTTGGCGCAACTGCGCGGGCACGTTGATCCGATTGTAGTATTGCGGATCGTCGCTCGCTATGCCGCTCATCACGCCGGTCAGATCGTTCATCGCTGCGCCGAAGAGTTCGCGCGCCCGCGCCTTGTCGCGCGGCCACAACAACTCGGCGGCCGCTGCCTGCAAGCGGATGCGATTCTCCGGCAGCTTGAGGCTTGACGTCTCGTCAACGACCCCGTCGAGCAGCGCCAGCGCCTGCGCTTCAAGCTCCTTGTTGGCCTGCCGTGCTTCATCGCTCGGCGTGGGCGCAGGCATGACCTTCTGGCCCGACACGGCGACGGGCGCGAGGAGCAACACAGACAGCACACAGACGCGCAGTAACTTGGCCGGCTTCATCATCACCTCACGTCGTCCATGTGCGCGACGGTTCGCGCCGCCGCGCACGGGTAATTGCCAACTAAGTCGGAGGAATGACAGACTCACGACAGACGCGCTTCAGAGCCACGTGTGCCCATGCGATGCGCCTGCCGCGACGGAAGGATGCCCGACGCGGCCCGACACTGCTGTTGCATCGCCGCAGGCGCTCTTTGTCCGCGTGCGGCTTAATTCATTGCTCGCGGTTCAAGCCACTGATCGGTTATGCGTTCGAGCGGACTCACAGTTCCGCTTCCTCTTTCTTGCGCGTCCACATCGCGGCCAGATTGTTCGCCTCTTCGAGCGTCAGATTGTCGTAGATGTCTGCGCTATCTTGGATTTCGCCGTCCTCCAACTCGCACACCTGCCAGTCCGGCGCAGACGGATCAGCCCCCGCCCGCCCCGGCGTCACACGCACTTCATACGACACGTTACCGCTCGCCTCTTGTTCACCCATGCCAGCTATTCCTTTCATTGATCGAAGCTATAAAAACCGGACATCTTCCAGTTAACGCTAAAGCAGTGCGCAGCATAACTACCACCGAAGCGTGCTCCACAGCAACCCGCGCCATGCCCATCAACTATCAAGCACACAAGTCCCGCAGGTCGCTCAACTTTTCAGGCGACTACATGCCATTCAAGTCTGGCGCGCAGGGTCGGATGAGCATATTTGACAGCCCGTCAAGGGTGCGTTAACGTAACTGAAAATTGCGTCTTCGCGTCCCGTTCGTCTAGTGGCCTAGGACATCGCCCTTTCACGGCGGCAACACGGGTTCGATTCCCGTACGGGACGCCATTCCATTTCCATCACTTGCGGCCAACAATCAGCACAGCCTGCGGGCGACCGACGGCGCAAGCCCTATTGTGCTTAAAGCTCACCGCGAAAGGCGCGATGGAGCAGCGTTTGAAAGAGGTGCTCGGCTTGCCGCGCGGCTTCGCGTTGTTGCGCGCGGAGACGTTCAAAGCGCTGGACGATGAGAGCGAACTTTTCTTGGAGTGCAAGAGGCGCAATAGGAACTTGTAATTCAGCCAACCGCCCCATACTGATGCGGCTTCGTGTTTGCCCTAAAATCATCCCGGTCGCCAAAAACAGCGTATGCGGAAGGTTCAGAAGCCAGCAAATATATTCTGCTTTAGCCTTAGTTGAATCAGGTCTGATTTGCACGCAATCCGCTTTGTTCAAGGCTTCATGTATTGTGTTCGGTAGAATGCAAGCTCGAAGGTTGGGGTCGCCCATTGTTCCAACTATAACATCGCCGGGCACGCACCCATGCTTTAAGAGAGTTTCAAAATGTGACTCCGATATATACTCTTTATCGTCATCAAGAAACTCTCCTATACCAATGTTTTGCAGACGAATGACGCGCACTCCTGAATGAGTGTAATGTTCTGTCTTTAGATACGAGCCAAACGGCCCGTCAGAAAACTTTTCTGCAATCTGTCGCAAGGGCATAACCGGCCACTCTTTCGGATTCTTCACCGGATCGCCAAACATCTCCACAAACACCGATTGCAGAAACGTGTCGCTGAGTTGTTGGGCGTAGCGGCGGGTGCGGCGGAGGCGGTCGGCTTTGTCTAAGATGGCAGCAATGCGCTTTTGTTCAGACAGTTTTATTAGCGGGAATTGTATGCTTTCGAGGTCGTCCCTATTGATCGCTTCAAACGTCAAGCCTTTACCGATCTGTGCAAGCTTCGGCTCATAGAAACGCAAAAAGTAAAAAAGGTATTTGTGGTCAACGTTACTGCCGCTTCGTATTGCAGCAAGTCCGCGACCGACGCACGACTTAACAAGATTGATGTTGGTCGGGCCAACAGGTGCTCTTACGGAAATAAGAATATCATTCGTTTCTGCAACTCTAGCTGGTTGGGTGCAATACATCCGCACTTTAGGATGAACATCACCAAAATCTGCCTTGCCTTGAAAAAACGGCAAACCTTTACCCGTCGAATTGTAGGAAGATGAAGGCGGGCTTTGCCCCATAAGGATGTTTGTAACTTCACAGAGAGCTAGGGTATTCACACAATCAACCTCTGCAAATCTTTCGTCTCTTCAATAATCACATTTTTCTAGCGTAAAAATCGCTCCACCGTCACCTGCGGCTCATCATAAAACGTCTCGTCCTGTTCAATCTGCCGGGCATCAAAAATCCGCCTCCCAGATTTGTTGCAGGTTCAGCACGAAGCCCGGCAGCAAGGGGTCGCCTGCGATTGTCTCGGCGGCGTCCAGTTGCTCAACCGTGCTGTCCGCTTTGTACACGTACACGCGCTTCTCTTGCGGGTCGAGCAACCAACCAAGCTGTGCGCCGTTCTCCATGTACTCGCGCATCTTCGCCTGCAACTCCGCGAGACTATCGGACGACGAACGCAACTCGATCACAAAATCGGGGCAGAGCGGCAGAAACTTCTCCTTCTGTTCATCAGTCAGTTGCGCCAGCCGCGCACGGCTCACCCATGACACATCCGGCGAGCGCTTCGCGCCGTTTGGCAGCGCGAATAACGTCGAAGAATCGAAGGCGACGCCCGTGCCGTCCGCGTCCGTCCAGTTCCCAAACCGTTGCGTGAGTTTCGCGTTGCGGTTGCCGGTGCGCCCGAAAGTTGGCGGCATGATGATGAGGTCGCCTTCCGCAGTCATTTCGATACGCAGGTCACGGTTACGGCGACATAACTCTTCAAACTGCTTATCGTCTAACGCGATCACCGGGCGCAGATTCACGCGCCACGCCGCGCTTTCAGTGCGTTCAAGAATCTGAGTCATCGCCTTTAGCCTCCGTCGCGCTCACGCCTTCACCGCCTCGCTGCCGGCTGGCAGCATTCCCCGCAGTTCGTCAAGCTCCGCGTTCATAACTTGCTCCAATTTCACCAATCTTTCAAGCGTCACCTGCGGCTCGTCATAAAAAGCGTCATCCTGTTCAAGTTGCCGGTAGCGACTTGCCGAAAGGTCGTACTTGTTCGCCCGCACCTGCTCTTTCGTCACCCAGAACTGGCGGCTGAGTTGATTGATCTCCGTCTGCAATGGCGCGAGATGTTCATGCAGGGCCGCAAGTTTCGCTTCGTCCGCTTCGAGCGCGCGGCGGGCCGCTTCGTCGCCTTCCGGCGCAATCGCCTGCTCGAACGTCAGCCGGTTGATCTCGCGCTGAATCTCAAGGCGTTCGGCTTTGAGCGGTGCGATCTGCTTTTTCAATTCCGCGAGTCGTGCGGCGCGCTGCTGTGTGAAATCGAAATCATGCCGGTGCTGCCAACAGAGGAGAATGTCCGGGATGTCGTTCTCCGCAACCTTCTGCCGCTTGTCGTCGAGCGAGTAGCCGTCGTGCTCCATGTCGTAGAACCAGATGCGGTCGGTCTCGCCGCCTTTGGTGAAGATAAGCACCGCCGTTGACACGCCCGCGTATGGCTTGAACACGCCCGACGGCATCGAGACGACCGCCTCAAGCCGGTTCTCTTCGATCAACTTCTTGCGCGTCTCGACGTGCGCGTTACTCGAACCGAACAGCACGCCGTCCGGCGAAATGGCCGCGCACCGCCCGCCCATCTCAAGCAGGCGCAGGAACAGGTGCAAAAAACAGCAACTCCGTCTTTTTGTAGCGCACCGGCAGATCGTCGCCGACCGACGACGTATCAACCGCACCTTTGAACGGCGGATTCGCCAACACCACGTCATACTGCCGCCGCTCCTTGAAATCTTTCGACAGCGTATCGGCATAATGAAAGCGCGGCTGATTCAAACCGTGCAGCATCAGGTTCATCGAACCGATGCGCAACATCGTCATGCCCGAATCGCTATCGTAGCCCGTGATGGCTTTCGTCTGTAGATTTTAGTCCCTGCCAGTGGCGTTTTGTTTTGGTCAATGAAGAGCAGCCGCTCTAGGTCAGCGCGCGAGAAGAATCCTGAAACATCACGCGGGGCAGCGTGGCCTACATGCCAGTAGATTATTTCCAGACCATTGGCGAGGAAAGCAAAGGGTTGAAAGCTTTGCCTCTTGCCTATTTCTGTCACGTAATGCAATGCCTGTGCGCGTGCTCTTTGCGGGCTGCGGCTCTGCCGTTTTGCCTCGACGATTGCTAAGACCTCACCATTAGCGCGATACAGGCAATAGTCCGTTACGCCGTTCCACGGCTCAGCGTCGTAGCCATCAACAGGGATTTCAAGACCCACTTGCGTCAGGTCGTAAAGATTCCAACCCGCTTTAGCGAGCTGAGGATCAATTAGGTCTTTTCTTGTTATGGCCTCGTTTCTAAGCATGTGGGTAGTGTTTAGACCGAAATGCGCAGACTATCCAATCACAAGGACGACGCTACGCTGCAAAGAAGCAGATAAAGGAGACTCACTTTAATTAGCATGTTGTAGCGAGGTCAAGTTCAAGCGTAAACCGTCACTTCGTTCAGCAACTGTTGTAGCTCCGTCCAGACGCGCTGCGGGGTGATGCCGACGAGACAGGCCGGCTCTGTGCCGACGGCGTCCTTGTGTGTGCAGGTGGTCTGATGACAGTTCACGCAGGCAAAATCTGAGGCGAGATGGAGTTGACGACCGCCCAACGCGCCGCAACGTGCGGGGTCGGTCGCGCCGTAGATCGTGACCGATGGAATATCCAGCGCGGCGGCGATGTGACTGAGGCCCGTGTCTAAACCAACCGTCGCCGCAGCACGGGCGATGATGGCGGCCTTTTCTGTAAGCGACAGCGAGGGCAACACGATGGCCCTTTTATTCGCGCCCGCGATCCGCAAGGCGCGTTGCCGCTCGGCTTCGTTCCCCCAAGGCAGCACGACGCCGAGACCTGCGGCCGTCGCTCGTTCAGTTAAGGCGCGCCAGTAAGCGTCAGGCCAGCACTTCGATGTCCAACTGGTGCTGTGGATGAAAACTAAAAACGGTTCAAGCAGTGCGAGCGCGGGCGCGCCCAGCCGCGCGCGGTCAATGCCGTAATCAAGCTCGGCCGCCAGATACGAATAGCCGAGCGCGCGGGCCAGCAACTCGCGCATGCGTTGGATCGAGTGTTGCTGTTTCGAGACCGAATACTTGCGCTGATACGCGAACTGCGCGCCCCATTCATGCACCGAAGCGCGGTCGTAACCATGACGTGGCCCTCGCGCCAGTCGCGCCGCCAGCGCGCTCTTTAACTCGCACTGCACGTCAACGATCAGATCATATTTTTGCGCGCGCAATTTTTTTAAGAAGGCTGTGGGTTCGCCGCTCCGGTAAGCGCTGAGTGGTTCGCGTCGCCAACGACGAAAGGCGCTGGCGATGACGGTCTCAACATTCGGATGCCAAGTCGCGACCTGTGCGAACGATTCATCCACGACCCAATCGAAGCGTATGCCGGGCCGCGCGCGGGCCGCGTCTGTGAGCGCCGGCAAGGTCTGGACTAAATCTCCCATTGACGAGAGACGAACGATTAAAACACGCATCATATGTAAGACTGATTGCTGTTGAGCGCTTAATTGCTGTTCGTGAATAACTGTCTCAGATGCTTCAGCCGCGCCGTGAGATTGTGGCGCAACTGATGACGATTGAGCGCGGCTTCATCGCGGATGTAGTTCAGTTGCAGCACACGCCGCGCGCCGCGAAAAGATTTGTGCCCGTGCCAGCAGTTGTCTGTGACTTTGAAGATCAGGCAGGTGCCGAAGGTCGGCGGTATCTCGACCACGTAGTCGTCGAGATCGCGGCCGTTTTTTAAGATGCGCAGTTGTCCGCCTTCAGCCTCCCACATTGGGTTGAGATAAAGGAGCAGCGTTAAGAATTTTGATTTCGTATCGGTGTGGATGCGCCCGTCGCGTTTGTCTGCGATGCCGCGCACGGTGATCAGCGTCAATCGATCATCCAAGCTGAGCGCAAACTTCTCCTCGATAGCGTGGCGCAAGGCATCGCTGCCTAGTTCATCGGTCAGACGTTTGAAGTTTTCGCCGCCCGCCGCTTTGTTCAACGGAAAGCTGCCGCGCGCTCTGATGTCGGGGAAATCTCGCGCGACCGCCGCCATGTATTCGGCGCGCACAAAATTCGGCACGACGACAAACGGAAACGGGCTTTCGTTGAGCGGCGCGGCGCGCAAAGCGTCCAAGTTGATAATCGCAGACTGCTCCATCTAATAACTCGCTCCAAACTTCGCAAGCCGATCTTTGTGAGTTTAATCTCCGCCCGCACAGGCTCGCAAGCGTGCGTGCCAGAGCGAGTCACTTGACACTGCTGGCAGACAGATGGAAAGTTATGTCGCGTCAGTTTCCGAGACACCGCTTTGAAGATCACAGCCACGATCATCACATTTAACGAAGCCGACAACATCCGCGCCGCCTGTGAGTCGGTCGCGTGGGCGGACGAGATTCTGGTGGTTGACTCAGGCTCGACCGATGCGACGCGCGAGATCGCGCAAGCTTGCGGTGCGCGCGTCATCGAGCGCGCGTGGCCGGGCTTCGCCGCGCAGAAGCAGTTTGCGGCGGACGAGGCCCAACACGATTGGATTTTCAGTCTCGATGCGGACGAGCGCGTCTCGATTGAACTACGCGCCTCAATCGAAGATTTGCTCTACACGAACGAGGCGCAACTGGCCGACGGTTATGCGATGGCGCGGCGCGCGTTTTATATGGGGCGTTGGATTCGCGGCGGCGGTTGGTATCCCGATTGGCAGCTACGTCTCTACAGAAGATCGCGCGGGCGTTGGGAGGGCGCGTACATACACGAATCAGTCAAGCTCGCGCCCGATGCGCGCAAAGAGATTTTGCAGGGAGATATTTTGCACTACACCGTGAGCGATGCCGCGCATCATCATCGCATGATCGGCGAGCGTTACGCGCCGCTCGCCGCCCGCAAGATGTTCGAGCAGGGCCGCCGCACGACGCCTTGGCAGATCGCCACGGTCGGGCCGGCCACCTTCATTCGCAACTTTATTCTCAAGGGCGGTTGGCGCGACGGCTTGGCCGGCTTCAGCATCGCCACCTTCGCTGCACATCACGTTTTTTTGAAATATCTGATGCTGTGGGAACTGCAAAATTCAAAGATAGTAACGAGTGATAAGTAAGACAAAGCTTTTAGCTTGTCACTCGTCACTCGTCACTTGTCACAGCTTTTATGGGATTGCATGACGGAGCAGAGCCGTTGGGGCCGGCGCGTTGGGATTGGCAGCGCGTGCGGCGTGTGCTGGTTGTGCGTCTGCGCTCGATTGGCGATACGGTGCTCGCCACGCCTGCGCTCGATAGTCTGCGTCGCTTTCTGCCCCGTGCGCGCATTGACATCGTGCTCGAAGATTGGGTCGCACCCGTGCTTGAAGGGTTCGATGCGGTTGATAACGTGATCAGAGTCGAGCGCGGCAGCGCGCTATCGCGCATACAGGTTGCGCGTCAGTTGCGCGCGACGCACTACGACGTGGCCTACAATCTGCACGGCGGCACGACGGCGACGCTCATGGTGCGCGCATCGGGCGCGCGTCATCGCGTCGGCTACGCTTATTATCAATACAGCCAGCTCTACAATCACCGCGCGCCGCTATCGAGTCAGTTATGGGGGCGTGAGAAGACGCATTCGGTCGAACAACAACTCGCGCTCTTGGGTTGGACGGGTGTGCCCGTCACGGACAGACCGCCGACGCGACTCGTCGTGACGAATGATGCTGACGCAAGCGTCCGTGCGCGACTACGTGCCGCAGGCATTGATGCGTCTGCGCCGTTCGCACTCGTCCATCCGGCCGCCGCGTTCGACTCGAAGCAATGGGCGACGGAGAACTTTGCGCGCGTCGTCGAAGTCCTGCACGCGCGCGGACTGCCGGCCGTCGCCATCGCCGCGCCGCCGGAGACAGAGGTCGTCAACAACTTACGCCGCGTTGCGTCCGCGCCAATTCAAACCTTCGCTGATCTGTCTCTGCCCGAAGTGACCGCGCTCGGCGCGCGTGCGCGTCTGTTCGTCGGCAATGATAGCGGCATCGCGCATATCGCGGCGGCGGTCAAGACACCTTCGGTCGTCATCTTCGGCTCGTCGAACGTCGCGCACTGGCGGCCTTGGACGAACGCGCCCGCCATGGTCGTGCGCGAAGAGATGGCGTGCGCGCCGTGTCCGGGTTACACGTGCAAAGAGTTTGGCGTGGCGCAATGTATCCGGCGCGTGCCCGTCGAGCGCGTCGTCGCAGCCATTGAGCAGGTACTTGGCGAGAGCGCGCAGGCAGAAGTTAAAGCCGTGCGTTGAGCAACGAGACGAGCCGCAAATTCATCTATTTTCCGGCGGATTTTGCGGCAGATTGCTGCACGCCACAGCGTCCGCCGCGCCGCGAATCGGTTGCACCGAATCTGTTCGTTGTGTCAAACTAAGCTCAATTATTAAGGCAACGCGGGGTTTGCTTTTGGCGCGAGTATGCTAACGGATTAAGCCGGACGCACCGGCACAAAGGATCGTGAGACGAGGCCGCCGCCGCCTTGCAGTTTCTAAAGACGCGCCGCCGGCCTCTAAGTTTTTATTCAATCTTGAAGAGATATTTGCCGTGATGTTCAGACGCACAACCAGCTTACTAACAATCGCGCTTGCCCTTTTATGCTTCGGCGCTGCATCAAGCGCGCAGACGCAGACGGTGCGGGGCAACGATGTCGTCATCGTGTTGCCGTTCGAGAATCAATCTAACAAGGGCGAGTTCAACTGGATCGGCGCGAGTTTTGCGGACGAGTTGACGGAGCTATTGAACGTGCCCGGCCTGTCCGTCATCTCGACCGACGAGCGCGAGTTGACCTATCAACGCCTGCGCCTGCCGATCTCGGCCGTGCCTTCGCGCGCGACGGCGATCAAGATCGCGAAGGAAGCCAAAGCGACGATGGTCGTGCTCGGCACATACGACGTGACGCCGAATCAGGACGACAAGACGCTCTCGAACGTGCACGGCACGGCGCGCGTCATCAGCGTCAACGAAGGCCGGTTGATGGGCGACATGATTGACGGGCGTTGGGGCTGGCGACCCTTCGACTTCGGCGACACGCTCGGCAATCTGCAAAAGGTGCAAGGCACGCTCGCCTATCAGATTCTCTACCAACGCGACAAGGCGCTGCCCTTCTCGCTAAATAAGATTCTGGAGCAAGCGACGAAAGTGCCGCGCCGCGCTTTCGAGAGCTACGCCAAAGGCATCATGACGGATGACAAGGAGAAGCGCTCAGCCTATTTGCAGAACGCGATGCGCGAGTATGCGAAGGTGAACGCGGGCGCAGTCTATCCGCAAGCGGCGTTCGAGTTGGGTCAGCTTTATTATCAACAAGAGGATTGGAAGAAGGCCGTCGAGTTCTACACGAAGCTGCAAAAGAAAGACCCGCACTTCGCCGAAGCGAGCTTCTACGCCGCGCTCGCCTATTGGCGGCTGCACGATCTACAAAACGCGCTGGCGACGCTCGCGCCGCTCACCACAGACGTGCCGCTCACAGGCATCTACAACAACGCGGGCGCGCTCTCAGCGCAAGCTGCGCGCACAGAGAAAGCGCCGGCCGAGCGTGAACGTCTGCTCAAACAGGCGCTCAACTTCTTAGAGCAAGCGCGCAACACCGCGCCCGACAACCCGGACGTGCGTTACAACTACGCTTACGCGCTCTTCCTCGCCGGCAAATATGCGGACGCGGCCGATCAACTCCGCGCCGTCATCACACAAGCGCCGCGAGACGGCGGCGCGCTCTTCGTCTTCGCCAAGGCGCTAGAGCGCACGGGCCAGACCGAGCCGGCGTCGGCCGCAGACAACGAAGCACGTCGTTATTTTTCGGAATACGCGAAGGCGCAGACCGAATGGCAGAAGACGCAATCCATCGCGGAAGTGCCGCTCCGTTTGAATTATAAGTTCGACCTCTTGGACTTCATCACGATCATAACACCGCCGCCGGGGCCGGATGATACGACCACTGCGCAGGACACGCTCGCCAAAGCGAAGGAGCTTTATCAAGCGGGCAACGACGACGACGCGCTCTCGGAGTTGAACCGCGCGCTGATGATCGAGCCGATGAACGCCGAGGCGCACTTGATGATCGGGCGCATCTATCAACGGCGCGGCGATCTGCCGCGCGCCGTCAGTTCCTTGAAGACCGCGCTCTTCTGGTCGGATCAGAAACTCATAGACGCGCACATCCTCTTGGGGCGCATCTTCCTCGAAAGTGGCGACCGCGCGCAGGCTCTCGCGCACGCCCGCGCCGCCATCCAACTCGACCCCAACAATCAGGAAGCCATCGCCCTGCAACGCCAAGTTGAGACCGGCGCGAAATGAAAACGACGCACGCGGAACGATGCACGATGAATTGAAAAGCAGTTGTCTGTCATTCATCGGGCATCGTTCCGCGTTCATCGTTTCTTTCCATTCTTCCGCCTTCATCCTTGCTCTGGTGCTACTCAGTGTTGTATTGCTGCTAGCGCTCGCGGTGCTTGCAGCGCTCGCGCATCACAAAAAGCGCGCGCCGCACATGTTTGATCTAACGGGTCGCGTCGGTTCGGTCGTAGAGGCTTTACGGCCGGAGGGCGCGGTGTTGATTGACGGCGAGTTGTGGCGCGCATGCGTTCGTTCAGGCGGCGAGCTTGCGCGCGGGCGCGTGCGTGTCGTCGGGGCGCGCGGGCATCTGTTGGAAGTCGAAGCGGAAGGTTAAGACCAGCAAGGTCGCATCCGCGTTCAGCTATCTCTCATGGGCAGAGAGGCACACGAAGAAGCTGCGGGCGCGCGCCATTCGGCGCTTGCAGAGTTTCAGCGCGACGAGCGCCGGCCGGCTGTGCTCCTGTTGGCTGTGCTGCTCATCGCGGCCGTCTTTTTCGCGCTCGGCATCTTCGTCGGCCGTTGGACTGCCGCAGACGAACGCGCGCCCGCTCATGCCGAGCGCACACACGAACAGACTAAGGTCACACCGTCCGCTTCGCTACAGCCAGCCAACTAATCGCGCTCGATTTCCAAAAGTAATTTTCGTCGTGGCACGCGGTGTGCTTTAAGTGACAGCGGCAAGCACGGAAGCAGTTGAACCGTGACCCCGCCGCCTTCACTTCTCTGAGCATAGCCTGCCGCTATGCCAGCCGCCCGCCGAGCGACCCTATCAGATATCATACCTATCAGGAACCCGGTGACCTACCGGGTTCTCCCGCTTTTAGGGGCTTTATTTAACTGCAATCACGATGTGTCACCAACACGCACTCATCAGTGTTCGACCTTAACCCTGTCAACCGCCGTTGACAACAGGTCAACTAGGGTTGTCAGAGTGACAATTCTTGTCGTTTGACGGGTGACAAATTTCCGTCTTTCTGCCCTAAATCGTCTAAGCCTTGTCGCATTTTGGTGAGAATCTCGCACCCCGCGAAAAAAATTTTCACGCGGCACAAGACCACACTCCGGCGCGTTCAGCCGCAGCGCGATGACGCACCGCCGCGCCCTCTGTTAAACTCTCCTGCGTGCAGGACGCATTGCCACTCGATGCGCCGACCTTGCGCGGCCGCGCGCGCTTGCTCGCGCTCACACGCGCTGCCGCGCCGACGCGCGCAGAGTTTGCCGCAGCCTTGTTCTCCGCGCTGCTGCTCGTCGCCGCCTTTCCAGATTTCAACCTGTGGCCGCTCGCTTGGGTCGGCCTCGTGCCGCTACTTATAACCATCACACGTCGGCCGCGCGCGGCGCAGAGTTTCATCCTTGGTTGGACGACCGGCACGCTCTTCTTCTACGGCTCTTGTTGGTGGCTCACCTACTCGATGATCTACTACGGTCATCTCCCTGCGCCCGTCGCCTTTCTGCTCCTCGTGCCGGGCGCGCTCATCCTCGGCCTCTTCCCTGCACTCTTCGCACTCGTCGTCGCGCGGCTCTGTGCGCGTTGGGGCGCACGCACACTGTTTCTCGCGCCGCTCATCTGGGTCGCGCTTGAATGGGCGCGGCTCGGCGTGACCGGCCAACTCTGGAACGCCATCGGCTACTCGCAGGCTTATCAGCCCGCACTCATTCAAACCGCGCGCTGGGGCGGCGTCTATGCCATCAGTTTTTTGCTTGTGACGACGAACGCTGCGCTCGCCTTCGTGTTGCTGCGGCGGACGGCGCGCGCGCTGCTGACATCGCTGCTCGTTGTCTCCATCGTCGCGCTCATTATCTTGTTGCCTGTCCTGCTCGATGCACGCAGACCGCGCGCGAACAGCGCCGCACTAACCGACGCCACAGTCGTCATCGCCGTGCAACCGAATGTACCCATCAGTTTCGAGCGCGCGCCCGAAGAGACCGATGCGCTCATCGCGCGTCATCTCTCGTTGAGCACCGCTGCTTTGCAGGAGTGGAACGAGACGCAGGCGCGCACAGGCAAAGCGGCAATAGCGCAAGGAACTGAGCCGCAACTGGTGCGCAGTTCGGCGACGAGGCCGCGCGTCGTCATCTGGCCGGAGTCGCCGATGAATTTCACTTACGCGGAGGACGAAGAGTTTCGTGAATGGGTCGGTGCGTTCGCGCGCGCGCAGCATACGTCCGTGCTGTTCAATTCGCTTGAGCCTGCGCCGGCCGGCGGCGCTTATAATTCGGCGGTGTTGGTGAATGAAGAGGGTCGGCTCACGGCGCAGTATGATAAGATTCGCCTGCTGCCGTTTGGCGAGTACGTGCCGTTGCCGCGTTGGTTTCCGGGCGCGTGGTTATTGCGCGGCATGGTCGGCGATTTCACGCCGGGCACGAAGTACCCGTTGATGCCTCTGGGCGATGTGCGCGGCGGCGTCTTTATCTGTTTCGAGTCGGCATTTCCGTCCATCGCGCGCACGTTCGCACGCGCAGGCGCAGATGTTTTTGTAAACATCTCGAACGATGGCTATCTTGGGCGCACGCCGGTCTTGCGCCAGCATTTGGCGAACGCGGTCTTTCGCGCCGTTGAAAACCAGCGCCCCGTGTTGCGCGTGACGAACACAGGCATCAGCGCACTGATTACGCCGCGCGGCGAAGTGCTCGACGCGACCGACAGCTTCGCGCCGGCCGTGCGCACGTGGACAGTGACGCGCGCCATTGACGGCCAAACTTTTTACACACGACACGGCGATCTGTTCGTCGCCTGTTGCGCCATCATGAGTATTCTGTTCTTTGTCGGTGGTCAGTGGTCAGTTGTCCGTCGTACTCGCTATGCGAGTTGAATGATGAAGGACAAACGAGTAACGGCGAAACAAGCACAACTGACAACGGATGACGGACAACTTTGGAGGTTTTAATGATCGAGACGTTATCAGTTCAAGATTTGCGCGCGAGCTTTGACGACTTGCGGACGCGCGTCGAGCAGCTTGGGAGGTTTCTTTGATGTCGCGGCGAAGCAGGACGAGTTAGCGCGCATCGAGACGCGGGCGAGCGCGCCGGATTTTTGGAGCGATCAAGAAGCGGCGCAAAAACTTTTGCAGCAACGCAGCCGTCTGGAGCGCGTGATCGGGCGGCAGCGCAAGTTCGAGTCTGAGATAGCGGACGCAGGCGTGCTCTTTGAATTCGCGGAGGAGGACGAGGCAAGTCTGACGGAACTGCGCGCGTTGCTCGAACGACTCGAACACGAGGTCGCAGAAGCCGAGACGGAGATGCTCCTATCCGGCGAGAACGACGTGCGCAATGCCATCTGCACGATCCATCCGGGCGCGGGCGGCACGGAATCGCAGGACTGGGCCGAGATGCTCTTGCGCATGTATCTCAAATGGGCCGAGCGGCGCGGCTTCAAGACCGAAGTGCTCGAATATCAACCGGGCGAAGAGGCGGGCTTGAAGAGCACGACGTTTCGCGTCGAAGGCGAATATGCTTATGGTCTCTTGTCGGCTGAGGCGGGTGTCCATCGGCTCGTGCGCATCTCGCCGTTCGATCAAGCGGCGCGCCGGCACACGTCGTTTGCTTCGCTCTTCGTCTCGCCTGAGATTGACGAGAACATAGAGGTTGAGATCAACGAGAAGGATTTGCGCGTGGACACGTTTCGCGCGACCGGCGCAGGCGGGCAACACATCAACACGACCGACTCGGCCGTGCGTATCACGCACTTCCCGACCGGCATCGTCGTCACCTGTCAGAACCAACGCTCGCAACATCAGAACCGCGCGGTGGCGATGCAAATCTTGCGCTCGCGGCTTTACGAACTCGAACTCGAAAAACGACGTGCCGAAACCAGCGCGCTCGAAGCCAACAAGGCCGACATCTCCTTCGGCTCGCAGATCAGAAACTATGTGCTCGCGCCCTACCGGCTCGTCAAAGACGCACGCACCAAACTTGAACGCGGCGACGTGGACGCCGTGCTCAATGGCGACATAGACGATTTCATCAAGGCGTACCTGCTAGCAAAGAAACGGCACGAGGTGTAAAGCGTTTTTTATGGCCACAACACAGACGGACGCGCGGGCGCGGACGCTCGCGCCGCGCAACACGCGGCTCAATGAGATCGTCGCCATCGCGCTCTTCGCTTTGGGCGTGCTGTTGCTCTTGTGTCTCGTCTTCTTCAATCCGAACGACAACTCGCTGAACTCGACGGGCACAACGGCGACGCACAACTTGGTCGGCCCCGCCGGCGCTTATGTCTCCGACGCGCTCTTGCAGACGTTCGGCCTCGCCGCATTTCTTTTGCCGCTCCTATTGTTCGCGCTCGCATGGCGACGCTTCCGCACGCGCCGCTTGCACGCGCCGCTGCTGCGCGTCGTCGGCCTCGTCACGATCCTGCTTGCGTCTTCGTCTCTGCTCGCGCTCTTTAGTTTTCCGTTGCTCTTCGATCATCGCGTCCGCGCGGGCGGCATGATGGGCACGCTCATCGCCGACACGCTGGCGGGCGCGCTGCACACGGTTGGCGCAAGCGTCTTGCTCACAGCCATCGCCGCGACCGGCGTGCTGCTCGCAACCAACTTCTCGTTCGCGCGCGCCTTCGAGCGTATCGCCGCATTGTTTAGCACGCGCTTCAATATCTTGCACACACTGCCCGCACGCTTCCGCGCATGGCGGGCTGCGCGGCGCACACTCCGCGAGCAACGCGCCGAACAACGTCGCCTCGCCCGCGTTGAACGCGAAGCCGCCGCGCAAGCCGCGCGCGCCAAGTCGGGCGCGGATCGCGTCGCCGAGTTCATGCGCGAGACTGAGACGGCAGAAGGCACAGCCGCACCTTCGACCATGCAACGTGCGGCGGCTGCCGCTGAAGCGAACGGAGCGCAGCCCGTCGTGCGCGCGAACACCGACGAAGCGGCGACGGATGCAGCAACGGCGCAAACCGCGAGTGCTCAGACTGAAGCACGCGCCAACGGGCGCGCGCGCACGCAAGCCGCGAGCAACGGCGCAGCGACGGCGCAGGCCGCATCAGCCAATGGCGCGGGCGTCGGCGCAGCAACACGTGCGGCGCGCAGCACCACCGATCAAGCTGCGTCCGCCGCGCAGATAGATGAAGATGCAGAGATCGAAGAGATGGTGGCGACCGCGTCGGTCGTGCGCACAGATCAAGAGGACGAGAACGCGCACGCGGCCCGCGAAGACAAGGCTGCGCGCGCCGCCCGGCGCGCCGAGCAGTTGGCTGCGATCATGAACGACTATCGCATGCCGCCCATCGAGTTTCTCAATGCCGCGCCGCCGCGCCACGAACAGGCCGATGAAGAGTTGCGCAATCTCGCCACGCGCGTCGCAGAGAAGTGTCGGGAGTTCAACGTCACAGGGCGCATCGAGTACATCTGTCCGGGGCCCGTTGTGACGACCTACGAGTTCAAGCCCGATCCCGGCGTCAAGTATTCGCGCGTCACAGGTCTGGTTGACGATCTCTGTCTCGCGCTCAAGGCTGAATCAATTCGCATTGATCGCGTGCCCGGCAAGGCGCACGTCGGCATCGAAGTGCCGAATCAACGGCGCGACAACATCATGCTGCGCGAAGTGATTGAATCGCGCCATTTTCAAGAGTCGCCTTCGCGCTTGACGCTTGCACTCGGCAAGACGATTGACGGCTTGAACTACGTCGCCGATCTCGCGCGCATGCCGCATCTCTTGATCGCGGGCGCGACCGGCACAGGCAAGTCTGTCTGTCTGAACACCATCGTGCTCTCGATCATCTATAAGTCGCGCCCCGATGAAGTTAAGTTCATCATGATCGATCCGAAGCGTTTGGAGTTGGGCCTCTACGCAGACATCCCGCACCTCGCCACGCCGATCATCACCGAACCGAAGCGTGCGGCTTACGCTTTGAAGTGGGCGGTGGCGGAGATGGAGCGGCGCTACAAGCAACTCGCGCAGTGGGGTGTCAGGAACATTGATGGTTACAACCAAGAGATCGCACGCCGCAACATGGTGGATGACTTTGACGATCACGGGCAGCCTTGGCAGACGCTCGCCTATCTCGTCATCATCATTGACGAGTTGGCCGATCTGATGATGGTCTCAGGGCACGAAGTCGAAGAAGCGATCACGCGGCTCGCACAGATGGCGCGCGCCGTCGGCATACATCTAGTGCTCGCCACACAACGTCCCTCAGTTGATGTCATTACGGGCCTCATCAAAGCAAATTTCCCTTCGCGCATCGCCTTCCGCGTCTCATCCAAAGTTGACTCGCGCACGATCATTGATGCGAACGGTGCGGAGCAACTATTGGGGCGCGGCGACATGCTCTTCCTGCCGCCCGGCACGTCGCGGCTTGTGCGCGTGCACGGCGCGTTCGTGGACGAGTCGGAGATCGGGCGCATCGTCGCGCACGTCAAGGCGCAGGGGCAGCCGCTCTACGACGAGACGATCACGCAGTCGGAAGAAGAGACGACGGGCAACGAAGCGGGTGGCGGCGAGCACGACGAGTTGTTCGAGCAGGCCCTGCGCATCTGCGTCGAGATGAAGCGCGCGTCAACGTCCGTGCTGCAACGTCGCCTGCGCATCGGCTACGGGCGCGCCGCCGCGATTCTCGACGCGATGGAGCGCGAAGGCTTCATCGGCCCAGCCGATGGCGCCCGCCCGCGCGCCATCTTAGGCCGCGCCTACGAAACGGTTGCGCGTTGGGAAGAACAAGAGCGCAACGAATAGAGATCAGCAATTGATAGAGTTCAACGATTGACGGCGCTCATGCCTGTTTCCGGGTAGCGCGTGCCCGCGACGGCTTCAGGGCGCGCGACCTCGTTGATGCGCGTCAAGTCTTCGGGGTTGAGTTCAACTTCAACAGCCTGCACGTTCTCGTCCAAATACTTTCGCCGCTTCGTGCCCGGAATGGGCACGATATCCTTGCCTTGCGCGAGTACCCATGCAAGCGCGAGTTGCGCAGGCGTACAACCTTTCCGCGCGGCGATCTCTTGCACACGTTCGACGAGCCGCAAGTTGCGTTGAAAGTTCTCATCCTGAAAGCGCGGGAACATGCGCCGGCGATCGTTCTCTGGCAAGTCTTCGGGCTTTTGAAATTGGCCGGTCAGGAAGCCGCGACCGAGCGGGCTATACGCGACGAACCCGATGCCAAGCTCACGACACGCGGGCAGAATCTCGGCCTCTACATCGCGCGTCCAAAGGCTGTACTCGCTCTGCAAGGCCGCAATCGGATGGATGGCGTGCGCGCGCCGTATCGTCTCGGCTGACGCTTCGGAGAGACCTAAGAAACGCACTTTCCCTGCTTCGACCAGACGCGCCATCGCGCCGACCGTCTCTTCAATCGGCGTCTTCGGGTCAACGCGGTGTTGATAGTAAAGATCGATCACCTCCACACCCAGCCGCCGCAACGACGCTTCACAAGCCGAGCGCACATACTCAGATCTGCCGTTGACGCCGAGAAAGCTGCCGTCCGCGCCGCGCACGTTGCCGAACTTGGTCGCCAGCACAACCACATCGCGTCTGTCTTTGATCGCTTGCCCGACCAACTCTTCGTTATGCCCGACGCCGTACATGTCTGCGGTGTCAAGGAAGTTGATGCCTGAGTCGAGCGCGTGCTGAATTGTGGCGATGGATTCCGCATCGTTGCGCTCGCCATAAAACTCCGACATGCCCATGCAGCCCAAGCCCAACGCCGAGACGCGCAAGCCGCTGCGACCAAGTTCTCTTGTCTCCACCAATCCGCTCTCCTTTAGCTTGCCTGCGTTCACAATGAAAGATGATTGCTTATTATCACGTTATATGTTACAGGGAGAGCAAGGATTTATTTCGTTTAGTGAGAGATGTGTAAAGGCGTATGAGAAAGCTTACAGCGTCGGTGTTTAGTAAACGCGGCGCAGGCAGCTGTACCTTTGCAGATCGTTTACTAAACGGGGCATGGTGGGACATAGATGCGGGAGGAGGGGCTAAGTGATAATAAATAAAGGCGGATAGAAATTTTTGCGCGCGCTGCGCGATTTTCATATTGTTTGCTAAATGCGCCCGGTTTGAGCCGGGCGTTTGCATATCATTTACTAAACAGCATTCCTGATCAGTTAGCCCCAGCCCGCTTCAGCAGCCTTCTCATCTCGGCGTATCGTGGGTCGTGGCTTCCACCGATCATTTCAGAGCCAGTCCAAGCGGTGAGCCACTTTTGTCTTTGAGATTTACCACGGCCCCTTTGGAGAGCAGGAGACGTACCATGTCAGGGTCGGTCTCCCCGGCAGCGATCATTAGGGCTGTTTCTCCTCGATCATCCTGTGCATTGACATCCGCGCCGTGCTCCAGCAGCGCCCTCATTACCTTAATATGACCATTCTGTGCAGCCCTAATAAGCGGAGTCTGGCCAATGTCTCTGGCATTAACATCCGCGCCTTGCAGTACGAGTTTTTTGGCAGCTTCGACATTTGCAGGGTCTTCCTTCTCGCCACCATCGGTCGCAACTATATTGTCAATCAGGGAGAATAGCTGCTTGTTAAGTTCGATTTGGGCGGATGCTGGTTTTAAGGTTGCGTAGACTGTCGGTGTCGGTGTCCAGACCGGCTCTCCGTGTCTTAGTATCATATCCCTGACATCCGAATAGTTATGTTGCGCAGCAATTAAGAGGGGGGATTTTCCGTCACAGTCTCGCTCGTTATCATTTGCGCCGGCTTTCATCAGAGCCGCTACAGTGTCAGAGTGATTTCCGATTACAGCGTTCAATAATGGCGTTCTGCATCCCTGTCGGTAGTTCACGTAAGCGCCATTATTAAGCAGGGTTTTAACTTCGGCTGTGTTGCCGTCGGCCGCAGCTTTTAAGAGACGCTCGTTCAAGCTTTCACCGCAAGACGCAACCGCCAAGGCAAAAATTAAAGTTAGCGCGGGTAGCTCTGGAAAAGCTGAGAATTTCATTTGAAGTTGGGGGGATAAGGTTTTCTTGTGAGTATTATGAGTTGAAGCTGGTCGAGATTGACTTGGGCTTTAGGGATGCCGAGCTTCTTAGAAATAAAAGCTTCAAGACGCGGCTCGTCAGTGAGTCCGTCACTGGTTTGGAAAGAATCTCTGTTTTGAAACCATAACTCACCTATGGCGGGTGCTTGTTTGGAAACCTGCTGGTCGGAAGCCTGAACTTCCCAAGTCAATTGCTGTGGTGGAGAGTAGCCCTGACCATCAGGGGCGTAGCGCGCGATAGCGTATTGGTATCCTGCGCCCATTATGAGGGGCGAGGGTTCAAGCCACACTTCAACGAAATCGAGACCGAACTGCTGTTGAGTCTCAATCGCCGCTTTCATGGCGGTGTGCGCTCGCTCGTCTCTGCTCGCGGCAGATGAGATGATTTTGATCTCTTTTCTTTTTCGATTACCAACACTGGTGTCTTTGGCGGCAATTATGGTGTAGGGCTTCGCGCTGGAAATATCTATAGCAGGGTAAGTATAGCTAGGCGCAGGCGGTGCTGTAGGCGCGATTGATGGTTTGGGTGCGACCGCCTGTGTGTTCGGCGGTGATGTGGCGGTCTGAACTTGCGGCGGGAGAGTGGCGAGGCTGTCGGAGCTTGTGAGACTCATGACCGCTTCCTCCAATTTACCATTCCCGTTCAGTACGAACGACGATAGCTTGGATTTCTACGTCTTCAATGTCGAAGAAGAGATCGGGGTAGTCGGGGTTCGCAGAGGCGAGCCGGACGCGGGCGTTTGGTGCGAGATAGAAGTGCTTCATAAGCAGACCGACAGGCGTGCGGATGACGACCAGCCGACCGTTGGTTAGCTCTTCGATCTCAAAGTTGAGACGGCAGATCGCATAGTCGCCGTCGAAAATGCCATCGTCGTGCAGGGAGTCGCCAGCGATGCGGGTGGAGATGAAGCGGTCGAAGGTGCGTGCCCCTTTGACCGGGCGGATTTTGCGCTTGCGGACGAAGGGCAGGTATTCAACGGATGTGCCTGCGCCGATCTCTGAGATATGTGGGACTTCGATTAGTTCAACGACTTCCGCGCTTGTTGCGTTTGGTTGCATTCGCTCCTCCCTGTTTCGTTCGTGATTCTGCGAGCCGAGCATCCCGCTGCTGTGGCGTCTCATCAGGCAAGTTTACGTCAACTTCTACTACTTCCGGATCGATAGTTACTCTTTCTAAGAACTTATCTAGCGGGTTAACTGTACCGAGCCGGGCATCAATAGCTCGATGTATGTAGGAGATTATGAGACTGCCAAAATCAATCTCAAATCTGTGGCGCTCTAGGGTCACGGGCAAAGTGGGAAAGTCTATAATAATTCCAACCTTCCTGTTTATCCTTAAAGAGTATTCAGCATAAAAAGCGATGGAATTTGCCGGGTCGTCTCTGAATTCTTGCGGCGGATCGGTCTTTGAGCCTTGTCCCGTAAGCAACCAAAAAAGCGATATGTTGAAGTTTGACCCTGAATTTACAATCTGAGCAGCAGTCGGAAAACTTCTTCTTTCTCGCCACATAAGAACCTCATCTTCAGAGGTTCTGAATCTCTCTGCGATCTTTGCCGGATCGTCGG
>QHXQ01000068.1 GCA_003223935.1 Acidobacteriota bacterium | reverse complement strand
GTTTGTTCACGTTGTCAAAAAATCAGTGCTGAACAAATCTCAGCCTTAACGAACTATCACTGGTGGCCCAAGCGATGAGTCACCTTATTTTGTTTCGCAATTCGGTATAACTTGCTTGCGCCCCAGAAACTTGTATAGCCCGAAAGTCAGCCCCACAACAACGAGCACGATGAGCGCGAGCACGGGCCAACGCTTGCCGCTATTCATCCAGCCCAACGCCGGCTTAACGCGCGCCGTAATTCGAGCCTCTGCCAGCTCATCTGTGCGCGCGGACGCATGCGCGTTCGCGTCATCCGTTTGTTGACTTGCGCGCGCGCCGCGCGCCCCGCTTGCGCCGCGCAGATTGGGCGCGCCCGCACGCTCAAGCTTGGCGGCGAACTCAAGTTCTTGCTTGAGGCTCTTCAGATCGAGCAGCAGGTCTTTGACGACCTGATAACGCTCCTCGCGATCCTTGCGCAGTGCTTTCGTGATGATGCGCTCCAACTCCGGCGACACATCGGGTAGAAGAAGCGCGAGCGGCGGCGGTTCGTTCTGCAAGATGTGCGCGAGCGTGTCCGAAGGCGTCGCACCCGCGAACGGCTCGCGCCCGGTCACGCACTCGTAGAGCACAACGCCGAGACTCCAGATGTCTGTGCGCGCATCAACCTCTTGCCCGCGCGCCTGCTCCGGCGACATATAGTTGACCGTGCCCATGACCATGCCGGGATTGGTATTGACCAGCCCAAGCGTCGGCGCTTCCGAGTCGGAGTTGTGCGTTAGTTGGGCTTCAGACAATTTAGCCAGCCCGAAATCTAAGACCTTCACGTAGCCGTCCGGTCTGAGCATGATGTTCTCTGGCTTGATGTCGCGGTGGATGATGCCGGCCGTGTGCGCGGCGGCGAGCGCGTCCGTGATCTGAACTGCGATGCGCAGCGCTTCGTCCGCATCAAGCTGTGCGTGTCTAAGATACTGGCGCAGCGTCTCGCCTTCGATGAACTCGGTGGCGATGAAGTGCGTGCCCGCCACTTCGCCGATTTCGTAGATGGTCAGAATGTTCGGATGATTGAGGGCCGAGGCGGCGCGCGCCTCCTGCTCGAAGCGGCGTAAGCGATCTGTGTTGCGCGTGAACGAAGCGGGCAGCAATTTCAAAGCGACCTTGCGGCCCAATCGTCTGTCTGCGGCCAGATAGACTTCGCCCATGCCACCACGGCCTATCGGCGCGACGATCTCATAAGCGCCGAACTGTTGCTCCGCTTGCAACTCGACCGCTTCGGCCGCAAGCAGATCGGCCGCCGCCGCAAAGGCCGGCGAATCAATGAAGCTGCCTTCCTCTTCGTGCGAAGAGATCAAAGATTCGACCTCCGCGCGCAACGATTGGTCTGCGCCGCACGCCTTGACGAGAAAGTCGGAGCGAAACTTCGGCTCGCGCGCCAGCGCCGCGTGAAAAAGCTCTTTTACCTGTTGCCAGCGTTCGGGCGTCATAACGGCTATGACCTCTTGAAAGCAAGATTGACCGCTACATTTAGTGCGGAAGCTGCGGCCGGATTCCCTCAATTGGAGCAGGTCGAGGTCAAGCGGATAATTCGCGGCGCAGCCACGCGCGCGCGAGTTTCCATTCGCGTTCGATGGTCGCGTGCGATATGCCCAACACTTCCACGATCTCTTCAATGGTCAGCCCGGCGAAGAATTTCAACTCGACGATCCGCCCTTGCTGCGCGTCGAACTCCGTCAACTTGTTCAACGCCTCGTTGAGCGCGAGCACGTCAACCTCCGCCCGGTTGATCACGCGCTCGGCTTGCGTGAGCGAGAGCCTGTGCTGATCGGGGCCGCCGCGTTTTGCCGCCATGCGCTGGCGCGCGTGGTCAACTAGAATCTGGCGCATCAAGTTCGCCGCGATGCCGAAGAATTGCGCGCGGTTTTGCCAACGCACGTGCTGCTGTTCGACGAGCCGCATGTAAGCTTCATTGACGAGCGCCGTCGGTTGGAGCGTGTGGTTGGCGCGCTCGCGGCGCAGATAAGCATTAGCCAACCTGTGCAACTCGTCATAGACGAGCGGCAGAAGCTCGTCGAGCGCCGCCTTATCGCCGTCGCTCCACTCAAGCAGTAGTTGGGTGACGCTCTCGCCCTGCATCACGGCCCTCTTAAACGCACACGGCACGGCAAGCTGAATGATGCGCGTGCCCACAGGTTCATCGCTCTACGGTGAGGCCCTTAATGTATTGGAAAATTCTACCGCAAAATTTTTCTCCGGCGTGAGGGAATTTATCGGGCGGCGGCGCATTAACAGGTAGCAGGGAAGCAAGCAACTTCCCGAACGGGCGCAACGCAGCGCGCGTTGCCGCGAAAGTCAGGACGTAAAAATCTAATCCGGCGGCAAGAAGAACCGCCATACAGTAACTTGAGTTAAGGAGGCCATCATGAGAAAGCAAACACTGAGAACCGTCACCACGTTGAGTCTGTTCGTGCTGCTCGCTTGCGTCGGCGCGCAAGCGCAGACCCGTAACAACCCGTTGAAGGCCAACATCCCCTTCGATTTCCAAATCGGCCGGCAGACGTTGCCCGCTGGCGCTTACACGATCAGCTTCGTCTTTCCGGACTCCAATCTGCGGACGATCATGCTTAAGTCGAACGACGGGCATACTACTAAGATCGTGCAGATGTTAGCGGTCGAAGCGCCGCAAGTGTCGGAGACGGGCCGGCTCGTCTTCAACCGCTACGGCGCAGACTATTTTCTCGCGCAAGTCTGGACACCGGCTGATCGCTCCGGCTTAGAGATCAAGAGATCGCGCGCCGAGCGTGAGATGCAACTCGGCGGCAACAAGCCGCAGCAAGTGGACGTGAAACTGCTCGCCGCCAAGTGAACTCCAAAGCACACGGGCACTTGAGGCGTAGGGGGCAAAGCGCGTGAGACTGCTCGGAAATCTCATGCGCTTTGCTTTGTGCATCAACACGAGGCAAAGCTGCACTGCAATAGTCTTCAACGCTCGCGCACGACCAAACCTTCAGGCGCAAAATTCCACTTGAGCATCTGCACGTCCGCTTCCGCATTGAGCGCACGCTCGACATCGGCGCGCCGGCCTTCGGCGCAAAGAAACGCGATGCAGCCGCCGCCGCCCGCGCCGCAGACCTTGGCGGCTTCCGCGCCGTTATTGAGAGCCTTCTCGACGAGCGCCTCCATATGCGGCGTCGTGATATTGGGCGCAAGTCGTTTGCGGTTCGGATAAGCCGCTTGCATCACAGCGCGCACTTCGTCCCAATCGTTACTGATGAGTGCGGCACGCATGCGCAGGGCCGAGTCGCGGATGCCGTCGAAGAGTTCATAGATCGTGCGGTCGCCGTCAATATGCGTCTTGAACATCTCCCAGTTGTTGATGCCTGACATGCGCGGCTCACCCGTGTAACAGATGGCGATGCGCCGTTCAAGCGCGGCGGCGTCGATCTGCAAAGCCTCGCGCTCGATGCCGTCGGCGCGCCAATGAATGCAGTTCGCGCTGCCGTAGAACGCGCCGTAGTAATCCTGAAAACCTGCGGGCACGCGGATCACGGCCGTCTCGATGTTGGCCGCGATAATGATGTACTTGCTGCGCGGATAACGTTCGCCGACCAGCCGATTGAGCGCGCCGATGCACGCAATCGCCAACGCGCTCGATCCGCCAAGACCCGAACCGGCTGGCGCGGCCGATTCCGCCACGAGCTGAAAGCCCACAGTGGGCTTGAAGAAATGCACCAGCTTCGAGATCAACTCAAGCCGCTCTTCGTGCACCAACTCAGGGAGGCCGGCAAGAGTCGTCTCAAACGACAACCCGCGATCACGCGACTCTAAGATCACGCGATCATCCATGCGTGTCTCAATCCGGCAACGCGCCCACAGCGAGACGCCGAAGTTTACCGTCGCCGCGCCGGGATGAAACAGGTACAGCGGCCAAATATCAATCGTCCCGCCCGCCAGATCAACCCGCGTCGGCGCAATGGACTCGATAAGCATAACGATGAACGATGAACGCAGAACGATGAACAATTATTACTTCATCGTTCATCATTCCGCGTTCATCGTTTCTTTTCAGTCTCTTTCTCCCGCGTGGCCCGCGCGCTTCTGTTTGGTCTCTTTGGTGCGCCGGGCGAGCGGGGCGGGTAAGTGTTCTTTGATCTCCGCGCCGAGTTCGTGCAGACGCACTTGCGCGGCCTGTTCGAGTTCGTGGACGCGCTCCGGGTCGGCCTCTTCAACGCGCGGCGAGAGCCAGTAGCGTTCGGCTAAGTAGAACGCAGCGATGCCGCAGACGACGATGACGAGCAGCAGTTTGCCGAGCCGTTGAAAATCGCCGATGAAGTTGGTGACGATGCTGTGGAAGAAATAACCTGCGCCGCTCAACAAAAAGACCCAAGCGAAGCAACTGAGCAAAGTGATCGGCAGAAAGCGCGTGTAACGCATCTTCGCCACGCCGTAGAAGACGCAGGTCGCAGTGCGCAGACCATAGACGTACTTCGAGAGAAAGATCGCGAGCGGCCCGAACGTGCCCGTCAAACGCTCGATGCGCGGGCGCGCCGCACGATAGAAACGATAATCACGCACGCGCGAACGAAACCCGCGCCCCATCACATACGCGATCTGATCGCCCGTCAGCCCGCCCGCCGTGCCCGCGCATAGCACCTTCAAAAAACTGTAGTCGCCGAAGAACGCGCCGTGCGCCAACACGCCCGCCAGCAACAGCGTAATATCCCCCTCGATCATGGCGAGGAAGAAAACCGCATAGAGGCCGTACTGCGCGACCAGTTCGTAGAAAAAATGGCCGTTCATGAATTCTAGTAGGCAGTAGGCAGTAAGCAGTAGGCAGTAAAAGCAGTTTGTTTTTAACTGCTTACTGCCTACTGCCTACTGTCTTTTGGTTTGACCACGAGCACGGGACAGTGTGCGTGGCGCACGACCGATTCGGCCGTTGAGCCGAAGAGCATGCGCCCCAATCCCGTGCGCCCGTGCGAAGAGATGACAATCAGGTCAACGTCGCGTTCGCGTGCAACGCGCACGATCTCCGCGGCTGCCTCGCCGTGTGCGATCACCTCTTCCACTTCAAGTCCGGCGCACTCTTCGCGCTCGGCCAACTTCGGCAACTCGCGCTCGGCTGATTGCTGTAACTGCTCGCTGATGTCCACAGCCGGCAGCGGCTCAGCCACCGGCGCATAGCCGACCGGCGGCATCATCGGCTCGACCACGTGCAGACAGATGAGCCGCGCATGCGTCGTCCGCGCCATCTGCACCGCATAGGGTAGCGCCGACTCAGCGCACTCGCTGAAATCTGTCGGCAACAGGATCGAGCGAATGTTCATAAAAAGACTGGCAGCCGTCCGTTGTCCGTAATCAGTTGATATTGGTTATTTGTTATTTGCTCAAGTTGCGTCGCAGCCAAGCACAAATAACCAATATCAAATACCAACGGACAATCTTTATTTCGGTGTTTCATTCTACACGCAGAACGACCTGTTTGACAGCCCCGCACCCCTTTGTTACGATTTTCGCCGCAACCTACCTGAGCGGACATACGCGCCCACGTCTGGAGAACGAAGCCATGACCAGCACAGCCACACCAGTTCATTATCTCGGCGTTGACATTTCCGGCGCGACCCTCAGGGCCGCGCTCGTGACGACGACGGGTGAAGTCGCCGCACGCCGCGAGGCGGCGCTTGAGCCGAACGCCGTCGGCGCGCAGGTGGCGCATGTCGTGAGTGAACTGCGCGACACGCCCGCCTCGATTGCGGCGCTCGGCATCGGCGTGCCCGGACTCGTGAACCCGGAGACTGGGCGCGTCGTCGTCTCGACCGATCTGCCTGCGGTCGTGCGCGGCGACTTGCGCGCGGAACTTCAGCAGGCGACGGGGCTGCCCGTCACGTTTGAGAACGACGCGAATGCGGCCGCTTACGGCGAGTATGTCGCAGGCGCGGGGCGCGGCAGCCGCAATCTCTTCTACATCACCATCGGCACAGGCATCGGCGGCGCGCTCATCCTCGACGGTCGGCTCTGGCGCGGCGCTTCCGGGTTCGCAGGCGAGGTCGGCCACATCACGATTGACCCCGAAGGTATCCTGTGCACGTGCGGCAACGTCGGTTGTCTGGAGACGGTCGCGTCTGCGCCGAACATCGTCCGCCGCACACACGAGCGTCTGTTGCGTGACAGCACGTCTTCACTTTCGCGGCTCGGCATGACGAAAGATTTCACCGCCGCAGACATCGCCCACGAGGCCAACAACGGCGACGACTTCGCACTCCTCATGCTCGAACGCACGGGTCGCTCCATCGGCACAGCCGTCGCCACCGTCATCAACCTCTTGAACGTCGAACGCATCGTCCTCGGCGGCACGATCATGGATGCAGGCGATCTGATCCTTCAGCCCATCATCCGCGAAGCCGGCAAACGCTCCTTCCAACCCTGCTTCGAGGCCACCCAGATCGTCGCCGCCCAACTCGCCGCCGATGCCGTCGCAGTCGGCGCAGCCATGCTCGCGCGCGACGCGACTTGAGAGCCAGTCGCAATGCCCCAGTCACGCTGTGAAAGGAATCAACATGCGTCATCTAATTCGTCCTGCACTCCTGCTCGCGGCGCTCTGCGTCGGTGCCGTCGTGGGCTTGGGCCAGAACAGCAACAGCAATAATGGGCAACTTGCGCCCAACGCGCCGCCTGATAAGCCTGTGCACGCCGGGTCGCAAGACGAGGTCGCCCAGATCGAAGCAGCAATCAAGCCGTACATTGAAAAGGCCAAGCAGACCTATCCCGAAGCCAAGAAGCGCTTCCTCGCCGGTCTGCCGCCCAAACATAGTTTCTTCATCACCACCCGCCTGCACGACAAAGAGGGCCACTTCGAGCAGGTCTTCATCGTCGTGCAAGAGATCAAAGACGGCATCATCAAAGGCAGAATCGCCAACGAGATCACAACCGTCGTCGGCTACAAAGAGGGCGACGCATATAGTTTTCCCGAAAGCGAACTGCTCGACTGGACGATCACCAAACCCGACGGCACGGAAGAGGGCAACTTCATCGGCAAATTTTTAGACAATTACCAGAAGCCATAAAGCTCCGACTAGCGGATCGCAACGAAACGGGCGCGCGCGTGCGGTTTCGCGCCCGTTTTGTTATGTTAAGAGCGAATTTCAGAATAGAGTTTATAGTCAGCTAATGAATCCCGAACGCATCAGAAATTTCTCGATCATCGCGCACATCGATCATGGCAAGTCCACGCTGGCCGACCGCCTGCTTCAGTTGACGGGCGCGCTCTCAGAACGAGAGATGTCCGAGCAGGTGCTTGATGACATGGACTTGGAGCGTGAGCGCGGCATCACGATTAAGGCGCACGCCGTGCGTCTGGATTATCGTGCGCAGGATGGGCAGGCCTATGTGTTGAATCTGATCGACACGCCGGGGCATGTGGATTTCACGTATGAAGTCTCGCGCTCGCTGTCTGCATGCGAGGGCGCGCTCCTTGTCGTTGACGCCTCACAAGGCGTCGAGGCGCAGACGCTGGCGAACACTTACTTAGCGATTGAGCATAATCTGGAGTTGATCCCGGTCATCAACAAGATCGATCTGCCGGGCGCAGAACCCGAAAAGGCCATCGAACAGATCGAGCACGTCATCGGGCTTGAGACGCACAACGCTGTGTTCACGAGCGCGAAGACCGGCTTGGGCGTCAGCGATGTGCTCGAAGCGATCGTGCGCGATGTGCCGTCGCCCAAGGGCGACATGGACGCGCCCTTGAAGGCGCTCATCTTCGATTCGTGGTACGACTCTTATCGCGGCGTCATCGTGCTCTTTCGCATCATTGACGGGCGGCTCAAGCCCGGCATGAAGATTCGTTTCTTCAATACGGGCCGCGAGTATTACGTCGAGACCATCGGCGTCAATCGTCCACGCCCGACGCCGATTGACGAACTGGGCGTCGGCGAGGTTGGCTTCTTAACAGCTTCGATCAAGACGGTCGCCGACGTGCAGATCGGCGACACGATCACAGAGGCTGCGCGCCCGACGCGGCAACCCTTCCCCGGCTTTCAACAGATCAAGCCGATGGTCTTCGCCGGTCTCTACCCGGTCGAAGCGAATCAATATGAAGAACTGCGCGACGCGCTCGACAAGCTGCGCTTGAACGATGCTTCGTTCTTCTACGAGCCGGAATCTTCGGTCGCGCTCGGCTTCGGTTTCCGTTGCGGCTTCCTCGGCCTGCTGCACATGGAGATCGTGCAAGAGCGACTTGAGCGCGAGTTCAATCTCGATCTGATCACGACCGCGCCGGGCGTGCGCTATCGCGTGACGACGACCGACGGCGAAGTGATCGAAGTTGACTCGCCCGCGAAGATGCCCGACGCCGTCCGCATCGCCAAGATCGAAGAGCCGGTCATCGAAGCGACCATCCTCTCTTCCGACGAATACCTCGGCGGCATCTTGCCTTTGCTCGAAGAGAAGCGCGGCGTGCAGAAAAAGTTCGAGTACATCGCCGAGAAGCGCGTGATGCTCGTCTATGAACTGCCCTTGAACGAGATCGTGCTCGATTTTTATGATCGGCTCAAATCCGTCTCGCGCGGTTACGCTTCACTCGATTATCACTTCACGGATTATTGGGAGAGCGATCTCGTCAAGCTCGATCTGATGGTCGCAGGCGAACCCGTTGACGCGCTCTCGATCATCGTCCACCGCGAGAACGCACAAGCGCGCGGCCGCCTGCTCGCCGAGAAGATGCGCCAACTGATCCCGCGCCAACTCTTTGAAGTCCCGATCCAAGCCGCCATCGGCAACAAAGTGATCGCGCGCGAGACCGTCAAGGCGCTCGGCAAAAACGTGCTCGCCAAATGCTACGGCGGCGACATCACACGCAAGCGCAAGCTGCTCGAAAAACAGAAAGAGGGCAAGAAGCGCATGAAGCGCGTCGGCCGCGTCGAGATTCCACAAGAAGCTTTCCTTGCAGTGCTTAAGGTCAACGAGTAACACCAGCAGGAGGCGTGTGAGATGAAACGTCTGCTATCCGCACTTGCATATCTGCTTGCGCTCGCGGCCGTTGTGTGCGCGCAGCAACAGATGGCCGGGATGCACAAGCCGAGTGAAGCTGCGTCGTTGCTGTCCGGGCTTGGTTCGCTCCATCATCCGGTCTCGACTAAGAATCCTGAAGCACAACGTTTCTTCGATCAGGGCCTGACGCTCGTCTATGCCTTCAATCATGAAGAGGCCGTGCGTTCGTTCCGTCGCGCCGCCGCACTCGACCCGCAGATGGCGATGGCTTACTGGGGCATCGCTTATGCGCTGGGGCCGAACATCAATCTTGATGTCGATCCAGAGCGTGAGAAGGCTGCATACGAGGCTGAACAGAAAGCGCTCGCGCTTTCGCCGCACGCACCCGAAAACGAACGCGCATACATCGAGGCGCTGGCCAAGCGTTACTCAAACGATCCGAAGGTTGATCTAAAGAAACTCGCGGTTGATTACAAGAACGCTATGGGCGCGTTGGTCAGACGCTTCCCGAACGACTTGGATGTCGCGACGCTCTACGCCGAGAGCGCGATGGACTTGCGCCCTTGGCAACTCTGGACGGCGGACGGGCGTCCGGCCGAAGGCACGGAAGAGACCATCGCCGTGCTCGAATCCGTCTTGAAGCGCGATCCCAAACACATCGGCGCGATCCATTACTACATTCACGCCGTCGAAGCGTCGCCGCATCCTGAGCGGGCGTTGCCTTACGTCGCCAAACTACCCGCGCAAGTGCCCGCCGCCGGCCATCTGGTCCACATGCCCGCGCACATCTACGAGCGCACGGGCGATTATGAAGCAGCCGCGCGCAGCAACCGCGACGCAGCCCGCGCCGACGAGGCTTACATCAAGAGTCGCGGCGGGCAGGGCATGTACCCGTTGATGTACTACAACCACAATCTGCACTTCGAGTGCATCGCCGAGACGATGGCGGGGCGTTATGCGGATGCCATCGCCGCCGCGCACAGGCTCGAAACCAATGTCGCGCCGGCCGTCAAAGAGATGCCGATGCTCGAAAGCTTCATGCCGACCTCGACGCTCGTGCTTGTCCGCTTCCGGCGTTGGGACGAGATCATGAAACTGCCACAGCCCGCGCGTGAGATGCCGATCACAGTTGCGCTCTGGCACTTCGCACGCGGCGTCGCCGATGTCGCCAACGGTCGGCTTGCAGACGCAGACAACGAGCAACGCATGTTCGCCGACGTGGTCAAGACCATTCCCGCCGACGCCTCGTTCGGTCTCAACCCTGCGCAGTCCGTATTGCGCATCGCCAGCGACGTGCTCGGCGCGCGGATCGCGCTCGCCAAGCAAGACAACAAGACTGGCCTTGCGTTGCTGCGCCAAGCGGTGATGGATGAAGACGCGCTCGCTTATGACGAACCGCCCGCGTGGTTTCTCCCGACGCGCGAGTCGCTCGGCGGCGCGTTGTTGCGCGCGGGCAACGCCGTGGAAGCCGAACAAATCTTTCGCGCTGACCTCGTGCAACACCCGCATAGCGGTCGCTCGCTCTTCGGCCTGCGCGAGAGTCTGAAAGCGCAAGGCAAGACGCGCGAAGCGCAGCAGGTCGAGCAAGAGTTCACGCGCGCTTGGCAACACGCGGACATGCAACTCAGCGTCGCAGAGTTATAAGACCAAATACAAAGTCTTTCCGGTCTCGACGGCAAACGCATAAACCACGAAACCACACGAAGCAACACTAATAGAGATCGCAATCTTCGTGCTGCTCCGTGTGGTTTCGTGGTTCAATCTTTTCATGAACTGATCGCCGACGAGACCGACCAGACAGCGACCTGCTCGGTCATCCCGTTGCATAACGTAACCGGCTTCGTCGCCGCGCTGATTCCGTTTGGACTGGGACTGTTGGCCGAACCGTTCGGCTTGGGCGCGACGATGTGGCTGCTGCTTGCGGAGCCTGTGGCACTCGTCTTCAGCGGCGTGGTCGGCGGGCGGCAAAAATGGGCGCGTCGTGTTAGGCTAATGCTTCCGACGCCGCCCATCCTCACCGAATAGGATGAACGCGCGGCTGTTCACAACACAAACGCAGATTGTAGAGATCATGCACGTCACGCGAGTTGAATTAGAGAACATCAAATCCTACGGCACAGGCGATGCGCGCGGCGAGTTCGTCTTTGCGCCGGGCACGACCGCGATTGTCGGCCCAAACGGCGCGGGCAAGACCACCATCCTCGAAGCCATCGCGTGGACGCTCTTCGATGTGCTCGATTACAGCAAAGAAGATTTTCTCCGGCGCGGCGCGAAGAAAGGATCGGTGCGCGTCACGTTCGAGAGCGACTTGGACGAGCGCGAGTACACGGTCTATCGCGACACGGGCACAGGCTATTACGTCGTCGATCCGCAACTCAACGTGCGGCTTGCTGAAAAGAAGCAAGACGTCGCTGCCTTCCTGCGTCAACATCTCGGCATTGAGCCGGGCACTGATCTGCCCGCCCTCTTCAAGTCCGCCGTCGGCGTGCCACAAGGCACTTTGACCGCAGATTTTTTGAAGCCCGCAAGCCAGCGCAAGTCTGCGTTTGATCGGCTGCTCAAGGTCGAAGAGTACCGCGAGGGCGCGCAACGTCTGGGCGAGACGACGCGACTCATCGGCGAGCGCATCGCCGAAGCGCGCGAACGCATCGGCCGCGCCGAAGGCACACTCGCACGTTACGATGAAACGGTCGAAGAACATAAAACGTTTGTGGCGCGCGTCGCTGAGTTGAGCGCGACGCATGCGGCGTTGCAACAGGAAGCGGAGACGCGCGCACGCACGGTTGAGCAGTTAGACGAAGCCGAGCGGCGCGTCGGCGAGACACGTGCGGTTGCTGATCGTGCGGCCGTCGAGCGCGATGCGGCCGAGCGGCGTCTGCGCGATCTGCGCGGCGGCCTCGAAGCTGCGTTGCGTGCGCGCGAGCGGCAGCAAGCAACCGAAGCAGATCATCGCGTGCACCTCGCGGCGCTCGTTGAGTTGCAACGGCTCGAAGGCATGCGCGCCGAACGCGACCGTCTGCGCGCTGAAAGCGAGCGCGTTGCGTTGCTCGTGGTCAAAGCCGAAGCGGATGTGCGGCGGCTCACGGATGCGCTTGAAGCGGCGGCGCGGGCGCGTGCAGCGTTGGCGCAGCTCGAACCGGAGGTCGGGCAACAGGCAGAAGCAGAGCGCGAGCGCGAACACCTGCGCGAGTTGCGCGCGCGTGCGCTGGCGGCCGGTGAACGGCTCGCGCGGCTCGATGCGGAACTTGATGAACTGCGCGAGCACCACGCGCAGACGCGCGAACGTGTCCGTCAGGCCGAGCGCGCGGCCGATGCGCAGGAGCGTGTTGCGCGACTTGAGAGCGAGCGGCTGCATGTCGAGACCGAGTTGAGCAAGGCCGAACGCGCGGCGACTGCGCGTGATCATCTGAACAAGCAGCGCAACGAACTCGCGCGCGAGATCAAACGCTTGCAAGCGACGGTCGCCGCGCTTGAACGCAAGGCGCGCGAACTCGAACCGCGCGCGCGTGGCGCAGAACGTGCCGACGAACTCGAACAGAACGAGCGTGCGCTGCAACAGCAAGCGGCCCATCTGCGCGCAGAGATCGAACGCGACGAGAAGATGCGCGCGCAAGTCAAAGGCGGCTTGTGCCCGATCCTCTCCGAGCGTTGCCTGAACATCGGCGAAGGTCAGACGCTCGACGGCTACTTCACGGATCATTTAGCGACGAACAGCGCGCAGCTTAAAGAGGTGCAGACCGAAGCCGCGCGTGTGACCAAGGCTGTGCGTGCTGCGCGTGAAGCAAGCGTTGCGCTTGTCCAGTTGGAACGTGAGCGCGAACAACTTGCGCACGAACGCGCGCTCTTGAGTGACCGCGAACAACAACTCGCCGGCATCGAACGCGACATCGCCGCGCAACCGGCCGCCGGCCGCACGCTGCTCGACGAGTTGCGCAACCGGCTCATGGGTCTCGATGCCGATCTGATTCAAGCGCGCGATGCTTTGCTGCGCTACGCTGAACTCGAACCTCTGCGGCAACAGTTGAAGGCCATCGAAGCGGAAGGCAAGCGCAAGAAAGAGGATCGCGCGCAACTTGCGGCGGATGCGAGCGCGGTCGCGGGGATTGATAAAGACATCGCGGAGGTTGACGCGCGGCTGCGCGCATTGAACGATCCGCGCGGGCGTGCGCGTCTGTTGCGTGCCGAAGTTGAGCGCGAATCATCGCTCGAAGCAGAGATGCAAAGCGCGCGTGACGCACACGCGGCGCTGCAAACACAGGCGCGCGAGATGAACGCGGAGTTGCAACGCTTCAGTGCGTTCGAGACTGAGTGGACGAATGCGATTGCGGAGCGCGAGCGCACGAGTGCGGGCTATCGTGAATACTTGGAAGTCGCTGCACTCGCGGCGACGGTCGAAGTGCGCACGACCGAAGTTGCACAGGCTGAAACAGAAGCGATGCGCGCGGCAACGGAAGCCGAGCACGCGCAACGCGCGCACGACGAAGCGGTCGCGGCTTATGATCGCACGCGGCATGCAGAGGAACGCGCGCAGTTGACGCTCGTGCGCGAGCGTGCGGCGACGACGGCTGCGCAGCTTGAGTCGGCGCGCGAGCGCGAGGCGGCGCTCGGCGCGGAACTCGCGCGGCTTGGTGAGGTGCGGCAATCCTTGCGCGCGGAGTTTCGCGCGAAAGAGCGTTTGCAGGGTCTCGCGGAGGCAACCGATTTCATCCGCGACACGCTCAAAGCCGCAGGCCCGCTCGTGACGGAGAGTTATCTCTACAACATCTCGATTGAAGCGAATCAACTCTTCCGCGAGATCACGGGCGAGGCGGCGCGGGCGCTTCGTTGGACGCGCGATTACGAGATCGTCGTCGAAGAGGGTGGCTACGAGCGTTCGTTCCCGAACCTGTCGGGCGGCGAGCAGATGGCGGCGGCACTCGCGGTGCGGCTTGCTTTGTTGAAGCAACTATCAGACATACGCATCGCCTTCTTCGACGAACCGACCGTCAACATGGACGCCGAACGGCGCGAACGACTCGCGCAACAGATCGGACAGGTGCGCCACTTCAAACAGTTGTTCGTCATCTCGCACGACGACACGTTTGAGGAAGCAGTTGATCACGTCGTCGTCCTCAACGCGCGCAGCAAGGAGGCGGCGTGACGGGGCGCGCGTTGAAGCAGGTCAAGATTTACTGCGATGGCTCAAGCCTCGGCAACGGGCAAGAGGCGACGCGCGCCGCAGCCGTTGCGCTGCTTGGCTACCGCGACGTGTGGCGCGCAGTCGGTTGTTATCTCGGCACGGCCACGAACCAGCAAGCCGAGATCGCCGCCGCGACCATTGGCCTCGAACTCCTGCGCGAGCCATGCCACGTGCACGTCTTGACCGACTCGCGCTACGTCGTCGAGACGATGAGCGGGCGCTTCAAACGCAAGGCGAATCAAGATTGGTGGGCGCGACTTGACCGCGCGGTCAACACGCACGAGATCAAGTGGCAATGGATCAAAGGCCACGCCGGCCAAGTCGCGCAAGAAGCTGTTGACCGTGCCGCGCGCAAGATCGCCGCGCTCGGCCGCGTGGACGAGTGCGTGCTGCGCGAAGCAGTTGACGCGGTCGGCAGTTTAGTTTCAACCTAGCGCGCTGAACTTTTGATCATGTTTTTCTATGCGGTAGAGCCGCGAAAAGTTTTCCGCTGCTGAATAAGAATTTATGTTCGTCTTTGCGCCGACCACCAAAATTTTCCGGCGCGTCTGTGGTTGTCTCTCTTTGACGGTCGCAGTCACGTTCAACGTGTGCGCACAGGTGCGCGGGTGGTTGTGGCAGAACCCTCTGCCGCAGGGGAATGCGATCTATGCGGTGCGATTCGCAAGTGATAAGCGACATGGTTGGGCGGTCGGATCGGATGGCGCGATCTTGCGGACGTATGATGGCGGGTTCGAGTGGGCGGCGCAGACAGCGCCGGTGGTGACGACGCTCTACGGGTTGTTCATTAAAGATAAGAACAATGCGGTCGCGGTCGGGGCGCGCGGCATAGTCATCACGACGGAGAGCGGCGGCGTGCGTTGGCTGCGGCGCGAGACGCCGGTGCGCGATCATCTGGCGAGCGTCGCGTTCGCGGGCAAAGACTTAACGCACGGTTGGGCGGTCGGCACGTATGGCTGCATCATTGCCACGACGGACGGCGGGCGCACTTGGCGCGCGCAAACGTCAGGCGTGCGCGCGCACCTCTACAGCGTTGCGTTCGCGGATGAGCGAGTGGGCGTAGTCGTAGGTGATCGCGGCACGTTGCTGGTGACGGCGGACGGCGGCGCGACGTGGCAGAACAAATCTCTGCCGAACGGTCTGCCATTGACGGGCGCGGCGTTTGCCGCCGCGACGAAGCGTGCGTGCGTCGTCGGCTATGGTGGCGTCGTCCTGCGCACAGACGACGGCGGGCAGACGTGGACGCGCGTGGATATTTTTCAACCGGCCGATCTGCTCTCGGTCTTTTTTCTCGACGAGCACAACGGTTGGGCCACGGGCAACGACGGGCTGGTGCTGGCGACGGGCGACGGCGGCACGACTTGGCTGCCAGTCAGCGTCAAGACTAGCCCGCGTCTCTCAACGATCTTCTTTGCAGACGATCAGACCGGCTGGGCCGCAGGCCGTGACGGCTTGATCGTGCGCACGGACGACGGCGGCCTCAACTGGCGGCGGCTGACCGAAGGCGGGCGCGACGACTTAGCCGACATCTTCTTTCTCGATTCGTCGCACGGCTGGGCTGTGGGCGCACACGGGCGCGTGCTCGTCACCGCGTCGGGCGGCAAGCGTTGGTCTGTGCGGCTGACGCCGACCGATGCGCGGCTCACGCGCGTCTTCTTCATTGACGACACGCACGGTTGGGCAGTCGGCGAGCACGGCATGATCTTGCGCTCGCAGAGCGGTGGGTTGTCGTGGGAGAAGATCGCGGTACCGGATGTGACGGTTGATCTGTTCGGCATCAACTTCGTTGACGAACAACACGGCATGGCCGTCGGCGCGCGCGGCACGATCCTGCAAACGGCCGATGGCGGTGCGACGTGGCACGCGCGCCCGTCGAACACGCTCACGTGGCTCGAAGACGTGGCTTACGCCGACGCGAAGCACGCAACCATCGTCGGCTCGCAAGGGACGATCATGCGCACGGACGACGGCGGCGAGAATTGGCACTTCATTGATCTGCGCGCGAAGGAGTGGCTCTACGGTTTGACGTTCGTTGATAATTTGCGCGGCTACATCGTCGGCGCGGACGGCATCATCTTGCGCACGGACGACGGCGGCGTGAAGTGGCAGGATCAAGAGAGCGGTTTGAAGCTCAACCTGTTTGCGATCTCGGCGGCCTCGCGCGACGATGCGCTTGTGGTCGGCGATCAAGGGCGCGTGTTGCAGACAAAAGACGGCGGTGCAACTTGGCGCGAGGTTGCAGGCGCGACGAGCGTGCCGCTCTACGGCGTCGCCTATCGCGGCGGCACGGCCGCTTGGGTCGCGGGTCGCGGCGGCGTCATCCTGCGTCGCGCCGACACGATTGACACGGTCGCGCTGCCCAAGATTCCCGGCCTCAAACGCAAACCCAAACTGCAAACGTCTGATGACTCTCTACTGCCCGACATCCCACGCGCCGTGCCCGCCGACAATAAACGACCGCCGACGTAAAGTAATTCTACTTTTCGATCTCCATATCCTTCGAGATGAACTCGACCGCGATGGCTTCGCCGTCGAATTTGGCGCGCGGTTGTTGCGGCGCTGCGCGGAAGGTGACGTGGACGTAGGTCTCCTTCTTGAGCGGGCCGCAACTGATCTGACCGGACATGTCAGGCACGTAGCTGACGAACTCTATGTGGTCGAGCGCGTCCGTGTGGATTTTGTAGAGACGCTCGCCGGCCTGTACGTAGAGGATGGCGCTTGCGCCGCCGGTGCATTCGATCTTGATGAGGATGCCGCGAATCTGCTCGCCGTCGGTGCGATGCTTAAGAATGGGACGCGCGCCCTCAATCGGCTGCGGCTCGGCGGACGCTGAAGAAGCGCCGATGCCGGCCTTGCCTTCGCCAGCTTTGTCTCCGTCCGGCGTCGGTTCAGAGGTCTTGGCGCTACGCGCGACCTCTTCGTTAGCCGCTTTCACGCGCGCGAGTTGGTCTGCAAAGTTGTTGACCACTCGGAGCGTGTCCTGTGCTTCGGCGCGTATCTGCGCGTCCGCGTTGCTGCTGCGCATCACTTGTTCGAGCACGTGCCGCGCGGCGGCAAACTGCTCGCGGCGCAGATAGACTCTGGCGAGCGTGAGCGCGTATTCGAGTCGTTCGGGGCGGAGTAGGCGCGCGTGCGTCATCAAGACGGTCGCATCCATCAACTCTTCGCCGTTGACCAGATCGAGAAAGGCGAGCAGGTGATAGGCTTCGGGAAAATTCGGATTCAACTCGATTGACTTCTTCAACTCGGCGCGCATCGTCGTGGCCACTTCGGCCGGATATTGCGTGACCATGTTATCGGGGCCGAGCGTCTGCCGGTTGAGCGCTTCGGCGAGATAGAAGTGCGCGAGGTAGTTCTGCGGCTCGGCCGCGACCGCTTGCGCCAATAACTTGCGCGCTTCGTCATAACGCTTTTGCCGGACGCGCACACGCCCCAATGCGGCTTCAGCCATCGGCAGATCGGGCGCGAGCGTGAGCGCCTGTTTCAAGTAGGCTTCCGATTCGTCGGCGCGGTTGGTGTGATAGAGCAAGTCGCCAAGGTAGGCTTGCGCTTCGGCTTCGCTCAAAGGACGGGTTTGCATCTCTGTGTCGAACTCGAGCGGTTGTTTAAGCTCGAAGGTTGTGCCGGGGTAGGTGCTGCGCTGCACGTACTGCTGCAAAGCCTTCTCCATCGTCTTGTAGTCCATCTGAAACGCTTGCTGGAAACTCTCGTCGAGCGTCTTGCCGGAAGAGAGCAAGGCGCTAAACTGCGCCAGTTGCGCGACGCGCTGCCCCTTGTCGCCTTGCAAGAGATAGTGGACGAGCGCCCAAGACTCTGCGTAGAAGATGCCGCTCTTATCGCGCTCGTTGTAGGCGGGCGAATCGTGCGTGACGCGCAGCAGGTCTGCGAGCGGAATGAACCGCTCGCGCAGCAGATAGACGTGATTGCTGACGGGCTTGCCGAGCGTGATCTTCTTGTTGCCGTCGCTGACATCGAACGTGCTGTAATACTCGGCCAAGCCTTCGTTGAACCAGACCGGCGGATCGCTCATGTTATTGCCGACGAGCAGGTGCGTGTACTCGTGGAAGATGACGCCGAACGGACTCTCAGGGCGCGGCTCAGAAGTGAGCGTGATGTAGTTCACGTCCTCGCCCGCTTGGAAATAACCCGCGATGTTGTCGTTCGTCTTGCCTTGATAGAGCGGCTTAAAAGGTCTGTATGAGCTATCGCTCTTGAAGACGATGACGGTCGTCGGCACGGGCGTGTTCAAGTTGGCCTTGGGGAACAACTGCATGAACACGTAGCGAAACTGTTCGAGGCGTGTGCCGACCTGTCTGATCTCCTTCTCGCTGGCATTGCCGACGAGCAGGAAATTCTTCGAGCGGACGCTGAGCCAAGTGTCTTTAGCCGACACCGGCAGCGCAAGGACAAAGAGAGCGATTACCGCCACAAGCGGCGCGGTCAAACGTTTCATCACGACAAAAACTCCATTACTGTCTGTTTGGTTGCGAGACGACGACGCAGGATGCAGCGAGGATGCGGCAAAACAGCGACGAACGAAACGAGAGTATAAAGATACGCCGGAGCGGCTGTCAAAGCCGGAGACAAGCCCCCACGCGCCGGAATTTGCGCCCGAAATCCCATCCGCTAACCGCAAAGCGTCCCTGTACGCTGCCCCAACGCCGTTGTATGCCGTGACATCGGCGTTGTCATGCGTGCAATCGAGATTGGAACGCATGCAATCGGCGATCAGATGCGTGTAAACGCCGATCAGATGCGTGTGAGCGACGATTTCATGCGTGTGAGCGTCCCTTTCATGCATGTGATCGGCGATCAGATGCGTGTGAGCGCCCATTAGACGCATGTGATCGTCCCTCACACGCGTGTAAACGCCCCTCACCCGCATCTGATCGGCGTTTACACGCATGAAAGGGGCGCTCACATGCGTCTGATCGGCGTTGCATGACGGCGCAAAGCCCTTGATTTGTTGAGTTTTCTGCTAAATACGCGGGTTTGGCGGGTCAGACAGAGGGCAACTGGCACGGCGCGCGCCGGTGAGGGGGTGTCGGCCCGTCGTCAGCGATATGGATGCGTTTTGGCGTAAGAGTAGGCGGTGTAGGCGGCGATGATGTGGCAAATCCAGCCGAGGAAGCCGGCCGAGCCGATCCAAGAGACGCCGGTGATGACCAACCAGAGAATGCCGGAGAGGATGCAGCCGTTGTAAATCTGCCCGATACCGGGGATGAGAAAACTGAGCAAGCCTGCAATGAATGGATCACGTCGCGCTGCCATAACGGAATCACCTCCGCCCGACTATACGCGCCAGCCGACGGCTTTGTTCGACTGAAAAGGCGCGCGGAAAAGATCAAGTGATCTTTTCCGCGCGCCTCTCTCGTCTTCACTCGCGCGTGCTGGGTCGCAGCACAGTTTACGTGGTCACCGATGCAGGCTTGGATGAGCCAGACTGGCTATCGGTCGTATCGGCCGTCTTATCGCCCGGCTTGCCCGTGTCGGTCTTCGCCGTGCTGCTCGCTGTGGCGCTCGTGCCGGTGCTGGTCGTGCTGCTGCCCGTTGTCGTCGTGCTGCCGGTCGTGGCACCGGCGGTGGCGGCGCGCTTCTCTTCCTGCGCCTGCGCATCACGCACTTGCTGCATGCGACAACTGCCCTCGAAGATCGCGCCCTGTTCGATCACCAACGCGGGCGTCTGAATGTTGCCGGTGACGCGCGCGACGCGCCCCAATTCGATCCGCTTCGTGGCCATGATGTCGCCGTTGACCGTGCCATAGATTTGCGCGACGGAGACTTCGATGTCTGCGTCCACTTGCCCGCCCGAACTGATGATGAGCGTGCCGTCCTGCGAACTGACGCGCCCCGATAGATGGCCGTCAACGCGCAGCATGCCTTTGAAGTTAGCTTCGCCGGTCAGCGTTGTGCCGTTGCCGACGAAACCGCTCAGTGTGCCCTCCTTAATGTCGCGCGCGAGCGATTCGCTCTCACTATAGGCACGCGCAGTGTTCTGCTGTGGATCGCTTATGGGCGTGCGTGCTCCAGTAGTTGTGTCTGTGGTACGGTCATACGCGGCGCTTGCCGGCGCGGTGCTGCCGTAATTGGGCAGTTGCTCGGTCGGGTGCTCACCCGCCTGGTCTTTTGGATTTTTCCCCGGTCTGAACATCTCTTAACCTCCGTAAAAATCGGCGGCGCACGTCGGCGCTGGCAGAGTTTACGACCCGGCGTCCGGGTCTTCCGAGGCCCGGCGCGCGTGCCGCGCGTGCCGTCTTCAGGCAATTGAGAACAGTTAAAACAGGCTGGCGGGCGCGACCCTCTGACTTTGCGCGGGCGCGCCGGCTGGCGCTTGAAACGTGAGAGTGATGATAGAACGAACCGCGACAGGGTGACAAGGAAAAAAGCCGTGACGGGTGGCAGGTAACAGAAAGCAATCAGCGATCAGCCGTCAGCCGTCAGCTTTTGTCTTTAACTGATCGCTGCCTGCTGCTCGTCACTTGTCACTGCTTTTTGTTCTCGATGTTGAGCGCGAGCACGTCGTCGTAGGGACAGGCGGCGGCGCGCTTGAGCGGCTGCGGCAGCTTGACCGGCGGGATGTCCACGGTTGAGTTGCCGACCACCGTGGCCTCGCCGAGCCGAATCCAGCCCTTGCCCAAGTCAACGTAGATGGGCACGAGCATGCGGAAATTGTCGCTGACACCCGACTGCGTCAGATGGCCCGTTAAGGTGTTGCCGTCCAGCTTGTACTCGAACTTGTAACTCGGTAGCTCCGTGCCATAGACCCACTGGTTGAAGAACCAATCCATCCGGCCGTTGCCGTCCAAGTTCATCTGCTTGGTCATGTGCTTTTCGACGATCTGCTTGAAGTCCTCGGTGGACACGTCTTGGTTGTAGTGCGACTTGATGAAGTCCTGCATCATCGCCATGAACAGCTTGTCGCCGTCCTTGCGGTCGTACATCATCTCGCGCAGCATGTGCAAGATGTACGCGCCCTTTGGATAGACGAGATACTGATACGCTCGATACGTCTTGCCACTGCTCAGCCGGTAGCCTTGGGTCAGGGGGCCGACGGTGTAGGGCTTGAGGTCATGCGTAGCGGGCCGCGCCTGCGTGATGCGGTCGCGCTGTTCGTTCCAGAAGTCAATGAACTTGTGTTCGTCGCGCATAATCTGCTGAACAAAAAGCGAGGCGGAGAACTCCGCGAAGCCTTCGCTCATCCACTGATCGCGATAACTCTTCCAACCGATCATGTGCCCCCACCACTGGTGCGCGATCTCGTGCGGCGCAACGTAGCGGAAGAAATCATCGGTGGCGGCGCGGATGTTGCCGCCGGTCGCTAGATAGCGCTGCGTCGGGTCCATGAACGCGGTGAACGGCATATAGACGAGCGTCGGCCAAGCCTGTCCGAAATTGGCGAAGGGCTGTTGTGTTAGAGCTAGACGATTGAAAGGCAGCTTACCAAAGTAAGCGTTATAGAGGCGCGTCGCGTTCTGCGCATCGGCCAACATAGGGCCGGCCATGCCGGTCGTGTTCATCGAGCCGACCTCTTCTGCGCCGCGCATCGAAGCCAGCACATCTTCGTTCGCGTAGAATTCGATGTTGTAGCCTGTGTCTGGGTCGAGCACCTCTTTCTTCTTGAACCGGCCGTAGTTGAAGCCCGCCACAGCCAGCGCGTTCTCGCCGCTCGACCATTTCGCCAACGTGAGATCGCCGTCATAAGCCTCTGGCGCGACCTCTTGGCCCGTGCCGATGAGCGTCTTGCCTTTGGGATAACGGAACGTCACGTCGAAGGTCGCGCGGTCGCCGAAAGCCGTGCCCTCGTTGTTCGGATACCAAGAGTCGCGCGCACGCGGATTGACGAAGAAGTTGCCGCTGCCCACATCAACGAGCGCGTCGTTGCCTGCGTATTCGACGTTCAACTTGTAAGTCTTGCCGGCCTCCAAAGGTTCGGGCCAGATGACGCCGAAATCCGCGTCTTCATCTTTGTTCTCCTGCACGAACGCCAGATCGCGCCCCTGTTCGTCGCGCACATGCGCAACCCGCAACGAGGCGAAGAGCCGAAACGGGAGCACGCGCGCGCCTGCGTCGAGCGCGCGAAAGGTGACGGTGTCGTTGGCGAGAAGTTTCGCACTGCGGATCGCGCCGTCAATCTCGTGGTGCGTGATGTCGTAGATGCGATGGTCTTCGTCGCTCGACGCCGTGCCTTTGGCGTACTCCTCTGCGCGATGGAAGGCCGTCCAGTAACCGCCGTCGGTCTCGCCGTAGCTCGAGAGCAACACTTCTTCGGGCGAGACAGCAGGAATGCCGAGCGGGTCATACTGAAAGACGAGCTTGTTGTAACGCTTGCCATCAATGAACGCGGTGAAGAAACCGGGCCGGTTCGGATTGTAGAGATCGACGAGCGTGCGCAGTTCCATGTTGCGGCGCAGCGTCTTGCGCAACAGCGACTGATTATCATGATAGGCATCGCGGGCGCGGCTCGCTTGCGCTCCGTTCGTGCTCATCTTTACTTGCGCCGACGCTTTGATCTCGTCGAATGTCTTATCGGTGAAGCGCAGCACGAGTTTGTCGAACGACTCGGTGAGCGTCGGCTCATCGGTGAAGAGTTTGAGGCTGTGCTTCTCAGCCTCAGTCGGCGGCACGAGCATCAGTTCGCCTTCGCCGAAGAAGACTGCGCCGACGGTGCGCTCCTCAACGGTCGGGACAAAATAGATCTCGCCGCTATGCAAAGTGAACGTGGCCGCGTCGCGCTTGAGGACGAGGTTATTAACCGTCGCGTAGGGGCCGGTGAAGTCCTGCGCTTCGCGCCCTTGCTGGCGCAGTTGCAGATAGACCGGATCGCCCGGCTTCGCATTCGCCGTCACAGTCACGCTGCCACCTTCAAGCGCGATTTCGAGCCGCGCGTTCACGCTCGCAGTCTTGCCGTCCTCGACGCGGACGCTCGCGCGCTGCACATCGTTGAAACCTTTGGCGGCGATGGTCACGTTGTAAGTGCCGGCGGGGACGGAGAGTTTGTAATGCCCCTGTGCGTCGCTCACAGCCGTGAAAGTTTTATTGGTCGCGGTGTCGGTGACGGTCACGTTTGCGCCGACGACGACCGCGCCCTGCGGGTCTGTGATTGTGCCTGCGATCTCGCCGCCCGATGCGTGTGCGACGAGCAACGGACAGACGACGACGACTAGCGCGCACGCGAGCGACAAGAACTTTCGTAAAAACATTCTATTGTCCTTTGACTGAAAAACTAGAGATGCGTCCAGCGAACTGTTGCCAAGCTACGACGGACGGTTGCTGTCGGAGAAGCCAGCCACACGCGCGTGCGAACTTATCGAGTGGGGTTCGCCCGTCGCGGGGTCACAAAATGCAACGCGCATTTTCGGCGGCGCAAGCCCAACAAGTCAAGCTTGCGGCGAAGGTCTCAGGCTGGCGTTAGCGCAGGACTTTTATCTCTCCGCTCATTTGGTTTAATTTAAGGGCGCGCACATCGAAGCAAAGGAGTAAGAGACTTATGGCGAGCGAGATGATTCAGTTCAAAAGCGACGGCGGGACGACCGAAGGTTATTTGTCTGTGCCGGAATCGGGGCGTGGGCCGGGCGTCGTCGTGATACAGGAATGGTGGGGCTTAGTGCCGCACATTAAGCATGTGGCGGATCGATTTGCGGCTGAAGGGTTCGTCGCGCTTGCGCCTGATCTCTATCACGGGCGTGCGACCACTTCGCCCGACGAGGCGGGCAAGCTGATGATGGCGCTCGATATTGCTCAGACCGAAAAAGATTTGCGCGGCGCGATAGACTACTTGCTCGCGCAGCCAACGGTGACAAGTGAGCGGGTCGGCACAGTCGGCTTCTGCATGGGCGGCGCGCTCTCGCTCTACGCGGCGACGAAGAACGAGCGGGTCGGCGCATGCGTCGTCTTCTATGGCGGGTATCCGAAAGTGAAATACGATCTGGAAAACTTACACGCGCCCGTGCTCGGTCTCTATGCGGGGCGCGATAAGTCCGTCACGCCCGCATCGGTGCGCGAACTTGAAGCGCGGCTGCAAGAGTTGGGCAAGCCGGCCGAGATGCACATTTATGAGACGGCCGATCACGCTTTCTTCAACGACGACCGGCCGGAAGTCTATAACCGCGCGGCGGCTGAAGATGCTTGGCGGCGCACCGTCAATTTCCTCCGCGCGCACCTGAAACAAAGGAGCAAGTAAAAGGCTAGGGGACGCCAAGCTCCCCCATAGCCCAACGCCCCCTAACTTGTCTTCCCTCTCACTGAAGGAATGCTTACTTGTTTATGATTATAGTCGCCACAAACGCGCTGCGGGTTGTCGGCAAATTGAGAGATCATTGCGTTGCCGTGACAACGCCGCGCGGCCGGTTGAAGCGTTGCTGTTACCTAAGCGATACTGGCGGCGACATTGCGCGCGACGTTTATCAGCGCGCGCAACTCATAAGTTAAAGATGTTCGTCGAGAGCAAGCTGAAAACAAAACTGCTGCGGCAGATGGGCGCAGCGATCAAAGACTTCGAGATGATCGCGGCCGGCGACCGCATCATGGTCTGCCTATCGGGCGGCAAGGACAGCTATACGCTGCTCGATCTTTTGCTCGACGTGCGCGGGCGCGCGCCCGTCCATTTCGAGCTACTCGCCGTCAACCTCGATCAGAAACAACCGAACTTTCCGGCCGACGTACTGCCGCGTTATTTAACCGAGCGCGGGGTGGACTTTCGCATCATCGAGCGCGACACGTACTCCGTTGTGAAACGGCTCGTGCCCGAAGGCAAGACCTATTGTTCGGTCTGCGCGCGGCTGCGACGCGGCATACTTTACAATGCTGCCATTGCAGAGGGCTGCAATAAGATCGCGCTCGGCCATCACGCAGACGATATCACGACAACCTTCCTCTTAAACTTCCTCTACGTCGGCACGCTCAAAGCGATGCCGCCCGTCTTGCGCTCAGACGACGGGCGTAACACGGTCATCCGCCCGCTCGCCTATTGCCGCGAGCCGGACATCGCAGAGTACGCGGCGCTGAAACAGTTTCCCTTGATCCCCTGCGACCTTTGCGGCTCACAACAGAACCTCAAACGCGCGCGCATCCGTACACTCGTCAGCGAATTAGAGCAAGAGATACCAAACGTCCGCGCCTCGATGCTCACAGCGCTCGGCAACGTCGTACCCTCACACCTGCTCGATCCAAATCTCTTCAACTTCAAGCGGCTCACGCCTGCGGTCGGCAATGTGGAGTCAGAACTCGACGCCGCGCTCGGCCACGTGGACGCGAACGAGGCCGAACCGGCACTCGTCACTATCTCCTAAGCAACCGGCTGCGCCGCGTTGCCTAACCCGCATCGGCCGGCGCGCTGCGGGCCTGAGATTTTTGTCACGCGGGGGCGTACAGGTGGGGTTGGCCCGGCATCGAAATAATTGGCAGGCAGTTGAAATTGTGCTATCTATAACGGGCGCACGCAATCGGGTGGCCGCGCAGTACGTACCGTGAGAACGGGCGGCAACGTGGCGCTGCCGGAAGAGGTAAGTTGTTATGAACAATAAAAATTGCGCAAAGGAAGAACCAAAGTACGGGGGAACTCTGCCGGCGGCTGAAACTCCGACCCAGACAGGTAAGGAGATCAGAGTGCCTTACTTTAACGAGCCGCCCACGACCCGGCCGGACAGGACGATTAACGAGCGATATTATATTCCGCTCGTGCCCGAAGGTGAGCAAGTGCCGGACAATAATCCATCACCACCAGTCAATATCTAACTGGCAACACGCGGCGGCAGATGCGACATCTGCCGCCGCGCGCCATTGCGCCTGATTCTTAAACACGAACGCCAATCCGATCCGCCAGCTTTAATTTCTAACGCTCTGCCTCGACCGCAGGGCGAAGTCTTAAAACCTCATCTCGCAGAAAGGAACTGAGACCCCAATGACAACCAAGAAGAGCGGTGCAGCAAAAGGCGCGGCCGCGAAAAGTGCGGCGCGTAAGGGTGGCGCTAAGCAAGCGTCGGCGAGTGGCAGCGGGAAAGTGGCGACGAAGAAGAGCGCAACGAAAAAGAGCGCAGCTATTGATCGCTTGCGGCGGGCGGGCGTTGCGCCTGTGAAGGCGCGTGCGCGGGGGACGAAAGCGTTTGAGTTGGGTACGACCGTGGAGCGGACGCAAAAGGGCAGCAAGAAAAAACTGCCCGTCGCCTCGGTCATGGCTTCGGCGGCGACTGCCAGAGCACCCGTCACCAAGCTGATCATTATAGGAACTCCGACGACCGGGCGCAGAAGGGTCAGCGCAGAGCGGACGTTGCCTGCGGCCGTACTGACTCCGGCCCTGTCGTCCGTAATTGAGATCGCATTTCTGGAGGCGGCGCGGAAATTCGTGCCGCAGATCAACATTCACCCGCGCAAGATCATTCCGCCTGTGCCCGAAGGCAAGCTCGTCGCGGACGTGAATCCGACGCCGCCGCTCGCGCTTGAGACATCAGTGCCGATGGCTGTCATGATGAGCGAAGCAGCGAGCGTGCCGGGCGGCGACGGCGGCCCGCTCACAGACGACAACAGCCTTGTGCTGGTGCGCAACGTCCAGCTCAGCTCTGTCGCAGACAACGACGCCGGCTCACACGTCAACGAACCAAGCGTGGCCAGCAACGGCGAGGTCGTCTTCTACACGGGCAACTGGTACGCGGCCATTTCGCTGGACGGCGGTGCGACCTTTAAGTTCGTCGATCCCTACACTTCGTTTCCTGATCCGCCGGGGCTGAAATTTTGTTGCGATCAGGTGGTGCACTACATCGAGAGCATAGACACCTTCGTCTGGTCGCTGCAATACATGGCGCATCCGCAGACGGGCGAGAACGTCCAGCGCCTCGCGTTTGCCAAGACGGAGGACGTGAAGCTCGGCCGCTGGCGACTCTTCGACATCTCCTCGCAGAGTGTGGGGCAACCGGGCCGGCTGCTTGACTTCCCCGATCTCTCCGTCGGGCGGAACATGCTTTATCTGACGACCAACTCGTTTGAGGCCGGTCATTGGCGCGCGGCGGTGTTGGTGCGTATTCCGCTCGCGGGCATTAGTAGCGGTACGTTCACCGCCGAGCACACAACTTCGACGGAGAATAGCGGCTTCCGCATGGCCCAATACTGCGCCACGCGCCTCTTCTGGGCCGCGCACGAAACCACCAGTAGCCTGCGCATCTTCTCTTGGGACGAGAGCGAGCCGCAGCCAAGTTTTCATGATGCAACGGTCGCCAGTTGGAGCGCCGGCTCGCCGCCCTATTCGTCGCAGACGCCGGACGGGCGCAACTGGCTGGGCCGCGCCGATCCAAGACTTACCGGCGGCGCTAAGACGGGCAACGAATTGTGGTTCGCTTGGGGGTCGAATAGTGGCGGCGCTAATAATCGCCCGCACCCGTTTGTTCAGATCGCGCGGCTCGACGCCGCGACTTTCAAACTCATAGACAACTTCAACATCTGGGATGCTGAGGCCGGCGTCGCTTACGCTGGGCTGGCAAGTAATGCGAACGGCGAAGTCGGTGTCTCCTATGCCATCGGCGGGGGCGGACGCTTTCCCACGCATGTCGTCGGCATCCTGAGCGGCGTGCGCAAAGAGGTTACTACTTTCATCAGCACGCGCGGCCCCGACAATAACAAGTGGGGCGACTATCTGACCGTGCGCCGCCACTACCCGAATCAAAAACTATTCGCCGCGACCGGCTACACGTTGCAAAGCGGTGAGGGCAACTCCGACGCAGCGCCTAACTTCACTCTCTTCGGGCGCGCGCTCGACGTCAGTTAAGCTTGAGCCGCATTAAATGACGCGGCTTATAGTGGCATGGAGTCGAGCGCGCTGCACATTAAGCGCGTGCTCAACTCCACACCACTATAAGCCGCGTATTCTCTCGTCGGCCTACTCCAGAGCGAGACTATGCTTGCGTGCCGCAGACTACTTTCCGGCGGCTCTAGCGCAAGCAGTAGCCAAGTTGCTCTCTCTTACTTCTACCGGCTTTACGGTCTGCGCCCGTGTCCCCGGCCGCCACCGTGCCTCATACCGATGCCGCTGCCACGACCCATATTGACGCTCCGGCCGCGGCCGATTGCTTCACCTAAATCGCGGTCGCGGTTGCGCTCGCGGCGGAGTATCTCGTCCGCGTCGCGGTCACGTATGCGCACGCGATCATCACGGATGATTGGCGCTCCGACCCTATGACCGATGGGGCCGCGCGGGATGCCCGGCGTCAGATTACGCCCACGCCGCACACGGCGCGGGATGCCCGGCGTCGGGTTCGCGCTATTCTCGTGGCGCATTAGCCCGAAGCGCCGGTCGTTTCTGAAATGTCGGCCGTGATGTTGATGATGACGTGCCTCAACCGGCAACGCGACGCAGACGAGCAACGCGAGCGCGCACGTCGCGGCCTTTAACCATTTAATCATCTTCTCTGCTCCTTTCACACGGACGGTTCGCTGTGAACGTCCATGATCGATCAAGTGAAGGGAGAGCCTTGCCTGACAGATTCGATACAGTCTATGTCTCAATTTTGGCCGGCGCGCCGCGCGAAACGTGCGCGCAGACCGCCGCCAACTATAACTAGGCAGCCAGCGTGCCAGACGCCGCGCGCTTCAACATTGGGCGCAGCTTGTTTACAATCGGGCGCATGACCGACACGGCCTCACAAGCTGACATCGAAAGTTTCATCACGCGCTGGCAGGCATCGCAGGCGGCGGAGCGGGCGAACTATCAACTGTTCCTGTCCGAGTTGTGCGACGTGCTCGGCGTCGCGCGCCCTGAGCCTGCGGGGCGTGACGACGCACAGAACGCTTATGTCTTCGAGCGCGCGGTCACGTTCCAGAATGGCGACGGCACAACCAGCACAGGTCGCATAGACCTCTACAAGCGCGGCGCGTTCGTGCTCGAAGCGAAGCAAGGCAGCACACGCGCAACTGAGAGCACGACGCTGTTCGATGCGACGGCGGCGAGCGCGCCTGCGAAGAGCAAGCGCAAAGGCACGGCCGTGCGTGGCACGCGCGGTTGGGATGTGGCGATGCGTGCGGCGCGCGGGCAAGCGGAGCAGTACGTGCGCGCGCTGCCGGCTGCGGAGGGCAATCCGCCGTTTGTCATCGTCGTGGATGTCGGCTACTCGTTCGAGTTGTACTCAGACTTCACGCGCGCAGGCAAAACTTATGTGCCGTTCCCGGATGCACGCACACACAGGTTGTTGCTCGAAGATTTGCGGCGCGCGGAAGTGCGCGAGCGTTTGCGACAGGTGTGGCTCGATCCTCTGGCGCTCGATCCGGCGCGGCGCAGTGCGCGTGTGACGCGCGAGGTGGCGCGACAGTTGGCGGAGTTGGCGCGCAGTCTGGAAGCGTCGGGTTATGCGCCGGAGCGCGTGGCGAATTTTCTGATGCGCGCGATCTTCACGATGTTTGCGGAGGACGTGCGTTTGATTCCGCCGGACTCGTTCACGCAGTTGCTTGAGGATGCGCGGCGCGAGAATGTGGCGAACTTTCAAGGCATGGCCGAATCTCTGTGGGCGACGATGAACACGGGCGGCTTCTCGCCTGCCGTGCGCCACACGCTGCTGCGCTTCAACGGCGGACTGTTCGAGGCGCAGGAAGCTCTGCCGCTCGACGCCGCGCAGCTTGAACTGTTGCTCGCAGCCGCGCGCGCCGATTGGAAAGACGTTGAGCCGGCCATCTTCGGGACGCTGCTTGAACGCGCGCTCGATCCAACGGAGCGGCACAAACTCGGCGCGCATTACACACCGCGCGCTTATGTCGAGCGCCTTGTGCTGCCGACGATCATCGAGCCGCTTAGAGAAGAATGGGCGGACGTGTTGGCGGGCGCGGTGACGCAGGCGCAGAGCGGTGACGAAGTGGCGGCGGCGGCGACGGTCAAAGAGTTTCACCGGCGCTTGTGTCGCGTGCGCGTGCTTGATCCGGCGTGCGGGAGCGGTAATTTTCTCTACGTCACGTTGGAGCATCTGAAGCGCCTCGAAGGCGAAGTGCTCGACGCCTTGCACGGCTTCGGCGAAGCGCAAGGCATACTTGAAGACGTAGGCGTCACGGTTGATCCGCATCAACTGTTGGGGCTGGAAGTGAACCCGCGCGCGGCGGCGATTGCGGATTTAGTTTTGTGGATCGGTTATCTGCAATGGCACTTCCGCACGCGCGGCGAAGCGTTGCCGCCCGAACCCGTCTTGAAGAAGTTCCACAACATCGAATGCCGCGACGCGGTGCTGGCTTACGATGCAGTTGAGCCGGTCACGGACGCCGCTGGGCACGCCGTCACACGTTGGGACGGGCGCACGACCAAGCCGCACCCCGTCACCGGCGAGCAAGTGCCCGACGAGACGGCGCGCGTGCCCCTGCTGCGCTACACCAACCCACGCAAAGCCGACTGGCCCGAAGCGGACTACATCATTGGCAATCCGCCGTTCGTGGGTGCGAGACGCATTCGACTAACGCTTGGCGACGAGTATATCGAAACTTTACGAAAGACCTACCCCGATGTGCCGGAGACATGCGACTACGTGATGTTTTGGTGGCACAAGGCTGCAAACAGAGTCGGCAAGGGTGAAACGCGGCGGTTCGGCTTTATCACAACCAATAGCATCGTTCAGTCTTACTCGCGCGGCCTGATCGAGAAGCACCTGAATGACGAGCAGGGTGTCAGAATCATTTTCGCTGTGCCCGATCATCCGTGGGTCGAAGCGTCCGACGGCGCAGCCGTCCGCGTGGCGATGACGGTGGCCGAATCGCGCCGCAACTACAAGGGCGGGGCAGCGTTGATGCGGGTTGTTGATGAGGATGGTGAGCGCGTGACGCTTGAGCGCAATTCGGTCGCTTTCCTTAACGCTTCACTAAAGAGCGCGCTGGAGTCGCAAAGCATTGAGCCATTGCAGGCGAACGACAGCATGTGCTTTCAGGGCGTCGTACCCGATGGAGACGGTTTCAAGCTCGAACCCGACGAGTTGGCGAGACTAGGAGTTGACGAGAGCAACTTACCGCCTGTCATTCGCAAGTACATCATTGGTCGTGATCTCGTGCAGCGCCATCAGCCAAAATTCATTATTGACTTTAGCGGCTTGTCTGAAGGAGAAGCGCGAGCGCGGTGGCCACAGCTTTACCAGCGAGTTCTCGACCGCGTAAAGCCGGAACGGATTGCCAAGGCCGGAAGCGGGAGAACAAAAGATGCTGAAGAGTACGCCAAAAACTGGTGGCTATTCGCCAAGACTCGGCCAATGATGCGAAGTGCTTTGGCGGGTCTTAGCAGATTCATCGTTACGCCTTACACAGCGAAGCATCGCCCGTTCATCTTCGTTAGCGGAGACACTCTGCCGGACGCAATGGCTTATGCGGTTGCCTCAGATGACGCATACGTACTCAGCGTCCTCTCAAGTCGCGTTCATGTAAGTTGGGCTTTGAGTGCTGGCGGCAGATTGGGCGTCGGCAACGATCCGCGCTACACAAGCAAGACAACCTTCGCTCCGTTTCCGTTCCCCGATTGCGACGAGGCGCGGGCGGCGCGGATACGCGAGTTGGGCGAGCAGTTGGACGCGCACCGGAAGCGGCAGCAGGCGCAGCACCCGCGTCTGACCATCACGGAGATGTATAACGTGCTCGCCGCTCTGCGCGCCGGTCAGCCGCTCACAGACCGCGAGCGCGCCACACACGAACAGGGCCTCGTCTCCGTCCTCAAACAAATCCACGACGAACTCGACGCCGAAGTCTGCGCCGCCTACGGTTGGCCCACGACACTCACCGACGAAGAGTTGCTGCAACGGCTCGTCGCCCTCAACGCCGCGCGCGCCGCCGAAGAACGCGCCGGACTCGTCCGTTGGCTGCGTCCAGCCTTCCAACACCCGACCGGCGCAACCCAAGTCGCCTTCGACGAACAGGCCGCAGCCGCCACCACCGCCACGCCTGCCCGCCGCGCCAAACAACCTTGGCCCAAGACGATTCCCGAACAGGCGCGCGCCGTCCGCCAAGCACTCGCCGCCGCCGGCCGCGTCGTCACGCCCGCCCAACTCGCGCAAAACTTCATGCGCGCACGCACCGCAACCGTTGCCGAACTCCTCCAAACCCTCGCCGCTCTGGGCCAAGCCCGCGAAATCGCCCCCGGTCAATACGCCGCCTGACTGAGAATAGGGATGAGGGATGAGGGATGAGGGATGAATAGATGATTCATGCCCATGCCTAATCCCCGTCTCCTTTCTTTTTGACGTTCTTTACCATCGTTACGAACATGGCGATCAATTCCTCGGCTTCTGCGCATAATGGTTTCAATCTTTCTTCGGTGAAGATGTTCGAGTCATTAAGCAGTTCGAGCCAATAAAGAGTCTCTTCCAGTTCTTGTAATCCGCCTTCAAGCTTGCTGACAAAATCAGCGTTCGATTTTGCCCGGCAAGCTTCATGATAATGTGCGCCTACAGATGTACCTGAACGCAACAACTGCTTACCGAGCACTTGTGCTTCAGTCGTCTTCGGTAGCGTCGCGTAAAGCTTAATGATTCTGAGCGCAAACGCTCTCGTCCTGATGCGCAAATCCTGCTTATCCATACTCCACTACTCGCACCTTGATTTAACACCTGCCTTTCTAATTCATCCCTCATCCCTCATCCCTCATCCCTGCCCTTCAGCGGCGCGCTCGACGGCGCGCAGGACATGGCGGCGATAACGATGCGTGACGGGGCGACGCCGACCGATGCCGATGGCGTTGCGCGAGATGATGAGTGTGGGCGGAAGCTGCCGACGCTTGAATTCGTTCGCCGGGGCTTCGGCGCGATTCAAAACGTCATAGACGAGCGCCGCGTCGTGGCCCGCTTGGATGATCTCTTCGGGCGTGGCCTTCTGCTCGAAGTAGAGTTTGATGATCGGGTCGAGTTGGTCGTAAGGGGGCAAGGATTGATCGTCGAACTGGCCGGGCGCGAGTTCGGCGGACGGGCGCTTGTCAATGATCGCCGATGGGATGATCTCGCGCGCGCGGTTGATGTAGCGCGCTAAGCTATAGACTTCGGTTTTCAACACGTCGCCGATGACGGCGAGGCCGCCGTTCGTGTCGCCGTAGAGCGTGCAATAGCCGAGCGCAAGCTCCGACTTGTTGCCGGTGGACAAGAGCAAGCGCCCTTCGGCGTTCGAGATTGACATCAGGATGTTGCCGCGCAGACGCGACTGTATGTTCTGCCGCGCGAGTTCTTCACTCGCAGTCTGTGGCTTAACCAAGCCGAGTTCTTTGATCAAAACTTCGTAAGCGTCGCTAATCGGCCGCTCAATCGTCGGCATGCCGAGATTCACGCCCAACGCGATTGAATCCTCGACGCTGCCGCGCGAAGAGAACGGCGAGGGCATCATGACCGACAACACGTTCTGTGCGCCGATGGCTTCACATGCAAGCGCCGCGACGACCGCCGAATCAATGCCGCCGGAGAGACCGAGCACCGCGCGCTCGAAGCGATTCTTGCGCGCGTAGTCGCGTATGCCGAGGACGAGCGCATCGTGGATGGTCTCTATATCATCGCCCGGCAGACAGCGTTCATCGCGCACGCCGCAGTCCAAGTCAACCGAGCCGTAGAACTCTTCAAACGGCGGCGCTTGCAAAATAACCTCGCCGCGACAGTCTGTGACGATGGACGCGCCGTCGAAGATGACGCCGTCGTTTGCGCCGACCAAGTTGACGAACACAATCGGCAGCCCAGACAACTTCGAGCGGTGCGAGACCATCTGGCAACGCTGCCCCATCTTGCCCTTGTTGAACGGCGAAGCGTTGATCGAGATGAGCACCTGCGCGCCGAGTTGGATCAACTCGTCGGCCGGATCATTCGCGTAGAGCCGTTCACGCCAGAACGTCTTATCGTTCCAGAAGTCCTCGCAGACCGCGACGCCGATCCGCTCATTGCTTATCTCGAACAAGTGGCGTTCTTTCGCTGGCTCGAAGTAGCGCGGGTCGTCAAACACGTCATACTCAGGCAGCAAGGTCTTGTCCGCGAACCCGAGCAACTTCCCGTCTCGAATCACCGCCGCCGAGTTAAATAGCTTTCGCCCTTGCCCCGAATCGTTCGGTCGCACCGTGCCGACGACGACCGTCAGCCCCGCGCTCGCCTCGACGATCTGCTGTAGCGGCTCGGTCACGTGCGCGATGACATCGCGATCCAAGAACCAATCAAACGACATGTAGCCTTGCAACGCGACTTCCGGCAGCACGACCAGATCGCTCTTGTCTTGTCGTGCCCGTTCAATCGCCCGCAAGACGCGCTCGACGTTGCCCGCATAATCGCCGTTCGTCGTATTGATCTGCCCGATGGTGACGCGCATGAGCTTATTCTAAACGCTGCCGGTTTGATTTGCGATGCGCGCGGACGCGGGTGGAGACGGCCGCACGCAACGCGTTCGGTGTGGCGTAGGCTTGCAGGGCTTGCGGGCGCTAACTCTTCTTATGCTCGAAGACGTTGCACGCTTGATAAGCGCCCGTCGGGTCAATGGCCGTGCGCCCCTCTTCGATATGTTTGATGATGCCCTCTTTATCAATGACGAACGTGGCGCGCGCCGAATAGCCGCTCTTTTCGTCGAGCAGGCCGTAGTCTTTGACGACGGTGCGATGCCAGTCGCTCAAGAGGGGGAAGGTTACGCCGATGTCCTGCGCGAACCGTCTGTTCGCGGCGAAGCTGTCCATGCTGATGCCCAAGACTTGCGTTTCGGTGGCGTCGAATTTGGCAATATCAGACTGATATGCCTTCAACTCCTGCGTTCAACCGCCGGTGAAGGCGAGCACATAGAAGGCGAGCACGACGTTCTTCTTGCCGCGAAAGTCGCTGAGCTTGACCGGCTTGCCTTCGGTATCGTTGAGCGTGAAGTCGGGCGCGACTTGCCCGACCTTCAACTGCGTCTTGGGGGCCTGTTGTGCGAAGCTCGTGCCGCACGCGGCGACGAGCAACGCGAATAGGCAGAGCGCCTTTCTGATCATAGGTTGTATCTCCTCATTTTGTGGCTCGAAGTAAATGACTCACAATTCAAGCGCCGAGACGGGCCGGCGCTCTTATAACATCTTTTCGCCGCAGATAGAATGCGCTCGGCCGCGCGGGCAGCAAAAGGCAGTAGGCATTGAACCGCTTACGCGGGCTGGCTTGACTGCCTACTGTTCTTTTTCATCCCTTCTTCCATGTCCACCGCCGCCCGGCGTCTCGATGCGGATGCGGTCGCCGGACTGCAAAGACCAAGAGCCTTTGGCGTCGATCGCTTCGACGCGGCCGTCGCGGCGCACGATCACGTCGCGCCCCGTCTGTCCATCTGCGCCGCCCGCGAGACCGTAGGGCGCGCGCGTGCGGCGATCAGCTAAGAGCGAGGCGCGCGCGGCCACGAGCGTCTCGATCTCGCGGACGACGCCACAGCCGCCGCGCGTTCGTCCACGGCCACCGGAATTTTCTCTGAGTTGATAAGCGCGCACGCGCAAAGGATACGCATATTCGAGTGCTTCGACCGGCGTGTTCAAGCTGTTGGTCATGTGCGTGTGCACGCCACTCATGCCGTCTGCATGAGGTCGCGCGCCCATGCCGCCCGCGACCGTCTCGTAGTAAGCGAACTCGCGCCCCGTGCGCGCATCAACGCCGCCGATGGTCAGGTTGTTCATCGTGCCCTGACTCGCCGCCGGGATTTTGTCGGGCAGAGCCTGCGCCAGAGCTTTAAAGAGCACGTCAACCAGCCGTTGCGAGGTCTCGACGTTGCCGCCCGCAACCGACGCAGGCGGCCGAGCATTCGTCACCGTCCCGCGCGGCGCGATGACCGTGATCGGCTCCATCAGCCCCGCGCTCGCGGGCACGTCATCCGTCTCAAGCAGACAACGAAAGACGTAAGCCACCGCCGACACAGTGATCGCCTCGACCGCATTCACCGGCCCCGCAACCTGCGCCGCGCTGCCCTTGAAATCCACGACCGCGCGCTCGCCCTTCGTCGTCACACGCACGCGCACAGCGACCGGCGCATCATGCACGCCGTCATCATCTAACGCATCTTCAGCTTCGTACACGCCATCCGGCATCGCCGCGATCACAGCGCGCATCATTCGCGCCGAGTAAGCGATCAAGTGTGCGGCGTACACACGCGCTTCACGCGCGCCCGCACGCGCGACGATCTCAAGCAGCCGCGCCGCGCCGGTCTGCAATGATCCGATCTGTGCCTCAAAATCCGCGCGCCGCTCATCAGCCCCACGCACGTTCGCCAACAACAACTGCAACATATCTTCGACCACGCGCCCGCCCCGCACGATCTTCACCGGCGGAATGCGCAAGCCCTCGCCATAGATATCCGTCGCCAAGCCCATTGAGCCGGGCGACGCCCCGCCGATGTCCGCGTGATGCGCACGGTTCGCAACGTAAAAAAGAGTGGTCAGTGATCTGTGGTCAGTGGTCAGTTTTCGCTTGCCACTGACCACTGACCACTGACCACTGACCACTGGCATGACCAGCGTCACGTCCGGCAGGTGCGTACCGCCAGCGAACGGATCGTTTAAGGCGACGACATCGCCGGGCGCGAGGGTGGTTGATTGCAGCGCAGCGGCGACGGCCATCGGCATCGAGCCGAGATGCACAGGCATGTGATCGCCTTGCGCGATGACGCGCCCTTCGGCATCGAAGACGGCGCACGAATAGTCGCGTCGCTCTTTGATGTTGGGCGAGAAGGCCGTGCGCCGGAGCGTGACGCCCATCTCTTCCGCGACCGAAGTGTAGAGCGCGCGATAGATTTCGAGCGTCGTCGGATCGAAGCTGTCTTTACGTTTCATAATTCGATGATCAGATTGCCGTGCGCGTCCACATTCGCACGCGCCCCTGCGGGCACGAGCGTCGTTGATGAATACTCGGTCACGATGCAAGGCGCGCGCAGCCGCGCGCCCGGCGCGAGCGATTCGCGCGCATAGACGGCGACGCGCGCCGACTTGTTCGTGAAATAAACTTGTGCGAAGCGTTGCGGCGCAGGCGGCGTCTTAACGGCGCGCTTGGTCAGTCGTTCACGCTTGAGCTTCTCGACCAATCCGGCGGAGCGCACGCGCGCGCTCACGATCTCGACCGTGTTGGCCGCTTGCGCGTATCCGTAACGCTGCTCGTGGGCGCGATGAAACGCACGGGCCAGCGAACCGTGCGCATGCCATTTGATCTCAAGCTCGAAGGATTGCCCCTTGTAGCGGGCGGCGACGCTGCGCTCGTGTCGCTGTCGTTTATCGTCGAAGCCTTCGCGTCTGAGTGCGGCGCGCGCCTGTCGTTCGAGCGCGCGAAAGGTCTGCTCAAGTGTGGTGCTGTTCGCTTTCGTCGCCGTGAGCATGACAGTGCGGCTCGTGTCTTTGATCACGTCGGAGGCGCGCGCGCCGAGTGCGGAGAGTGCGCCGGGCCGGCGCGGCACAATGACGCGCGGGATGCGCAAACTCGCGGCGAGCGCGCACGCATGAAGCCCGCCCGCGCCGCCGAAACTGACGAGCGCGAACGCGCGCGGATCGTGTCCGCGCTCAACCGAGACCACTCTAAGTGCGCGCTCCATGCCAGCGTTTACGACGCGCACGACGCCAAGCGCCGCTTCCGTCGCACTGACACGTCGCCCTGCCGCCGCGCTCATCTGCCGCGCGAGATCATCGAGTGCTGCGCGCGCGCGCGCTTCATCGAGATGGAAGTCGCCGCCTAACAACTCCGCGCCGCCGAAGCGACCGAGCACGAGGTTTGCGTCCGTCACGGTCGGCTGTGTGCCGCGCCCGTAGCAAGCAGGGCCGGGCTGCGCGCCCGCCGATTCCGGCCCGACGCGCAAGGAACCGCCCGCGTCCACGCGCGCGATTGAGCCGCCGCCCGCGCCGACCGTGTGTATGTCGAGCACAGGCACGGCGACGGGCAGCGCGGAGATCGTCGCTTCGTTCGTCGTCTTGATCTCGCCCGCGACACACAAGGCGACATCGGTTGACGTGCCGCCCATGTCGAACGTGATGATGTCTGCGTGACCGGCCGCGCGCGCGGCATTGAGCGCGCCGACCACGCCACCCGCAGGCCCAGACAGGATCGTGCGCACAGGTTCACGCACCGCCGCTTGGGCCGAGATCGAACCGCCCGACGATTGCATCACGCGCAAAGCGGGCACGTGCGCGCCGAGCCGTTTGAGATAAGCGCCCATCAGAGGTTGCAGGTAGGCGTTGATCGTGACGGTCGAGACGCGTTCGTATTCGCGGTATTCGGGCAGTATCTCGTGCGAGACGGAGAGCGGCAAATCAAGCGGTGCGAGCGCGAGCGCGATGCGCTGTTCATGTTCAGGCCGGACGAATGAGAAGAGCAGCGAGACGGCGATTGACTCGACGCGCGCGTGTTTGATCTTTTCGATCAACTCTGCGAGCGCATCATCGCGCAAAGCTTCGAGCACCTCGCCCGTCGCCGCGATGCGCTCGCTGACGCCGAAGCGCAACTCACGCGGCACAAGCGGCTCAGGTCTCACAGCATTAAGATCGTAGAGCGCGGGGCGCGCTTGGCGGCCGATGGCGAGCACATCCTCGAAGCCTGCGGTGGTGACGAGCGCTGCGCGTGCGCCGCGTCGTTCAAGCAGCGCATTCGTGCCGACCGTCGTGCCGTGCACAACTTCGAGCGCACGCAGTTCGACGCCTGCGTCACGCGCGATGCGGCGCAACCCCTCAATGATCGCGCGTGACGGATCGTCGGGCGTCGAGGCGAGTTTGAAAATCTGCACGCGCCCGTCGTGCGCGAACACGAAATCCGTGAACGTCCCGCCCGTGTCCACGCCGACGCGCACGCGCTGCGTCTCTGGTTTCGCTCTGGTCACGGTTGCTTAATCTAACAGTTTGATTTGAGATTTGAAATTTGAGCTTTGAGCTTGTCTTTGCGCTCTCCCGCTTTCTCGCTTCGCATCCTTTGCAGTTAAAATTTCTTGCGCTCATAAAAAAAGTGCTTGAGCCTGACGTTGCGTCAGACCTTATCATCTGTTTGTGAAGGGGAATAGAGCTTTGCAAGACTCAACCGAACGACTGTTCCAAGCGCACGAGTTCGCCGCGCGCGCGGGCGTGACCATACGCACGTTGCACCACTACGACCGGCTAGGTTTGCTCAAGCCGGCGCGGCGCACGGCGGCCGGTTATCGTCTGTACGGCGCGCGCGACTTCGCACGCTTGCAGCAGATCGTGACGTTGAAGTTCATCGGCCTGTCCCTGAAGCAGATCAAAGAACTCTTAGACGGGCGTGAGTTTGATCTGGCGACGACGCTGCGCTTGCAGCGTTGGTTGCTCTCGGAGCAACGTCGCCGGCTCGACCTTGCGCTCGCCGCCATCGAGCGCGCCGAGCGTTTGACGGCCGAACACGGTGCGCCCGATTGGGACGCATTCAAACAGATCGTGGAGGTGATAACTATGAGCGACATGGACTGGACGAAGAAATACTATTCGGCAGAGGCGCAAGCACGGATCGCCGAGCGCGCCGCGACGATCCCGCGCGAAGTCGTCGAGCAAGGGCAGCGCGACTGGGCTGCTCTGATCAAGGAGTGCGAGGCGGCGGTCGCCGAAAGCGTTGACCCGGCGAGCGAGCGGGCGCAAGGCTTAGCCGCGCGTTGGGCGGAACTGCTCAAAGGTTTTACGGGCGGCGACCCGGCTATTCAAGAGGGTCTCAACAAGTTGTACGCCGACAAGGCCAACTGGCCCGCTTCGATGCCGAAATTCTTCAGCGACGAGGTGCAAGCCTTCATCTGCCAAGCAGCGGCCGTCCGCAAGAATAGACAAGAGTGAAACCCGCGCGGGTTTCACTCTTGTTGGATAGCACTGTCAGTACCGCCGGCGGTACTGACTTCAACGCAACGCCTGTTCGAGCGTTGACGGATCATCGAGCAGTATCCATTCGACGACGGAGAGCGGGAGACTGCCGTGCTTGATCAGGTCGTCGTGGAATTGACCGAGCCGAAACTGCGCGCCCTGCTTATCTCGATACTTGCCGAGCAGGCGCATGATCTGCCACTTGCCCACGATGTAAGAGATCTTCTGCGTCGGTGAGGAGGCCGCGCCGGCCGCTTCGCCCGTCGCCGCTTCCGCGTCAAGGCCGCCCGCTTCCATGAAATAGTTGACCGCTTGCTCGAACGTCCAACGACCCGTGTGCAGGTTCACGTCCACGCCGATGCGCGCCGCACGATAGCGCGCGAGCCGTAGGATTTGGCCTTGCGCCGCAGAGTTGTTCGGATAGAGACCTGTGCGCATCAACATCTCTTCGCCATAGAGCGCCCAACCTTCGACGAAGACGCCGTCGCCGTGCTGGCGTCGAATCTCATCTTTGAGATGGTTCGCAATCGAGAGTTGCAGGAAGTGGCCCGGAATGCCTTCGTGACCGAGGATCGGGCGCGGGTCTTCGATGGCGGCGCGGATGTAAAAATTTTTGGACTGCGGACTGTAAGTCGGGATGAAGTAGAAGCCGGTCGCATCCTTGTCATAGACGCCGGGCGGGTTCATAAAACCGCCAGGGCTAGTTGGCTTGAAAGCGTCGGGCAGTTGCCGTATCTCGAAGCGACCTAGATACGCGGGCAACGTGACGAGATTGTTCGTGCGCAGGAAGTCGATCATCTCGCGCTCGCGGCTCTCGTAAGCTTTGAGGAAGGCTTGTTGATCGGCGGGGATGTTTTGCGCGCGCGCCGGATTCGGATCGGCGAGCGACGGATCAGGCAGCAGTGATTCGAGCGCGCGATAGCGGGCGAGTTCCGCTTGCCCCAACATCTCGACCTGCTTCGCGTCAATCGGCAGCAGGTAGATGTGCTTGAGCATGTAGTTGTAGTTCGCCTCGCCCATCGGCGTGAACGCGATCATCTGCGGCAGACGCCGTTCGAGATAATCGGCGTAAGCGTGGAGCGATTGCAGCGCGGCGTCGCGTGCTTTGATTAGATCATCACGCTCGCTTGCGTTGAGGTCGCGCGCGAGCGTCATCAAGCTGTCGGTGTAGAGACTATCAATCGAGCGCGCGGAATCAATCGCGAGCTGCGCGTAGAGTTTGACGGGGCGCGCGAGGTTGCGTTGGCCCTGCTCAAGCAGAGCGGGCATCTGCTTGAGGCGCGCGGTGGCGGCGAGCGCGCGTGTGCGCGGCGTGTCGTACTCTTTCTTCAAGAGCGAGAAGATGGCGTTCGTGCATTCGTCCACATAAGTTTGTGGATTGGTCTGCTCGAACTGCAACACGCGGTCGCCGAACTCGACACCTTCGAGTTGCGCGCGAAATAGTAGCCAGTCAATGCGGTCGTCCTTCTGCCACCCTTCAGTGCGCATCGCACGCACTTGAGCGAGCAACTGTGCGACGTGCTGATGGCGCGCGCTGATCGCTGCGGGCGCGTAGTCTGTTAAGCGTCTATCCCAAGTGTGCAGGCCCTGATCGCTGCTGACGACCGGATAGTTTTCATTGCGCCAGCGATAGTATTCATCAGCCATGCGGCGCAAGGCGGCGGGCGTTGCGGTTCGGTTTGGCGGCGGGCGTTTTTGTGCGTGGCTCATGGTTGTCGGATAAAGCAGCAACAGACTTGCGAGCAGCAAGAATTTAATCGGCTTCATCTGCGTTGTCCTTTTTCGGCGTGTGATCGAGGAGCGTGCGGGCGTTGCGCTTGAGACCCGCGAGTTTGGCGCGTTTGATGGCGCTGCGCCGAAAGCGCGCGGCATAAGCTTCGGGCGTGAGCGCGAGGATTGTTTCGAGGTTGGCGGCGACCATTTCGGGGCGCGGCTCGAAGCGCGCTTCGTCGGTCGGCTGCGCGAAATGATTCCAAGGGCAGACGTCCTGACAGATGTCGCAGCCATAGAGCCAACCGTCGAGGTTGGCGGCGACTTCTGCGGGCAGTTCGTCCGCGCGTAGTTCGATGGTCGCGTAAGAGATGCAGCGATTCGAGTCCAAGACGTAAGGCTCGGTGATCGCTTGCGTCGGGCAAGCGTCAATGCAGAGCGTGCATGTGCCGCAATGATCTTCAACCGGCTCGCTGTCGTAAGCGAGTTCGAGATTCAACAGCAACTCGCCGATGAAGACCCATGAACCGTATTCGCGCGTGATCAAGTTCGTGTGCTTGCCAAGCCAGCCTAAGCCTGCGCGCACGGCCCAAGCTTTGTCCAACATCGGCTGAATGTCCACGCACGTTTTGCCCTCGGCTTCAGGCCATTGTTCTTTGATCCACGCGAGCAATGATTTCAATTTATCGCCAACGACTTCATGATAATCGTCGCCCCAAGCGTAGCGCGAGATTTTGCCGGTTGCGTTGTCGTTTGTGTGCTCATGCGGCGTGTAGTAGTTGAGCGCGACGACGACGATGGAGCGCGCTTGCGGCATGACGAGGCGCGGGTCTGTGCGTTGCACGGGATCGCGCGCGAGCCACTGCATCGCGCCGTGATAACCGCGCTGCAACCACTCTTCGAGCCGCGTGCGCTCCACGTCGAGCGCCTCGGCGCGCACGATGCCGACCTTGTGAAAACCTTCGGCGCGCGCGCGCTCCTTGATGCGCGCGGACACTTCGGCGCGGTGTTGGGTCGTCTGTGCATTGTCGTGTGCAGTCATCGCGGTTCGAGTTGATAGTATAACCGTTCGCGCGCGTGAACGTCAGAGGCCCCGATCCGATGTGCTGCTTGCGCCGCACGCGGCGAACGCTTAAGCTGACAGGCAGGAACCAAGCGCAGATGTCGGAAAGCAAAGAGATGATGGCTGCGGACGAATTGCGCCGCATGTGTGGTCGCTTGCTCTTCGTCGGCCTGCCGGGCACACGGCTCGAACGGCACGGGCGTGAGCTGCTACGTGAGGTGCGACCGGGCGGCGTGATCCTGTTCGGGCGCAACATCGAGACGGCCGAGCAGGTCGCGCTCTTGAACGCGCAGATACGTGACGCGCTCGATCATCAAGTGTTCGTCGGCATAGATCAAGAAGGCGGTCTAGTTGATCGCTTCCGCGCCATCTGTGAGCCGATGCCGGCCGCGAAGCATATACGCAATGCGGCGCGGAGCGATCTCGCAGAGCAGTTCGGTACGCTCTCGGCGCGCGTCTTGCGCCTGCTCGGTTTCAATTTCAACTTCGCGCCGGTGCTCGACCTAGGCGACGGTAACGAAGCGAACGGCCTGCGCGCGCGCACCTTCGGCACGCAACCGGCGGAAGTCTCGCGGCTCGCGGGCGCGTACCTTGATGGTTTGCAGGCGGGGCACGTCATCGCTTGCGGCAAACACTTTCCCGGTCTCGGCGGCTCGCAGGTTGATTCGCACCGCCGTCTGCCCGTCGTCACGCACACTTGGGAAGAGATTTTCGAGCGCGACCTAGTGCCTTTCATGGACTTGATGTTTCACCGCCCCGGCGAGCGGCTGCACGCGGTCATGGTCAGCCATGCGGCGTTTCCCGAAGTCTCGGAATTTTTGCAGGCGTGGTTTCGGCGCACGGCCGATCTGCCCGCGCCCGATCAGTTGCACAAACTGCCCGCGACCATCAGCAGCAACGTCGTGATGCGCATGCTGCGTCAGGCGCTCAAGTTTGATGGATTGGTCATCACGGATGATATGGAGATGGGCGCGGTCGTGCAGACGCTCACGGTGGCCGAAGCATCTCTGCGCGCCATCGAGGCCGGTTCGGACATGGTCTTGATCTGCGAGCACGAAGCGAACTTTGTCGCCGCGCGCGATCTGCTCGTCGAATCGGTTAAGACCGGCCGCGGCCAACTTGAACTGATCACGCGCGCCAACGAGCGCATTGAGCGCTTGCTGCAACTCGCGGGCGCGGCCGAGCCGTTCGCCGCCGACGAGTTCGCGGCCGCCGCACGCGCCATCGCCGATCTCAAACGCGCGCTCGAAGCCGCCGACACCACCGGCGAGTACGCGCCCGTCTATGGCACACCCGAAGGCGGCACACGCCGCTCGTCAAATTTTTAAGAACAGTGACGAGGGACAAGTGACAAGTTAAGAACTTTGTCTTAGCTCGTCCCTCGTCCCTCGTCATTTGTCGCTTGGCACTGCTTTTTTCTTGACTCGCCGCGCGATTTGGCGTAGAAGCGTGCCGCTATCGCCGTCAAACCCTCGCTTTGCTCTACCAAACTTCTGTTCGTGAAGGAGTCCCGATCCATGAAAAGATTCTTGCTCTGCCTCGCGCTCGCGCTCTTGGGCACCACCGTCATGCTCAGTCAATTGAACTGCGCCGCCCCTTCGACTAACGAGAACGCGGCACCAAGCGCCAACGCCAATAAGACCAGCACGACTAATACCACAACCACGACCGGCGGTGCGGCCGTCGAATCCGAGTTGATGCAGATGGAGCGCGACTGGGCCAAGGCTGTCACCGGTCATGATGTCAATGAGATCAAGCGGATTGAGGCCGACGACTTCGCCTACGTCGATCCTTCGAGCACACTCGGCGGGCAAGCCGAAGACATTAAAGACGCCGAAAGTAAATCTTTCACGGCCGAGTCGTTTGACATCACAGACATGAAAGTGCGCGTCCATAGCGACGACGCTGCCACCATCACCGGCCGCACCACAATCAAAGGCGGGAAATACAAGGGCAAGGACGGCAAAGAGATGGACATTAGCGGGGCCTACAATTTCATTGACACGTTCATCAAACGCAACGGGCGTTGGCAAGTCGCTGCCTCAGCCGCCGTCAAAGTTCCCAAGTCGTAAACGCCAACTCGCTCGAACGCCAACTCGGCGCGCCCGTCGCCTGTTGACTTGGCGCGCGTTTTGGCATAGAAACACCGCGCTCTGTTGACCACGACCACATAAAAAAGGAGTTCTCCCATGAAGCGACTCATTGCGCTCGCAGCGCTGTTGCTGCTGCCGCTCTGGGGCTGCACACAGCCAGCCGAAGCGCCCGCCAACGTTACCACGACCAACGCAAACGCCACGACAACGGCATCGCCTGCCACCGCGACCGTCTCCGAAGCGACCATTACGGATCAGGAGAAACAGGTCTGGGACGCGCTCAAGCGTAAAGACAACGCGGCCTTCGGCAATCTGCTGGCCGACAACTTCGTCTATGTCAGCAGCGACAACATCACTGATAAAGCGGGCACGATCAACGGCACCAAAGATTTCAACCCGACCGACGTCACACTCTCCGACTGGAAGTTTGTGCCGATTGATAAGGACGCGGCTGTCATAACCTACAAGACAGCCGTCAAGGGCACGAGCGGCGGCAAGTCGCTCCCGGCCACGTCTTCGCGGGCCAGTTCCATTTGGGTCAACCGCGGCGGCAAGTGGGTGGCCATCTTTCATCAAGACACCGATGTTAAGGAGGCGCAAGCCACCCAGCCCACACTTCCCGGTGAGCCGGCCAAACCCAAAGCGCCGCCGCCGGCCCCGACCGTTCCGCCGAGCACGACTGAACCGGTCGCCGTCATGAAAGAGAAAGCGGTCTGGGACGCACTCAGAAGAAAAGATTTTGACGGTTTCGCCAGCTTCTTGGCCAGCGATTCGGTCGAGGTCGAAGAGAACGGCGTCTTCGACAAGGCGGGATCGGTCAAGGGCGTCAAGGGCTTCGACTTTACCGATGCGCAGTTGAGCGACTTCAAGACTGTGGACTTGGACAAAGACGCCTCCATCGTCACCTATTTGGTCAAAATACCGGGAGGCAACAAGGCGGGCGAGAGGCACGCCACGCTCTGGGTGAATCGCGATGGCTCGTGGCTCGCGCTCTGGCATCAGGGCACGCCGGTTATGCCCGCGCCGCCGGCCAAGTGAAATGCCCCGCACCCGCAAGCTAAACTTAAACGCCAAGAGCGCAAGAGATTCTCTTGCGCTCTTGGCGTTTCTGCTCTCGCGCCATGTGTGCGTCTAATCATCATTCCGTCAACTCAACCAGCCGCGCCCGTTCGTGCACGAGAACATAACGACATTGCAACGACGCTGTAATAATCGGCGTGTGGGTCTGCGGCTATGATGACGCGACGTACACGCCCCGAGTCCGCTGCCCTATGGCGCGTGCGCCTCACCGCTTCTGCTTTGCCAGAGGAATCCATTAACCGCGCGCAAAAGGCCCTTGCAAGGTCGCGCTTGCAGTGTCTCTCTCTGTGCCTGTCGCGCCGGAGGACGCTTAGCCAAACGTTTTGCGCGCAAGATGTGTTGAATCCAGAAACCGAGAGGAGTTGTCTTTATGTTGAGAATGGGCCGTAGCAATAAATCAGAACCGGCTGAACAAGAGCCGGCCGCGCGCCAAGCGCAGACACCAATCACTCCCCAGAATGCGAACCCAAACGCCACACACACCGCACCGACGGCACAGTCCGTACCATCAACCGCGCATACTGCCAGCCCGACCTTTGCGGCCACGCCTACACAACCGCGCGCCGTCTCTGAGACCGATGCGCTGGCGCGCGATCTGAAAGATGGTTTGATTGGCGGCTTCGTCGGCGTGCACAGCATCGTGTCGGGCGAGACCAATTTCAAAGGCATGCTGCGCGTGGACGGGCGCGTGTCCGGTCACGTCCGCTCGCAGGACGGCACGCTCATCGTGAGCGCGGGCGGACAGGTGGACGCAGACATAGAAGTGGCCGTCGCGCGGGTCAACGGCACAATCAATGGCGATATCAGGGCGAGCGGGCGCATCGAGTTTGGTCGCACCGCCCGCGTCAATGGCAACATCCAAACGCCCGCGCTCGTCATCGAGCAAGGCGCGATCTTCGAGGGCAGTTGCCGCATGACCGCGCAACCGGCCGGGCAAGCGCAAGCGGCGCAACAGAGCAAACAAGCACCGCCGCACGCCGAAATGACAACTCGTAGCAGCGCGCCCGTCACGCCGTCGAACAAGGAGAGCAAGCCTGTTCCCCCGCCGGTCGCGCGCGCGACCTCGCAGGCCCCGTCAGACCGTCACGCCAACTCTGCGTGAGGGCGCGACGGTCTGAGCCTGCGACGGTTGAGTAGATGCTTGTTGCTGAGAGACGACCGGCATGATGACCGAACAGACACTTCGTGAGCGCGAGTGTGTGCATCGCGGCGACGGCGCGGCGGGCGAGTTTTATCAGGGCACGACCTACGTGCAACTGCTCCAACGACTGCCCGTCGTCACGGCCACGCGGTTCGCCACGCGCGTGGCCTCTTTCTTCTGGTCGGACGCGGCGCAGATCAAGGTCTGGCTCTGCCACGACTGCGCCGCCGAACTACAAGGACATGCAAGCAAGCGGGACGCATAACAGCCTGCGCCGCGCAAGAACTACAATGACGAGTGACAAGTGACAAGTGACGAGTTAAAAGCTTCTGCTTGTCACTCGTCACTTGTCACTTGTCGCTGCTTTTCTAGCTTTCTTATTAAGCCCAGATGCCGGGGATGATGGTCGCGCACTTTGGGCATTGGCCTGTCGGCGTGACGCGCATCTTGCGGATGATGTAGCCGTAGCGCTCGACCAACAACTCGTCGCACGCGGGGCAATAGGTGTTCTCCCAACGCCCGACGCGTCCCGGCAAGTTGCCCGCGTAGATGTAGCGCAAACCGGCCGCGCGCCCGATTTCGCAGGCGCGAATTAACTGCTCGGCCGTCGTGTTGGCGTTCTCCTGCATGTGGTAGTCCTGATGAAATGCCGTCACGTGCCAAGGGATGTCGGGCGAGACCGAAGCGATAAATGCGGCGGCGCGCTTGAGTTCATCTTCCGAATCGTTGAAGCCGGGAATGACGAGCGTCACGATCTCTTCCCAGAAGCCGCGCTCGTGCACCATCTTCACCGTCTCTAAGATGTTATCAACCACGCCGCCAAGCTGCCGGTAGTTGCGATCACTCATTGACTTGAGATCGATCTTGTAGCAGTCCGTCCACGGGCGCAAATAATCGAGCACTTGCGGCGTCGCGTTCCCGTTCGAGATAAACGCAGTCTTAAAGCCCTCCGCCTTCGCACGCTTGAAAACTTCAACCGCCCACTCCGCCGTAATCAAAGGTTCGTTATAACTCGACCCGACCATCGCCGCGCCGTAAGCTTTAGCCAGCGCCACCAACCGATCTGGTGAGACGATTTGCGGCCGCGTGCCCGCCGATTCATCGCGCAGGGCCTGCGAGGTCAACCAATTTTGACAATAAGCACAATGCAGATCGCAGCCGAGCATGCCGAAGGTTAGTGTGTCTGAACCGGGGAGGGCGTGGAAGAAAGGTTTCTTCTCGGTCGGGTCGCACGCCAAAGCGGCGACGTAATTGGTTGGGACGAGCAAGCGGCCCTGTTCGTTGTAGCGCACTTTGCAGATGCCGCGCTTGCCTTCCTTGATCAGACAGCGATGCCCGCAGGCGTAACAGCGGAGCGCGTCGCCCGCGAGATGTTCCGTCAACTCCGGCGCGCCTTCGGTCGTCAACTCATCTAACATGGTGGCGAGCGAGGTCGCTTTTTGACCTAATGGCATAACACTTAAAACCTCATGCTAAAACTTTTGTCTGGTAGCGGATTTGTGAGCCGCAGCTTATACTTTTTAGATGCAATTGCACACAAGTTCACTGTCCCGGATGAAGCAGAGATGATCATCGAAGAGATCACGGTCACGGCGTTTCAGCAGCATACGCGCATCGTCGGCTGTGAGCAGACGCATGCGGCGATCTGCGTCGATCCGGGCGACGAAGCGGAGCGGATCGTTGATAGACTGGCGCAGCGAGGTTTGCAACTGCAAGCGATTGCGCTGACGCACGCGCACATGGATCACGTGGGCGGCGTCGCAGCGTTGAAGCAGTTGTGCCCCGAAGCGGAGATCATTCTGCATCGCGCGGACGAGCCTTTGTACTTGGGCTTGCCAGAGCAACCCGCGTGGCTCGGCATCCCGCGCACACAATGGCGTGCGCTCGGCTTCGATTATGCAGCACCGCCGAAGGTTGATCGTTACTGGCAGGATGGTGAGACATACACGGTCGGCGCGTTATCATTTCAAGTGCTCCATTGTCCGGGCCACACGCCGGGTCATGTTGTGTTGTTTGAGCCGCGCGAGCGCAAGGCGTTTGTCGGCGATTGCCTGTTCGCCGGTTCAATCGGGCGGACGGATTTGCCCGGCGGCTCATACGAGCAGTTGCTGGACTCGCTCATGCACAAGCTCATGCCGCTCGGCGATGACGTGGTCGTCTATTCCGGCCACGGCCCCGCAACCACCATCGGCCAAGAGCGTCGCACCAATCCCTTCCTCACTGGCGCTTACACGCCGGGTAGGTATCTCTAAAGCAATGACAAGTGAGAAGGGACGAGTGACAAGCAAGAACAAGCCTTTACCTCGTCATTCGTTACTTCTCACTTGTCATTATAGTTTGCTGTTCTTGAATCGTTCCCACTGCGCGCGGGTGTCGGCGGGCAGATCGCCGGGCAGCGTCTCGACGGGCACATTGTACTTGGCGCAGAAGGCGCGCCAGAGCAGGAAGCGTGCATCGTATTGCCCGGTCTCGTCTGAGACCACGTTGGGCACTACGGGTTTCTCTTCGCGTTTGTCTGCGGTCACTGCGAACTTATAACCCCCTCGGTCTCTCGAATTGTGCAGGGAGAGTTTGCGCCGCCGACATTGTAACAAGTTTGGCGGCGCGTGTTGAGCGCCGCGCCACACGAGCTAAATTTCGAGATTTGGAATCTGAGATTTGAAATTTGTGCTCTCGCATTTGATTTATGAGAACACAAATCTGTGGGTGCGGGTTGAAAATGATCAGGTAGCGCTCTTGAGATACATCTGGCCGGTCGGGGTAGTGACGCCTGTCTGTGGTTCGAGGGTGACGGCGAAGATTTGCGCGTGACGACCGGCCGGCGGGATTTGTTCGCGCAACTCTGCACGCCCCTGCGCATCTGTGGTGAAGATGTCGCCGGGCAGAGGCTTGCCGTCGGCGATGAACCAGAGTTGATAAGCCTTGCCGGGCGGCGGCGCAGGGAGACCCGCAGCAGAGAGAACGGCGCGCCCCGTGTTCGCGTCGTAAGTCAGACGCGCGTGCGCCTGCGTCGCTACGTTCGTGCCGGCGAGTTCGGCTGTGTGTGCGTCGGGCGCGGCGAGCAGTTCGCGGTCGGCGCGCACACTGATGAGCGCCTGCTGCGTCTCGTGCAAGTTTTGTGAGAGACGCGCGAGGTCGCTGCGCAGTTGTCGGTTCTGCGCCCAGAGCATGACGAGCGAGATGGCGAGCGCGGCGATGGCGACCGATGCGGCGAGCGTGCCAAAGACCGCAAGCGGCCGCGCGCCGAAGAGACCGCGCGCTTCGCGCCCCGTCGGCGGCGCAAACGGCAAAACGTTCGCCGCAGCAGGCGTCGTTGCGTTGCTCGTCGGCGCAGGCACAGACGGCGCGCCGTTGGGTGCGACTTCAATAGATGCGCCGCCGCTTGTGCGCGGCGTCTGCGGCGTCGTCTTGATCTGTGCGAGCAAGCGTGCGCGCAACTCAGGCGACGGAGTGACGGGCGCGACCTTGTGCGCGAGCAAGGATGCAGCCGCGCGCAGTTCGTCAAACTCTGTACGACACTCGGCGCAGGTTGGCAGATGTGCGTCGAGCGCGCGCTGCTCTTGCGCGTCGAGCGCGGCGAGCGCGGCGGCCGCTAACATCTCCTTGTACGCTTCGTGGTTCATCAAAGTCCTAAGCTGGCGTTCTCCCTCTGCTCGCGCAGCAACTCGCGCAGTTTGATCAGACCCGAACGCATGCGCGTCTTGATCGTGCCGAGCGGTTGCTTTAAGTGGGCCGCGATCTCTGATTGCGTCAGCCCGTCGTAACAAGCCAGACATAATGCGCGCCGCTGTTCTTCGGGCAGACGCGCGAGCGCCGCTTGCACGACCGCGCGCTGCTCCGCATGGAGCACGTCGTCGGTGGCGTCCTGTGTCTCTTCGCGCACCTCGCGCTGCGCAGCTTGCGCGGCGCGCGTGCGAGCATCAATTGAGCGCAGGCGATCAATGGCGCGGCTGCGTGCGAGCGTGACGAGCCATGTGAAGCCACGCCCGCGCGCTTCATCGAAATCGCCGGCCCGACGCCAGACCTGCACGAACACTTCTTGGAGCACGTCCTCCGCTTCGGGGCGGCTGTGCAAGATACGGAGCAGTAGGCCGAGAAGGATTGCGGCGTAACGATCATAGAGCGCGGCTAATGACAACTCGTCGCCGCGCGCAATCGCGTGCAGGAGTTCCGTATCGGAGGCGGGCTGTTGTGCTTGTTCGGAAGAAGACAAGGCAGTGGTCAGTGGGCAGAGAAAGTTCAAAGTTCCAAGTTCAAGGTTCAAAGTTCAATAGCTGCGGCTTGCGCCTGCTAACTTTGCACCTTGAACCTGCAACCTTGAACTTTCTCTGCCCACTGTTCTTACGCAATAGTAATACTCTCGTCCAAGTACACGTCCTGAATGGCGTTCAGGATCGCGACGCCTTCGTTCATCGGACGTTGGAAGGCTTTGCGGCCTGAGATGAGACCCATGCCGCCGCCGCGTTTGTTGATGACGGCGGTGCGCACAGCCTCGGCCGTGTCGCTCGCGCCCTTCGACTCGCCGCCCGAATTGATCAAGCCGCAGCGACCCATATAGCAGTTCGCCACTTGGTAGCGGACGAGATCAATCGGATTGTCGGTCGTCAGTTCGTCGTAAATCTTCGGGCTGGTCTTGCCGTAGGATGAGCCGCCCATGTTGAGCGCGTTGAAGCCGCCGTTGGTGGTCGGCAGTTTCTGCTTGATGATGTCGGCCTCGATGGTACAGCCGAGATGATTGGCTTGGCCAGTCAGATCGGCCGCCGTGTGCATGTCGCCCTTGTCGGTCTTGAACGCGGGGTTGCGCAGGTAGCACCAGAGAATTGTGGCCATGCCGAGTTCGTGCGCGTGGGCGAAGCACTTGGCGATCTCGACGAGTTGGCGCGTGGACTCTTCCGAGCCGAAATAGATGGTTGCGCCGACGGCGATTGCGCCCATGTCTTGCGATTCTTTGATCGTGCCGAACAAGACTTGATCGAACTTGTTCGGGTAACTGAGCAATTCGTTGTGATTGATCTTGACGACGAACGGAATCCTGTGCGCGTAGCGGCGCGCGACCGAGCCGAGCACGCCGTAGGTCGAAGCCACCGCGTTGCAGCCGCCTTCGATAGCGAGCCGCACGATGTTTTCCGGATCGAAGTAGATCGGGTTAGGCGCAAAAGATGATCCGGCCGAGTGCTCAATGCCCTGATCTACGGGCAGGATCGAGAGATAACCCGAGCCGCCGAGCCGCCCTGTGTCGAAGAGCGTCTGCAACGAGCGCAGCACGCGTGGGCTGCGGTCGGAAGCTGACCAGACGCGATCCACGAAGTCGGGGCCGGGCAGTTGCAGATGATCTTTGGTGATCGTGTTCGAGGTGTAGTCGAGCAGCGCGCGCGCGTCCGCGCCGAGTAGTTCTTCGACGCGGCCCGAGATGGGGCTTTCACGTTTCAGTTCGGTGGCCATGATGGTTGAATCCTCCAGCAGTGTTGAATAGACGCAAATGGAAACTCGCCGCAGTCGCGGGAAAAGACGTGGCGCGGATTATAGCAGGACTAGGCCGGCGCGCCAATGCTATTGCGCACGTCGGCGCTAGCAAGCCGGACGTTGGCGGGCGCGAATCGCAGAGCAAGATTGACATCGCGCCGTTCGACCCGGACGCGCGCATCAAGGACGTGGCCGGGCGCACCATCAAGTCCGACGGCACGATCATCGAACTGAAAAAAGAGGACGTGTTCGAGAAGACTTTGGTCAAGGCCAACGGGCGCAAGATCAAGGCCAAGACATTTGCCATGCCGGGCGTCGAGCCGGGCGCGATCATCGAGTATCGCTGGCGCGAGGTCTATGCCAACACCTCTGCGCAAAACGAGCGGCTCTACTTCCAACGCGACATCCCCGTCGAGTCGGTCACGTACTACATCAAGCCGGCGGAGAATCTCGCCACCGCCGCCTCGCTGCGCTTTCTGCCGTTTGGCATGGAGACACCGCAGTTCGTCAAAGACAAAGGCGGCTTCTACAGCACGACGATGACGAACGTGCCCGCCTATCACGAAGAGCCGCGCATGCCGCCTGAAAACGAGGTGCGCCAATGGATGCTCCTTTATTATTCGAGCGAGGCCAAGCCAGAGCCTGACAAGTATTGGAAAGAGCGGGGCCGGCTACTCTATGAAGCGACCAAAGGTTTGATGAAGCCCAGCGACGAGATCAAGCAGAAGGCCGCCGCGCTCATCGCCGATGCCAACACGCCCGAACAAAAACTCGGCCGGCTCTACGATTTCTGCCGCACGCAGATCAAGAATCTGGATGACGACGCCTTAGGCATGACCGCCGACGAGCGCGCCAAAGTCAAGTCGAACAAGTCGGCCGCCGAGACGCTCAAGCGCGCACAGGGCACGAGCGGCGATATCGATCTGCTGTTCGGCGCGCTCGCCAACGCCGCCGGTTTCGACGCGCGGCTGGCGTTGATGAGCAATCGCGGCGACATCTTTTTCAAGCCCGGCTTCGCCAACATGTATTTCCTCAATCTGGCCGCCATCGCTGTGAAGGACGGCACCAACTGGCGCTTCTATGATCCGTCGGAGATGTATCTGCCGGCCGGTATGCTGGCGTGGCAAGCGGAATGGGAAGAAGCGCTCGTCACCGATCCGAAAGAGCCGGTCTGGACGCGCACGCCGCTCTCTACGCCTGACCAGTCGTTGGAGAAGCGCACCGCCAAGCTCAAGTTGAGCGAGGACGGCACGCTCGAAGGCGACGTGCACATCGAGTACACGGGGCACACGGGCGCAGTCAAGAAGGAGTACAACGACGACGACTCGCCGACACAACGCGAAGAGACGCTGCGCGCCATGGTCAAGGCGCAGATGTCCACAGCCGAAGTCTCGGACATCCGTGTCGAGAACGTCCAAGACCCCGTCAAGCCGTTCACTTACTCGTACCACGTGCGCGTGCCCGGCTACGCACAACGCACGGGCAAGCGCCTCTTCCTGCAACCGGCCTTCTTTGAGCGCGGGCATGGGCCGCTCTTCACGGCCGCCAGCCGCCGGAACATGGTTTACTTCAACTATCCTTGGTCGGAAGAGGATGAGGTGCAGATCGATTTGCCCGCAGGCTTCGCGCTCGACAACGCCGACTCGCCGGGCAGCTTCAACGCCGGCACGATCAGCAAGTACGATGTGCACATCAGCGTCACGAAAGATCAACGCACGCTGATCTACAAACGCTCGTTCTATTTCGGTAGCAATAGCGGGCTGCTCTTCCCGGCTAACTCATACGAGCAACTCCGGGCGCTGTTCGACGAGTTGCATAAGCGCGACGATCACACGATCACGCTCAAGCAGGGCACGACCACAGCCGCCGCGCCCGCGCCTTCAAACTAAGTGCGCCGCCCGGAAGTCCGTCGGCGCAGGTGGCCCCAAACGCCGCGCCGCCGGACGCTTAATCTGACCACAACCACGTGGTCGAGGCATGAAGAAGATGTTGTACCGTTTAGCTGCTTTCTTTTGTCTGCTGCTTGTGTGCGCGTCTGCGCTGGCGACGACGAGCGAAGATGCGCCGGCTTGGTTGCAACAGGCGGCCGCCGCGAGCGCGCCCGCCTATGCGAAGGACGTGCCGGCGGTCGTCCTGCAAGACGAGCAACAAGTCTCCATCAATCCCGATGGGCACATCGTGCGGACGACCACCTTCGCCATACGCATCCTGACGCACGAGGGGCGCGCCCTCGCCACCGCCCTCGAAGCCTATGAGACCGACACGGGCAAGGTGCGCGAACTGCATGCGTGGCTCATCCGCCCCAACGGGCAGGTCAAACGCTACGGTAAGGATGAGACGTTCGACATCGCCGCCGATGATAATGATGTCTATAACGAGTCGCGCGTTAAATTCATTAGCGCCAAGGACGACGCTGACGCGGGCGCGGTCTTCGGCTATCAGGCCGTGACGGAGGAGCGCGCGCTCTTCCCGCAGGACGAGTGGGCGTTTCAGGAAAAACTGCCCGGCGTCAACGCCTGTCTGCCCGTGCTCGCCTCGCGTTACGTGCTCAGCCTGCCCACCGACTGGAGCGCAAGCGCGGTCACGTTCAATCACGACAAGGTTGAGCCGACCGTGAACGGTTCGACCTACACTTGGGAGTTGCACAATCTCGCGCCGATTGAGCCGGAGATCGCCAGCCTGAAGTGCGCACCATGGCTCCGCGCATCGCCGTCAGCTACACACCGGCGCAAGGCGCGCCGCCCGCGACCATCGGCGCGCGCAACTTCGCCAACTGGTCGGACGTGTCGCGCTGGTACACGGAGTTGAGCGACCCGCAAGCGGCGGCCGACGAGACGGTCGCAGCCAAAGCGCGCGAACTGACCGCCGGCACGAAGACCGAGCTTGAACGCATCCAAGCAATCGCGCGCTACGTCCAGAGTCTTCAGTACATCTCGATCCAGATCGGCGTCGGGCGTTTCCGCCCGCACTCGGCCG
>QHXQ01000067.1 GCA_003223935.1 Acidobacteriota bacterium | reverse complement strand
CGATGTGCTACGTGCAGCCCTCGCGCTCGGCTTTCTATTCGCGGCCAAGTTCTCTTCGCTCGCGCTCGTCTATGCAGTCGGCGCGTCGCTCTTTTCGGTCTCAGCCTTCTTCAACGCCGCCAAGCGCGCCACGATTCCAATTATTACGAACGACGCGGACGAACTGCTCACCATCAATTCGCTTTCAGCTTCGACGACCGCCGCGACCATCGCCGTCGGCTCGGCGCTCGGCGGTCTCATCGCCACGTTCGTCGGCCGCCAATTTGTCTTCCTTATCAACGCCGCCACCTTCATCGGCTCCGCGCTGATGATCTGGCGCATCGTACTCCGGCGCATACACGTAACCAGCACAACCACGCGCCACGAAGGCGCATCGCTTTTGCGCCGTTCGGTGTTAGACTTTCGCGCAGGTCTTAGCTATGTGCGCAACGACGCGGTGCTGGCCGCGGTCTTCATCGTCGCCGCTGGTTGGGGCTTGGGCAACGGCGTGGCGCGTGCGCTCTATAGCGTCTTCGGTGCACGACTCGGTGTGCAGGCGGCGGCCTCATTGGTAGCGCGCCCGCAGGACTTCGGCATCTCGGTGTTGTTCGTGGCGATGGGTGCGGGCGGCGTGCTCGGCGCACCGCTCGCGCGCCGCTTCAACGCCGCCAGCGAAAATCTCGGCACGCGCATGGGGCGCTCTTTGCTGTTCGACGGTTGCGGTCTAGTCGTCTTCAGTTTCATGCCGCACTTGTGGGGCGCAGCCGCCGTGCTCGTGGCGCGCGAGATGAACTTTGCGATCTGGTGGACGGCGCAACAGACGCTCATCATGCGCCGCACAGAGAACGCTTACGCCGGCCGCGTCTTCGCGTCTTATGAAACGCTGACCACGCTGATGATGGTCGGCTCGATGTACTTCGCGGGCGCGGCGGCCGACGCTTACGGTATACGCATCGTCGCCGCGACTGGCGGCGCTGTGATCGCAAGCTCAGGCGCGTTGTGGTTTCTATTGCGCCGCCGCGCTGGCAGACGCACAGTCGCAGGTGCAGGGCGCGTGCGCGAGTCTTAAACGATTATGTTGAGGCGACTGTGAACAACCTGCCGCTCGTTTTGCAACTTCATCCGTTGCTGCTCGTCGCCGTCAAACTGCTGTTGGCGTTGCTGTGCGGCGGGTTGATCGGGCTTGAGCGCGAGTTGAATCGCAAGCCTGCGGGGTTGCGCACGAACATACTTATCTGCATGGGCGCGGCGCTGTTGATGATCACTTCGCGCCACATCTCAAGCGGCGCGCCCTATACCGATCCGGCCCGTCTCATCGCGCAAATACTTCCCGGCATCGGCTTCATCGGCGCGGGCGTCATCCTGCAAACGCGCGGCTCTGTGCACGGGCTAACGACCGCCGCCACAATCCTCGTCGTCACCGCGCTCGGGGTGACCATCGGTGAAGGCATGTTCGCCGTCACTTTCGTGACGACTTTGTTGATCATCTTCGTGCTCGTCCTGCTCCGGCGCGTTGAGCGCGCCATCGTGCATCATCGCCGACTCTTTCATTACACATTCAAGACGAACGAGCCGGCCACAACGCTCGCCAACTTGCTCGGCTTGCTCAAGCGCGAAGGTTTGCGGCTTGACGACTTCAACGTCGGCGAAGCGGGCGACGGCACACATGAAGTCCACTTCAGCGTCGTCACTTCGCTCAAAGGTAACGCACGGCTCATCGAACAACTGCCGCAACTCGGCCAAGCATTGCGCGCCGCCACACATGAGCATACAGACTGAAGCGATGAGCAAAAAAGGTTGATGACGAAAATCTATTCCGCGCGTTGGGTCGTGCCCGTGACTGCGCCGCCGATTGCAGATGGCGCGGTCGCGGTTGAGGGCGCGCGCATCGTCGCCGTCGGCCCACGCGCCGACGTGCGCGCACAGTTTCCCGATGCAACGACGGAAGATTTCGGCGCGGCGGCGCTCATGCCCGGCTTGGTCAACTGCCACACGCACCTCGAACTGACTGCGATGCGCGGCTTCCTCGAAGCGGAGGAAGGAAACTTCTTCGCGTGGCTGCGCAAACTCACTTTGGCGCGCATGCTGCGCCTGACGGCGGACGACCTGCGTGTGTCTGCTGCGTGGGGCGCAGTCGAAGCCGTGCGCGCTGGCGTGACATGCGTGGGCGATGCTGCGAGCAGCGCCGATGCCTGCCTTGCGGCACTCGCAGACGTGGGCTTGCGCGGCACGATCTATCAAGAGGTCTTTGGCCCAGATGCACGCATGGCTCAGGAACAGTGGATACAATCGCGCGCACAACTCGAAGCATTGCGCACAGACGAGACGCCACTCGTGCGCGTCGGCGTCTCGCCGCACGCGCCTTACACGGTCAGCGCGCCGCTCCTTGAAATGATCACAGCCTACACGCTCGATCAACGTCTGCCCGTGATGATGCACGCCGCCGAATCCGAAATGGAGACGCTGCTCATGCGCGCCGGGTGCGGCGTGTTCGCCGACGACTACGCGCGGCGCGGCATCGAGTGGCGCGCGCCCTGCGTGTCGCCGATTCAATATCTCGCGCAGGTCGGCGTGCTGCGCGCGCGCCCGTTGCTTGTGCATTGCATTCGCGTTGATGATGCGGACATCGAGACGATCAAAATATTCGACGCGCGCGTCGCGCACTGCCCGAAGTCCAACGCCAAACTCGGCCACGGGCACGCGCCGTATCACAAGTTTCTCAAACTCAAACACGGCTTCGGCAGCGACTCGGTGGCCAGCAACAACACTTGCGATCTGCTTGCAGAAGCAAGCACCGCACTCTTGATGGCTCGCGCTCACGCGCCCGATGCGCTTGCCGAGTTGACCGCGCAGCAAGCTCTCTTCGCTGCAACTGCGGGCGGCGCGCAGGCGCTTGGGCTTGATGCGCAGACGGGCGCGCTCGCCGCTGGTCTGCAAGCCGACCTGATCGCCGTGCGTCTCGACGGCGCGCACCAACTGCCCGTGTATGATCCTTTGAGCGCGCTCATCTTCGCCTCGTCGGGCCGTGATGTTGTGTTGACGGTCGTGGCGGGGCGCGAAATCTATCGTGATGGGCGTGCGCAGACGGTTGACGAAGAACGTCTGCGCGCGCGCGTGCAAGAGATCGGCGCAAAGCTCATGGCTAATTAAAGCAAGAGAACTTGACGCGCCGGTGCGAGCGCGCGAAAGTGAACGATCATGATTCATCTGCGAGCAGTCAATATCAAACCGGGCGCAAAATTCAACGCAAACTTTCCGTTCAATCTGCCGCTTGTGCAGAAGTGCAAAGAGATCAAGTTTCGCGCGCCGGTCACGTTCTTCGTCGGCGAGAACGGTTCGGGCAAGTCCACTCTGCTCGAAGCAATTGCGGCGGGCGTCGGCTCAGTCGTCGTCGGCGGTGCGGACGCACAACGCGATGAGACCTTAAGACACGCGCAACGGCTGGCCGTGCAGTTGCAGTTCATCTGGCAGAAGCGGACGCATCGCGGTTTTTTCTTGCGCGCCGAAGATTTTTTCAACTTCGCGCGGCGCGTCAATGCGATGAGCAGCGAGTTGGCAGAGATGGCGACGGAGTTCGAGCAATATCTGACCGGCTACGGGCTGGCGCGCGCGAAAGGTCTAGTGCTCGGCCAACGCCGCGAACTCGCGCGCAAGTACGGCGAGGACGCAGACGCGCGCTCGCACGGCGAAAGTTTTCTCAACCTGTTCCGCGAACGGTTTGTGCCCGGTGGTCTGTATCTGCTGGACGAACCGGAAGCGCCGCTCTCGCCGCAGCGTCAACTCGCTTTGCTCTCGATGTTGAAGGAGATGGTCGCGGAGGACGCGCAGTTCATTATCGCCACGCACTCGCCCATCTTGATGGCGTTCCCCAATGCGGCGCTCTTGAATTTCGATAAGTATCCGGTCAGGCAAGTGGCCTACGATAAGCTCGAACACGTGGCGCTGACAAAAGCGTTTCTCAATAACCCTGAAACTTTCCTGCGCCGTCTGTAAAGGGACTCAAATCTGAGTGGAGCAAACGATGAACGTTCTCGTGCTCAACTGCGGCAGTTCAACCATCAAGTTTCAACTGATCGCAACCGATCTCGAACGCATCGCACAGAACACCGACAGACGACTCGCGCGCGGTACGATTGAACGCATCGGCGGCGAGGCGATCATCACACTCGTGATGGCAGGGCGCGAGGCGCAACGCTTGACCGCGCCTCTGCGCGACGCGCGCGCGGCAGTTGAATGGATCATTCGCTGGGCATGCTCTGAAACGTCGGGCATCACTGAAGTGCAGAGCGTCGCGGACGTGCAAGCGGTTGGGCATCGCGTTGTGCACGGCGGCGAGCGGTTCACACATTCGGTCTTGATCACAGACGAAGTCCTGCGCGGCATTGAAGAGTGCATTGATCTCGCGCCGCTCCATAATCCGGCGAACATTAAAGGCATCGTGGCGGCGCGCGAGGTCTTTGGCGTAGGATTGCCGCAAGCCGCTGTCTTCGACACGGCGTTTCATCAGACGCTCCCAGACCACGCTTACCTCTACGCGATCCCTTACCAGTTCTATCGCCGCCATCGCATTCGCCGTTACGGTTTTCACGGCACGTCGCACCGCTACGTCGCCTATCGCTACCGGCAACTGCGCAGCATTGAACGCGAGCAGACCAACATCATCACCTTACATCTCGGCAACGGCTGTTCCATCGCCGCGATCCGCGCGGGCGATTCCGTTGACACTTCGATGGGCTTGACGCCGCTTGAAGGACTGGTGATGGGCACGCGCTCCGGCGACATCGATCCGGCCATCATTGATTTCATCGCAGTCAAAGAAGGGCTGACGGCCGAAGCGGTCGAGTCTCTGCTCAACAAGCAGTCGGGCCTCATCGGCATCTCAGGTTTGACGAACGACATGCGCGAATTGCTGGCCGAAGCGCACGAGAACGACGACCGCCGCGCGCGCCTTGCCATCGAAATCTTCTGCTATCGCGCGCGCAAATATATCGGCGCGTATCTCGCGGGCGTTGGCGGCGCGGATGCAGTCGTCTTCACGGGCGGCATCGGCGAGAACGCTGCGGAAGTGCGCGCGCGCATCTGCGCCGGTCTGGAATGGCTCGGCTTAGAACTTGATCCAGAGCGCAACGAGGCGCAGATACATGGACGCGAAGGTTTGATCACGCGCGACGGAGCGCGTCTTGCCGCTTATGTTATTCCGACCGACGAAGAGTTATTGATCGCACGCGACACGGTGCGTTGTGTGACCGGCGCGCCACAACGTTATTGAGCGACAGTGTTTTTGAGCGAGGGGTGAGGTTTGGGTTTGAGCAAGCGGAAGATTAAAGCGGCGTTGCGTCTGTGGCGTGCGCGTGTGCGACGTGTGAACTTGAAGTTGCTGCGACTCTCGTTGCGCCTTGTGCCGTCGGAGCGACGGCGCGTGTTTGGCTTAACGTTAGTCGCGGGCGTGCTCTGCGGTCTCGCCGCCGTCGCCTTCCACCTTGCCTTGCGCGGCACAGAGCATCTGCTCGTTGATCGGGCAATGGCGGCGGGCGGGCACAAGTGGATCGTCTTAACGATCTCTGTGCCGACTATCGGCGGCCTCATCGGCGGCGCGCTCTTGCAGTACGTCGTGCCTGATGCGCGCGGGAGCGGCATCCCACAAGTCAAAGTCGCTTACGTCATTAAAGGCGGGCGCATGGCGCTCTTGAGTGCAACGATTGGCAAGTTCCTGCTCGGCGTCATACAGATCGGTACGGGCGCATCGCTCGGACGCGAAGGGCCGACGGTGCAGATTTGCGCGGGCCTTGCGAGCCTGTTAGGGCGTGCGGCGGCGCTCTCCCGCGACAACTTGCGGCGCATGCTGTCGGTCGGCGCAGCCGCAGGCATCGCCGCAGCCTTCAACGCGCCAATTGCGGCCGTCACGTTCACGATTGAAGAGGTCGTCGGCGATCTGGACCAGACGTTGTTATCTGGCGTCATCGTCGCGGCGGCGCTTGCGGCCGTGATCGAGCGCAGCGTCTTAGGCGAGCATCCAGTCTTCGACGTGCCGACGGGTTACGGCCTGCATCGCGCTTCATCGCTACTACTCTATGCCGCGCTCGGTGTTGCCGCCGCCTTCGTCTCGCTCGCCTTCACAGAATCGCTGCTCGGTCTGCGCAGACATTTTCAACGACTCAAAATCTTACCAGCATGGACGCGACCGGCCGTCGGCGGCCTTGTGACGGGCGTGCTGGCCGTCATCGCGCTCGCATGGCTGCGTACAGGCGGCGTGACCGCAGGCGGCTACGAGACTTTGTCGCTGGCGCTCGCCGGGCAGTTGACCGTGCGCGTCTTGCTCGCGCTCTGCGTGTTGAAGTTGATCGCGACTATTTTTTCGTACAGCAGTGGTGGCGCGGGTGGCATCTTTGCGCCGTCACTGTTTATCGGCGGGATGCTCGGTGGCGCGTTCGGCTATCTTGATCACGCGCTGCTCGGCCACACCGGCAACGAGATCGGCGCATTTGCGCTCGTCGGCATGGGCGCGGTCTTTGCGGGTATCGTGCGTGCGCCGATCACTTCGGTGCTCATCATCTTCGAGATGACCGGCGGCTATGGTCTGATCCTACCGTTGATGATCGCCAACATGACCGCTTACGGTCTCGCACGCCGCTTGCGCCCGACGCCGATCTACGAGGCGCTATTGGAACAAGACGGCGTGCGCTTGCCGCACCGCGACCGGCCGCTGGCCCGCGCGCTTGCGGAGATCAACATCGGCGCGGCGATGACAACTGCGCCAGTGACGTTGCAAGCCGAGACGACCGTGCAAGCGGCGCTCGATCAGATCGCCAAATATAATTTTTCCACCTATCTGGTGTTGGACGGCGATGAAAGACTCGTCGGCTTGGTCAGCGAAGCGCGGCTGCGGCGCAGATTGGCCGAAGGCGACGGCGTGCAGTCGGTCGGGTCGTTAGTTGATATGGTCGTGCCGGTCTTTACAGATGAACCGCTCGTGCGTGCGGTCGTGCGGATGGAGCGCACAGACGCGCGCCAACTGCCCGTGGTTGAGCCGCACGAACCGACGCGCCTCGTCGGCTTGTTAACGATGAGCGATGTGGTGCGGGCGCAGGCGCGAGTCGCACTTGAAGCCGATGGCGCCCATCAGCCCATCAGCGCAAACTTCGGCGACGTGCGCGAGATGATCGAGCGACCTTAAAGGCTGGCGAGGATTTACGCTTCAGCGGCTGACACTCAAGTAAGTTTTTGCCGGTCGCTCTGGCGCCGGTGTTGGAGTTCTTCGTACTGTTCCTGCAAGAAGAGGAGATGGAAACGGAGGATGAGCTTGCCGTCTTTGTTGAGCTTGATGCTTTGGGCGAAATCTTTGCGCGCGGCCGCTTCGTCGCCGCGCATCAGATAGGCGTAGCCGCGACTGGCATAAGCGAAAGAGGCTTGGTTGTTGTCGGGTTTCAACGATAGCCCGTTGTTGTAATCCGTGATCGCTTCGGCGAAAGAGCCTTTGACGAGCAATGCATCGCCGCGCCGGAAGTAGTAATCGGGATTGCCTTGATAGCAGATGAGCGCCTTGTTGAAGTCTTCGATGGCCGGCTCCATCTCAAGTCGGCGCGCGCGCAAGTAACCGCGTCGCGAATAGGCTTCGGCGACGTTGCGGTCGTTGCGGACGACCGCAGGGTCGAGCGTGAGCGCCTGATCGAAATCGGCGAGCGCGCCGTTGAGGTCGCCTTTGGCGTGGCGCACGTTGCCGCGTTTGACGTAGATGTCGGCGGCGTTCGGTTCGACCGTGAGCGCGCGGTCGTAAGCGGCGAGCGCACCTTCGAGGTCGCCTTTGAGATAACGATCCGCGCCGCGCTTGAGTTGATCGGCGGCGGCGCGCTTCGACTCTTGTGCGTGCGCAGAGAATTGGACGACAAGTGCGAGCAAGAAGAGCGACAGCAGGCGTGCGCGTTGCATCCGAAGACCTCCGGCAATTGGACGAGCCACAGCGCGTCGGGAGAGACGGGGGAAAATTAGGGGACGGTTGGCAGTTTGTCAATGTCGAGCAGTGGTGACGAGCAGTGGTCAGTGGTCAGTGGTCGGTGGTCAGTGATCAGTGCAGACAGTTTTTACTGATCCCTGACCACCGACCACTGTTTCATTGGTAGGAAGCTGTGATCGCGTCATTGAAAAGCTCAAGCGCTACGTCTACATGCTCGCGTGTGAGGATGAGCGGTGGCGACCAACGGATCGTGTTCGCGCCCGCGCCGAGCACGAGCAGTCCGCGCTCGTAGCAAGCGGTCTCGATGCGGTCGCGCAACTCCGGCGCGGGCTGATTGGTCGCGCGGTCTGCGACGAACTCGACGCCGAGCATCAGCCCAAGCCCGCGCACGTCGCCGATGCACTCGTGTTTGTCTTTCAGTTTTTCAAGTCCTGCTTTCAGATATGCGCCAACCTCTGCGGCGTTGGCGATGAGTCCGCCTTCGAGCAGTTCGATGGTCTTCAAGGCGGCGGCGATGCAGACGGGGTTGCCGCCGAAAGTTGAAGCGTGCGCGCCCGATTTCCAGTTCATTATGTCAGCGCGCGCCACGCATGCGCCGATGGGCAGACCTGAGCCGATGCCTTTGGCGATGGTCACGATGTCCGGCTTGAGATCGTAATGCTCGCTCGCGAACATCTTGCCCGTGCGTCCCATACCTGATTGCACTTCGTCAACGACGAGCAGTATGCCGTGCTCGTCGCAGATGCTGCGAAGCCCTTGTAAGAACTCCTTCGGCGCAGGCACATAACCGCCTTCGCCCTGCACACACTCAACCACGATGGCCGCGACCTCTTCCGGCGGTGTCGTCGTCTTAAACAGACGCTCTGTGATCCAATCGAGACATTGACGGCTGACCGTCGCCGCGTCGGTCGGTTGGCCCGTGAATGGATCGCGGAAGGTGTTCGGGTAAGGCACGTGCGTCACGTCGAGCACTTGGCGGCGGAAGCCGCGTCGTTGCGCGACCTTTGATGAAGTGAGTGCAAGCGAGCCGAGCGTGCGCCCGTGAAAGCTGCCAAAGAACGAGATGAACTTCTCGCGCCCCGTCGCGTGCAGCGCAAGCTTCAGTGCAGTTTCGACCGCCTCCGTGCCGCTATTAGCAAAGTGCGTGCGCGTCGGACTTGGCACAGGCACGATTTCGTCGAGCTTGCGTGCTAAGTCTGGCATGTGCCGGTAATAGAAATCCGTGCCGCACATATGAATCAACTGCGCGGCCTGCTCTTGGATCACTTTGACGACTTCGGGATGACAATGACCCGTCGAGCAGACGGCGATGCCGGCGTTGGCATCGAGAAAGACGTTGCCGTCCACGTCTTCGACCCACACGCCCGCGCCGCGTTCGGCGACGAGTTTATATGTGGGGCGCGGGTACGCTGGATTAACGAACTTGTGATCGGCGGCGATGATCTCTTGCCCACGCGGGCCGGGCAGAGCGGTTTTGATCTCAGGCCGTTTAAGCGGCGCGATGGTGCTGGTAGCCATAACACTTCTCCTTACGATGAAACAGAAACTGATCAAGTTGAAATTTCAAATTTGAAATTTCAGAGAAGGGGACAGAGACAAGAGTGCGAGGCTACCCCGCGAAGATGTTCGCGCGGATGTCGAGGGGGCGAATGCAATAGGAAAAGGATTTGGACATCACGTAACTCAGCAGTTCAGATCGGCGCTCAACTATTACGCAGGCGCATTGCTTGTCCGATAGCAAGCGCAAGAAAGATAAAGCCGCCCGTAAAACCCACAGCGATCTCCAAAACGCCGCCCGCGCGGAACAAATCGAGCACTCCGCACAAGAGCCACGATAAGCCTGCGATAGTGAAGAACCACACGGCTCGTTTAGGATCGTTCATAAAGTTACCTGTTTCAGCGCGTCCATCCTAGCACTACATGCCGCGTCGTTTCCAGCGCACGCCATCGCGTGTGTCTTCGAGGATGATGCCGCGCGCGTTGAGTTCATCACGGATTTCGTCGGCGCGGGCGAAGTCGCGGCGGCGGCGGGCCTCTTGGCGTTCGGCGATGAGCGCCTGTATCTCTGTGTCGAGCATCTCGGCTTGGGGCCGGCTGAAGATGTTGAAGACGGCATCGAAGCACGCGATCAGTTCGAGCAGGTCGCGTTGATCGTCTGCGCGCAACTGGCAATCAGCGAGCGCAGTGTTGACTTCGCGCGTCAGATCGTGAATCGCCGCGAGCGCGACCGACGTGTTGAGATCGTCATCGAGTCCTGCCTCAAACTGTTTGAGCGCGCGGGCGGCAGCGGCTTTCATTTGCGGATTGCTGCCCGCTTCGACGCGCGCGTCGGCGAGGCGTTGGCGAAAGTCTTGCAGGCTGGCGACGGTCTTTTCGCTGCTGCGCAGGCCCTCAAGCGTGAAGTTATACTGCTTGCGATAAGGCGCGGAGATGAGCGAATAGCGCACGGCCGTCGGCGTGAAGCCTTGCGCGACGAGATCGCGCAAGGTGAAATAGTTGCCCTTCGATTTGGACATGGACTCGCCGTTGATCTTCAGGTGCTCGCCGTGCAGCCAGTAGTTGACGAACTTGCGGCCGGTCGCACCTTCCGATTGCGCGATCTCGTTTTCGTGATGCGGGAAGATTAAGTCAACGCCGCCGCAGTGTATGTCGAACGACTCGTCGAGATATTGCATAGACATCGCGGAGCATTCGATGTGCCAGCCGGGCCGGCCGCGTCCGATCTCTGTGTCCCAAGCGGCGTCGTGGCCCGGTTCGACCGCTTTCCAGAGCGCGAAGTCGCGCGCGTCCTCTTTCTCGTACTTGTCCGTGTCCACGCGCTCGCTGCCGCCGACGATGTTGCCCGCGAAGTTGATCTTCGAGAGCTTGCCGTATTGGGGAAACGAAGCAATGCGGTAATAGATCGAGCCGTCGGATGCGTAGGCGTGGCCGTCCGCTTCGAGGCGCGCGATCAGTTCGGTCATCTGTTTGATGTGCTGCGTGGCGCGCGGCGCAACTTCGGGGCGCTCCATGCCGATTGCGTCGAAGTCCTGCCAGAAGGCTTCGATGTAAGGCGCGGTGTACTCGTCGAGCGTGACGCCTTTCCGTTCCGCTTGCTGGATGATGCGGTCGTCCACGTCCGTGATGTTCATCACGTGCGTGACCTTGTAGCCCTTGAACTTGAGATAGCGCCGCAGGATGTCGCCCAAGAGGAACGTGCGCAGGTTGCCGATGTGCGCAAAGTCCCACACGGTCGGCCCGCAGCAATACATCCGCACCTCGCCTTCGCGGAGCGGGCGAAACTCTTCGAGTTGACCTGAGAGTGTGTTCTGAAACTTGAGCATCTTCGATTCGGCTAAACTAATAACTTAAGCAAGGCCATTCCGGACTTTCATCGATCACACCAGCCACTTTGACGGGCTGGCCCGCAAGCAGCATCGGCTTAAAACGATAGGCTAAAGCTACTTTCTCTGCGTCGTATCGTGCCAACGGGTCTATGAAGTCGGAAGAGGCTGAAATTACTCGACCCGTTTCATCTATAGTGATGTGAACGTTCCATTCAGGACACGATTGGTATCCATTGATATGGAGTGGCGGGATTGCTCTATCGTTCAATAGCCCGCCATATATCACCGGGGCCGGTGGCTGCTCAAAGTCGTTCACATCTGGCGCGCGTAGCGTAACCCAGAGCAGCGTTGCGCCAGTGCCGAGAAAGAAGGTGATGAGCGCGATGGTGATGCGAAAGAAATAACGTTCCATTGGCCGCTTCCTTTCAAGCTGTGATGCGGGCTGAGATAAGTCTAGGCAAGGACGGGCGGCGAGTCAATTAAATGATGATACGTGCACGTAAATCTGCCGCGTAGCGGCACAATGAATTTAGCCCGGCGTTTCAACGCCGGGAACGGGCCAGAAATAACATAGTGCGTCGCGCGAGCGACGCCTGATGCATCGGTTCGTCATTCAATCGTCGCTCACGCGACGACAATCAATGTCGTCACCTGCTCCCGGCGTTGAAACGCCGGGCTAAAGTCAAACGCCGCGCTGCGGCGGTTGTCATACATGCGATTCAGTTAAAGTTTGGCGAGTTGATTAGCGGAAATGAACGAAGCCGGCGGGCTTGAGCGTGCGTGTGCGACCGTTGATGTGAATCTTTATGCCGGCCGATGGGGCGCGGACTTCGCCGATGTGTGTGATGGGCACGCCATCGAGTTCGCGCGGGAGGCGGGTGACGTGTTGCGGGCGGACGGTGAAGAGTAGCTCGAAATCTTCGCCGCCGTGCAGGGCGAGAGTGAGTGCGTCGGGTGCGTTGACGTTGGCTTGGGCGATGAATGGATCAATCGGGAGATGCGCGGCATCAATGAGCGCGCCGACGTTGCTTTCGCGGCAGAGGTGCGCGAGGTCGGACGAGAGTCCATCGCTGAGATCGATCATGGCGGAGGCGAGACGTTTGTTGCCGAGCAGTGCGCCCCAAGCGAGACGTGGTTCGGGTCGCTGTTGGCGGCGGATGAGTTGCGCGCGTGCGGAAGTCATTAGTGGTTGTCGTGCGCTCGTTGCGCGTTGATGTGTGCGCGCGTTTCGTTTCGTCGCGTTGCTTTCGAGGATGCTTAGACCCGCGCTTGCGCCGCCGAGTGTGCCGGTGACGAAGATTTGATCGCCGGGGCGTGCGCCGTTGCGCAAGACCGCGCGCCCGCGTCTAGTTTCGCCGAGCACGATGGAATCAATGACGATGCGTTCGGGCGTGCGCGAAACGTCGCCGCCGATGAGTGCGACGCCTGTGCGTGCGGCGAGTGCGAAGAAGCCCTCATAGAATTGATCGAGCCAGCGTGTGCGCCACACGTCTGCGGGCACGCCGACGGAGAGCAGGGCGTAGCGCGGGCGTGCGCCCATCGCCGCGATGTCTGAGAGCGAGACGGCGAGCGCCTTGTGGCCGAGCGCGCGGGCGTCGGTGTGCGCGCGGCGAAAGTCTATGTCTTCAATCAGTAGATCGGCAGTGATAACCGTCTCATAACCCGTGCGCTGCATGAAGACAGCGGCATCATCACCGATCCCTTGCACAAGGTCAGACGTTGCGCGCTGTGCACGCTGCCGCACTTCGGCAATGAGATCGAATTCGCTCCGAGCGGTTCGCACGTTGATCTAAAGATTGCGGCGCATGGAGTCGAGACCGGCTTGGATGGTTTCGAGCGAGGTGGAAAAGGAGAAACGCAGGTGACCTTCGCCGTGCGGGCCGAAGACGATGCCGGGAACGGTGGCAACCTGTGCGCGGTCGAGTAAGATTTCGGCGGCGGTGCGACTGTCCGCGTGGATGCGCATCGCGTCGGGGAAGGCGTAGAACGCGCCTGCGGGCATGGCGCAGGTTAATTCGAGTTCGTTTAGACCGGCGACGAGTAGGTCGCGGCGCTCACGATAAGCGGCGCGTGCGCTGGCGAAAAAATCTGCGGGCGAGTTGATGGCGGCGAGTCCGGCCCACTGTGTCGGAGTCGAGACGCCGTTGGTTGAATAGAGCAGAGCCTTGCGCAACCCCGTCATCCAAGGTTCGGGCGCGACCGCGTAGCCGATGCGCCAGCCGGTCATCGCATAGGACTTCGAGAGCGTGTAGCAGGTGATCGTGCGCTCGTACATGCCGGGCAGCGCGGCGATGGAGACGTGCTCGCCGTCGTAAACCAAATCTTCATAAGCTTCGTCGGCGATGACGACGAGATCATGCGCGCGCGCGAAACTTGCGACCGCTTCCGTGTCGGCGCGCGAGAAGACTGCGCCGGTCGGGTTCTGCGGCGTGTTGAAATAGAGGGCACGTGTGCGCGGCGAAAGTTTGCGCGCGAGCATCTGGGCGAAGCCTGCGGCGCGCGCTTCGTCGGTTGAGACGAAGACGGCGTGCGCTTCACAATTTGCCACAAGGTCTTTGATCGGCGTCCAGTAGGGCGAGAAGAGCAGCACCTCTTCGCCGGGATTGACGACCGACTGAAACGCGCCGAACAGTCCTTGCATGCCGCCGTTGACGACGAGCACGTCTTCAGTCTCAGCCGGAATCTCGTTTCGGGCGCGCACCTTCGCGGCGATAGCGGCGCGCAGTTCAGGGATGCCGGACGAGGGCGCATAGCGCGTCTTATTTTCGGCGAGCGCGCATCGCATCGCGTCCTTGATCTGTGCAGGTGTGTTTAGAAACGGTTCGCCGCCCTCGAACTGATAGACGGTCGCGCCGCCCGCGCGCAGTTCCATGATGCGATTGCGGATTTTAACGATGTCGGAGAAGCCGACCTGCTCAAGGCGCGCAGCCAGACGGAAAGCGGTCGAGGCAGTGGACACGATCTAAGTTGAACCTCCGAAAGATGCGGCGTGCGTGTGACGCCGGATTATAGCTTGCGCATTGGAAGGCGTCCAATAAGAACAGTAGCCAGTAGTCAGTAGAAAACATATCCGTCTTTCTACTGACTACTGGCTACTGTTCTTATTCCGCCCTTCCTTTATCGGGTTGTGTTTAATCCATATCGTGCAGCGCAGCTAGGTGTCTGCGGCTTTCGTTGCACGTGGGTCTGTTATGATTTCATTGTGATTTGCTGACATTGGGTGCGAAAGACGAAAAAACTCGCGGCCGTGCCAGCGGTGTGTGTTATTACTGATTCAGCGCGCTGGCCGGGAACACGAGTTGCTGTCGTATGAGGGCGAGTTGGTTTGAACCCTAGCGAATCTTGTAAGGAGAAGCTGACACCATGACGATGAATGGCAAGATTTTAGCAGTTGGACTTTCGGCGGCCTTGCTCGGCGGCACAGTGGTTGGGTTGGTTAATAACAAGCGCAACACGAACCCCGACACATCGGTCGCGACGCAGAATTTGGATACGTCGAACACTACTGCGCGGACAAACGCGCCGGATCAGCGTTACGATACCGCGCAGACGGCGGCCAATGAGCAAGTGGCGCTCAACGATCAGAATGTTTCGGCCGATTATCGCGCCGGTTTCACCGACGGCTTTAACGCCGCGCGTGAAGGCGTGACCGCATCCCGGACGACGGTCGTAGGCGTGCCCACAACCTCGCGCGTCGTCTATCGTAGTACGCCGGTTCGGACGCGCTACGGACGTAGCTCGCGGACGGCTTATTATGATTACACGCCGCGCCATCGCAGCTTCTGGCAGAAGCACCGCGATAAGTTGACCGTAGCGATGGGCACGGGCGGCGGTGCGCTGCTCGGCGGCCTGGTCGGCGGCAGAAAGGGCGCGTTGATTGGTGCGCTTGCGGGCGGGGGCGGCTCTGCACTCTACACCTACAAACTCCGCAACCGGCATCGCTACTAATCTTGGGATGGTGTAAGTATGCGGTGGCGCATGCGGCGCGCAGTGGCGCATAAGGCTTCAGCTATCCTGATCGCTCTGGCGGCGACGGTTTGGGCAGTCCTCAACACGGGGGCTGCCCATTCGTCTGCGCTGGCGCAAGCCTCACGCATTCAACAGACCTTCGGCGGCAGCCGTAGCGACAACGTCAACACGCGCGTGCTGCCTGCGCCTGTGCGCTTTCGTGAAGACTCTGGGCGCGGCCTACTTGTCCGCGCTTGGCTCAATGGCACAGGTCCTTACACGTTCGCGCTCGATACGGGCGCGGGCGGCAACATCATCTCAGAGCGTGTGGCGCGCGCGGCGGGCGTTCAGTTCGTCGGCAGTCGCAACGTGCCGATCACAGGTTTGAGCGGTGCGCGGGGCGGCACAGGCCGCGAAGCCACGATCCGCAGCCTCGCACTCGGCACGCAGGACAACACGCTGCCGACGCATAGTCGCATACTCGTGACCGATTCATTGCCGCTCGATCTCGATGGCGTAATTGATCCGTCTGAAAGTTTCTACCCGCTCGGTTATACGATTGACCTGCCGGGCGGAATGATTAGCGCCTTCGATCCGCGCACGACGCCCGTGCGTCTGAATGATATGCCGGCCGGTGGCACGGTCGTGCAATGGCTGAGCGATGGCGGCGCGCGTCGCCCGTTCGTCCGCCTTGAAAACGGCCGCCGCGCCTTGCTTGATACCGGCTCAAACTTCGGTCTCGCTTTGGACGCAACGGCCGCGCGTTCGTTTGGCGTCGGCCCCGAAGTTGGACAGGAACGCGCGGGCGTGCGCGATCTAGGGCGCGGGCACGTCGCCGCGCGGCGCATCACGCCGATCACTGTGCAGATCAGCGGCCTTGTGTTGCGGCGGATTCCGACCGACTTGATCTTCGGCGCAGCCGCCGACGCGCCCGTCATCTTGGGGCGCGACGCGCTCCGCCCGTTTCAACTCTCATTCGATCCCATCAACCGGCTCATCCGCATCGCGCCGCGCTGAAGTCTTTCCGCGCCCGCGCTCAGAAAAAGCTTCAAGCCAACGGGCGCAAACGTTGGCCTGCCATCCGTTTATTTCCGCGACAAGATAATTGACACGTGCGGGATGCGTGAGTAACATGTCGGCAGCGTTCGTCGCGGCGCGCGCGCGCTTCGACGGCACACTAACGGTTGACTGCAATTATTCCGTAAGCTCATCCCCTTGAGGTCTGTCAGCAGTATGAACCGAGCGGCCGTCTATATTCCGGAAAAACTCTTCTTCAAGATCGGCGAAGTGTGCGACATCACGGGCGTGCAGGCGCACGTCCTGCGCTATTGGGAATCCGAATTCCCGATGCTCGCGCCGCAGAAGAATCGCGCCGGGCAGCGCACCTATCGCAAGCGCGACGTGGAGATGGTCTTGCGCATCAAGGAACTGCTCTACGAAGACCAGTACACCATCGCCGGCGCGAAGAAGAAGCTGCAAAACGACATGCGCAGCGCCAGCAAACTCAAAGTCGTTACGCCGGACATGAACGCGACGAACATCAATGCTGGCGAGATGCAATCAACAGCGCCGCCGCCTGCACCGCAACCGAGCGCGCCGCCCGTCTATTCGAGCGATCACGAACAACCGCCCACCGAACCCAGCGTCCCGCTCACAGACGAACGCCGCGCCGCCCTGCGCCGCCTACGCGAACAGATGCGCGACCTGCTCAGCTTGCTCGACGCCAGCGAAGCAAGATTGAACGCGCAGAAGAAGTGAGACACAAGAAGCATTACTCGCTGCCTTCAGTCCGCGATTTGACAAATCAACTTTTCCGAAGATACTTAGAGACAGTTTGCCGGGATGTGGCGCAGCCTGGTAGCGCGCTCGCTTGGGGTGCGAGAGGTCGCTGGTTCGAATCCAGTCATCCCGATCAACCCAATCAAGAGTTTACGGCCATGCGCTTGCGTGGCCGTTTTCTCTTTGGGGCATAGATGGGGCATGGCTTTTGGTTTTCATGCTGCTCCAGCCATCTGCGCCTGCTCCTGCATCGGCTTCGATTGCTCCGGTCTAAGCCGCGCAGCTTCGACGGCTGCGTGCTTGGCGCGGTCAGTCGCATGCGTGTAACGCCGTGTTGTTTCAGGGTCGGTATGTCCCATGAGCGCCGCGATGGTCGCTTCGCTAAAGCCTGCATCGGCGAGGCGCGTGCCGAACGTGTGGCGCAGGTCGTGCCAGTGCAGGTCATTGATTCCGGCCAAAGTGCACGCCGTCTTAAAAGCGCGCTTGATGCCGGTGTAGGGCTTGCCTGTCTTCGGATTCGTAAACACAAACTCGCTCTCCGGGTGCTCACGCATGAGCTTGAGCATGACCGCCCGCACGTCCGGGTTCATCGGCACGGGGTAGTCTTTTCCGGTCTTCGAGTTCGGCACGTTGATCACGTTTCGTTGCAAGTCCACTCTCCGCTTGCGCAGGTTAAGCTCGTCGCCGAGCCGCATTCCTGTGCCAATAGCAACGATGACAAGCGGGCGCAAGTGTGCGCGCGGCTCAACTAATTGTTTGAAGAGTTCAGGCTCTTCCTCGTCGAGCAGGTAGCGGTCGCGCTTGTTGTCGAGCTTCAGCTTGGCCACTCTCCTGCACGGGTTATCTTCGACTGCGATCTCACGTTCTTTAGTGGCAAGCGTGAAGATACTGCCGAGCTTTTCAAGGTAATAGTTGACGTAGCGCGGACTGTACGGCTGATCCGCTTTCGTCTTTGCATCTCGCAGGTGCTTTTTGAATTTCTCAATCAGCAGCGGCGAGATTTGCGCGAAGGTTTTACCTTTGAAGTAAGCAGTGATCATGGGCACGCAGTAGGCTTCATTCTTCCATGAGCGTTTGTTCTCACGCGCCCAAGGCTTGTAAACCTGCTCGACGAAATCGCAGAAGTTGCGCCCACCTGTTGGTCTGCTATAGCGTCCCTCGAACACTGCTTTCTTCGCCTCAATCTCGGCTTGCTCAGCCTCGTACTTGGTGCGCGCTTCCGGGATTGCGGCCCGATAACGCACACCGCGAATGGTGAAGGCGTAGCGCCAACGCGGACGCTTCGCCGTGCCTCTGTTTTCAACCGGCATCTCTTCGCTCCTTTACTTGCGAGCATGCAGCCACGCTTTCAGGAGTGTGGCGCATACTATATGCGATCTGGACTGAGCTGGTCATTATTAAAGCGATCAGCTTGACCCTTTGCTGGTCGAACTGTCGGGCTTACTTTTCAGCGCAAGCCTTCGTCCACGCTTCAATCTCGCGCAGGTCGAAGCGCAGTTGCCGACCGGCTTTACGGAAGGGGATGCGTCGTTGACTGACCATGTTGTAAATCGTTCGTACTTTACAGCGCAGCATCAACGCGAGTTCTTCGACGGTGAGCAGGCACGACACACCTGTCGGCAGACTGATCTCTTGTTCAGCCCTTGTATTCATCATTAGCACCTACTGTTGTTTGATTGACTTGATAGCTTTTGAGCTATGCAAGTTAGTGAGGCATGAGCTTGACGCCTTCATTTGCGTATAAGCTGTTACTGTGGCAGGGCAAAGTCAGGGGAGCAAGAATCTTTGCCTGTCGTGGATTAGGATTGGCATTTAGCGTGCCGCGCAAGACCGCGCAGTAGATATTGAATTACATTCCATCTGACAACTCAAATACCTCAGAATTTATTGATGAAGATGCTGCGAGTGTTGATAAACGCAACACTCGGCGTTGCAAAAAAACACACTTTTTGTTGCATATTACAACACTCGTTAAACAAGAGGGCGGACGCGCTTCAGGCCGACATTGATTTTTGCCAACAGAGCTTGACTGTCGTTGATAACTGCGCGCCTGCGCTTGATCGTGATTATTCACATCACGTTCATAAGAGGTGAAGCAATGCGGCTGGAACGATTGATTGGCACTGACACTCGTCTCGCCGCCCCAAGGATCAAGATCAATCGTGCTTGTTACTGTGCCATTGCTCGCCGTGGTTCTCTGGCTCTTCGTCACCGGGTCTTGATGCACCCAACTGACCGTGTTGTTTGTGCCTTGTTGGATGGCTATCATCTGACTGCCCAAGTAAACATACCCTCTTGTCCATGTGCCGCTGCCGTTGAATTCCGCCACCACCTGCCCGCCCAAGGGACTCGATCTCAGGTAGTAAGTGGTTGTGCCGTTCTCCACCTTCTTAAATCTCAACCCGTCGCCATCATAATTGTGGCTGAGCACATTGCCGCCATCTGTGGCAGCGGTCATCTGCCCTGTGGCATCGTACTGAAAAGACCAGTAGCCGTTGTTGGTCTGATTGCCACTGGCGTCATACTGCATCGCAGCGTTGTTAATCGGGTTGATGCTCTGCCGGTTGTTGCTGTAGGCAAGCGTATAGTTGACGCCCGCACCATCCCAACCGCCCCAGCCCACGCGGCTCGTCATGTTGCCCCATTGGTCGTAATTATAGGCTTGCGAGTAGGCCCCGTAGTTGGTTGAATCACCGGCCCCTTGCCGGTTCATGTGCAGCCGGGCTTCATAGCCCGTGTGGGAGACATTGAGCCGCCCAACTTGATCGTAATCATAGCTGCGATCCAGCTTATCGTCGCGCAGTCCTGCCGCCGTCGAACTGGCGGTGTTCTTGGCAAAGAGCACCCGCCCGTCGTCCGCGTTGTAGTAATCGTTATAAGAATACTCCCAACCCAGCACATTCGGCACTGTCCAGTTGGTCAACTGCAAGCGGTTATTATACGAGAGCGCGAGCGTATTATTGTTGCCGTAAGTTAAGCCTTTGAGCGCACCGAAGGCGCGGTAGGTCAGGTTCTGTGCATAGGTTGCCGCCTCTTTATTTATCGCTGCGACAGTGGGTATTACAGAAATGTAAGGCATTTATAATCAAACGCCGGCCTTTAACTCTTGACACACCGCCCGATGAGCCTACAATTCTCGTCATAGTAAACCGTCTCTCTTTCCCAGCATACCCCCGTTCACTTGTCGTCCCCGTTGCGGCGTTCCCCCGGCGTCAGTATTCGTTCGCCTGAGCAGCCCTCGTGCGAAGCGAGCTTGAATTGCGCTCCGTTGAGCATTGTGGCCCGCACGGCCAGTTTGAAAATTGCAAGGAGGAAGAGAGACGTGATGAATACCAAGCGATGGGTGATCGCAGCCATGCTGTTGACATGCGCGACGATTGCATCTTTTCACAGCCGGTCGGCCTTTGGTCAGGTAACGTGCGGCGTGAACGCACCCGCCGGCCTGATCCATTGGTGGACGGCTGACAACACAACGGACGACATCATTGGCAACTTGGACGGGGCACTGGTCAACGGCAGTTACGCGACGGGCGAGGTGCTCCGCGCGTTCAATCTCGCCAACGATACGAGCGGCGCGGCGCGCTTCCAAGTGCCGAGCGATCCGAGCCTCGACCTCAGTGGCGACTTCACCATAGACTTCTGGATCAATCCGAGCATCACCCAAAATGCAAATGCCGACCTCTTGCGCAAGGAAGACCCCAACCAAGCGGCGAACGGGTTTGGCATCGAGATGGATGGGCTGGCGAACTCGAACACATACTTCGCCGGCTGGAAGAACGGCACCTCTCAGCAGTGCTGGACGACCGCGCCGTTTACGCTGACGCCGACTCAGTGGCAACTCGTCGCCGTCGTCTATAACCAAGACACGGCTGGCACAGAGATCACACGCACCGTCTATGTTAACGGCACTGCCGTTTCGACCTGCACCGGCGCAGGGCCAATCGCGACCAACACCGTCCCGCTTCAGTTCGGCGACTGGACGCCGCAGCCTTTCGGCAACCGCGAGTGGGACGGCCTCGTTGACGAGATCGAAATCTTCAACCGCGCGCTCTCGCAGCCGGAGATTCAGACGCTCGTGAACGCGGGCAGCGCGGGCAAAGTCATCCCGCTCGTGATCGACATCAAGCCCGGCGAGGGCGTGAACCCGATCAATCTCGGCTCGCGCGGCAAAGTGCCCGTCGCCATTCTCTCGACCGCAGCCTTCGACGCTTCGACCGTAGATGTCTCAAGCATCACGCTCGCGGGCGCGCGCGTGGCGCGGCGCAAGAACGGGACGTTTATGGCGTCGCTCGAAGATGTCAACGGCGACAAGCGGCGCGATCTGGTGCTGCACTTCAACACGCAAGACTTGACCGGTCTCAACAGTTCGTCAACCTCGATCACTTTAACGGGCACTGTGAACGGGCGTTGCGCGAGCGGCACAGACACGATCAAGATCGTGCCGCCCGGCAAAGGGCACGGCAAGCTGGATAACGATGACGACGACCGTGACAGATAGAGACTGGTTCCGCCTTTGAGCCTTCGGGGCGGCGCAAGCGTGCGCGCCGCAGACCGAGAGAGCGGCAGTTCAAATCTCCCCATCCCGATCATAAAAGGCTCTCAGCCTTCACGGCTGAGAGCCTTTTGAGGTTTCAGTATTTAGTTTTCGGTTGTGAGTACGACGCGGAATCGCGCCTTGCCGCTCATCATGCGTTCGTAGGCTTCGGCGGCACGCTCCAATGGAAAGACTTCGGTCAGCGCGCGCACGCCCGTGAGCAGGCTGAAGGCGAGCGTGTCTTGCGAATCAATGGATGTGCCGGAGTACCAACCTGCGACCGACCTACGGCCGGCAATGAGCAGACCCGCGGGCACTGCAAGCGGCTCGTGCGGCGCGCCGAGAACCAACAACTTCCCGTTAACACTCAAGCCGCCCAGCGTCGCACTCATCGCTTCGGCGTTCGTCACGGTCGCGAGGATGATCTTAGCGCCGCCCAGTTTGACCAACTCTGCCGCTGCATCCTGTGCCTGACTATCAATGTATCGGTGCGCGCCAAACTGCTTGGCTAACGGTTCTTTGTCGCTCCCGCGTGCGATGGCGATGGTCCTGAAACCCATCTTCGCGGCGAACTGCACGCCGAGATGACCAAGCCCACCCAGTCCAAGCACGGCGACCAGATCACCGGGGCGTGCGCCGCTATTGCGCAGCGCGTTGAACGTTGTAACCCCGGCACACACTAGTGGCCCGGCTTCGACAGCCGAAAGTCCTTCAGGGAGCAATGCCAACGCTTCGGCGGGCGCGATCATGTAATCGGCGTAGCCGCCGTCGTAAGTGAGGCCGGTTATCTGTAACGCGATTTGGCAGCCGAAGAAATCGCCGCGCCGGCATGCATCACAGTAGCCGCAATGGCCGCCGTGCCAGCCGACGCCGACCCGTTGGCCCTCAGTCCAACCGGCGACGCTTGCGCCGACCGCATCAACTAGACCAGCGACTTCATGGCCGGGGACGCGCGGATACTGTATGCCCGGAAGGCTGCCCTCCTTGACGAGCGAGTCGCTGTGGCAGATGCCGCAGGCTTCGACCTTGATGCGCACCGCGCCAGCGCTCGGCTCTGGCATGTCGCGCTCCACGAGTTCAAACGGGCCATTCGGCTGACTGACTTGCACGACGCGCATCTTCGCCATAACGTCTCCAATCGTTCTTCATTAAGCGTGACGTAGTCACGAGCAGTTGATTTAAGAACAGAATAATACGGCCGTGCATGCCGCACCTCGCAACCAGACAATCAATGCCTTGCTGAAAACTGAAAACTGCAAACTGCAAACTGTTTTCACACTGCGGTGATAATCGCGGCGCGGGCACAGAGCAGTTCGGAGAAGTCTTTGGTGTAGATGGTCTCGACTTTGCGGATGCGACGGATGGTCTCGACCATTTCTTCGGTCGTCACAAGTCCGGTCTCGACGTGCGTGATGGCCCACGTGCGTATGTGCGTGGCCGTGTCGAGCAGTTCTTCAATGAGGCGTAGGTATTGCTGCTTAGTACCGACGTGCGCGTCGAGTTTGCCGGCGCGTGCGCGCGCGAGTTCCGGCCAAAAGTCATCATTGCCGCGCACAAATTCTTCGCGCCAAGCGGTGAGCGACTCGCGCGTTGCGCCATTGCGGCCGGCGCGCGGCAGACGCAGGAACAGTAGGTCGCCGCGCTCTTCGCCGAGAAACTGGCGCGGGTCTTTGTTGGCGGCGACGTTATGTTGCTTGTTGTTGACGGGCGCGAGGGTCGTCTCCCACAACCGACGAAAGACGCGCGAGAGCGGTTGGCGCAGTTCGCGCGTCTCTGCGTTGAACGAGCGCGCGTAGTCGCCGACTTGCATGCCGAGCGTGAGCGCGAGCGCTTGTTTAGCTTCACCTTCAAGCTGTTCGGCGGCGGCGCGTAGGTTATCGAACCACCACGCATCAAGTTCGCCGAAGCGTTGCGCGAGCGCCCCGTTGCGCAAGCGATAACCGGGCACATAGACGTCTGCGAGCAGGCGCACAACATCCTCTTCCGTCAAACGCTCCGTGTTGTTCTCCACGCGCGCGATGCCTTTGATCCAAGCCCACTGACTGGGATCGTTGACGGCGACGCGCACGTCCCAACGCTTGAGCGTCGCATCCAAGTCAGGCTCGCCCGCGAGCGGATTAATGACCGAGCGAAAACGCAGACGACGCAACACGCTCAACTCGAAAGCGAGCCAACCCGCAGGCGTGTGATCGGAAGAGTTCATCATTGGCTGTTGTTAGCGAGCGATGCTGTCGGTTGACGATTCGGTTTCGGTTGATGATTCGACTGATAATTCGGTCGGCGCATCTGTTTGCGTGATCGAGTCGGCGCTTTGCATGCCGACGACGTGCGGGTTGACGCCCGACTCAGGCACGCTCCCGATCAACGCTGCCGCGCCGTCGTCGGGTTCGTCTGTGGTTGACGTTTCTGGCGCGCCGACGCGCTCAGGCTCAATGCTGTACGCGCGTTCGAGCAGCGCGTAGGAGCGCAGTTCGGGCAGATCGCGCAACGTCAAGAACGCGCGGACGACCTGCGGATCGAATTCGATGCCGGCCCATTCGGTCAGATGCTTGTGCGCCTCTACCTCTGTCAAGGCGGCGCGAAACGGGCGCACGTCTGTGAGCGCGGCATAGGCATCTGCGACGCGCAGGATGCGTGCGCCGAGCGGAATCTGTTCGCGGCTGAGCGCGTCCGGGTAGCCCGTGCCGTTCCACCATTCGTGATGCCAGCGTACGAGCAGTTGCGCGCCGCGATCCGCGCCCGCACGCGCCGCCTCCTGTTCGCCTATGACCGGATGGCGCATGAGGTCGAACCGCTCCTCTTCAGTCAGCGGCCCCTGCCGCGCGATGTAGTCACGCTTCATCGCTGCTTCACCCAGATCATGTCCGAGCGCGGCTAGACGCAACGACGCGCGCTCCGCGCGCCCCAAGCCGAAGAGTCGCGCTAATTCGTCGGCGAGTTTCACCACCCGCTCGGCGTGCGGATGCTTGTAGCCCTCGAACTCGTCGGTAGCAGCCGCGAGCCGTGTGAGCACATCGCGCAACGCGCGCTCGGCGGCCGTCAGTTGTGGTTGCATGGAAGCCATAAGAGCAGTGACAAGGGACGAGTGGCGAGTGACAAGTTAAAGACTTGTACAAGCGCATCAACGGCCCGCGCGTCAGCTTGGTGACAAGTGACAAGATAAATGTTTTGGCCTGCGCTTGTCACTCGTCGCTTGTCACTTGTCACCGCTTTTTTTCAATTTGTCGAGCAATTGGCGCGCGGCCGGATGGTGCGGCTCGATGACGAGGGCGCGTTTGAGTTCCGCTTCGGCGCGGCGCTTCTGGTCGAGCATGTAGTACAACTCGGCGAGCATGGCGTGATGAGTTGCATTGGCCGGATCGAGCGCGACGGCGGCATGCAATTCGGCTTCGGCCTGCCGGCGCGTCTGCGGGTCCTGTGCGAGCGCGCTGCCGTAGTGCGCGTGATAGCGCGGCTGTCTGGGTACGAGCCGCACGGCTTCAGCGAAGTAGGCGACGGCCTGCTTGAAATTATTTTGCTTGAAGGCCGACAGCCCGCGCTGGAAATGGCCCTCCGCATCAGTCTGCTGCGCAGACAGGGTTGCACCACGCGCTTGCTCCGACGCGCGCGCGGCAGACTGTGTGTGTGAGATTGGGCCGGCCCGTTGGCCGGGCGGCGTTGTCGTTGCAGTCGGCGCGGTGTGTGCGCTTTCGAGTTTGTTGTCGTAGGTGGCGCGCGCCCGTTCGTCTGTGAGCGTCTCGTAAGCTTGCGCGATCTGCGCGAACGCGGCTTCGATCCGTGAGCGCTCGGCGGCGGCGGCGGCACGTTGAAAACGATCTGGATGGAAGCGTTTGGCGAGCGCGTAGTAAGCGCGCTTGATCTCGCGCTCGCTCGCCGCTCGTTCGACGCCGAGCAACTGATAATAGTTCGTGTCGCGCACGCGCGCGAGCAAGGCCGCGATCTCCGCTTGCGGGTCGGCCGCCGGTTCAGCGACAGGCGACGCAGGCTGCTCAGGCTTTGACTTAGGCTTGATGGCGGTCGGCGCTGATTTAGTTTGCGCGTCGCTCGCGTCCTGCGCTACGGCTTTGGCAGCAGCGCGCGCTTGCGCGATTGTGTTTGCGTCGAAGATGCGCGGCCAGTCTGTGCGTGTGAGCAGACCGGCGAGCGCGAGCGCGTAAGTTGCGTGGCGCGTCTCGCGCTCAGGCAAGCCACTGATGGCGACCAGTTCCGAGAGCTTGAGCGGCCCATCCACGCGCGAAAGGATGAAGGCTTCGACGGGCCGCAGCGACAAGTGTTCGGGCGGCGCACCGGCGGGCGCAAACGTATCTTCATCCGAGAGCCGTGCGGCGGCAAACTCCGCAGGCAGCCGGCGCGCGCCTTCGAGTAGTAGCGCTGCTGTCTCGATCTGCCCGGCCACCTCTTCGGCCAAACGCGCGCGCGGATCGAAACTCCACGCGCCGTCTGTCCACAACAGCAAAGGCCGCAGCACGTCCAACGCCAACCGCGCGCGCAAGAGCGGCAACTCTTCAACTTTAACGAGACCGGCCCGCACGAGTGCCGCGCTCGCCTCCACCTCTGTGCTCGCGCCGGCCGTGGCAGCCAATTGTTCTGCGGTCAATAAGTCCCAACGAAGCAAAGCTTCGGTCAGCCGGTGCGCGCGCAGGTTCGTGCGCGCATAGATGATCGCGCCTGCCTGCGCATAGACCACAGCCTGCACACGCTCGCGCGCCAAGCGCAAAGCACCCGATACACCGGTCGCTTTGATCTCTCGGATTAGTTCCGCGAGCGACTGCTCGCTCAGTTGACCATTCATTCGAGGCAAACGAGGAGACAATTGTTATTTGTTATTGGTTATTTGCTTTTGCGATTTCAGCGTCAGCCGCAGCTTCGATAATTATTCAGCTAACCAATAGCCAATAACTGATAACCAATTCCATTTTCTTCCTTCGTTGACACTTTCGCAAGCCGCGCACTATAGTGCGGACAAAAGTATCCCCGATAATCTGTGCCCGGCCCCGACCGACGCGCTATTACGCGAGCGCGGCGCATGCGAGCGAAGTTGCACGACACGTAAGGACGACTTGAGCACGGCTTCCAACATGGCGGAAGGCTTGACGCCCAATGATACGGGCGCGGGCGAGTTGACTGCGCTGGGCGCGGAGATCGTCGAACTCTTCTACGCGCAGGTCTTCGCGCCGGGCGAATTCGCCGACGAGGAGCACGTCTGCTGCGCCTTCGCAGACATACTGCTGCGCCATTGGGATTTGTGTTGCATCAGCATCTTCCTGCGCGGCGACAACGGTACGCCCTTGCGTTTGAGCGCGCTCCACACGCACCCGCACATGGACGCAGACGTGGCGCGGCGCGGCTCTGAATCGCTCGCCGCTTGTGTGGCCCGCACGGGCCGCGAGTTGCAAATCTGGCTCGACCACGCGGTCATAGACGACGACGAAAGCGCGCTCGCCGTGCGGCGCGAGTTTGCCGATGCGGGCTTACAAGCGGGCGTCGGAATTCCGATTCATGCGCGCGGCTCGCTGGTCGGCGTGCTCGTCTCGCTTTCGGCTTATCCCGAACGTCTGCGCGCGGCGCTTGCGGGCCTACGCTTCCTCGCCGCGCCGATTGTGATCGCGCTCGGCAACGCCCGCCAAGCCGCTAGGATGCGCGCGCAGCACACGCGCATCGAACAACTCATCGCCGAGTTGCAGCAGCGCACGCACGCGCTCGAAGAGGCGAACCGCGAGTTGCTGCGCGTCGGTCGTTATCGCTCGCTCTTTCTCGCGCGCATGACGCACGAGCTGCGCACGCCTCTGACTTCGATCCTCGGCTTCGCCGAAATCCTGCTCGAACACGAAGCCTTGACGCCAGCGCAGCGTCGCTTCTGCGAAAAGATTCAAGGCTCTGGGCAACAACTGCACACGAGCATACGCCAGTTGGTTGATCTCTCGCGCCTCGAAGCCGGGCACGAAGAGTTGTTCCTGCACGACTTCTCCGTGCGCGAGACGCTGCGTGAAGCGTGCGCCGCCGTCGGCCGGCTCGCACAGAAGCAGTCCGTCAAACTCGACTGCGTGGTCGCGCCCGAACTTGGCACGATTGTCTCGGACGAAGGCAAACTGCGCCAAGTGCTCTACAACTTTCTCGCCCACGCCATCGCGCGCAGCCCACAAGACGCGACCGTTGTGCTCAATGCTTACCCGACACGGGCCGGCGAGTTCTGCATCGAGATCAGAGATGAAGGTGCGCCGCTCGCAGACCCGGCGCACCTCTTCGATCCGGTCGATCTAGACACGCCCAGCGAGCAAGGTACGAACATGAACGAATTGGGCTTGGTCATTGCTCATCGCCTACTCGCCCTGCTCGGCGGCACAGTCGCGCTCGGCACAGGCGCAGAGCGCGGTCTCATCATCCAGCTCATGCTGCCCACGCGGCCGAAGAAATAGGTTCGATGTGCAAAGTTCCAAGCGCAAGGTTCAAGGTTAGCTCTGAAGTTGAACCTTGAACTTGGAACTTTGAACTTATATTGTGCTCATGCCGCAAAGCTGGTACACCTTGATGGTCATTTGAATTTGCACAAGCGTGAAAGAAGGGAAGCGAACGGCGCATGTCGAGCCGGACTGAACAAGTTGAGCGCGCAGAGACGGAAGTGGTCATTCGTGAATGCACGACATTTGCTGAGTTCGCGGCTTGCGTGCGCTTGCAGCGCGATGTGTTCGGCTTGCCCGACATGGAAATCTCGCCGGTGCGCCACCTGATCGTGTCGCGGCAAGCGGGCGGCTGGACGCTCGGCGCATTCAAGGGCGACACGCTCGTCGGCTTCGTCCATCACATGGCGGCCGTGCGTGGCGCAGATGTCTTCGGCTATTCGCACATGATGGCGGTCGCGGCGGAGTCTCAGAACAAGGGACTCGGCGCGCGTCTGAAGTGGGCGCAACGCGAGCGCGCGATTGCAGAAGAACGCACGTTCATCAAGTGGACTTGGGATCCAATGCGCGCGCGCAACGCACACTTCAACATCAACCGGCTCGGCGCAATCGTCCGCGCCTACGCGGTCAACTTCTACGGCACGGACTACGCAACCACGACCGGCGAACGGGGCCAACCGCACGGTCTCGACAGCGACCGGCTCTTCGCCGAATGGCACTTGCTCACGCCCCGCGTCGAAGCGTGCGCGCGTGGTGTTGCGCCGCCAGATTTGGGCCCGCCGGCCGCCGAGGTCGTCATCCCGGCCGATTGGTCTGCGTTCATCCACAACGATCCGGCAAACGCGCAACGCGAACTCGTCCGCGTCCGCACCGAGTTTCAACAAGCCTTCGCCGCTGGCCTCGTCTGCGCCGGCTTTGAGCGCGATGCGACACGACCACGTTATCTTTTTTTTGAGAGCGTTGATGGCGACCGTCGCTTGTTTTAGATCGAGGAAAGAAGCTTAACTCGCGGAGAAAAGCTAACCACGAAACAACACGAAGCATGCGACGAATGACTTGGTAGTTGTTTCGTGTCTGCTTCGTATGATTTCGTGGTTATATCTTCTCCCTACGAAAACAGATAGTTTCAATTAAACTCGTCTCTGTCTAAGCAATGGCTATAGCCAAATTCGACCGCTACGTTGATCGTCACGCCGCTTCGTTTGTCGAGCGGTTGCAGGCATTGTGTCGCATGCCGTCGGTGGCAGCGCGCGGCACGGGGATGCGTGCGGTCGCAGAGCAGGTCGAGCAGATGATGCAGCGCGTCGGTGCGGGCACGCGGGCGTTTCGTTTGGGCAGTGGTTTTCCGATTGTCTATGGCGAGTTCGGCGCAGGCCATCATTGCTTCGTCGTCTATGGCCATTACGACGTGCAGCCGGTCGGGCAGTTGACCGAGTGGGCGGTCGGGCCGTTCGCGGCGAGCGTGCTTGATGGCAAACTCTACGCGCGTGGTGCGGCGAACAGCAAAGGCGATCTGGTCGCACGGCTCGCGGCCGTCGAGGCTTATCAAAAGACGTTCGGCAAACTCCCGTTCTGCCTGCGCTTCATCATCGAAGGCGAAGACGGGCTTGGCAGCCCGAGCCTCTATCGTTTCACGAGTGAACACGCAGACATGCTGCGCGCCGACGGCTGCATCTGGGACGACGGCTACCGCGACACGAAAGAACGCCTCGTCATCAGTCTCGGCTTCAAAGGCATCAGCTTCGTCGAACTGCGCGCTTACGGCGCGAATACCGATCTGCATTCAAAGTGGGGCGGCATCGTGCCCAATCCCGCTTGGCGGCTCGTGCAGGCGCTCGCCACCATCGTCTCGCCCAAAGGCGTGATTACGATTGACGGCTTCAACACGCATGTTGCGCCCGTCGAAGAGGCGGACGCGAAGATGCTCAAACAGATCGAAGTGGACGAAGCGGGCCTCAAACGTCAGTTCAAGATCGGCGGCTGGGTGCGCAACATGAGCGGGCGTACTTTGACGAAAGAGTTGATCTTCGGCCCGACCTGTACCATCTGCGGCATACACACAGGCCACACCGAAGCGGGCGCTAAAACTGTGTTGCCGGGCATGGCGCGCGCGCGGCTGGATTTTCGGCTCGTGCCCGATCTCTCGCCCGAACTGATCATCAAACTCCTGCGCGCACATTTGGACGCACGCGAGTTTCACGACATAGAGATCATAGAGATCGCGAGCGCCCCATTCGCTAAGTCGTCCAGCACTTCGACCGTCGCGCGGGCGGCGGTTGAAACCGCGGCGGAGATTTACGGCGAGCCGCCGGTTGTCTATCCGCTCGATCCGGCGAGTGGCCCTGTCGGCGCGGTCTGCGGCGTGAACTTGCCGCCCACGCCCGTCGTCTCCTTCGGCATCGCTTACGCCGGCTCGAACCCGCACGGGCCGAACGAGAACATACGCATCAGTGATTTCATCCAAGGCATCAAATACTTCGGGCGCGTCATTGATCGCCTCGCGCATATCAGCCGCGACGACTTCAAAGAACGCAACACGATTGAAGCTCTCTTGCCGATCACTAGATGAAGTTATAACTCCATCTCACATCGTATGGCCAGAACATCAACAAGTGAACAGAGCATAACGCAGGAGATCGAAGCGTTGCGCGCGGAGTTGCGACATCACGAAGAGTTGTATTACGTCTATGATAACCCGGAAATCTCCGACGCCGATTA
>QHXQ01000066.1 GCA_003223935.1 Acidobacteriota bacterium | reverse complement strand
CGCAACTTTCTGGTAAAGATCAACGCGAACATCGGCAACTCAGCCGTCGCCTCTTCGATTGAAGAAGAGGTTGAGAAGATGCGTTGGGCAACCAAGTGGGGCGCAGACACCGTGATGGATTTATCAACGGGCAAGAACATTCATGCGACGCGCGAATGGATCATACGCAACTCGCCCGTGCCCATCGGCACAGTGCCGATTTATCAGGCGCTAGAAAAAGTTGGCGGCAAGGCCGAAGAGTTGACGTGGGAAGTTTACCGCGACACGCTGCTTGAACAGGCCGAGCAGGGCGTTGACTACTTCACGATTCACGCGGGCGTGCGGCTGCCATACATCCCTTTGACCGCGCGGCGCACGACCGGCATCGTCTCGCGCGGCGGCTCGATCATGGCCAAGTGGTGTCTCGCGCACCACGAGGAGAGTTTTCTCTACACGCACTTCCGCGACATCTGCGAGATCATGTCGGCTTACGATGTCGCGTTCAGTTTGGGCGACGGCTTGCGCCCCGGCAGTATCGCCGACGCGAATGATGAGGCGCAGTTCGCGGAGCTTGAGACACTCGGCGAGTTGACCAAGATCGCTTGGGAGTACGATTGCCAAGTGATGATCGAAGGCCCCGGCCACGTTCCGATGCACTTGATCAAAGAGAACGTGGACAAGCAACTTGAGATTTGTCAGGAGGCACCGTTCTACACTCTGGGGCCGCTCGTCACAGACATCGCGCCCGGCTATGATCACATTACTTCGGCCATCGGCGCAGCTATGATCGGTTGGTTCGGCACGGCTATGCTCTGCTACGTCACGCCGAAGGAACACTTGGGCTTGCCAGATAAGCAAGACGTGAAAGACGGCGTCATCGCCTACAAGATCGCGGCGCACGCGGCCGACCTCGCCAAAGGTCATCCCGGCGCACAACTCCACGACAACGCCCTGTCGAAAGCGCGCTTCGAGTTTCGCTGGGAGGATCAGTTCAACCTCTCGCTCGACCCCGAAGTCGCGCGCGAATATCACGACGAGACCTTGCCGCAAGAGGGCGCAAAGCTCGCCCACTTCTGCTCCATGTGCGGCCCGCACTTCTGCTCCATGAAGATCACACAAGAGGTGCGCGACTACGCAGCGCAGAAAGAGTTGGACGAACAAGCTGCGCTGGCGGCGGGCATGAAAGAAAAGGCGGCCGAGTTCGTCGTCACCGGCGGGGAGATTTACACTAAAGCTTGAAAGGTAGCGAATGACAGGCGGCCAGAGTGGGTCTCTTTGCGCCGCCTGTCATTCGTCGTCTAAGCTGTGACCACCATTGAGAGCATCCGCGAGAAGGTGCAGAGCCAGCAATATGAATTTGCGATCCCGCATTTTTTCGAGGAGATGGCCAACGACGATCTGATCTTCGCCGACATTGAAATGGTCATCGCTACAGGCCGCATCCGGCGGCGCTTCACGCGCGACCCACGCGGCGTTCGTTATGAAGTGGTCGGGGCAGCGACGGACGGGCGGCGCGTGGCTATCATCTGCCGACTTAAAGAAACAGGCAAGCTGCTTTTCATTACGACTTATGCCTTAGAATAGCCATGAGCAACAACAAGACCAAGTACGATTACGGTAAGTGTCACGTCTGCGGCGAGCAGATGGAGGAGCGACAGATCAAGCAGGACTTCTGGCTTAAAGGCTCGCTCGTAGTGATCGAAGGCGTACCGGCGGGCGTCTGCCCACAATGCGGCGAGAAAGTTGTGCGCGCCGAGGTCGGCCGGCAACTCGCCACGCTCGTCGGCAACGTCAAGCGCGCACGCAAAGCAAGAACGATCTCCGTGCCTGTGCTGCGCTACGCTAAAGAGGTCGCTTAACGTCCGCGCCTGCCTCTTTTCCGTGACATAAAGAAGCGGCGCGCACGTTTCACTCGCGCCGCTTCTTTCTTCCGTCGTCCACATCAACCGATGCACGGAGACGGCTTAAATGTCGAAACTTGAAACCTATCGTCGGGGCAGCAATGGAAGCTGTTAGGGCGAATGCCAGCAGCGTTTGTATCCTCTATCGCGTCAGTCCGCTTCGCCATAGCGTCGTAGGAGGCTAATGCAATTTGATAGACTAAACCTATTGAAGGATACTGCTCTTCGAGGGAATGGCGGCTCTCGTGAGTTATGTTCCGCCTCCTCAATATTGATAGCTTCGCTCCACACAACCTCGAAAAGCAAGACTGAATAGCTATGACCCCAGAACTAATCACTGCAATCGCTGGACTGTGGAAGTTAGCATCTGTGCTGGCTTTCCTTATTTCGATGATAATTTTCAGGCGACCTCTCATCGGCTTGTTCGAACGAGTAACTAAGCTTCAATTGAAGAGAGGAGCTACAGAACTTGCTACGGAGATGCTAGCGGCCAAGATTGAGAAAACTGCTGAGGTTAAAGCTTTGCCTGAATCCGAAGCGCAAACTGAAACAAAATTAATTGCTGGCACTCAAGTAACCGAAACTACCGAGAAGTCCTCAGAGATAAAGCCCGATGATACTAATACTCATTTCACTGCAATGATTGATGCCGCGTGGAAGACTCACAGCTTATCTGATATGGAAGACGCTTTCAACAAACTCCACGAGGCAACCGGAGATGAGGAAGAGAAACTTTCTAACCAAGCTTTTTACTATTATCTGCGCTATGAGCTTAGTGATACATCCGCCCTTATCAAATTGCAAGAACTGGCCAATATAGATAAGGCTGCACCTTACGCCAACCACTTTCTAGCCTTTTGTTACCAAACTGCGGGTGATTATTATAAGGCTAGAGTCTTTTTTGAGCTTGCTGCTGAACAGTATGGGAGAAAAGGTTCCACGAAAGAAAACCAAAGAATCCGCTGTATCATTTATGCTGCTGATAGTCTATTCAAAATAAACCTACGCAAAGAGGCTTATTCAAAGATCATGAGTGAGCTTACCAAGACAGATGACCAGATGCTGATTGCTGATCTGTATGTAGGGCTAGCTTCATTATACGAGCAAGCTGGAGAGTCAAACCTCCGTGCCATTGCATTAGAAAAAGCTATTGAGCACAAACCTAATGATGTCGGTTTAAGATTTTCCGCAGGTTTAACATATGGTAAGGAAACTGCCACGCATGCCATCTCAATGCTTCACTACAAAACTCTGCTTCAATTTAATGGTAAACACGCAGCTGCTTTAAATAATATTGGTGTTCAATATGAGCGTTTAGAGATGTTAATGAAAGCTGCTCAAGCCTATAAGCAGTCAGCTTCCCTCAATGAAACTTTAGCGGCTGCAAACCTAGCTAACAGGTACATCAACGCTGGATTCGCGGAAGAGGCTCGTAAATTATTGGATGATGCTAAACAGCAACAAAAAATCGATCCAAAAGTTGGAGAGGAGATTTCTCGTCTTGCCAAGAAAGAGGAAGAAGAAGCCGAAGCAGAGAAAACACAGATGAATGCTGCGCGCGAGCAGCAACGATTTTTTCTCTCCTTCGCTGAAGCTTACTTTGTGGAGACAACGGATAGCCAAGACTTCACCGGAACGTGGATTTATGCTGACGGTGTGCGAATGACTATTGTTCAAACAGGCAACTCTATTAAGGCTGATTGGATACATGATGGACTAGAGGAAGGGTTTGATGGAATAATTAGTAATCGAGCAGCAGAGATCAAGTTTGAACATCGCTGGACTACATCTTTTAAGAGTGACCGCTACGGTTATGCCTATCTGTCTACTGACAGAAATGAGTTACACGTTTTAGCGTTTGGGAAAACTATCGCAGGCTTACCCATCCACACAATTGAGACCCTGCGTAGAAATGTGGATACTTCCCAGTCATAGTTATGGGTGCGATTAGAAGCGGTCTCATAAATACCTGCGGCATGCTGGAAGCCGCATAAACACTGACTCAAAACTAGGCGCTACCTATTTATGAGACCGCTTCTAGGACTTTTTTTGACGCCCCGTTACTTATTGTGGCAATCCTATTTCTTGTGCAAAGCCAAGCCAAGTAAAAACTTTCAGCCAACGAACAAAGGCATATTATGATTCTTGCCACAGGCGCGACCGGCAAAAGCGGGCGCGAGATCGTCAAACAACTTTCGCAGGCGGGCGCGCAAGTGCGTGCGCTTGTGCGCGACCCGACGAAGGCCGTTTGGCTCGGAGAGTTGCCGGGCGTCGAAGTCGTGCAAGGCGACTTGGGTCAGCCGGAGACTTTGGACGCGGCGTTCAAAGGCATCGAGCGCGCGTTGTTGTTGCCCGCGCCCGCGCCGAGTTCGGTTGCGGAGCAAGCAAACTTCATCGCGGCGGCGGTGCGTGCTGCGACGCCGCACGTCGTTAAATTCTCGGCCGTCGGCGCTGATGCAAGCGCAGCCGAAGGCTTCGCGCGGTGGCACGGGCTAGGCGAAGAACAACTCAAGGCTTCGGGTCTCGCCTACACGATCTTGCGCCCGGCCCTCTTCATGCAGGAACTACTGAACACTTGGGGCGGGCAGCAGACGATCTATCTACCGATGGGCGACGCGCGGCAAGCGCCGGTGGACACGCGCGACATCGCCGCCGTCGCCGTTAAGACTTTGACCGAGGACGGGCACGCAGGGCGGACTTACGAGATCACAGGGCCGGAGTCTTTGACCTTCACGGAGATCGCCGCGCAGATCGCAGACGCGACCGGCCGCGAAGTTAATTACGTGCCGATCACGTTCGAGCAATACCGGCAGGCACTGACGCAGATGAATTTGCCGGCGTGGTTGGTCGAAGCGATCATTGATCTCTACGAGAAGCTGGCGACTGGCGTCGGCTCGGAAGTCACAAACGTCGTGCGCGAAGTGGCCGGCCAAGAGCCGACGACCTTCGCCGCATTCGCGCGCGAGCACGCGCAGCAGTTCAAGGGACAGACGCAGCGACAAGTGACGAGTAACGAACAAGGGCAAGTTGATTGAAGCCTGTATGCACATCCGCCGCGCGAGCGGCGCAGTGGCCTTAGCCCGGCGTTTCAACGCCGGGGAAGGATAGAGGAATACGAATCGCGTCGCGTCAGCGACGGATGAATTATGTTCTCAATCGTCGCTGACGCGACGCGGTGTCAAGGTCGCATCGTCTTTCCCGGCGTTGAAACGCCATGCTCAATTCAACTTGCCGCTTACGCGGCAGTCCGCGCGCACGGTGCGCTTCGTTTGAAAACTTATGACACAAACAACTGAGACGGGCGCGGAGCAGCGCCGTTTGATTGAAGACGTGCCGCGCGTGGCTAACTGGAAGCGTTGGGGGCCATACTTGAGCGAGCGGCAATGGGGCACCGTGCGCGAAGACTATTCGCCATATGGTTCGTGTTGGGAATATTTCCCGCACGATCATGCGCGCAGTCGCGTCTATCGTTGGGGCGAGGACGGGTTGCTCGGCATCTGCGACCGCGAAGGGCGACTCTGTTTCGGCTTGGCGCTGTGGAACGGGCGCGACCCGATCTTGAAGGAGCGCATGTTCGGCTTGACCAATAGCGAAGGCAATCACGGCGAGGACGTGAAGGAATGTTATTTCTATCTCGACTCGACGCCGACGCATTCCTACATGAAAGCGCTCTACAAGTATCCGCAGGCGGCTTACCCGTACACGCAACTGTGCGAGGAGAACCGGCGGCGCGGCAAGCACGAACCGGAGTTCGAGTTGCAAGACACGGGCATCTTCGATGAAGGCCGCTACTTCGACGTCTTCGCCGAGTATGCCAAGCAGACGCCGAACGATCTATTGATCCGCATCACCGTCGCCAATCGCGGCCCCGAAGCGGCCCAGCTTCATCTACTGCCGACGCTCTGGTATCGCAACACTTGGGCTTGGGGGCGCACGGGCGAAGGCTATTGGCCGCGCCCGAATATCAAACTCGATCAGCAGACGGGCCGGCTCGTCGCCACACACGACTCGTCGCTCGGCACATTCCACTTCGCGGCGGACGCAAGCTCTGATGGAGTCGCGCCGCAGTTTCTCTTCACCAACAACGAGACAAACGGCGCGCGTCTGTTCGGCGGCTCGAACCCGCAGCCCTACGTCAAAGATGCATTTCATGAGTACGTCATACATGGCCGCACGGACGCCGTTAATCCCGCGCAGGAAGGCACGAAGGCCGCCGTCCATTACGTGCTCAATGTGCCGGCGAACGGCGAGGTGCAAGTGGACTTGCGTCTCTGCTCGGAAGCGGAACAGCCGACAGAAATGTTCGGCGCTAGTTTCAATGAGACGTTTGCTACGCGCACCAAAGAGGCGGACGAGTTTTATGCGCCGCTCATCCCTGAGAACTTATCTGAGCCGGGCGCGCGCGCGATGCGACAAGCGTTTGCGAGTCTGCTGTGGTCGAAGCAGTTTTATCACTACATCGTGCGCGATTGGCTCGAAGGCGATCCATCGTGCCCGCCGCCGCCGCGCGAACGAAGCAAGGGGCGCAACTATGAATGGCTGTCGCTTTATAACCGCGACGTGGTCTCGATGCCCGACACTTGGGAGTATCCTTGGTATGCCTCTTGGGATTTAGCGTTTCACACGCTCGTCTTTGCGATGGTCGATCCAGAGTTTGCGAAGGATCAACTCGTCATGTTTTTGCGCGAGTGGTACATGCACGCGAACGGGCAGATACCGGCTTACGAGTTCGCCTTCTCGGATGCCAATCCGCCCGTCCATGCTTGGGCCTGTTGGCGCATCTACAAGATGGCGACGACCGCAGGCGTGCGCGACCGGCTCTTTCTCGAACGAGTTTTTTATAAACTGCTCGTCAATTTCACTTGGTGGGTCAATCGCAAAGACGTTGAGGGCAAACAGATTTTCTCCGGCGGTTTTCTCGGCCTCGACAACATCGGCGTCTTTGATCGCTCGAAGCCGCTGCCGACGGGCGGCGCGCTTGAGCAAGCCGACGGCACGGCTTGGATGGCCTTCTACTGCGGCACGATGCTCTCCATCGCGCTTGAGTTGGCGGTCGAAGAACCGGAGTATGAAGACATCGCCTCAAAGTTCTTCGAGCACTTCGTCGCCATCGTTGATGCGATGAACGCCATCGGCGAAAGCGCCGACGGTTTGTGGGACGAGGAGGACGGGTTCTACTACGACGAGATCAAGATTGAAGGGCGCGAGATACCCTTGCGCATCCGCTCAATGGTCGGCTTGATTCCATTGTTCGCGGTGGAAATTTTAGACGCCGAGTTGATCGAGCGGCTGCCCGGTTTCTCAAAACGCATGAACTGGTTTTTAGAGAATCGCAAAGACCTCGCGCGCCATATCTCTTACATGGAGGCGTGTCACGACGGCAAGCAGACGCGCCAACGTCTGCTCGCGATGCCTTCGCGCGAGCGCCTGACGCGCGTGCTGCGTTACCTGCTCGATGAGAATGAATTCCTGTCGCCCTACGGCGTGCGCTCGCTCTCGCGCGTGCATCTCGATCAGCCTTACGTCTTACACGTGGACGGCATGGAGTACAAGGTGCGTTATGATCCGGGCGACTCTTCAACCGTGGACTTCGGCGGCAACTCCAACTGGCGCGGCCCCATCTGGTTTCCCGTCAACTATCTGCTCATCGAGGCGCTGCAACGTTATCATCATTTCTACGGCGACGACTTCCGTGTCGAATGTCCGACGGGGTCAGGGCGCATGTTGACGCTCGCCGAAGTCGCGCAAGAGTTGAACCGGCGGCTCGCACGCATCTTCATCCCTGACGACAAAGGGCACGCGCCTTGGCAAGGCGACGACGCACGCTTCGCCCGCGATCCGCACTGGCGCGAACTCGTCCTCTTCCACGAATACTTTCACGGCGAGACGGGTCGGGGCTTAGGCGCATCGCATCAGACCGGCTGGACTGCGCTCGTCGCCCGCTGCCTCGACGACCTTGCGCGCCACAACGTCGAAGCGCATTTGCAGACGGGTGGTTGATTAACTAACGCCCCTTAGGGACGGCTAGCAATAGCTCAGCACTTCAGTGCTGGGAACAGGCGAGAAGAAAATCGTTGAGTCCCGTAGGGACGATTGAGAATCGTGCTTACCAATCTCAGTCGTCCCTACGGGACTCAAACCAATTTATGATTCACGCTCCCTGAAGCCGGGCTATTATCAAATGCCTCTACGGGGCTAGTAACGGAGTTTACGATGTCTGTCCTGATCGTCTTACTGAGTCTCGCGCTGATCGTCGTCGTGCTCTGGGATGCGTTCGAGACTATCGTGCTGCCGCGCCGGGTGACGCGACGTGTGCGTCTGACTTCGCTGTACTACCGCGTGACGTGGCGGCCGTGGCGCGCGTTCTGCCTGAGCATCAAAACGCGCAAGCGACGCGAGGCGTTGTTGAGCGTCTATGGGCCGCTCTCTTTGCTGGCGCTGTTGAGCCTGTGGGCGATCACTCTGATCTTCAGTTTCGCGCTGCTCCATTGGGCGCTCGGCACGCAATTGCAAACGCCCGATGCGCAACGCGGCTTCGGCACTTATCTATACATGAGCGGCGTCACCTTCTTCACGCTCGGCTTTGGCGATGTCATTCCGCTCATGCGTCTGGGGCGCATGCTCGCCGTGGTGGAAGCGGGCGTCGGCTTCGGTTTTCTCGCGCTCATCATCGGTTATCTGCCGGTCATCTATCAGGGTTTTTCGGCGCGCGAGGTCAACATCTCGCTGCTCGACGCGCGCGCGGGCACGCCGCCGACGGCCTCCGAACTACTGCGCCGGCATGGACGCAACAACGACATGGCGGCGCTCAACGAACTGTTGAAAGATTGGGAGCGTTGGGGCGCGGAGTTGATGGAGAGTCATCTATCTTATCCGGTGCTCTGTTATTTTCGCTCGCAGCACGACAATCAATCTTGGCTCTCGGCGCTGGCCACGATCTTAGACACCTGCACCCTCGTCATGGTCGGCATTGACAGCGCACCCGGTTGGCAAGCGCAACTCACGTTTGCGATGGCGCGCCATGCGGTCGTGGACATCTCGCAAATCTTCAGCGCCGACCCGCGCCGCCGCACAGATTTCGCCGACCGCCTGTGCGCCGATGAGTTGGCGCGGCTGCGCGCGAGCCTCGCCGCCGACCGCGTACCTTTACGCGACGGCGCAGACGCAGACGAACGCCTCGCGCAGTTGCGCCGCATGTACGAGCCTTACATCAACGTGCTCGCGGAATTTCTAGCGATGCCTCTGCCGCCTTGGATTCACGCGAAGGATGTGGTGGACAACTGGCAGACGAGCGCTTGGGAGACGAACCCGCAGAGGTTGGCGACGATGTTTGAGGGCGTCTGCGGCCGCGACCGACGCGCGACGGCGCAACCGAAAGAAGTGCCGAGCAAGTAATATCTTGTCGCATCAGCAACAAGGGGACGGGAAAAGAACTCCTCACGCGATTTCGTTCTTCTGCACAAAGATTAAGGCGCGAAGAGGGTGAACGCCGTGCAAGGCAAACCTCCTTCTTCGCGCCTTTGCGCCGTTATGATTCGTGGCCGGCCCTTTTGCTTTAAGGCGTGGCGCTGGCCTTGTCCATGCGCACGTAAGCTTCGCCGCGTTGCGTCAGTTCAGACTTTTGCGCCAGCGTGGTGATCACGGACAGCAGCATATCTTTATCGTCCAACTTGAAACTCGCCACGCCCTTCGCCTTCGTGTCTGGGTCATTGTATTGGACGATCATGTAGCGCAGTTTCTTGCGCACCAGCATCGAAAGCATGCCCACGCCATATGGCGAGGGGATAGCACCGACAACACGCGCGGACGTGGGCTGCACCGAATGCGTTTCGGGATAGAGCGCAATGATCGCGCCATAAGGGACGATGAAATACTCGCGCGCGTACTTATCACGAAACACAAGGCGGTGATTAGCATCGTCGAACTTCAACGTGCCGGTCTGCTTCTTCGAGTAACCGATCACGCCGCCCTCGTATTTCGCTTTGACCGTCTCCGGCGCGGGCGCAGACGCGGGGGTCGCTTGCGTCTTCGCGTCCGGCTTCTGCGGGTCGCTCACCGTGCGGGCGCGCTGGGCGAATAGGCCGGTCGTCAATAACAAGACACACGCGGCGGCAGGCAATAACCTGATCAATTTATTCATTTGTGTTGCTATCCCTTCTGCGGAAAACTTCCGAACTGTGCTCTTAAAGACGCGTACCGCCGATTGTACGTTGCCAGACAAGTGATTTTTTCAGCACGCACAGACGCTGCCGCTCCTCCGGCGCGCAAGCCCCTTCAAGCTGCGCGATGATCGCCTCGATGAGCGGCACGGCAAACGCGCCCGCGTGCGCGATGACCTGTGAGTAGTAATGCAACTGCACGCGCCCCGCCTCGTCTCGATGAAACGCGCGCACCGCTTCGTCCGGCAGACTGTAAACTTCTTGTCCGACCGGCAGCACCCGACGCGGCACGCCTTGATGCACAACCCCGTGCTCGCGCCAACCAACTAGCAGCAACCGCACCAGCACACCCTGCTCGTGCAACATGTCGGGACTCAAGACCGACAACTCGGCGGGCGGCGACAGGCGCGGCCCCAACTGCCCGTACTCAGGATTGAGCAACTGCGTATCGAAGATGACGCCGACAATTTCCAACTCCGCGCTCAAAGGCAGCGCCACAAACTGCGCGAACCCGTAATCGTCCACCTGCGGCGCTTCCGTCGCGTCCAACGTGTCAATCACACGCCCGATGTATTCGACGTGAGAATTCGAGCCGATGATCTTGGCAATTTTCATTAGTGCAGTGGTCAGTGGTCGGTGGTCAGTGGTCAGTGAAATCAGTTCTTAACTGATCACTGACCACCGACCACTGACCACTGTTCAGGGTCTCGACCACAACGGTACAAGATAAAGAATCCACCAGAGAAAAGCTTGCGCGCCGCAGATGATGAAGCCGAGTGCGATGGTGCGGGCGGCGGTGCGTGGGTTGCCGCGCCCGTGTGTGCGGCGGGCCATTAGCAGGCCGATGACGCCGCAGATGATTGCGCCGGGACAGAACAGGATGCCGAGGTAAGGCGCGAGCGAATAGACGACGAAGGCGCGCGCGAGTTGGGTTGCGTTGTTCTGCGGCGCGGGCCGGTTGGCGCGGGCCTTGAACGCAGTGCGCGGACTGATGCACGCGCGATGCGGTTCGTGCCCCGGCATGAGCGGCGGATGTCTGTGTTGTTGATGATAGGACGAGCGCAGCGTGTCGGCCGGCAAGTAGTCGTGCTCACGCAGGGCACGCCCGCACGTCGCACAGAAGCGCGCGTTTGCGCGTCGCGCCTGTGCGCTGCAAGCCGGACAGACGAGCGGCTCGCGCGCAGCATCGTGCGGCGCAAGCGCGGGTGCGTCTGTCCATGATGTATTCATAAAATTTCTCGTCAGCGGCGGTGCGCTTTGCTGATCGCTTTGCGCGCGACGCGGAAGGGCATCTGTTCGCGTTCGGCAAACTCTTGCAGGGCGCGCATGAACTGTGCGCGGTCGCGGCCAGAAATATACGCCGCTTCGTCGGCCGTTTCCAGTGCGTAAGGATAACCGTTGCCGACGACGCACTCGGCGCGCACCGTATCAACCACCTCATCGAGCAAGCCCGCCTCGTAAATCCACGCAGGGATGTCGAGGCGCGCGGGCGTGCCCTCGCCGGTCGTCTGCAAGTATATGAAGCCGACGAGCGGCTTGTTACCATCGTAGAACTCTGCGGTCAAGCCTTCGCGCAGACAGTGACAGAAGATCGTGCGGTCGCCCCAAGATGCGAGCAACGGCGCGCTCGTTTCTTCGGTCGTATCCGCCGGCACGTGCAAGACCTGCGCATCGTAAACCATCAACGAGCGCCGCGCATCCTTGTTGAGCGCATCGAGCAGGCTGACGAGGTCGCGCGCGTAAGATTGATCCACGAAGCCGACGAGCGGCACTTGCGCGTCGCGCGAAAGACGGACGGCGCGGGCGACGGCTTCGATGTACTTCGTCGGAAAGTTGCTCTCGGTGCGAATCTGCGCCGCAGAGATGAGGAGCGTGCCGTCAAACAACGCGACAGGCACGTGCTCGCCGCGCGCTTGCCAACCGCGCTTGCGCTCCATGAATTCCCCGAGCACGCGCAACTCAAGTGCGAAGCGGCGCAGGCCCACGATGTCCGCGGCCGTGATCTTACCGCCGTCCGTGGCCAACAACTCATCGGGCGTGACGAGTTCAAAGTGCGCCTCTTTGCGATAACCGCGCCCGTCTGCGGTGTGCGGATTCTCAAACGATGCGACCTGCACGGCCGCGACCGGCAGATTGATCTCGCGCCCCGGCAAAAGCTGACTGCCATCCGTCGCACACGTCACGCGCCCCGCCAACACTTCAAGCGCCCAACTGCGCGCCTCTTCATGCGCACGCCAACGCACCTCGAACGGCACGACGAAACTGCCCGCGCGCTCAAGCTCATCGGTCGGCAACGCGTTCGGCTTGTGCGCCGCGCGTGCTTGCTGCTGTGCTTGCGTCGCCTCTCTGATCGCTTGCGCGCTCTGCCCGGCGAGTGCGCGCAAGCGCCCCGCATACGCGCGCACCTCCGCGCTCCACGTTCGCTCAAACGTCACGAACGCCTCACGCCGCGCGTGCAACTCCGAGATCAGATGTTGGCGGTAAAGCATAAAGAAGAAATGATGAAGGCAGAATGATGAATTAAGAACAGATCGTCTGTCATTCATCATTCTGCCTTCATCATTCCGGCGTTCCTCTCTGCGCGTGCAGCAGTTGCTCGGCGGCGGGCGCGTAGCGTGTGGTGCGCAGGTGGCCGTTGATGAAGGTGTAGGAGATGCCGTCTTTGAGATTGCGATAGACGGCGACCGTGCCGCTCGCGTCGCGCTGGAAGTCGTCGTTTTTCGTCAACCCCAAAGAGTCGGGTGTGTCCGGCGCGTTCTCGTGTTGCAGCACGACTTCTAAAACTGTGCCCTCATATTCGGGCGCGAGCTTTTTCGTCTCGACGAACTTGGCCGACACGAACGTGACCGTCACCGTCCCGCCCGCGACCTTGAAGTGCAACGCGCCGCCCGCACTCGGCGCATCCGTCAAGGGCTTACCCAATTCGCGCTCCACGTCCGCGCGCCGCGACTTCAACGGCTCAAGCCCATGCCACGCCGCCGCACGCGCAATGTGCGCGCAACACAACAGCGCGAAGAGAAGCAAGATCGGAACAGCGTGAGCTAAGCTGATAGGTTGTAGGCGCGCGCCTGCGCGACGGGGGTTCACTTCTTTCATGTCGGGGATGCTACTGCAAGACAAGCGTAAAGTTCAATGTTCAAAGTTTCCGGCGCAAAGTTCAAGGTTCAAAATCGTTGTGCTAACGCTTCGATGATTTTGAACCCTTGAACTTTGCGCCGGAAACTTTGAACTTACTTTGCGAACGGCCGGACGCGCTCGACCGATTGCTTGAGGTCGGCGTCGTCGGGCGCGAGGCTTGAGCCTTTCTGATAAGCGGCGAGGGCTTTGGCGTATTGCTTGGAGACTTCGTAGGCGTAGCCGAGTTCGCGGTAGATGCTTACGTCCTCAGGCGTCTTCTGCGCGGCGCGCTCAAGGGCGGCGATGGCTTTGGGGAAATTCTTGGTGCGCGAGTAGGCGATGCCGAGCAGATAGAAGGTCGGCCCTTGCGCGTTCGTGTTGGCCGTAGCGCGCTCAAGCACGGGCACAGCCTGCGCGTACTGCTTGGCGTAGATGAGCGCCTGACCGTTGAGCGACAACGCGCCTACGTCCGTCGGTTTGGCGCGCACCAAACCTTCGCTGGCGCGGACAGCGTTCAAATAATCGGCGTCGGCTTTCGCGTCCGTTGCGGCTGCGCCGCGATTGATGTAAGCGAGCGTCAAAAACTTCCAAGCGTCGGCGAGGCGCGCGTCGGCGGTCGTGGCGCGATTGAACATGGCGATGGCGCTGTCCCAGTTCTTCTGTTCGTAAGCGATGCGACCGAGATAAAAGAGCGCCGGTGTGTTCTTCGGATCGGCTTTGATGGCCGCGTTGAACGAGCGTTCGGCATCGGCGCGCTTGCCTGTGTTAAATTCGGCGAGACCGCGCAGGTAGAGCATGGTAGCATCGGGTTGCGCGCCCGCGCGCGTGGTGGCCGTGACAAGGAGCGGCAGGGCGCGTTCAAACTGTTCGCTGCGGGTGAGAGCTTCGGCGAGCGCGTTCACGGTGTTTGTGTCCTCAGCGCCCGCTTTGCGTTGCAGGTCGAGCGCGCGTTGCAGGTCGCTTGCGGCGTCCTTGTACTGCTTGAGATTGAACTCGGCGAAGCCCGCGATCTTCCACGCCTCGGCGTTGTTCGGATCAAGCGCGGCGATCTGTTTGGCTTCGCGCGCGGCCGCTTCGTTCTGGTTCTGTTGCAGCAGCGTGTAAGCGTGCGTCGTGTCGCCGCTCGCGCTGCGGGTAGTTGTGCTCGTGCGCGCGGGTTGCGTGGGCGTCGGCGTGGGCTGCGGCGGCGCGCTGTTCGGTAACACGCGGCGCGGGCGCGTCGCGCCTGATTGCGCGATGGTAGTCGCAGCGAACGTGATGATTAAGAGACCGACCGCGAAGGTGGCGCGAAAGTTTTTGCGTTTCATACAGGTTTCCAACTTAGTCTTCGTGATGCTGTGCCGTCGAGGAGAGTATGCGGATGACGGCGCGGAGTTTCAAGTCTGCCGCGTATGCGATGCAAGGCACAGCCGGCGGGTTCGCTCCAAGTTCTTGCAGCCAAATATTCGTCCCGACAGGGGCGGAAGATAATAGCCCATGGCGTGCGCCGTAGGAGCAAAAGCGAGCCGAGCCGATACACCATCGTTGAAGTAGAAGCCAGCCGTAATATCAACTCTATTCCTACGGGGCGCGGCAAGATTAACGAGCTTCTGACCTTCAACAATTACAATGTCGGTTAAGCCTAGCTCGAAGAATGATGCTGCTTGGGAATTACTCTTTCAGATACAAGGCTGTGTTATACAGACGATGAGACGGCAAGTTACAACTTACTATCTTGAGATGAACGACCCCAGCGAGTTGCAGCCAGCGCGTGCGGTTGTGGCGGAGTTGGAGCTACGGCAGGCGCGCATACTCGCGCCGGAACTCAATCGTTTTCTCTACACGGCGGTGGGTGGCGATTGGTTCTGGGTTGATCGGCTGAGTTGGAGTTATCAGCATTGGTTTGAGCACTTGAACCGGCCGGAGCTTGAGACGTGGGTGGCTTACCTGAGCGGCACGCCGGCCGGTTACTTCGAGTTGGAACGACAAGCGCGCGGCGCCGTTGAGCTTGCTTACTTCGGTCTGTTGCCGCAGTTCATCGGACGTGGCATTGGCAGACTGTTGTTGACGCACGCCGTCGAGCGCGCGTGGGAGTTGGGCGCACGCCGCGTCTGGCTGCACACCTGCACGCTCGACAGCCCTGCTGCGCTCAATAATTACCGCGCGCGCGGTTTCCGCGTTTACAGGGAAGAGACGGAAGAGAAAGAGTTGCCGGACAGATCGCCGGGGCCTTGGCCCGGCGCACGCTAACGAATGAAGTGGCCGCACGTGCGCCTACAGTCCACTACACGCGCACATCGTGCTGTTTTTTAACTACTCGCCGAGCGCGGCGTACTTGAACAGACGAAAGCGCGCGCCTTGATTCGCGCGTATGTTCTGCGCGATTGCGCCGTGCAAGCTTTCATCCCACTTTGCATATTCATCAACGAAGCGGTCGGCCGCAGCCTTGTCGCCTTCGTACTGCACCGCAAACACACGCGCCAACATCTGGCCGACAACCTCGTGATACTTGCCGTAGTTGATGCGCAAGCGTTGCGTCTGCCGATCAAAACTGAGCAGCCCGTGCTCCATGAAGAAGTTCCATTGCATGAGTTCCATCGTCTGATACGGTTGGTCGCGGCGCGGCTTGTTGTTTTGCAAGACGCGCAGGATGCCGCTCGCATAGACGGAGCGTAGCTGTGCGTCGGTGTAATAGCTCTGTTTGTGCAAAGCTTCGGCGACGTAGAGCGAGACGAGATCGGCCTTCATCTCTTCGAGCAGGTCCGCATCGTCTTGCAGGGCGGCGGCGAGTTCTTGGCCGGTCTTCGTCGCGTCCACGCCGAGGTAGTGGCCGACCTCGTGCCAGAGCGTGCGGTAGAAGTTGCCGTCGGAGGTGAGATCGTCCTTTTGCGCGGGCACGATGGCCGCTGCCCATGTGCGGTTCGTGCCCTCGAAGATTTCGGGGCTGCGCATGATGTTGGCGCGCAACAGAATGGTGCGCCCGTAACGGCGCGCCAGATAAGATTCGTTCGGCAAGATCGTGGCGGTGTTGCCGCCGCGCGCTTGGCCGAAGTCTGCGATGACATCATAGACGCCGACGGGGATGTCTTCGCGCACGCGCTTGTGATGCTCGTAGGGCAGCGAGTCTTCGAGAGCTTGCAAGCCACGCATCGCGCGCCGCAGGTCGTCCGTCTCCTGCCGGCGCGTGCGCAAGAGACTAAAGGCGTAGAAGGTCTTCACGCCGTAGAGCGCATCGTCGTAAGTCTCATACGCGCCGATCTGCGCGTTCAAGTTTTTGAAGTGACCAGTGACCCACGCGGCATCGCCCGACTCGTAATCGTCAGACAACAGATCGCGCGCGCGATTGCGCAGGTAGCGCGCAAACTCCCAGTCGTCACGGGCAACTGCGTCGGCCGCTTCATTCAATAATCCATGCGCGCGGATCATCTCGTCGGCGTAGGCAAGCGAGTAAGGGACGGCATACAAGCCTTTCGCGTCGGCGCGCGTTTTAAGGCGCTCCTCAAGGCGCACCATCAACTCCGCCTGAAGACCGGGATGCAGGGTTGAGAGCGCGCCGTACTGCTGAAGCTTTTCCACATCGCGCCGCAGATTAGCTACGGTGGCGCGGCGGACGACGCTGCGCTGATCGAGGAGCGCATCGCGCTCGTCCGGGTGCGCCGCAAGATAGGCGTCAACCTCCTGTTTGCTGATGCCGTCGTACATGCTCTGGCCGGGCGGCGTCAACTCGATGGGCAGAAACGGCTCGCGCTTGTTATCAAGCGTCGTGGCAATCGGGCCTTGAAAGAGGCGATAGAGCGTGACGAGATTCTGTGTGGCTGCGGGCGAGCCGAGTCGGCGATCAAGCTGCAACAGATCACGCGCGGCCGCAAGCGCGCGCTCGTGGCGCTGCTGCTCATAGACGGACTGAAAGATTTTGCCGACCTCCAACAACTTTGCTACGCCCCGGCGCTCGCCCGCCGTCAACTGCGATAGGTCGGGCGCAAGCCGCACGGTCTGCGTCTTCTCGATCAGGGGGCCGCTCTTTTCAATGGGCCAGTAACCGTTGGGCAGTTTCACATCGGGCGCAGATCGCATTTTGGTTTGCGCGAGAGCGCAAACAGCGACGACAACGGTCAACGTGCACGCTAGCAATTTTTTCATGCTTTCTTCCTTCCGCGCGTCAGTTTATCGGATGGCAATCGCCGGTTGGAAGCGGCGACGTGGTGCGCGGCGTTATGCGCGGGGCGCAGGCGATAGATTATCTCTGCACAGACAAACGTGCGGGCGCATTCCTAACCGGCAGCGCGGCCAAGAGCAGCGCGGCGTGTGCTGGAAATTTAATTTAAGCGCGCCGGGCACGCTTGAAGCGGCGACTGACGTTGACGTGCTTCTCTTCGCGCCGCAGGCAATCCCAGCAGACGTAATGGACGGAGTTGTCCGGCGCGACCTGTCTGATCAAGTGTTGGCTTTCGCGGTCGCAGCGTTCGCACACGCCCGCTGCGCTCTCTGCTTGTGTGATCGTCATCGTCGTTCCTCACTCCGAGTTGAATTCAACATGCGCGCGCGATTGTAGCGAGCCGCGTGCGCTTTGCCTACTCTGAAAATGCGCGCCGCCGAGCGACGAACCGGTTTGTGACGATTGAGGAGTCGCGCCTGCCCTTAGACTTTATTCACGCGCCGGATCGGTTAGAATAGTTCGCGCTCCCACGAAACTGCTGACGACAAACGAGGCGCGATGCTCCGACTGATCTTACTGACGCTGTTATTCTGTCTCCTATCCGGCATGGTGCAAGCCACAGAACAAGACGACAAGGGCGCGCTCGAAGCGGGCGTCCCGCGCCAACTCGCACGCTGGCGCGCGGCGCATTACCGCGACGTGCGCTACGCATTAAGCATTGCGCTTGAACCCGGCGCGGATAGATTAAAAGGCACGGAAGAGATTCGCGTCACGCTCGACGCGAGCGTTGACGAACTCGTGCTCGACTGGCGTGTCGTCAATCCGCAAGCGCAGACCGCGAGCGTGCGCGGCATCGTCGTCAACGGTCGAGCGATCAACGACGCCCGCTTTACGAATGAGCATATAGTCATTCCTAAAACATATCTCGTCACAGGCGTTAACGTCGTCGAGCTTACATTCGAGTCGCCCATCAGCACATCGGGCAGCGCCGTCACGCGCTATGTAGATCACACGGACAATCGCGAATATCTCTACACGCTCTTTGTGCCCTCAGATGCGAGCACCGCGTTCCCCTGTTTCGATCAGCCGGACTTGAAGGCGCGCTTCAAGCTGACAATAACCAACGTGTCGCCGTTTTGGAAAGTTGTCTCTAACACGAGCGCAGATTGGGATGCCATCGCTGATGATGTGAGTTTTAAGAAGTCCAGCCGCGCTATCAGCTTCCATGAAACGCAACCGCTCAGCACTTATCAATTTGCATTCGCTGCTGGCGAGTTTGCTGAGTTCAAGGATGAAGCGTCGCCTTATAAAACTCATCTCTACGTCCGGCAATCGCAAGCCGCGCGCGCGCGTAAAGAATTGGCGGAAGTCTTCCGGCTCAATCGTGAGGGCCTAAATTTTTACGGTCGTTACTTCGATCACAAGTTCCCGTTCCCGAAATACGATCTCGTGCTCATCCCTGAGTTCGCTTACGGCGGCATGGAGCACGCGGGCGCGACGTTCTTGCGCGAGGACGGCGTGCTGTTTCCCTCTGATCCGACGGCGAACGATGTGGCGGCGCGCGCCGAGTTGATGCTGCACGAGGCAGCGCATCAGTGGTTCGGCGATCTCGTGACGATGCGTTGGTTCGACGACCTGTGGTTGAAGGAAGGCTTTGCCACGTTCATGGCCTACAAGGCGATGGAGCAGGTGTTGCCGCAGATGAACGCTTGGAAGATTTTTTATCAACGCACGAAGCCTGCCGCTTACACGACGGACGTGACCAAAGGCACGACGCCGATCTTTCAAGAGATTCCAAATCTCTCGGCCGCCAAGTCGGCTTACGGCAACATCGTCTATCGCAAAGCGCCTTCGATGCTCAGGCAGGCGGAGTTCTATCTCGGCGCGGACAATTTCCAACGCGCCATCCAACTCTTCGTCAAAGAGCACGCCTTCGGTAACGCCGAATGGGCCGACCTAGTCCATGCGTTCGAGCGCACGTCTGGCCAGAAACTGGACACGTGGGCTGATGCTTGGGTCAGGCGGCGCGGCATGGCGGACGTGCGCGTTGATTGGCGCACGGATGGCGAGGGTCATATTCAATCTTTCACGCTCATGCAGCGCGATGTACTCAACGAAGGCGGCTTGTGGCCGATGCGTCTGAAAATCTTGCTCGCTTACGCGGACGCGCCGCCCGAAACGTTGATCGTCAAACTCGCCGCCGCGCACACAGCGGAAGTGGACGAAGCGCACGGCCGGCGCACGCCCGCTTGGGTCTTCATCAACTACGAGGATTACGGCTATGGGCAGTTCTTGCTCGACCCTGTGAGCCGCGCGCGCGTCATGCAACAACTCGGCGGCGTGCACGATGATTTCCTGCGCATGCTGCTCTGGGGCGCGCTCTGGGACGCGGTGCGCGTCACGGAACTTGCGCCCGCCGATTACATCGAACTGGCGCTCAAGTTGTTGCCCGCCGAACGCGATGAGACGATCACGCAGAGCGTATTGGCCCGCGTGCAGACCGCGTTCAATCGTTATCTCTCAGCCGCGCAACAACGCGCGCTCGCGCCGCGGCTTGAAGAGTTGCTCGCAACACAGATGCTCAAAGCCGAGACTGCGGGCCTGCGCATCACATACTTTCGCGCGTTCCAGTCTATTGCCACGACCGAAGCGGCGCGCGCCAAGCTCAAGGCGTTGCTCGCAGGCACGCTCAAAGTGCCCGGCATGACCTTGCGCACGCGCGACCGTTTCGATCTCGTCACTGCGCTCATCAGTCGCAGCGACCGGGACGCACCCGCGCTCCTCGCCAAACTGTCGGCGCAAGAGCAGAGCGACGATGCGCGGCGCTACGCTTACGCGGCCGGCGCGGCGCAAGCGAGTGCTGACGTGAAGCAGAAATATTTCGACGCCTACTTCAAACAACGTGACCTGCCCGAAAGTTGGATCGAAGCAAGCGCCGGCCCGTTCAACGCGCCGCAGCAATCGGAGTTGACCTTGCCCTACTTAGCGCCCGCGCTCCGTGCCCTGCCGGAACTCAAACGCACGCGCAAAATTTTCTTCGTCAACAACTGGCTCGCGGCCTTCGTCGGCGGCCAGTGCAGCCCGCAAGCCGTCTCAGTCGTGCACGATTTTTTACAGCAGACGCCGCTCGACCGCGACCTGCGCCTCAAGGTGCTCGAAACATCGGACGGACTGGAACGCTGCGTCCGCATCCGCGCCAAGTTCGCACGTGAGTAAAAGATCAGTACCGCCTGCGGTAGCGGGCGGGTCTTGGTTACGACGATTAACCAATTGGTTACGACAATTAACCGAATTGCCGCCATACCCGCCCGCTACCGCAGGCGGTACTGACCTACTCTTGAGGCGCACTCATGTGCGGCCACGTTAATTGCTTGGCGCATCCAATGGATCGCCCGTGTGATGTTCTTTGATCTGGAAGCGTAGAAACTCGTGGACGGCTGCGCTGGCGTTCGTGTCTTTCGTGTTGATGAGCACGCGCCCGCCGCGCTCTGTCTCCTCAAACTTGTAGCTGATCGCGTCCTTGAGTTGCCGCATCATGGGCACGCCGGGCGGCGTCTGATCGTGGACGAACATGGGGATGTCGAAGTTGCCGGCGGCGAACAATGTGGCGATGTGTCGCAGGTGCGCTCTAATCTGATCGCGGCTCGCGGTGTCTTGTACGTTATTAGCTTCGACTTCGATGCTGCCGCCTTCTTTGCTCAGACGAAAGTGGTGCGTCGTTGCTGTTTGGGAAAAGCCCATCGCCTGATCGCCGCGATGATTCATCGCAGCCGTGTCATGCTCAGACGTGTGCTGTGGCTGCATGGGACAAGGCGGCGTGGACTGTTGCTGCTGCGCGTTGAGTTGCGCCGCAATGGCCATGAAGCTGATAACTATTAAAGCGATCACGAAGTAGTGCTTATTTCTCATTGCGTCTCTCCTTTTTACGACTCACGTTAAAGGGTCGCCTATGCGCCGGCCCAGCTTTGCTTACCTCACGCGCGGCGAGTGCTTCGAGCAGACGCGCTCGCTCGCCCGGTTGAGTTTGATCCAGCCGCACGTCCCAATCGCGCAACGTGGCGCGCAACTCGGCCCGCAAAGCCAGTAACTCTTGCAGGCGTGTCTCGACCTGCGCGAGTTTCTCGGCCGCCAGCCGACGCACGGCCCGACACGGCGCGCCGCCGCGTTCATGCGCCTTAAGAATCGTGGCGAGTTCGTCGAGCGTGAAGCCCATCATCAGCGCGCGCCGCACGAGTTGCACGCGCTTGAGTGCTTCAGGTGGATAGCGGCGATAACCGTTCGCCGTGCGACGCGGCGCAGGCAGCACACCCTTGCGCTCGTAATGGCGCAAGGTGTCTGCGCTCACGCCCGCCAATCGCGCCAACTCGCCAGAGCGAAGCGCGCCCTTGTCGTGGTTATCGCTGCTCACATGGACAGTATAAAGGGTGGAATGAATTCGGGGGTCAAGAGTTTTTTTTAGTGAGCAGTGAGCAGTTCAAAAAACAGCTTGCCTTTACTGCTTACTCTTCTTGCGGCGCGGCGCGCGGCGCTTGCCGGGCTTTTGGGCCGGCGTGCTCGGCGTGCCGTTGAGGCGCGTGGCCGCTTCGTCTGTGATGATGCAGAGACCGAAGACAGGTTCACGGGTCAACTGCGCGACGAGTTGCGCGGCAGCCGCATAAGACAAGTGCGCCGCTTCACACCCACGCTCGCTCAGTACAGACCAACGGGCTTCATCGAGTTCGCTCATCAAACGCCGTCCGCAAGTTTTTTGGGGTCAAACGTGCTGTGAGTTTAACGGATGAGCGCGAGCGCGGCCAAACAGGCAGCACAGGCCGCTTAACGCGCATGTAACGCGCGCCGCTTGTCGCACTGAGCCGCGCGGCGTTATCTTGCCAGCAAATTATCTTCAATCGAGGTGCAAAAAGATGGCTACGATTCCGCGCGCTGATTGTCCGCATATCTCAACTGTGTCCGACGCGCCCGCGCCCGCAAATTCTGCCTGCGCCGAATGCGCTGCGCCTGCGCCGACGCGCGTCTGCTTAACTTGCGGCCACGTCGGCTGCTGCGACTCGACGCGCGGGCATGCAACCGCGCACGCGCAGGCGAGCGGCCATCCCATCATCCGTTCGCTGCCGCTCTCTACGGGTTCGTTCACTTGGTGCTACGAGTGCAAAGCCTATTTGCAATGAGCGCGTCAACGCGCGTTGCTCTTGGGGAACATGACGCGGTCGGGCGCGGCGTTCATACGCGCGAGCAATTTTTTGAGCAGACGTGTTTTGATCCGCCCCGCCTCGCGCGGCGGCACGACGTAACGCAGGACAGCTTCGAGCCAAGTGTTCTCGCTGACGCGGAAGAAGACGGCCGGGCGCTCCTGCACTTCAAGTTCGTCCACCGGCGTCTGCGCCAGCAACTCGCGGAAGGTCTTGACGCGCGCCATCATCGCTTCGCCGATCTCCTCTTCGGCCGCCTCGCGCATCGTCTGTGCGACGAACTCCAGATCGCTCTCGTAAGCGATGTTGAACTTGATCTCGTTCCAGATGTAAGGGAAGAGCGGCCAAGAATAGTTATAGACAGCCGTCGAGAGGATGTTCGAGTTGGGAAACTTGATGATGCGCCCCGACGGATGATCGGTCGAAAGATACGGCCCGCCAAACTCCCACAGCGTCGTGTCCAGATAATCCACATCAATCACGTCGCCGGTTGCGCCGCCCACACTGATGCGGTCGCCCACGCGATAAGGCGCGCGCACGAGGATATAGACCCAGCCGATGAAACTCGTGATCGGCGTCTGCAAAGCGAAACCGAGAATGAGCGAGAGCAGACCGACCGAGACGATGGCCGTGTACCAGTTGATGAAGATAGTGGCGAAGATAATGAAGACGATGATTAGGCCGACGAGCAGGCGCAGGACGCGCCCCAAGTTGTAGCGCGAGACGATGTCGTCGAGCCGGCTGATGAAATATGCGTTGACGAGTTGCTCGATGATGAGCACGACGGCGACGCAGATCGCGCCGCGCGTGTAGCGTTGCAGGTAAGCATGCACGGTCGCGCTCAAGCCGAAGTAGGCGAGACCGAAGAGGTAGTAGAGTACGCCGAGACCGGCGAGCAGCAGCGCGTATGTGCTGATGAAGACTTTTTGGCGCGGCGCGACCTTCGGCTTCGATTCCTCTTTGTGCCCGGTCGTCTGTTTGAGCGCGCGCTTAACATCGGCCCGTTGCTTGAGGTGCTCGACCTCAGCCTTGACGTGGGCCCGCTCGCCCGCTTGCTCCTCCGTGCGCTCCGCTTGCTGCTCCTCCGTCGCCACGTTCGTTGCTCCCTTTCGCCTGCCGCGCAGACGAGTGTCTGAAACTTGGTCGCGCTTGATTTGGGGGAACTGTTTGTTTGCCTTTTTATACCACAAGTCGCGCCCGTCTGACCCCGCGCCAAATAATCATTGACTCGCGCGCACCCTTTGCCTTAGAACCACTGCGCCTTTTCAATCAGTCCGAGCCGAGCGCGCCTCGCCGCCCGCGTTCGAGACAGTTTTGGAGTGTGAATGATGTTCAAAGAGTTCAGAGAGTTTATCAAGCGCGGCAATGTGATCGATCTGGCCGTGGCCGTGATCATCGGCGCAGCGTTCGGCAAGATCATCACGACGCTCGTCGAAGGCATCGTCATGCCGCCCATCGGTCTCGTCTTGGGCAAGGTGGATTTCGCCAGCCTGTTCTACGTGCTCGACACGTCGAAGGGCACACCCGCGTCGCTCGCCGACGCGAAGACGAAAGGCATCCCCATCATCGCCTACGGCCAATTCTTAAACGACGTGATCAACTTTCTCATCGTCGCCTTCGTTGTCTTCCTTGTCGTGCGCGCCTTCAATCGCATGAAGAGCAAACAGGCGACCGACGAAGGCCCGACGACGAAAGACTGCCCGCATTGTCTGACGACCATCCCGCTCAAAGCCACGCGCTGCGCGGCCTGCTGCGCGGACTTGCAGGCGGCTTGAAACGATTCGCACAGAAGGGAAGAAGGATGAAGCGTCGAAACTTTTTGCTGGCCTCAGGTGCGTCGGCGCTCGCGTTGTCGCTTGCGCCACAACAACCGAGCGCAGCACAGACGAACGCGCGCCAACTGATCAAACCGAAGGCTCTGCGCGCAGGCGACACGGTCGGCGTTATCGCGCCGGGCACGGCCGTGCCTGATCCTGATCGGCTTGCGCTCGTCGAACCGACGCTCAAGTTCTTCGGCCTGCGCATGAAGCTTGGGCGTTATGTCGCGCATGGCTCAGGCTACGTGAGCCGTTCAATCAATGAACGGCTGGACGATCTGCACGCGATGTTTCGCGACCCGGAGGTGCAGGCCGTCTTCTGCATACGCGGCGGCTATGGCTCGATGCAGTTGCTTGATCGGATTGACTACGATCTGATCCGCCGCAATCCGAAAGTCTTCGTCGGCTACAGCGACATCACGGCCATGCACCTCGCCATCAATCGGCACGCCGGTCTCGTCACCTTCCACGGCCCCATCGTGCTCTCATCTTTCACAGACTACACGCAGCAGAGTTTTCGCGCGGCCCTCTTCAGCACCAAATCTGCGGGCAAGCTAACCAACCCGCCCGAACACAATCAACTCAGACCCGCACACCCTCTGCGCACGATCCGGCCGGGCACAGCGAGCGGACAGTTAGTCGGCGGCAACCTCTCGCTTGTCACCGCGCTGATGGGCACGCCCTACGAGATCGAGACGCGCGGGCGCGTCCTCTTCCTCGAAGACACAGGCGAAGAACCCTACCGCATTGATCGCATGCTCACGCAACTGCGGCTCGCGGGCAAACTCAATGAGGCCGCCGCCATCGTCTTCGGCGAGTGCAGCGACTGCGGCCCGCGCGACTATCAACCCTCATTCGCATGGGACTCATCGCTCGGCGAAGTCCTCGACAACATCCTCGGGCAGGCGCGCGTCCCAACCTTCACCGGCCTTACCATCGGCCACACTGCCGACCAACTCACGCTCCCGCTCGGCGTGCAAGCGACGCTCAACGCGGACGAGCAGACATTGGAACTCAAAGAAGCAGGCGTGATCTGATCTTCAACGACTTAATTTGCTCGAATCAACTTTTGAAATTCGCTCAACTCTTCTTTGCACCTTTTTTGTGTCTCTGTGTTGAATTATTCTTTCGTTAGATTCAATCTTAGCATAGTCAGAGTACATAGTTTGCTTCCTTGCGGAGTCAAAATGTATTACTGATGCCGCCTGATAATTGAGCCTTTGCCATTTGGTATAAAACAGTTATCTTATGGCTGCTCTGATAAACTTGCTTTGATTTGATTCTTTAAGAGAAATGATAGTTATATCTGCTGCTCATAAAGCTGTTGTCCAAGAGATTCTTAAAGGTTATTCACTGGAACAATATGAATCTGTCTGCAAACAACTTTCACCAATACTGCGCGAATACTATCCAGCAGAGCCGTGCAAGCTAGGCAAGCGATTGATGAATAGTCTTTTTACCGCTTGGTCTAATAAGCCTAATGAAGCGATTGTTCATTATTGGACAGTTTGCAAACTTATATTTGAATATCAGTATCCGCCTGAGCATATTGATCTTGAAGTTTCGTGTGGCGGATTAGGGCGGAAAGCTTTAGAAGTCGCAAAAGTAGAAGGGGATACAAAAGCGGATGTCGTAGTGTATTCGCACGAATCGCGCAGACCTGGAACGGCTTTAGTTACAATCGAATGTCGGGAATACAAAGGGATTAATGGCTCCAAGCAAGCGGCGAGTTATTCAAGGGCTTTACAATCGAAGTACCACTTATTTACAGATTCAGAAAAGTGGGAAGCATTTGAAACGCAGCCTCATCCGATTGACGGTATTCCAATCAGCGATATTCCTTTTTGGGTCGGTTCTAAGCCTTTAGCTAAGCGCTTGTCCAAATCTCATTTGCTCCCACCCATTACTGATGAAAAACAGCTCCGAGACTTGGTTAAGTATTGCCATGACCATATTCATAGCGAAGGCGTTGACCCTGCTAAAGCCTTTGACGAATTGGTGAAACTGTTTTTCGTGAAAGTTTATGATGAGCAGGAGATTCCAGACGTTTATGAGTTTTCAGTTTTGGCTGGCGAGTCAGATGATGCTACTGGACAGCATATACGTAATCTATTAAAGCAAGCCAAAGAGACGAGCAAGTATAAAGAACTCTTTTCAGACCCCGGCGATGATGAGTTTTGGATTAGCAATAAATCTATTCGCAGAGTCGTTGAGACATTTCAAGGGTTCAGTTTTACAGGCAACTCTCTGATCGGGATAGACGCTAAGGGAACAGTCTATGAGAACATGGTTGGCTCAACCTTTCGCGGTGAACTTGGGCAGTATTTCACGCCGCGAAAAATGGTTGAGTTTATGGTGGACTTGTTAGAGCCAAGTCGTAACGATATTACTTTAGACCCTTCGTGCGGAAGCGGCGGCTTCCTTATTTATGTTCTGCGAAAAGTAGCAAGCCAAATCAGACTTCAGCAGCAGAATCTTCCGCAGCATCGCATGGAAAAGATAATTCAGGACTTCGTAAATCAAAACATCTTCGGAACTGATTTAAGCCCGCGTATGGTTCGCGCTTCACGCATGAACATGATCATGCACGGAGATGGATGGTCTGGAATACAAAGATGGCACGGTCTCCAAATTCACAAACACCCAAAACTGAAAAATCTTAGTGGCAAGTTCACGCTGATTCTTTCCAATCCTCCTTTTGCCGGATTTGAAACAGATGAATCTATTTTGAATGAATTTGAAACCGGAAAGAATGAAGCCGGAATCACAAGGGGCGTAAATCGTGCGATCATTTTCGTTGAGCAGATCATTAACTTACTTGCTGAAGGTGGGCGAGCCGGAATCGTTTTGCCGCGAAGCATTTTTGAAAACGAGTCTTACTCATTTCGCAGGTTGCGCCAATTGATTTACGAAAATTGCGAAATACTTGCTGTTGTTGGCTTGCCGCGCACAGCTTTTCATCATACTGATTGCGGCATTCTTGGCGACCTACTTTTTATCAAAAAAACTTCAAATCCAAGAAAAGATTATGATGTGTTCGTAGCTTGGGCTGAGCAAGTGGGCTATAACACTTTAGGGCATAACATAGAGGAAAATGATTTCCCTAAGATTCTTGAGGGTTATAGAAACCAAAAAACGGAGAACCTTTTTCCAATCAATCAACTTAGGAAAGAAGATAATCTAAACCCTTGGCACTACCATCCTAAGGCCCAAAGTTTGCGGGAGAAGATAGCATCTGGAAAATCAAATTTAGTCCCTCTTTCCGAGTTAGTTTCTGTTTATAATAATAGAATTTCACGCGCCGCTCTTCGCCAAACGCCTGATAGGGTTTTACGTTACGTTGAAGTACGGGACTTTGATCCTGAAAAAGGTACATTTACATATACCGAACATAAAATCGGCACACTACCAAGCCGTGCCACCTATGAATTAAACGGAGAGGAGTTAATCCTTTTGCCCAATGCAAAGAACTCTCTTGAGTCAAGAAGAAAAGTAATCAAAGTTGGCGAAGAAACCAAAAGCTTAATTATGACCAATAGGTTTTTGCCTTTACGCCCACAGGTTAACCCTGAATATCTGTTGATGATGCTGAATACTGATTTTGTCCGAGACCAGCTAATAGCAATTTGCAGAGGCGCAGGCGCACCGGATTTCAGGGAGAATAAATTATCGGAGGTTATGATTCCTTTGCCTGAAGGAAACGATATTTCTTCGATTGATTCATACATGGAGCAAATATCTGACAAATTAGCTGTCAAGAAACAGCTAGAGAATCAAATTGCGAAGATGGAACAAGACATAAACACATCATTAAAATCTCTTTACACGAAATGATTATTAAATAACACTACATCGAACAAGTCGTTTGACCCAACCATCCAATAGCGTGGTCTTCCCTGATAGAATTTAATGATTCAGGCTGACATCAAGTCAATTCTAATGTTTAGGTGTCCGTAGCGCAACGAAGCCCCGCGAAGGCGATGCGGAAGTGGCGGCGGAAGAAGTTGCGGAAGGAGGTGCGCAGGATTGAAGCGCGCGTGGCCCATGAGCCGCCTTTGAGGACGCGGTGGTCGCCGTCGAACCAGACTTCGGAGTATTCGGGATAAGGGAAGGCTTTGAAGTTTGGGAAGCCCGTGAACTCGTCGCTCGTCCACTCCCAGACGTTGCCCATCATGTCGAGACAACCGTAGGCGCTTGCGCCCGCAGGGAAGCTGCCGACGGGCGTCGTGCCCCAGAGATGAAAATCGAAATTGCAGCGCGTCGCGTCCGGCACATCGTCGCCCCAAGCGAACATGCGTTTCGTTTTCTCGTCGGCATGCCACGCCGCCGCCTTCTCCCATTCGGCTTCGGTCGGCAGACGCTTGCCCATGAAACGCGCGTAAGCCTCCGCCTCGTACCAACTGATGCCGACGACCGGATGATCAAGTGCCAACGCGCCTTCATCAAACATTGTGCGCTCGCGCCAGTCGCCGCCGTTATTCTTTGCGCCGTCGCGCGTCCAATAGAGCGGGCACGTCCAATTCTCTCGCTCGCGCCACGTCCAACCTTCTGCGCTCCACCATTCGCGCCGTTCGTAGCCGCCTTCGGCGACGAAGTGCGCGAACTCTTCGTTCGTCGTCAGCAAACGATCAATCTTGAACGCGGGCACGTGAACCGTGTGCGCCGGCAACTCATTGTCATAGACGAACACGGGCCACTGCGCGCCCAGAGTGAACTCACCCGCCGGCACTTCGATCATGTCGTGCGGCGGAGCAGAGACTGCTTGCGGCGTCGCTTGCGCGGCCACGTCCGGTGCAGTTGTGTGCGTCGTCTGTGGACGCAGCTTCTTCTGCGGGTCGAGCAGTTGGAACAGATAAGCGAGCGTCTCTTGATGTTGGCGTTCGTGTTCGAGCACGAGTTGATAGACGTATGCGGCGCGCAAGAGCGGCTCGTCTGTGTTGAAATTCAAACGCTCGAGCTGATTGAGCACACGACTGCGCACGCGCGTCAGATAGTTTTCCATCTCGCGGCGCGTGGGTAAATCTTTTGCCGCTTCGCGCGGTGTGCTAATGGGATCGAAGATGCGTTCGTAGCGCGCGTCGGGCGCAGGTTCACCCGCGAGTTTTTGCAGCAACCAGTAAGCCTCGAACACGCCGATGTGCGCCAGATGCCAGATGATGGGGCGAAAGCCGAAGCCCGGACTCTCGTGCAGCTCAGCTTCGCGGGCAAGATCGAAGAGCGCGAGCGTGTCGGCGCGCGCCGCCGCGAGTTGGGCCGCGATCTCGCCGGCTTGCGTGTGTGTCATGTGGTGCAAATTTCCTCGTCTTCGAGCGCGAATAATTAACCTTGCCGCGCGTGGCTTATGCTAGCGTTGCTGGGCTATGATAGCAGGCGCGCAGAGGCGAGCAAGGGACGAATAGACTGTAAGTTCTCGCGGCCTCTCTCCGACTAATAAAGAGCCGAAAGAGAGATACACACACGCATGCTGGACACCGCCCCCGATCCGACCGCCGAACGTCTGCGCCTGCATCAACTCTTGACCGGCGACGCCCGCGCCCTCTTCGCCGCAGATGTGCGCCGCGGCCTCTCGACGCAACCCAAACAACTCTTCCCCAAATACTTTTACGACGAACTCGGCTCGCTCCTCTTCGACGCGATCTGTCTGCTGCCTGAGTATTACCTGACGCGCGCCGAACACGAAATCCTCACGCGCCATGCAGGCGAGATCATCGCCGCTGTCGGTTCTGCTCAACTCGCGCTGCTCGAACTCGGCAGCGGCAGCGCCACGAAGACGCGCCACCTCATCGAAGCGATCTGCAAGCGCCAGCCGCAACTGCTCTATCGCCCGATTGACATCTCAGCCGCCGCGCTTGAGACGAGCGCCCGCGTGCTTCTGCAATCATATCCGTCTTTGCGCATCGAGGCTTACGCCAGCGACTACGACACCGCGCTCGCACGTCTGCGCGCTGAAGCGGAACACGAGCGCGTAACTGAAGCAGAGAGTAATCTGTCGAATGCTGCCACGCGCAACCACACGCTTGCGCTCTTTCTCGGCTCGAATATCGGCAACTTCGACCGCGCTGAAGCCGAAACATTCCTGCGTCGTCTGCGCGCCGTCTTGCGCACAAATGATGCGCTCCTGCTCGGCGCAGACTTGAAGAAAGACCCGGCGCGTCTCGTCGCCGCTTACGACGACGCGCTCGGCGTCACGGCCGCTTTCAATCTCAACCTGCTCACGCGCCTCAACCGCGAGTTCGCCGCCGACTTCAAGCCGCGCGCCTTCCGTCACGTCGCTCTTTATAACGAAGTGCACGGGCGCATCGAACTCTATCTCGAAAGCCGACGCGCGCAAGTTGTCCACCTGCCCGCGCTCGATCTCGAAATCGCTTTCGCGGCCGGCGAGCGCATGCACACGGAGAACTCTTACAAGTACGATCTAATTGAACTCGACGAGTTGGCGGCGCGTACCGATTTTGCGCGCACGCAGACGTGGACGGACACAGCCCGACGGTTCAGCAGCAACCTGCTCATCGCCGTCTAAAGAGAGCGAGCGTGATGGCCCGCGATAAATTGAACAAAGCTGAAGTCGCGCGTGCGAGCGGCACGAAGGCAGATAGTGACGCCGCAACTTCATCAGCGACTGGCCGCGACGCCTTTCCCTTGTTGACCGATCTGGTCGGGCCTGACGCCGTACCGCTCTTTGTCGAAAACTTGCGGCGCGGCTCGAAGCCCGCGCGCGAGTGGATGTGCGGCGTCGAGTTTGAACTTTTCGGCTACGACACGCGGCGCGACTATGCGCGCCTTAGTCCCGCGCAAGTGCAGCGCGTGCTCGCGGGCTTCGCGCCGTCGTCAAACGATCTGGTTTATGAAGGGCGCACACTGATCGAAGTCAACGCCGGGCAGATGAACCGGCTGACGGTTGAGCCGGGCGGGCAGATCGAATTCTCCGGCGCGCCGCAGCGCAAGCTCGCGGATGTCGAACGCGAGATACGCCGCTACCTCGCGCGCCTCAGCGAGATTGCCGACGCACACGGCTTCGTCTTCCTTGCCGTCGGCTTCGATCCGTTGCATACCATTGAGGCGCAGCAATGGTTTCCCAAATCGCGTTACGACGTGATGCGCCCCTATCTCGCACGCCGTGGCGCACGCGCATGGGACATGATGACGCGCACCTGCGCCGTGCAAACCAACCTCGACTATGGCGACGAAGAAGACCTGCGCAAAAAGTTTCTCGTCGGCAATCGCCTCGCGCCCATCGTGGCCGCGATGTTCGCCAACTCGCCCTTCGAGCACGGTAAACCATCCGGCTACAAATCCACCCGCACCGCCGCATGGCTCGCCACTGACCCCGACCGCACCGGCATCAGTCCGCCCGCGCTCACAGACGACTTCACGCCCGAACGCTTCGTCCGTTATGCCCTCGACGTGCCCATGCTCTTCGCCCAACGCGACGGCTTCTACTTTGACGGCCCGACGGGGCTACGCTTCGGCGACTTCCTCGCACATGGTTGTCCACACATTCAACCCGTCTTCGGCGACTGGGCCGACCATCTCACCACCCTCTTCACCGACGCCCGCCTCAAACAACACATCGAACTCCGTTCCGCCGACTGTGGCACGCTGGAGATGGCCCTTGCGCTGCAAGCCCTCTGGCGAGGTCTGCTCTACGACGCTGACACGCTCAACGCCGCGCTCTATTTCGCGCCGAAACTCGATCATACTGCTGCTCTTGAGTTGCGCGCCGCCGTCGCGCGCGAGGGGCTGGCTGCGCGCGCCAGCGGCGTTAACGTACTCGCACTCGCCAAAGAGATGATCGCGTTAGCCAGCGCCGGTCTCGCGCGCATCGCGCCCGAAGAGGTCTCATATCTCGACGGGCTGCGCGCGCAGATCGTTAGCGAGGGAATCTGTCCCGCAGATATTCTGTTGCGCAACTGGCATGGCTCGTGGCAGGGCTTTATGCCGCGCGTCGTCGAACACTTGCGCATTGCTTGAAACAAACTGATGGCCTCGACAGATCACATGCCGGTCGTGCAGTTCCGTCATGTCAGCTACGCGCCGACGGACGCGGCTGCGCCGATTATCTCCGATCTTAATCTGGACATTCAGCGCGGCGAGACGTTGGTGTTATTGGGCGAATCGGGCTGTGGAAAGACGACGACGCTGCGGCTGATCAATCGGCTGCTTGTGCCGACGGCGGGCGAGGTGTTGGTCGAAGGGCGGGCGACAACTGCGTGGAACGAGATCGAGTTGCGGCGGCGGACGGGTTATGTGATTCAGGAGGCGGGGCTGTTTCCGCATTTCACGGTCGCGCGCAACGTGGGGCTTGTGCCGACGCTTGAGGGCTGGCCGGAAGCGCGTGTGCGCGCGCGTGTGGATGAGTTGTTGAGGCTCGTCGGGCTTGAACCGGCGCGGTTTGCGGGGCGCTTCCCGCGCGAGTTGTCGGGCGGGCAGAGGCAGCGCGTGGGCGTGGGGCGCGCGTTGGCGGCCGATCCGCCGTTGCTGCTAATGGACGAGCCATTCGGCGCGCTCGATCCGCTAACGCGCGCGTCGTTGCAACGCGAGTTCGCCGCTTTGCGCGAACGACTCGGCAAGACTTGCGTATTCGTCACACACGATGTGCGCGAGGCGCTCATGCTCGGCTCGCGCATCGCTCTGATGGAAGCGGGGCGCATACGCCTGCTCGCCACGCCCGATGAGTTCAAGCGCGCCGATGATCCATTAGCGCAGGCTTACTTAGCAACGTTGTAACGATGTGATCTTCCGAGAGTCTGGATGAATCTGTTCGAGTTTGTCACGCACAACTGGCGCGATCTGTTGACGCTCGTGGGCGAGCATCTGTTGCTCGTGGCGGAGGCGATTGCGTGCGCGGTCGCCATCGGCATCCCTGTGGGCGTGCTGCTGACGCGGCGCAAGTTTTTGCAGCGGCCCGTCTTGGGCTTGACCAGTATTTTGCAGACCATCCCCAGCCTCGCACTCTTTGGTTTCCTCATTCCGCTTCCGTTTGGCGGCATCGGCCCGCGCTCGGCCGTCATTGCGCTCGTGCTCTATGCGCTGCTGCCCGTGGTGCGCAACACTGTGACGGGCATTGAGGGTGTGGACAGAAACGTGCGCGAAGCGGCCGTCGCAATGGGCATGACTGCGCGGCAGATTCTCTGGCAGGTAGAGTTGCCGCTCGCGGCGCGTGTGATTCTCGCGGGCGTGCGCGTGGCGACGGTCATCTCGGTCGGCGTGGCAACGATTGCCGCAGCCATCGGCGCAGGGGGCTTGGGCACATACATCTTTCGCGGCCTGCGCCAGAACGACAACACGCTAATACTTGCGGGCGCAGTGCCCGCCGCACTGATGGCGCTCGCCGCCGATTGGCTCATCGGCCTACTCGAAGCGCGCGTCGGCGCGCACACGGGCACACGCGCCGCACACGAACGGCGCGCGCACCTTCGTCGTCGCATCATCGGCGCGACGCTCGCGCTCGTTGTCATCGGCGGCATTGGCGGGTTCATTGCATGGCGCAGATCAAATCAAACAAGCACGACGACACAGGCAAGCGCAACGATCATCGTCGGCTCGAAAGATTTTACGGAGAGCGTGATTCTCGCTGAGTTGCTTGCGCAGGAATTGGAGGCGCAGCATGTCGTGGTCGCGCGCCATTACGAACTCGGCGGCAATCTCGCGCACGATGCGCTCGTCGCCGGCCAGATTGATGTCTATCCCGAATACACCGGCACGGCGTTCACAGCGATCCTCAAGCATCAGCCCATCACCGATCCACGCGCTGTTTACGATCAAGTCCAACGCGAATACGCCGATAAATTTGCGGTCGAACTCAGCCCGCCCATCGGCTTTCGCAACGACTTCGCCATTCTCGTGCGCGGCAGCGACGCGCGCCGTCTGAACCTGCACACGATCTCCGACGCCATTCCACATGCGCACGAATGGCGCGCGGGCTTCGGCCAAGATTTCATGTCGCGCGCCGACGGTTATCCCGGTTTCGCCCGCGCCTACGAGTTGCACTTCGCCGCGCCGCCCCGCGAGATGGACTTGTCGCTCACCTATCGCGCGCTCGCCGCCGGTGAAGTGGACATGATCGCCGGCAACTCGACCGACGGTCTGATCTCTGCGCTCGACCTCACCCAACTCGAAGACGACCGCCACTACTTCCCGCCCTACGAAGCCGTCTATCTCGCGCGCCGTGCTGCGCTCACACGCACGCCCGCGCTGCAAACTGTCTGGCAACAACTAGGCAATGCGATCTCGACCGACGAGATGCGCCACTTGAACTACGAAGTTGACGGCCGCCACCGCGCCGTCGCCGACGTGGTGCGCGAGTGGAGCCAGAAGACGAAACGATGAACGATGAACGCGGAATGATGAATTAAAAACAATTTGTCTGTCATTCATCATTCATCATTCCGCGTTCATCGTTTTCCTTTCGTGTGCTATTCTCTCGCGCAAGCACTCCCCCTGAATTGAAACAAACCAAGTGAGGGCCAGCACGATGGGACAGGCGGATCGCGGTGTCGAGATTGCGACGGGGCGGCGGCGGACGGATGGGCGCATGCGGCTCTCTGTGTTCACACACGATCTGCTGGCGCTCACCATTGAGGATTACGCTGAGCGCGCGCCGACGCTGCTGCTCACGCGCGCGCAAGCCGCAGAGATGCAGCGCGCGTTGGCGCATTTGATCACGTTGCTGGCTGAATCGGCGGAAGAGGTCGGCGCGGCGGAGACTTGGGGCGGGCGCGAGCGCCGAACTTCGGGCGAGTTGAAATAATGTGGATCGGCAGTGCGTGATCCGTTTTCGGTCTTGCGGCTTGGAAAAATTAAGCGCAGCCCGGCCGTCGCTTGGTGGCCGGGCTGCGCAAATCTGATTGAAACTTTTAGCTTAGGGCTTAGCTGCTCTTTTTCAGCGTGATGTGCACGGGCTGTGCGAGCGCGCTTGGGTCGAGCGTGAGCTTCTGCGTCTCGTAGCCTTTGGCTTTGATCGTCAGTTTGAGTGTGCCGACGTGAATTGGTGGGAGCACCGCCACGCCACGCTCGTCTGTCGAGTTCCAACACTCGCAGAAGAAGCCATCGCTACGGTTGGAATCGAGTTTGAGGTACGCGTCGGGGATGGGCTGGCCCGCTTCGTCGAAGACGCGCGCGTCGAGCCGGCCGATGGCGTTCGGCCCCGTAGGCGCGTGGCCCATGTTCGGAATCTCCTTCGCGTGCGCGTTGGCCGAAGAATCGTTTTGCGCCGCCGCGACCCCGCAGAGGGCAGCGATGATAAGTGTGACGAGGAACAGTTTACGCATTTTCTACTCTCCTAAAACTTCGTGGTGGCGATTTATGATGAGGGACTACAGGGGGCAGTCCTGAGAACCTTTTTGGATGCGGGCGCGGCGGAAACCGTCGCCCGCACACCTCGTTTAGAATTATATTGTTTTGCTCTGACATTTGGGAAGAGAATTTTTCGCACCCCAATTTTTCTGAGGAGTCCGCACATGAGACGAACGCTCGTCAGCCTGCTCCTTACGCTGACGCTCCTGCAAACCGTCATGGCCACACAGACTAATAAACCTGCGCCCGCGCCGACCGTCGTGCTCATCAAAGCCGGCCGGATGGTTGACACGCGCGCCGGCCGCGTCGTCGAAAATCAGGGCATACTCGTTGAAGGCGAACGCATCAAGGCCGTTGGCCCGTTTGCGCAGGTGAGTGTGAGCGCGCCGGACGGCGTCCGCGTCATTGATCTGTCGCGCGCGACCGTGCTGCCGGGTCTGACCGATTGTCACGTGCACATACTCTTGCAAGGCGATATTACGGCGGCGGATTACGACGAGCAGTTGTTGAAAGAATCTATTCCCTATCGCACGATCCGCGCGACGGTCGCGGCGAAGACAGGTTTGATGAACGGGTTTACGGCGATGCGCGACCTTGAGACCGAAGGCGCGATGTACGCAGACGTGGACGTGAAGACTGCGATCAATCGCGGCATCATTCCGGGGCCGCGCATGTTCGTCTCGACGCGCGCGTTCTCGGCCACGGGCACGTATCCGCTCTTGGGTTATTCTTGGGAGTTGAAGCTGCCCGAAGGCGTGCAGATCGTGGACGGCGTGGACAACATCACGAAGGCCGTGCGCGAGCAGGTCAAGTACGGCGCAGACTGGATCAAGTTCTATGCGGATCGGCGCTACTACATGAAGGACGGACGCCTGCGCAGTTGGGTCAACTTCAATGATGAAGAGATGGCGGCGTTCGTGCGTGAAGCGCATCGTTTGGGCCGGCGCGTCGCCACGCATGCGATGGGCTGGGATGGGATTGACGCGAGTTTGCGCGCGGGCGTTGATTCAATCGAGCACGGCTATGGACTTGATGAGGGCTTGATGGATCGCATGCTCAAGCAGGGCACTTGGTGGTGTCCCACGATCTACGTCAACATCTACGTCGCCGAAGGGCGCGCGGCGGCCGGTAATCCGATCTATCTGACGATGCGCGGGCTGGAAGAGAAAGCGTTCGGCATCGCTTTGCGTAAAGGTGTGAAGATCGCGTTCGGCACGGACGCGGGCGGGTTCGCGTGGACGGAGAACGAAGCCAAAGAGTTCGGCTACATGGTGCGCTACGGCATGACGCCGATGCAGGCGATTCAATCCGCGACCATGAAAGCGGCCGAACTGCTCGAACAGACCGACAACATGGGCGCGCTTGAGCCGGGCAAGTACGCCGACATTATCGCCACATCGGGCGACCCGCTCACAGACATCGCCGAGCTTGAGCGCGTCCGTTTTGTGATGAAAGGCGGCGTGGTCATGCGCGACGAGTCGAGCCACTGAACGACTGATAGCTTATGGCATACGACCGCGCAGATTGGCATTACGGTGGGGACTATCCTGCTGATCTTCCCCCGAAAACGGCGGCACGCACATCGGTATGTTTCTCGCATGGGCGATTATGAATGGGCTGGAAGGCGATTTACATAAAGAGGAATCTGCCAATGCTTTAGCAGCCGTGCGCGAACGTCGTATGATGGACGCGAATTTCTCATTGAGCAGTGCGATGAGAAGTTTAAGGAAGAAGACTTGAGCGAAGAAGGAAACGAATTCGCGCGAATATATTACGAGGACGGCGCTTATTTTGCAGATTACGCCCATGTCCTCGCTGCTGACTTGCCGAGCCTTTATCACGTTGAGGATACATGGGGAACTACGACAAAATAGCGGAAGTCATATCCGACCGATATACGAAATGGAGATCGCATTGGTCGGAAGGAGGCAAACATGACCTTAGTTGATTTCTTGATCTTGCTGCTCATCGCCGGCATCTGCGGTTCAATCGGGCAGGCGATTGCGGGTTACACGCATGGCGGCTGTCTCGTGTCGGTGGCGCTCGGTTTTATTGGCGCGATCATCGGCATGTGGGTGGCGCGGCGCATGGGGTTGCCGGAGATGTTTGTTATCAACATCGGCGGGCAAGGTTTCCCGATCATCTGGTCTATTCTCGGCTCGGCGTTGTTCGTCGCGGTGATCAGTTTGATCGCGCGCAGTCGAGCGTGAGGACAAACGATGAAGTCAGAACGATGAACGATGAATTAAAGAATGCTCTGTCATTCATCGTTCCGCGTTCATCGTTCATCTTTTGTTTTGTGATGATTTTGCGACGCACGCGCGTTAAAGTTTCCCCTCTCTTGGCTGCCTGAATCTGTTTGCCTTATGACTGTCGCTCGTAAACTTGAGCCGACCGAGAAGAACGCGCCCGACTTGGCGGAGTTTCGTCGGCGTTATCCGTTGACGGTCGCAAACTTCGGCGCGCTCGGCGAACGCGAGACGTGGCTTAAAAGCATCTGGGCGACCGACGCGCGTTGGCAGGAGGCGCTTGCACACGATGGCGCGCGTGAGGTGGTCGTGCGCGGTGCGCCGCCTGCGGGCACGGAGGTCGCGGGCGAGTTTGAGATCATCTATGCGGGCGGCGCGGTTGGCTTGTTGCATGCGGCGGTGATGGCTTGTCGTTACCAGCGGCGCGTGCTCGTCTTCGATGCGCATGAGGTTGGCAGCGTCGGGCGCGATTGGAATACTTCGGATGAAGAGTTGCGCGAGCTTGTGCGCGCGGGACTGTGCACAAAAGAAGAGATCGAGTCGGCGGTCGTCAATCGCTACGAAGCGGGCTTCGTTAAATTTCACGACACCGCTTCGCGCGTAAAAGCGCCGCCGCTCTGGTTGCAGCACGTCCTCGATGTGGCGCTCGACGCAGACAAACTGCTCGCGCTCGCCGCCGACAAAATTCGCAAACAAGGCGCAGAAGGTTGTGCGCTCTTGGACGGGCAATGCTTCGTGCGCGCGTATGTCGAGCCGCATCGCGTCACGGTTGAGTTACAGGACGCACGCGGGCGCAAGAGCCTGTATGCCGCGCGGCTGTTTGTTGATGCGACGGGGCCAGCTTCAACCATCGCGCGGCAACTCAACGACGATTGTGCGATCACGCATGTGCGCCCGACTGTGGGCGCGGTCGCGCGCGGATTTGCGCGTGGCGTCGAACCGGACAAGGTTGATTTTCAGACCGGCGAGATTTTGGTCAGCACAGAGGACGCGAGCGCGCACCGGCAATTGATCTGGGAGGGTTTCGCAGGCAGCCCCGCGCGCGACGAATACACAACCTATCTCTTCTTCTACGACGCGGTTGATTCGCCCGCAGACAAATCTCTGCTCGCGCTCTTCGAGCACTACTTCGAGCGGCTGCCCGCGTATAAACGTGCAGGCGCACACTGGCGCGTTACACGGCCGCTCTTCGGCTACGTGCCGGGCGTGCAACCTGTCGGTTGGAAGCAACGCGCGCGGACGGCGGGCGAGCGCGTGTTGCTCATCGGCGCGGCGGCCGGTGCGGCGAATCCGCTCGCGCTCGGCAACGGCGCGCAGTTGCGTCATCTGCACCGGCTGACTCACTTAACTGATCTCGCGCTCGCAGCCGATCTGCTTGATGCGCGTTCGCTCTCGGAGATCACTGCGGACGTACCGCGCGTTGCGCCGCTCGCGAGCCTCGCGGAGTTTTTGCGCCCCGCGCCACGTGCTGCGCCCGCGACGGTCAATGAGACACTGAACGCGGTGATGGCGGCGCTGCACGAGTTGGACGAGCGCGTGCGGCGTGAGTTGTTTCAGGATCGTCTGTCGTTTCAAGCACTGAAGAGTCTGCTGAGTCGCACGGCGCAACTCTACCCGCGCATCTTCCAACGTGTGCGCGAACATCTCGGCGCGCGCGGCACGTTCTGGTGGCTCGCCGCCGCAGCCGAAGCAGCGTTTAGCGAACGCCGCGCCCGCGCGCCGCTCGCTGCCCGCACCGCACAGCCAATGAACGAACCACCGGCCGAAAAATTCGCCCGCTACCTCGCGCTCTACAAAAAAGGGTGCGCCGCAGACGATCAAGCTTGATCGTCTGCGGCGCGTTGGCGTGCGTCCCTCAAGCGCGGAAGTTGCGCCGCGCTTGAAGGTGCGTGCGTTTTAGTTAGGCGCGTTGCGTTCGGCGTTAGGTCTCGCAGATGATCGCAACGACGTCCACCTCGTTGAGTAGGGCTATCTCCTGACCGTTGACGACGACCCTGACCAGCCGCGCAGTGTCGTTTTTGAAGTACCGCTGCTCGGGTATGCTCGGCTGTTCTTGGAAGGAGCTAGGGAACGTAATGCTGACAGAGCCGCCTGAGACGATCACTGGTTCTTCGGGCATAGTTGTGCCTCCTTTGTAGCTGAGATGAGGTTAAGGGTCGGCAGCTAAAAAGTGCTGAGCTGCTTCTGCGTGAACGTATGTGCCAGACAACTGAACGGCGCTCTAGTCAGGCGCGCCGCGGCCAGCGTCAGTATTCGTAGATGATCTCGACCTTGTCGGTCTCGTTGAGGTCGGCCACCTTTCGACCATTGACTTCCACTCGCCGCAACCGCCCCCCGCCATGTTTGTGCTGTTTCTTGCCGTCCTTGCCTGTCTCCTCTTTGAAGGAGTCGTGGTTGAATGCAACTGTGACAGAGCCGCCTGAAACGATCACCGGTTCTTCGGGCATGGTTGTGCCTCCTTTGTGGCTGTAAATGAGGTTAAGGGTCGGCAGCTAAAAAGTGCTGAGCTGCTTCTGCGCGAACTGCACGTCAAACCTTGCAGTGAGATAACTATTATAAGTGTCCGCGTCCCAAGCCTGTTGCAAGTTCGTCAACGCCGCACGCGCTCGTGCGGCGTAGTCGTGTGCCTTGTCAGCTTGGCCGGCACGGGCGGCAGCGCGCGCTGCCACCAGCCACGCTTGCCAGTCAGAAGCCAGACTGCCTGCGTGCGCAAGATTCTGCTCCGCATTGAGGGCCGTAGTCAAGGCTGAAGCGGCGTCGTTCGCGTCGAGTTGCGCTTCAGCGAGCGCGAGGCCCGTCGTTGCGATGAGCGCGGGATTGCCTGAATGCGCGGCCAGATCGAACGCTTCCTGACAGAGGTGCAAGCCTTCGGCGGGCGGGCCTGCGAGCGCTTGCGCGAGACCCAATACGCGTTGCGCGCGAATGGCGATTTCGACGTACTGTGTGCCGGCTAGGTCGAGCGCGCGCGCCGCCTCCGTGCGCGCATCGTTCCACTGCCGCCGGCTCAGGGCCAACTCGGCGTTGGTGACGTGGATGGTGGCCTCCAATTCCTTGTTGCTGCCGCCGGGCTGCGCCACGACCTCGTTGGCCTCTGCGAGCGCGGCACGCGCGTCGTCGTAGCGCCCCGTGGGCCACAGTGCGCTGGCGCGATCAATCTGCGCGTAGCCGATGCTATTCTTCTGGCCTAAAGCTTTGGCGAGCGCCAGGCGCTCGTCGAAATGTTTGAGCGCGGCCGCGTAGCGCTCTTGAATTTCGAGCAATAGGCCGATGCTGCCGTGCAACTGTGCGAGTTGCGCTGGATCGCCTGCCTGCTCGGCCTGTTGCAACAGTTCATTGAAGGTGTGCAACGCACCATCGTAATCGCCCTTCATGCGTTGGGCGCGGGTGAGCATCAGATAACCCTGATGTGTCTCCTTTTGATAGTTACCTTGCCGGTAAAATTGGAGCGCTTGATTGACATAATTCACGGCCTCGTCGGGGCGCTGTTGTTGCAGCCGCAAACTGCCCAAGTTGATGAGCGCGAGCGCTTCGGCGCGGCGCGCTTTGTAACGGCGCGCCATTTCCAACCCTTGCGTCAGATACTTCTCCGCCCCTGCGTAATCGGCCTTACTGAAATAGACGTTGCCGAGATCGACCAGCCCGCGCGCGCTCAAGTTCTCCATGCCGTTTGTCTGCGCGAGTTCAATCGCCTGTTGCGCATAGCTTTCGGCCTGCCCGCCGTTGTTCTCGGCATAAGCGACCGCGCTTATCTGCAACAGGGCGCGAATGCGTTGGAACTGGTTGCCGGTGCTCTCGGCCAGTTTGAGCGCTTGTTCGAGCGCGGGTCGCGCCGCTTGTATGTTGCCCATGTTGCGTAAGGCGAAGCCGCGTTGATAGAGCACTTCGGCGCGCCCTTCGGGGTTGCCGGCATCGCGGTAAAGTTCTTCGGCGCGGTCGAAGCAATTGTTGGCGTTGGGCGTCTGCTGCGCGCGCGCGTAGAGGATGCCGAGATGTAGGTAAGCGGCAGCGTAATGCGCGTCGTGATTGGTCGCGTTTAGATAACTCTCGATGGCCTTCGGCGCGTCGTCAGTTTTCTCATAAGCGTGGCCGAGGTCGACGTAGGCCTGCGGTTGATCGGGCTGCAACTTGGTGATCTGCTGATAAGCATTGACGGCGCGTTGCGGGTCGCCCGCGAGCGTCGTGCGAATGCCTTCGAGGTAGAGCGCGTCAAGGTCAGGTAAGGCGGACTGATCGGGCACGAGTGTGCTGACCTTTAGCATCTCGTCCTTGGCGCGGTCGGTGTAATCGAGTTCGGTCAAGGCTTCGGCGAGCCGCGCGTGCGCGAGCGCGAAACGGTCGTCAATCTCGACGGCGCGCTCAAGCGATTTGCTCGCTTGGTAGTAAGCATTGTCGCGCAGGAAATCAACGCCGCGATCATAGGCGCGTTGCGCTTCCGCAGACGGCTTAGGCAGCGTGGGCCGCATGATCCGACTGATGCCCCACACGGCGGCGGCGAGCACGACGATGACGGCGACAACCGCCGCGATGGACAGGCGCGGGCGGCGCAAACCTTCAGAGAGCGTGACGAGCGCGCTGCGCTGATGCATGTCCGCGTGGCGCGCGATGCGTTCTTGGCTGGCGCTATCCGAGAGCACGTAAGCGTTGCGAAAGGCGCTCAGGTCGCGGATGAAATCTTCGGCCTGTTGATAACGATCTTCGGGTCGCTTGGCGAGCGCCTTCAGTGTGATGCGATCCAGTTCCGGCGGCACGCGCGCGTTGAACTTCGAGGGCGGCGGCGGTTCGACGTGCAAGACTTGCGCCGCGATCTCGATCAGGTTCGAGCCGGTGAAGGCCGGCCGGCCGGCGATGCACTCGTAGAGCAGCGCACCCAAAGCGAAGAGATCGCTGCGCGCGTCAACGGGCGTGCCCGTCGCCTGTTCGGGCGACAGGTACAGCGGCGTGCCGATGATCACGCCGCTATGCGTCTTCATCCCGGCGAGCGTCCGCGCATCAGGATTGATGGGCGCGAGATCAGGGTTATCTTCCACCAACTTGGCGAGACCGAAGTCCAAGACCTTCACTTCGGCGCGCTCGTTGATCATGATGTTCGACGGTTTGACATCGCGGTGGATGATGCCGAGCCGGTGCGCTTCGCCGAGTGCGGCGGCGACGTCTTCGATGATCTCGACAGCGCGCGTCAAGGTGAGTGTGCCCGCACGCATCAACGTGCCGAGGTCTTGCCCGTTGACCAACTCCAGCACGATGAAGGGGCGACCGTCCGCGGTCTCGCCGTAATCGTAGAGCGTGGCGATGTGCGGATGACTGAGCGCCGAGACCGAGCGCGCTTCGCGCAGGAAACGCGCGTGATAGTTGCTCGCCTGCGGCGCGTGCACCGGAATCTTGATTGCGACGCGGCGACCAAGCAGCGTGTCCTCCGCGACATAGACCACGCCCATGCCGCCTTCGCCTAGCTGGCTGATGATGCGGTAATGAGAGATGGTCTGTCCGATCATCTTTTCGCTTGAACCCTTCTGGTTAGAGGTGGCAGGGAAGGCATCGGCAATAACACGCGCGCCATAGCCGGCCCGACTGAATCAAACACGGCGCTTAAATACCGGGCGTATTCTGCGTCAAAGACGCAAGCAATTCAAGCGGGAACAGCACCCACCGGCAGCGCAAGCCCGTGCCGTTGCACGAAAGTGATAGCGTTGCCGCCGGGTGCAAAGTCTCGCTTATGCTGCCGTTAACGAATTGCGCGACAAAGCTTAAAGCCATGTTGCAAAAAATTTTATTGACGGGTCATTGCGGTAGGCATATATTTTAGCGCGACTCTGAAATCCCCACCCCATTGCCTACCCCCCCACAGGGTCAACGCGCCTTCCCCTGCTAATGGTCAACTGACCATCCCTTCCGTCCGAACACGTAGGAGGATACCGCGATGAAAAGTCTGAAGACCTCTCTTCTAGGGGTGTTTGTACTGCTGCTGCTGCTGCCCGCGGCTTACAACCGGGTAGTCCACAGTCAAACTCAAAAAGGAGACCCGCCTACCGGGCAAGCCAATGTGGCTTTGAGCGACGACGATGTCGAAAGACAATGTTCCATTGATACCGAAGTTGCTCCCTGCCTCAATTGTCCAGTGCCGACCGAAGCCCCAACCGGCTTCGATAACAAGACCATTGACGAGAACTTCGTGCCACAGGAAAAGCATGACGCGCACCGAGCCACATTCGAGGTTCGCGATCAGATTCTGCCCGATGACATACAGGACGGCGGCTTAGGCCCCGTCTATAACGCGCAGTCTTGCGCCGAGTGTCATCAGAATCCGGTCTCCGGCGCGGTCAGCCAGATCACAGAGTTGCGCGCCGGGTTTCTCGATAATCCCTGCGACCCTTGGGGTTTTGATTGTCCGCAGTTCGTTGACCCGCCCGGCGGCTCGCTGATCAACGACCGCGCCGTGGACATGCGCGTCAAGGATACGGGAGAAGCGAACATCCAAGAGCGCGTGCCGCCGCTGCATTCGGCCGGGCTTGACCGGCCGGCAGATGTAGCCACCACACGCACGTCGCTCAATCTACTTGGCGACGGCCTCGTTGAAGCCATCTCCAATCAAACGCTGCTCGACATCGCCGCGAAGGAAACGAACGAGAATAGTAACGTGCACGGGCTGCCCATCAGAGTACCCGTTGAGGAGAATCGTAACGGGCGTTGCCGCATCGGTCGCTTCGGACATAAAGACCAGCACGCCAGTCTGCTCTCGTTCTCAGGCGACGCCTATCTCAACGAGATCGGCATCACGAATCGCCTGTTCCTGATGGAGAACACGTCGCTGGGTCGGTCGGTGGCTAATTTCGACTTCGTCCCAAACGACGAAACCATTCCCTGCGATGACCAAATCACCCCGCCCGGCCAGCGGCAGTTCTGCGGCGAAGACTCAGGGCGTGACATAGATACTTTCACCATCTTCATGCGCGCGACGGAAGCGCCGCCGCGCGACGCAGCCATCGCCGCGACTCAGGACGCTAAAGATGGGGAAGAGATATTTCACATCATCGGCTGTGCCATTTGCCACAGGGACACCATCGTCACGGCCATGCCGGGCACGGCCATCAACCTCGGCACGTTCAAAGTGCCGGATGCGCTGGGCAACAAGATCATTCACCCTTACGGCGACTTCCTGTTGCATGACATCGGCACAGGCGATGGCATCGTGCAGAACGGCGGGCCGAAGACACGGCTACTGGTGCGGACTGCGCCGCTGTGGGGTGTGCGCACGCACACGCGGCTGATGCACGACGGTTTGTCGCTAACCTTCGCAGCTAACACGCTGCCCTTCGCGAGCGCGATCAAGCGACACGGCGGCGAGGCGCAATTCGCTTCGGACACCTTCTTCGCGATGTCTACAATTAAACAACGGAAGCTCGTCATCTTCCTTGAATCGCTGTAACAGCGTGTGCGCTGGTGCAGCGTTGAAAGTCTGCCACGAGAGGTCAAGCCGCGCCGCACGCGGCTTGACCTCTCAGGCGCGAAAGGCGCGCCGCTATTTCCGCGCCGCTGGTGTGATCTTGAGCCTCAAGCGTTCCGTGCCGCGTACGATTTCGACCTCGTACTCTTGGCCGGCTCGCATCTCGCCGAGCGCGTAGGTGTAATCGTAGATGTTGCGTATGTCGCGGCCGGCAAGTTTGACGATGCGGTCGCCGGCTTTGAGTCCCGCTTTGGCGGCGGGCGAATCGTCGCGCACGCCGTCGAGTTTTAGTCCGTCGTTGCTGTCGGCGTAGTTCGGGATCGTGCCGAGATAGACGCGGAAGCCTGTGTTGCGCCCTTGCGTGTTATCGCTTTTCGCTTGCGTGTAGGTCGGCCGCTTATCGCTTGCGTCGAGCGTGCGCATGATGTCGCGGACGAACGAGACGATGCGTGCTTCGCCTTCGTAGTTGAGTTTGTCGGCCGTGTCTGTGGGCTTGTGATAGTCCTCATGATTGCCGGTCCAGACAAAGAGCACGGGCACTTGCTTGGCGTAGAACGACGAATGATCGCTCGGCCCGTAACCGTCTTCACTAAGCGACAACGCGAAACGCTCTTGCGGACTAGCACTGGCAACCACGCTGCCGTTCGCGCCGACAACGATTGGTATCTCATGCCGCGCCGCCGCTTGCTCCGGCGACGACGCGCCGCCGAGCGCGACCTTCATGTTGCTGAGATCGCTGTTGGTATGTGTGACCAACGCGCGCCACTCTTTTGCTGTGCCCACACCGCCGACGAGCAACTTGTCTTCACGCATGCGCCCGATCATGTCCATGTTGATCATCGCAACGGTCTGCGCGAGCGGCACGACGGGATGCGCGACGTAATAGGCCGAGCCGATCAACCCCTCTTCTTCGCCGCTAAACGCGATGAAGACGAGCGTGCGGCGCGGCTTCGCTGATGAAAACAGGCGCGCGAGTTCGAGCAAGCCCGCAACGCCCGAAGCGTTGTCGTCTGCGCCGTGATGTATCTCGCCTTCGCGCGGTGCAAGGCTGCCTTGCCCGCCGCGCCCCAAGTGATCGTAGTGCGCGCCGAGCACGATGAATTCATTCCTCAACTGCGGATCAGAGCCTTCGAGTATGCCGACGACGTTTGCGGCCGGCGCTTCGCGCCGCGCGAGGTCGGTCGTCAGCGCGAACGCGATGTTTTGCAGCAGCGCGGAAAAATTCTTGCGCGGAATTTGTGCGCTCGTCTGCGCGTTTGCTTGCACATTCGGCGATGTGCTTGTTTGCTTGTTGCTCTGTGGCCCGTTCATCGGCTGCGCGTTGAGCGCGCCTTCGAGTGCCTCGAAGCGCACACTTGGTGTCGCGGCGGCTTCAATCGCGCGACGCGCGACTTGGCGTGAGATGAGGACGACGGGCAGACCTGCGTCGCCCGCCGCGTTGTCTTCAAGTTGCAAACGCGCGAGCCGGTCGTCTTTGAAATTTTCTTCGCGCGTGATCAAGAGCAACGCACGCGCGCCGTGATCGCGTGCCGCCGCCGCTTTGAAGCGCAGATCGTTGTAGCGCGCAAACTGGCCGTGTGGATTGTCGCCGTCCGGCGTGCCGACAAAGGCGAGCGCGATCTTATCCTTCACGTCCACGCCCGCGTAGTCGTCGTGATTCAGATCATTCGCCGTGATGCCGTAGCCGACATAGACGACCGGGCTGCGCTCGACGCGCGCGTTCGCGCTCCAAGAGAGCGGCAGCCAATCTTCGCCCACACGCAGATCGAGCGTCGGCACAGGCACGACGCCCGTGCCAATCTCCGTCTTCGGCGTGAACGTCATCGCGCTCGTCTGACCCAACGAAACACCGGCGATGTAAGGAAATGATTGGTAATAGATAGGCGCTTGTCCTTTAAACCGATTGGGCCCCGTGCCGGAGACAACCTCAACGGTCGCGCCCGGTCGCAGACCTATCCGCTTGAACTCATCGGCGATGTATTGCGCCGCCGCTTCTGCGCCGGGCGTGCCGGTGCGTCGGCCTTCGAGTTTGTCGGACGCAAGATAAGTGACAACCGCGCGCAGGCGTTCGGCGCTCGGCTCGTCGCTCTGCGTGCTCGCAGTTTGCGCGCGCGCGCTGGCGGCGCAGACGAGGACGAGGAGCAGTTGAATGACCGTCCGGCGCAGTTGGCGCATGAGATTCGCGTTGATAGTATCGTGCGTGTTCATAGATCAGTTCCAGATGTAATTCGTGCAAGTCAAACGGCGCACCGCGATGGACGACGCGCATGATCTTTCAGTGCTTACTCCACCCAATCGGCGATGAAGATGTTGGTGTCGCCGCGCACTTTGCCATTGCGGTTCGAGGCAAAGACCAATTTCTTACCGTCGGGCGAAAACATCGGAAAGCCGTCGAAGGTGTCGTTGTAAGTGATGCGCTCAAGCCCTGTGCCGTCCACGTTGATCGCGTAGAGATCGAAGTTGCGCCCCTTCGGATCGTTTAAGTTCGACGCGAAGATGATCCGTCTGCCGTCGGGGAAGAGATAGGGCGCGAAGCTGGCGCCGCCGAGGTGTGTGACTTGCCGCTTGTTCGAGCCGTCCGCGTTCATCAGCCACAACTCAAACACCGTCGGCTCGATGACGCCCTCGACCAGCTTCTGTTTGTAGCGCGCGATCTCCGCTGCGGTCTGCGGATGATAAGCGCGATAGACGATCTGCTTGCCATCACGCGAGAAGAACGGGCCGCCATCGTAGCCTAACTCGTTCGTCAGACGTTTCACGTTCCGGCCGTCCGCGTCCATCGTGTAGATGTCGAGATCGCCATCGCGCAATGAAGTGAAGACGATCTTTTTGCCATCTGTCGAGATGGTCGCTTCGGCGTCGTAGCCCGGTGTTGCGGTCAACTGTTTCAGATCAGAGCCGTCCGGTCGCGCCGTATAGATGTCATAACCTGCATAGACGGGCCAGACATAACCCTTCGAGTAATCAGGACGCGGCGGACATTCGCGCGCCGCGCCGTGTGTCGAAGAGTAAAGAATGCGCTTGTGGTTCGGAAAGAAATATGAACAGGTCGTGCGCCCCGCGCCGGTTGAGATCAGATGCACGTCCGAGCCATCCGTGCGCATCGTGTAAATCTGATCGCACTCGCGCCCGTCGCGCTTCGATTGAAAGATCAACTCGCGCCCGTCGCCGCTGAAATATGCTTCGGCATTCTCGCCGCCAAAAGTCAACTGGCGCATGTTGCGTAGATGCTTCTCGGCGGGAAGCTCAATGCTGGACGATGCGGATGGCGGCGTCTGCGCGAACGAGACAGCGAGCAGGAACAGGCCGAACAGGAACAGGGGGCACGTTCGTTTCATAGTTTTGATTTTGAGAGCAGACTGGCGGTGCGCATCTGTTGCTTCGCGCCCGCCGAAGGTCTTTCAAGGTCGGGGTTATTGTAACGCAGGGAGGGTAAAGACGACGAACCGAAGTCAGAACCGCCTGCGGTAGCGGGCGAGTCTTAGTTACAACAGCGAGTAGTTTTTGTGTAACCCTCACCCGCCCGCTACCGCAGGCGGTTCTGACCTGAGTTTCTAACCGTTCTTCCGCTCGAACTCACGCATGAACTCGACGAGCGCCTCGCAGCCGGCGCGCGGGAAGGCGTTGTAGATCGAGGCGCGGATGCCGCCGACCGAGCGATGCCCTTTGAGACCGTCCAATCCTTGCGCGCTTGCCTCTTTCGCAAAACGCTTCTCCAAATCTTCCGACGGCAGCCGAAACGTCACGTTCATCAACGAGCGCGCTTCCGTTGCAGCGTGGCCGCGATAAAAGTCGGTCGCATCAATCGCATCGTAGATGAGTTGCGCCTTTGCTTTGTTCTCGCTGTGCATTGCTTCAAGCCCGCCCTTGTCCTTAACCCACTTGCACACCAAGTTGAGAATGTAGATGCCCCAAGTGTTCGGCGTGTTGTAGAGCGAATCGTTCTGCGTGTGTGTGCGATAGTCGAGCATCGTGTGCAGACCGTCAGGGATGCGCGACAAGAGATCATCGCGGATGATGACGACGGTGACGCCCGACGGGCCGAGGTTCTTCTGCGCGCCCGCGTAGATGAGCGCGTACTTCCCGATGTCCATCGGGCGCGAGCAAATATCCGACGACGCATCTGCAACGAGCGACACGTCGCCCATCTCTGGCTCTTGCTGCCATTCGACGCCTTCAATCGTCTCGTTCGTCGTGAGGTGGACGTAAGCCGCATGTGGGTCGAGTTTCAACTCGTGCGCTTCGGGCACGCGCGTGTAGCGGCTGTCGGCCATGTCTGCGGCGACGTTCACAGCGCCCTGCTTCTTCGCCTCCTTCAGCGCCTTCTTGCCCCAACTGCCGGTGATGATGTAGTCGGCGCTCGCGCCCGTCGGCAACAGATTGATCGGCACCATCGAGAATTGCAGACTCGCGCCACCTTGCAGAAAGAGCACGTGATAGTTTTCCGGGATGCCAAGCAACTCGCGCATGCCTTGGATTGCGCTCTTGTGTATCTCGTCGAACGTCGGCGAGCGATGGCTAATCTCCATTACAGACATACCCACGCCCGGCAGACTCAACATCTCGTCGCGCGCCTGCTCCAACACCGGCACAGGCAGCACGGCGGGGCCGGCACTAAAATTGAAGATTCGCTCAGTCATTATTATTTCCTCGTAATAAGTTCAAGGTTGCAGGTTCAAGGTTCAAGGTCGAATGCCCAACAGGAAAGTCTGCGGCTTGCTACTGTAAACTTTGAACCTTGAACCTTTAACTTTGAACTTCTGTCTTAACCGTTCTTGGTCTGAACAGACTGCCCGCGACGCGCGTGACGACGGAGCGCGGCACAAGTCGCTCGGCTTGTGTGCGCAGGTAGTTGCCCCAACCAGAGATGACGTGCGCGCGCCCGCGTTCAAGCGCGCTCAAGGCTGTATCAACGACGGCTTCGGGCGACTGCGCGCCGGGCGGCGTGAAATCCATCTGTGCGGCGGCGAAGAAGTTCGTAGTCGTCACGCCCGGACAGAGCGCCAGCACGCGGACGCCGTGTGCGCGGTTCTCTTCCCACAAACCTTCGGAGAACGAGAGCACGAACGCTTTGGTCGCGGCATACGTCGTCATGTACGGCACGGCTTGAAACGCGGCGGTCGAAGCGACGTTGATGATCGCGCCTCGTCGGCGCTCACGCATGGGCGCAAGATAGAGATGCGTCAATGCGACGAGCGCCTTGATGTTCAGATCGATCATATTCAACTCGCGCGCAAGCTCAAGCGTCGCAAACTCGCCCTGCGAACCGAAGCCTGCATTGTTAATTAACGTCTCAACCTCAAGCCCGCGCCGCTCCGTCTCTGCAAACAGACGCTCAGGCGCATCCGCCTCGCTCAAATCAAACGCCAACGCCTGCGCCACCACATCGCCATGCGCCCGCCCCAACTCATTGCAGATCGCATTCAACTTCTCAGCCGAACGCGCCACCAACACAACATTCTCGCCCCGCGCTGCAAGCCGCCGCGCAAACACTTCGCCGATCCCGCTCGACGCGCCTGTGATGAGTGTCGCCTTCATCTTATAGCTCAAGTGCGTTGCCGCGCCTCAGATGTCTGTCTCGTCTTGCCGCGCCTCATCTCGGCAATGGTGCGCAATGAGAGCGTTCAAATATGTGTAGCCAACCTCACGTTTGCGTAGGCGATATAAGCTCTCTTTAGTCAGCCAACTTAGCAGTAAAGACAGCATGAGCCAGCCAAGGGTCATCCTCTTTTCCCGATTCGGCAGATAATTCGCCAATTGAAAGCTGAGCGTGAAGAGGCCTAGTAACGTGCTGCACAAGAAGGCGAGGAACATGACGGCGGTCATCCTGACTTCTGCTTCCCTACGTTCGCTCTCCTCCCACAGCGTCGGTGCGGCGAGGCGCAGATACCTTTTAGCTACCGCGAATATCTGATTGCTGTAGAACTCTTCCGGAGAACACCCTACTTTTGCCGTCAACATCTCGCGCACATTTATGTAAAGTTTATCCTGCTTATAGATGCCGTTGAAGGGAAACTTCAACTTGTCAAACGATTCATCAGCATCTTTCTTTAACTTGGCCTCATCCGCTTCCTTGGCGCTTATGCGTTTTATCCAGAACCTGATCTTATGCCAGTGCCTATCCATCCCTTCGGTAATAAAAATAGCGCCGGGCTTCAATAAATAGCCGATCAAGAGTGAGATCATAACTAAGGTGAGTGGAGCAAACCAAGTGTTAGCCTTTTTCATGGCCAGAACAATCCGCTCCCAAGCCAAAATCGGCGAAGGAACTTCAGTTCCATGCAGCGTGCGCGTGATTTCGAACGCGGTCACGATCAGAATCAACCAAGCGAAGCCGGGGAGTAGGATCGCCATGATGTCAAGAATCGTTATCGGAATCGGTCTGAACTTAGTTTCCATCGCTGTCACCTCAACTTTCTTCGTGACGCGCGCCGCTTGCCCTAATACCAAGTTGCAATAGAAAAAGAGGTAGTATGTCGCGTGGTCAGTACCGCCTGCGGTAGCGGGCGGGTCTGCTCCTAGCACAACACCCGCCCGCTACCGCAGGCGGTACTGACCTCTCTTTGTATTGCAACTTGGTATAAGCTTGTTGATTAGCATCTCCCGTTGCTCGGCATCTTCCGACTTAGCTGGAAGTCAATTTTTAGCTTCTCAGTTCCAACAGATCAAGCTCGATGATGTCCGCGTTCTCCGCGCGCAGGCGTTCGAGCGTGTCGCGTGACGGCGCGGCTTCGAGGTTGATGCGGGCGACGGCCGCTTCTGCGCCCTCGAAGATGATGTTCTCCATCTCTTGCACGTTGATCTCGGCCGCGCGGATCGCGCCGAGCACCGAAGCAAGCACGCCGGGACGGTCGCGATGACGCACGACGAGCAGGTGTGTGGCGGGCGTGCGTGCGGCGAGGTTGACGACGTTGGGCACTTTACCTGTCTCTTTGAAAGTGCGGATGATGCGGACGGTCTCGGCGGCGATGGCCTCTTGCGCTTGATCGGTTGAAGCGCCGATGTGATGCGTGCCGTAGAGATTCGGTTCGCGCGCGATCTCGTCTGTAAACTCGCCCGTCGCAGAGGTCGGCTCGTTTGCGTAAACATCAAGCCCTGCGCGAATCCCGCGCTCGCGCATCGCGTGCAACAGCGCCGCTTGATCAACCACCTCACCGCGCGAAGTGTTAATGAAGTACGCGCCCGCGCGCATGGCGTTGAAGAAATCCGCGCCGAGAAAGGTGCGCGTCTCAGGCTTCAAAGCAACATGGACGCTCACGATGCCTGAGGCGCGCGCGACATCAAGCGGACTGTCGGCGCGTTCGATGCCCAACTCTTCCGCGCGCTCCGGCGTGAGGCTGCGACTCCAAGCGATGACCGGCATGCCGAACGCACGCGCGCGCATGATCATCTCCTGCCCGATCTGGCCTGTGCCGACAAGACCGAGCGTGCGCCCATAAAGTCCGCGCGCTTTCGAGAACTCTTTCTTGTTCCACTGTCCTTGTCTGAGGGTGATAACATTGTCGGCGATGCGGCGGTCGAGCGCGAGGATCAAGGCGAAGGCAAGTTCGGCGACGGCGATGGAGTTTTTGCCGGGACAGTTTGAGACGTAGATGCCGCGCCGCGAGGCGGCGGCCACGTCAATCGTGTTGTAGCCCGCGCCCGCGCGCACGATCAGCTTCAACATGCCTGCGTCCATCATCGGCTCGGTCACGCGCGTTGAGCGCACGACGAGCGCGTCCGGCTCGTAGCCGCGAATCGCTTCCGTGAGCGCGTCGTCTTTCACGTCCGGCTGATATGAATAATCGCAGCCTGCGGCGTCCAGTCCATCGCGCCCTGACTGCTCAAACTTATCGGCGATTAGTACCTTCATCTTCGGCTCGCTCCGTCAAGAATTATGCACGGCGTAAAAGCCCGCACGCGGCACGAATTCGGCGCGCGTGATCGCGTAGAAGACGCAGTTGTTGCCGTAATGCTGCGCCTCGCGTTCGTAACGCATGCCGAGCTTTTCCATCACGTGGCGTGAGGCAACGTTCTCCGGTATGGCCACAGCAACGATGCGCTCAAGCCCCGCTTGCTCGAAGCCGAAGCGCAACCATGCGGCGGCCATCTCGGTCGCGTACCCTCGGCCCCAGAAAGGTTTGTCGAAACCATAGCCGACTTCGGTCTCGCCCGTCTCTTCCAGAGGCTGCAAGCCACCCCAGCCGATTATCTCGCCGTCGGACTTGCGCAGGATCATAGCCATCCCGTAGCCGCGCTGCTCATGACAGGCCAGATAGAAACGGAAACGCTGCTCGATCATCTCCGGCGACTGCATCCGTTTGCCGCCGATGTAACGCGACACGTCATCATCCGAGCGCAAGCGGATGAGTGTGGGCAGATCGTCGGCCGTCAACGGGCGCATCAATAGTCTGTCAGTTTCGATGAGCAAATGAATATCCTAGTCAGAACCGCCTGCGGTAGCGGGCGGGTCTTGGTCACACCAAGCTGCTCATTGTCGTAACTAAGACCCGCCCGCTACCGCAGGCGGTTCCGATTAACTGCTCGCACAGCTTCAAATCTGATGAATCAATAGACCGTCGCGCAGCTTCGGCTCGAACCAAGTGGACTTGGGCGGCATGATGCCGCTCTTGTCCGAGACGCGGAGCAGGTCGTCAATCGTCGTCGGATAGAGCGAGAAGGCGACGGCGGCGCGGCCCGTGTTGACCAACTTCTCTAATTCATCCGTGCCGCGTATGCCGCCGACGAAATCTATGCGCTTGTCTGTCCGCACGTCTTTGATGCCGAGGATTGCGTCGAGCAGGTTCTCTTGCAGCACGCTCACGTCAAGCGTGGCGGTCGGGTCTGTGGCCGCACCTGTCACGTCGCCTTTGAAGCGCAGACCGTACCAACGGCCGCCAAGATACATGCTGAACTGACCGGGCGACGTTGGTTGCGCTGTGCCGTTCTCGTCCACGTCGAATCTCTCAGCCACGCGCGCGACGAACGCATCGGGTTGCAAGCCGTTCAAATCTTTGACCACGCGATTGTACGCGAGTATCTGCACTTGATCAGATGGAAAGATAACGGCGAGGAAACGGTTGTACTCTTCTTCGCCCGTGTGCTGCGGATTATGCGCCCGAAGCGTGGCGCGGGCGCGGCTCGCAGAGGCGGCGCGATGATGCCCGTCGGCGATGTAGAGCAGCGGCACTTCACGGAACGCGCGCACGATCTGTTCGGGCGCGGGCGCACGCCAGAGCGTGTGGCGGATACCATCGGGCGCGGTGAAACCATAGAGCGGCGCGCTCGCAGTTTCCGCCGCGACGAGCGCGTCAATTCTTCTGTCCGCGCGATAGGTGAGAAAGA
>QHXQ01000065.1 GCA_003223935.1 Acidobacteriota bacterium | reverse complement strand
GGGCCAGTTTGCTGCGCCAGTCCGGGTCAAGCAGAGTTTCGGCCACGAAAGGCACGACTTTTCGTTCCAATAGGTCTTTCGCCGGTTTGAATATCCGGCGCTGAGGTTCGTATCCTTCCTGCGCAGTTCCTAAAACTTGTTGTTGCGCGAGGGCATTAGGCCAATGAGACTGATGCAAGATATTGCTTTGCAAGGTAAGAAGTAATCCAATGAAGAGGCTTAGGCAGGTTCTTCTCATGAGTGATCTTCAATCTGGAGGTAGCGTTGCAATAGTGACCCTAAAAGCAACTGCTATCGTTTTATGTGAGGCTAACGAGAAAGAAGTTCTTATTAGCCTTTAGATTGCAAAGCGACAAGGCATGGTATCCTTATTATGAAGGCCCGGCAAGAAATTTTTCTTAGTTTTCCAATTTGATAATGAACATCCCCATCCCTACGCCCCGCGATTTCAGTTTCAGACGCACAGCCCTCAGTCACGGTTGGTACGACCTGCCGCCCTTCTCGTTCGACCGCGATACTTGGACACTCACGCGCGTACTCGACATAGACAACGGCGCGCCCGTTACAGTGAAGATCACGGCCACACCGCACGCGCTCAACGTCCACGTCGCGCGCCAACCATCGCAGCGCACAGTCGCGCGCATCGTCCGCGATGTACGCCACGCGCTGCGCCTTGACGACGACATGCAGACCTTCTACGGCGCAGTCACCGACGATCCGGACTTCACTTGGATCGTCCGTCAAGGCGCAGGTCGTTTGCTGCGCTCGCCTACGGTCTTTGAAGATTTGGTCAAGACCATCTGCACGACCAACTGCTCTTGGGCGCTCACAGACAAGATGGTGCGCGAACTTGTCAACAACTTGGGGCAAGCAGGGTGCGATGGCGCACGCGCTTTTCCCACGCCCGCCGCGATGGCCGCCGTGCCCGTCTCCTTCTACCGCGACGTGATGCGCTCAGGCTATCGCGCGCCCTACTTCAAAGAACTGGCCGAGCGCGTCGCCGCCGACGAACTCGATCCCGAAAGCTGGCTCACAAGCGAACTGCCCACGCCCGAACTCAAACGTGCGATGAAGCGCGTCAAAGGCGTCGGCGACTACGCGGCCGAAAATCTCTTAAAACTCGTCGGGCGCTACGACGTGCTTGCGCTCGACTCTTGGGTGCGCGGCAAGTTCGCCCGCCTGCACAACCGCAACCGCCCCGCCACCGACAAGAAGATTGCTCGCCACTATGCGCGTTTCAACACTTGGCGCGGCCTCGCTCTCTGGTGCGACATGACGAAAGACTGGCTTGAGGGAAATGATGAATGATGAGCGCGGAACGATGAATGAAAAGCCTTTGTCTTTTATTCATCGTTCCGCATTCATCATTTCATTGATGATGGGCAGTATTGCTCGATCACGCAGTCGGCGCAGAGCGGCGTGCGGGCTTTGCAGACGGTGCGACCGTGTGCGATGAGCAGGTGCGGAAAGTTGATCCAGTCTCGCTGCGGGACAAGCTTCATCAGATCGCGCTCGATCTTTTCGGGCTGCTCGTGTTCAGTCAACTGCAAACGTTGCGCGAGGCGCGAGACGTGCGTATCCACGACGACGCCTGAGGCGATGCCGTAGGCGTTGCCGAGCACAACGTTCGCCGTCTTGCGCGCGACGCCGGGCAGCGCCAACAATTCGTCCATCGTCTCAGGCACGCGCCCAGCGTAGCGTTCAAGGATCATCTGGCACGCGCCTTGAATCGCCTTCGCCTTGTTGCGATAGAAACCGGTCGAGCGTATGTCCTGCTCAAGCTCGCTCGGCGCGGCGTTCACATAGTCCTCACAACGCCGGTACTTTCTGAACAGATCGGCGGTCACGAGATTGACGCGCCCGTCCGTGCACTGCGCCGAGAGGATCGTAGCGATGAGCAACTCAAACGGGTTTGTGTGATTCAGCGAACACTTCGCGTCTGGATAAGCGCGCTTGAGCCGCGCGATGATCCGGCTCGTTCTCTTCTTTTCGTCCATAAGAAATAACTAAACCGTTACGGATTGCTTTTCAGTTCTTTCGCGATCTGCGCGGCGACGCGCGCATTGTTTTCGAGCAAGGCCAAGTTTGCTTTGAGCGTCGCGCCGCCGCTCTGTTCGCTCATGCGCGCGAGCAGGAAGGGCGTCAAGTCGCGGCCGGCGATGTGCGCTTGCGCCGCCTCGTTGAGCGCTTCATAGAGGGCGGTCTGTAAGACATCGGCAGGCACTTCGCTCTCAACCGGCACGGGCACTGTGACAAGGAGCGCGCCTGCCACCTCAAGCGCACGTCGCGCGCGCACCAGCGCCACGACCTCCGCAGCCGATTCGACGCGCACGTCAACAGGCAAGCCCGAACAGCGCGTGTAAAAAGCCGGTAGTTCATCGCTGCCGTAGCCGACGACCGTGAGGCCATGCGTCTCCAGCCATTCGCGCGTCGCCGGCAGATCGAGCACGCTCTTCGCGCCCGCGCAGACGACCACAAGCTTTGCGCGCGCCAACTCCGGCAGGTCGGCCGATACGTCCGGCAGCGCGCCGCGATGGACGCCGCCGATGCCGCCCGTCGCAAAGACTTCCAGCCCTGCGCGCTCTGCGATCCAACACGTCGTCGCCACCGTCGTTGCACCGTCCCAGCCGCGCGCGACGGCGACGGCCAAGTCGCGCGTGCTGAGCTTGTGCACATCGTCTGTGGTGGCGATGTGTTCGAGTTGTGCCGCGTCAAGTCCGACGCAGATTTGACCGGCGATGATGGCGATGGTGGCGGGTGTTGCGCCTTCGGCGCGGACGATCTGTTCGAGCCGCCGCGCCGTTTCAAGATTCTGCGGGCGCGGCAGACCGTGTGCGATGACGGTTGATTCGAGCGCGACGACGGGGCGTTGTGCCGCGAGTGCAGTGGCGACCTCTTCGTTATAGTGAAAGACAGTTTGATTCAGCATTGAACGCAGATTGTCTGAACCGCACAAGATTAAACCGCGAACCCACACGAAGCAGCCACGAAGCATGAACTAATTTTCTTCGTGCCGTTTCGGGTGAATTCGTGGTTGATCGGGCTAAGCCTCTTTCAAGGCTGCGGCGGAGTCGTGCCTGCTTGTTGCGGCGGCTTGACGACGACGGCCGGGATGTCTTGCTCGCGCACGAGCCGGTTGAACGCTGGCAGATCGGTCTTGATGATCTGTTGCAAGCGCGCAAGCTGCGCATCAATCTGGCCCGTGAGATCGTTGTAAATCTCGTAAGACTGCGCGGTCGGCGCGGCGTCAGCGCTCGCGACGACACCGCCCAGTGCGGCCAGTTTGTTGTTCAGACGGATCGGGAAGTTGAGCGGGTCTTGGCTCGACTGGTTCTTCGTTTGGTAGAGCGTCTCTTCGATGTCGGTCAGGTTCTTGTTCAACTGCGTGGCCGCATCATTGATCGTTTTGAAGTTGGGCTGCCCTTGCACGCGCTTCAACAGATCGTCAATTTGCCGCTTCACGTCGCGGATTTGCAAGATCGCGTTGCTCGTCTCCGAGAACTTGTCGCGTATCTTCAAAGCGAGATCGAGTTGCTTGGCGAAGTCTTCGCTTGTCGCCGCGAGGCGCGGGTCTTTCCTGACCTCGAAGGTTTGCGTCAAAGTCTGCCCGTCGGCGGTGAGCTTAACCGTGTACGTGCCGGGCACGAGGCGCGGCCCGCGCGTGTCGCCCGCCCACAAGATCATGCCGGGAAAACGTGTCGCGTCGGCGTAGTGCATGTCCCAGACAAAGCGATTAAGGCCCGCGTTCGTCGTCACGCGCGGCTGTGCGCCGCCACCCGCGAAGAACTCCGACTCTTCGCCCGATGGCGCTTGTGGTTGTTCGGGCGGCGTCTGCACGGGTGCGCTGCCCGGCGCAGGAGTCGGCTGCGGCTTGGGCGCACGCGCCGTGAACCTCTGAATTGATTTGCCGTTTGCGTCCGTGAACTCAAGCACGACATCTGTGGTCGGTTTCGACTTCAAAGCATAATAGACGACGACGCCGTTCGGCGGATTGCGCCCGATGGTCGCGGTGGCGGGCAGAGGGAAACCGCCACCGCCATCCATGCGATAAGTCTCTTCGGGTTTGAACAAGCGCGTCTCGTTCAAGCCGCTCATGCCGCCCGCGTCCTTCAGTTGATGCAAGACCTCTAGGTCGTCAAGGATGTAGAACGAACGCCCTTGCGTGGCGGCAACCAAATCATTTTCGCGTTTGTGTATGGCCAGATCGTTGATCGGCACAACGGGCAGGTTCAACTGCAAAGACTGCCAGTGCGCGCCGTCGTCGAACGAGACGTACATGCCTGTCTCCGTGCCCGCGTAGAGCAAGCCGCGTTTGTTCGGGTCTTCGCGAATGACGCGCGTGAAGGCGTTGTCAGGAATGCCCGTCGTGATCTTCGTCCAAGTCTTGCCGTAGTCGTTCGTCTTGTAGAGGTACGGCCTGTAATCGTCCCACTTGTACATCGTCGCCGCGACGTAAGCCGTCGCCGGATCGTTGGGTGACGCTTCAATCGAATTGATCTGAACCCATTCAGGCATGAGCGAAGCGGGCGGCGTCACGTTCGCCCAATGCTGGCCGCCGTCGCGTGTGAGATAGACGAGACCATCATCCGAGCCGGTCCAGATCGTGCCCGCTTGCATGGGCGATTCAATCACCGTGAAGATCGTGTCGTAGTATTCAATGCTCGTGTTGTCCTTAGTGATCGGCCCGCCCGAAGAGATCTGCTTCGACCTGTCGTTGCGCGTCAGATCGGGACTGATCACTTGCCAACTCTGCCCTTCGTCGTTCGACTTGAACAGCACATTGGCCGCCGCGTAGAGCGTGCCCGCAGGCGACTTGTCGTGCGGCGAAAAGAGGATCGGAAAATTCCATTGGAAGCGATATTTGAGATCACTCGGCGCGTGGCCCATCGGATTATCGGGATAGGGCGACACGTCGCGCAGTTGGCCCGTGTGATGATCGTAGCGCGTAATCAAGCCGCCATACGATCCAGCGAAGACGATCTCTGAATCGCGCGGTAGCGGCGCGATCCAACCCGACTCGCCGCCGCCAACGTCGTACCAATCCTCGCGCGTGATGCCGAAGTCGGTCGTGCGCGAGGCGATGCGCACGGTCGAGTTATCCTGCTGCGCGCCATAGATGTGATACGGAAAATCTTCGTCGAGCGCGACGCGATAGAACTGCGCCGTCGGCTGATCCTCTTCCGTCCAAGTCTTGCCACCATTAACTGAAACATTCGCGCCGCCGTCGTTCGATTCGATCATGCGGTTCGCATCGTTCGGCGCGATCCAGAGATCATGATTGTCGCCGTGCGGCACGGCGATGGCCGTAAAAGTCTTGCCGCCATCGTTCGATTTGTAGAAGCCTGTATTGAGCACGTAAACCGTGTCCGCGTTCTGCGGGTCGGCGTAGATGCGCGAGTAGTACCAAGCGCGTTGCCGCAGGTTGCGCTGCTCATTCGTCTTCGTCCAAGTGCGCCCGCCGTTATCGGAGCGAAAGACGCCGCCGTCTTCCGCTTCGATGATCGCCCACAGCCGCTCAGGATTGGCGGGCGAGACCGTGATGCCGACGATGCCGATCATGCCGCGCGGGAGGCCCGCGTTGCGCGTGATCTCTGTCCAAGTGTCGCCGCCATCGGTTGATTTGAAGATGCCGCTTCCCTGTCCGCCGCTCTCCAAAGTCCAAGGCTTGCGATAGACCTCCCAGAAGCCCGCGTACAAGATATTCGGGTTGGTCGGATCAAGAATCAGATCGCACGCGCCCGCCTTGTCGCTGCGATAGAGAATCTTCTCCCAAGTCTTGCCGCCATCCTTCGAGCGGAAGATACCGCGCTGCTCGTTCGGGGCCCACACGTGCCCCTGCGCTGCGACGTAAACAAGATCGGGATTGCGCGGATGCACACGGATGCGCGCGATCTGGCGCGTGTCTTCCAGCCCGACGCGCTTCCAAGTCTTGCCGCCGTCGAGCGATTTATACACGCCGTCGCCGTGCGACACATTGCCGCGAATCGGCGACTCGCCCATGCCGACGTAGATCGTGTTCGGATCAGCATCCGACAGACCAATCGCGCCGACCGAGCCTGTGCCGAAGACAGAGTTGTCTGTGATCGGCTCCCAATTCACGCCGCCATCCGCTGTCTTCCACACGCCGCCGCCCGTCGCGCCGAAGTAATAGACCTGCGGTTGACTGGCGACACCCGTCACAGCCGTCACGCGCCCGCCGCGAAACGGCCCGATCAGCCGCCACTGCAAAAGTCTGAGCGGACTGTTGCCGCCTTCAGTCTCTTGTTGCCCCGCAGCCGCGCCACCGCGTCGTTGCGCTTGCGCCGACCAAAAGATCGTGCACAGCATAGTGATGACAAACACAAAGATGATGCGGCGTTTGACGCTAAGCTCCCTGAATATCATTTCCAACTCCTTCAGTTTTTCTGCCAATAACATTTGCGTTGTGAGCCAAGCTAATATGTTTCACTGCTCCGCCTTATTTCAAATGCTTGTCGAGCCAAGCGAGTTGACGATTGGCGAGATCAATTTGATGGTTCGGCTCGGAGATGCTGTGCGGCTCGCGCGGGTAGCGCACGAAGACCGCCTCGACGCCGCGCCGCTTCAAGGCGCGATAGTACAACTCACCTTGTTGAATCGGCACGCGCCTGTCTTGCTCGCCGTGCGTGATCATGATCGGCGTCTTGACGCGATCAACGTAGGTCATCGGCGACCACTTGGCGTAAGTCTCGCGCGCCGTCCACGGCAAGCCCCCAAGACCGTAAGCCATCAGATCGGGCACGTCCGTCTGGCCGAAGAAGCCGTACCAGTCGCTGATCCCTGCGTGCCCGATGGCGCACTTGAAGCGGTCGGTCTGCGTGATCGTCCAGAAAGTCATAAAACCGCCGTATGACCCGCCGAGCACACCTAAGCGGGCCGGATCGGCGATGCCGCGCTTGACGACTTCGTCCACGCCCGCCATCAAGTCTTGAAAATCTTTGCCGCCCCAATCGCGCAGGTTCGCCGTCTCGAACTTGTGCCCGTAGCCGGTCGAGCCGCGCGGGTTGGGCATCAGGACGGCGTAACCGTGCGCGGCATAGAGTTGTGCGTTGCGATTCCAACCGAATGAGAATTGACCGTATGGGCCGCCGTGTATGTAGAGCAGCGTCGGATAGTGTTGCCCCGCGACATAGCCGACAGGTTTGACGAGCAGCCCCTCGATCTCAAGTCCGTCGGGCGCTGTCCATTTTGTAACCTCAGTGTCTGCGAGCGTGAACTCTTTGACCTGCGGGTTGAAGAAGGTCAACTGCTTCGCGTCCTGCCCACTCGCGTTTGCAATCCAGATATTGCTCGGCGCTTTCGCATCGTTGAAAGCGAAGGCGAGCATCTGCCCATCGGCCGACAGGTCAACTGCGTTGTATGCGCCGCGACTCTCAAAGACAGGCTGCGGCGCGCCGCCATTCAAAGCGATGCGCAGCAACTGACCATAGACGCCCGTCGCGCCCGCAGCATAGAGCGTCTGCCCGTCGGGCGACCACTTGGGCGGGCCGTTGATTGAATCTTCGTAAGCGCCCGTCAGATTGCGCGGCGTATCGCCGCCAACGTCCAAGAGCATCAGATCGGTCTTCTCGGCCCAAGACATTGGATCGGTGCTCGCCAGATATGCAAGCTGTTTGCCGTCGCGTGACCAACGCGGCGCTTCGTCGGAGCCGGGGTTGTTAGTCAACTGTCGCGCTTGCCCGCCCGTCGCCTGCACGACGTAGATGTCCGTGTTGCGATCCTCGCTGATGTCTGTGAAGCTCGATTCCTGCGCGCCCATCTTGCCGGCGACGAAAGCGAGTTGTGTGCCGTCGGGCGACCATTGCGGATCGGAGGCGGTGAACGTGCCATCGGTCACGCGCCGCTTTTTATGGTCGGCCAGATTGATCGCCCAGATGTGCGAGTAGATGAAATTGCTATCCACGACAATCGCGTCGAACTTCTCTTTCTTCTGCTTGTCGCGCTCAGCTTTATCCTTCGGCGTGTCGCGGACGATATAAGCGATCTGTCGGCCATCGGGCGACCAACGAAACTGCGTCACGGTCGCCTCTTCATCCGTCAACTTCTCCGCCTCGCCGCCGCGCGCCGAGATGAGCCAGATTTGATTGCGCGGCGCAGACGGCGCAGATGGGTTTGGCGCATCGCGGTTGGCGAGAAAGGCGATGCGTGTCCCATCGGGCGACCACTGCGGCGCACTCTCGCCGCGCTCGCCGTTCGTCAGACGCACAGGCTCGCCGCCTGTCGCCGGCACAATGTAGATGTGCGTGTCGCGCCGATCCTCTTTGCGATTCCATTCCGTGACGGTGAAGGCGAGCAACTTGCCGTCCGGCGACCATTGCGGCGCGCTCACGTCCATAAACGCCAGCGCGTCCTCAACCGTCAGCCGCTTCCCTTCACTCGCCAGCGCGAACGCACACGCGACGACACACAGCACGACAACAAGCGCGGCTCGTTTCAACATGGCAGGCTCCAAAGGTCAGTACCGCCTGCGGTAGCGGGCGGGTCTTGGTTGCACAATCAGGCCGACAACTGTTACGAGTACCCGCCCGCTACCGCAGGCGGTACTGACTATTACGGCTTTAATTTCCGATCAAAAAAGTCCGACGCCGCATGATAGGCGCGCAGCCAGTCCTCGTGGCGCAGGAAGTCGTGTATCTCGTCGGGGAAGATGAGTTGCTCAAACTCAACGTTCTGCTCGCGCAAGCGGCGCACGAGCGCGACCGTCTGACTGAAAGCGACGTTGCGATCATCGTCGCCGTGAATCAAGAGCACGGGCGAACGCCACTTGTTGACCGCAAAGATCGGCGAAGACTCGCGCGCGATCTTCGTGCGCTCCGGCGAGTCGAGCGGCACGCGCAGGCCCGCGACCAGCACGCTCCAATCGTGGACGCCGTGCAGGTCAACACCGGCGGCGAAGAGATCGGAATCGCGCGCAAGGCCGAGCGCCGTCAGATAGCCGCCATAAGAGCCGCCCCAGAGACCGATGTGCTTTGGATCAACCGCACCACTCTCGCGCAGATACTTCGCAGCCGCAACGATGTCTTGATACTCGGATGCGCCACGCGCCCCGCGATGCTGCGCTTCACGAAACGCGCGCCCGTAGCCGATGCCGCTGCGATAGTTGACAGAGAGCACCGTGTAGCCGCGACTGGCGAGATACTGATTGAGCGCGTAGGCGTTGTGATAGTAGTAGAGATAATGCCAGCCGAGGAGCATCTGGCGCATGGGGCCGCCGTGCATAAAGATGATGGCGGGCGGGCGGCCCATAGAGAGTTTCGCTCTGAACAGTTGGCCGTGAATCTCTGTGCCATCAGCCGCTTTGAAGATGACCTGTGCGGGAATCGCTAATTGGGCCGACGGAAAATCTGCGGGCAGAGCTTGCGGCGCGAGCGGGTGCATATTCGTGCCGTCAATATTTGCGATGAAAGGTTGATACGGATCGCGCGCCGTCGAATGGAAGAAGATAAGTTGCCGGCCTGCGTTGACGACCGCAGGCGACATCTCGATCCCTTCACCGCTTGTCACAGGTTCGACCGCGCCGCCGTCCGTTCCGACGCGCCAGAGATGCCGCCGATCTATATCATCTTTATTCGCTGCGAAGATGATCGCAGCATTGTCCAGCGTATAAGCGACGTTCTCGACTTCGTAGTTGCCGGGCGTGAGCAGCACAGCGTCGCCGCCGCGCGCAGGGATCGAATAGAGATGCCGCCAGCCGTCGCGCTCGGAGTTGAAGACGATGCGGTCATGCCCGGTCCAACGGAAAAATTCGTCCGACGGCAAACCTGAAAACGAATCCGTCTCGGTTAAGCCTGATTGCCAGATTTGCTGCGACGCGCCCGTCTGCGCGTCAGCGACCCAGATGCCCCACGGTGCGACGCGCTCGTGATCAATCGAATAAGTGTCTGTGACGTTGAAGAGGCGGATGAAGGCGATATGTTTACTATCGGGCGACCAGCGCGGCGCGATGTCGCGATCCACGCTCGGTTGCAGCATGCGTATGCGTTGTGTGTGCGGCTCGTAGATCAAGATGAAGCTGTGATCGCCGCGCGCAGACGAGAACGCAAGCATCGTCCCGTCGGGCGACCACACGGGCGCGGCCGTTGCGCCGCGCGCCTCAAACATCTTTCGCTCCTTCCCGCCCGCGATAGATACAACCCACAAGTGATCTTCGCGGCTGAACGCGACCGCTTCGCCCGTCGGCGAGAAGATGGGCGCATCACCTTCGCCAAGTTTGACGGTGTTGCCAGTGCGCGTGTCTGTGAGCCAGACCTCTTGGTGCGCGCCGGCCGGATCGCTCGTCGGGTTCGGCACTTCGCCCGCTTGATTCTTGTCGCCACCGCGCACATAAGCCAGTCGGTTGCCGTCCGGCGAGAAGGTGAGCGCGGTGATCTCTTGGCCGTCGTCTTGCGTGTAGCGCGTCAACTGACGCGCGCGAAACGTGGGCGCTTCAGCGAGCCAGATGTTGCGCCGCCCTTGCGCGTCAAAGACCCAAGCGTACTTGTCGCCTTGCCGCGAACGGGCCGGCTCAGAAGGGAACGGCGCGCTCAAGACCTGTTCGAGCGTGAACCCTTGCGCATGCGCGAGCGTAGCGCAGGCGAGGAGTACGAGCAGGCATAGAGACAGATGGAGCGGGCGACTCCGAGGACGAAGCATGAGACCTCCGAGAGTTGGTTGCATGAAGCGAGCGGGGGCTGACCGAGCGCTGCGACGCAAGAACGACCGCAAAGTTTTTCCTGACCTTTAGTTTTAAGCTTAAACGACTACAAGGAAATGATGCGAGAATCTTATACGCTCTCCCGCGCTGTCTTTCAACCCTGAAATAAAGGCTGAACATGAGGGCGGCACGCCGTTAAGGTACATTTTCGCTCGGTGGCCGTTTGCCGGGCTGCGCCGATTTCTCGGGCGGTTGCAGTACAGGGTCATAACGTCGTCTGCGCTTACCGTTCAGATTTGGTCCTGTCCCGGCATTACTGTTCGATGTGGAGTTTGAGTTATTTGCCGCCGCAGAGTTTGTCTGGTTTTTCTGCTGCTGCACAGTATGTTTCCCTCTATGTCGCCCTCGGTGCCTATGTACTCTCTGGCCCTTAAGGCTCAGTGACTGAGGGCTGGTCTCAGTCTGTGCCCGATACTCGCCAACAAAGCACGCCAACAGCAATGCCATCAACCATATTCCGCGCTTCACCATTTTTTCACCTCTTGATTAATAACCGACTCTGACACGCCCCCGATAGCGATTCGTGTGGCCACACGGGGCTTTAGCCTCTGAACTCCTGACACCTGCATAATATTACTATCCCAGCCGGATTAATAACCGCTACCTGATCCGCTTCTATATGCTTCTGAACTTGACACATAACTGAAGGCGATTTAATGTTTCCTGCGTTCCGGTGGTCTGATGGAGGCACGGGGCAACCCGCTCAGTTCCAGCCTTAGTTTTAAGTAGGATAAAGATAACCGTAAGGTGGTTGTACTGTTCACTTAAAGTATGCTGCCCGCTTACTTCGAGTAAACCTCTTCAACTGCCCCGACCAGCAATCCATTAACGTCAACGAAGTTGATAACTAAAGCTCAGGATATGGCTATTTCGTGTCCTGATAAACTCTACGTGCAAGTCAGCACCAGCGTCGTTCAGCACTTTACCGCCGACCAAAACAAGCTTACAAGGAGATGTCCGAAATGCTCAGTAGTAAAAGAATCCCTATCATTATTGCCAGCGTATTGGTGCTGTGCATCGCTCTAGTAGTCGTCTCGCGCTGGCATAAGGATTCATCCGGCACCAACGCAGCGCATGCGCAAGCAAACGTGCCGCCCGCATTGCCGGCAGCCGAGTTGAGTTCGCCTGCTCCGACCGAAACGCAGGCACAGCAACCCGTTGCTGACCGCAACGATGCTGCTGGCCATTCCCCTGTGTCTATCGCAGCACATGCCGCAGAGCAGGCGCAACACACAGTCGAGGCGCGTGGGCCAGCACCAGAGGCCGGGTCGCGACGTGACGAGCGAGCGGCGACAGAGTCACCACGTGAGCTAGACGAGGCGCGCGTTGAGCGGCGCGAGCGTGATGAGGCGGAGGCAAAACCCATCATTGTTCGGCACAACGGTCGCGAGATACGTTTGGAACAAGACCCTGACGGTGACCTTGTCCGTAACGATCAACCGGCCGAGGCGGTTCGCTGGTATCTGCAAAAGCGTCTGCCGACGGGGATGAAGCAACTGCCCGTTGACCGTTACTTCGATGCGTTGGAAAAGACTAAGCTGATGAAGCAGTATTCGACGGCCACACAGACGCTCGCGCCGTCCGAAGCTGAAGCGGCTGCGGCGAACGTGAGCAGCACAAACACAAAGGGTCAGTCGCATAACATCACACCGAATATCGCGGGCGGCAGTTCGGCGGGCGTGCTCGGCACGTGGACGAATCTGGGCCCCGGCAACGTCGGTGGGCGCACGCGCGCGCTTGTGATCGATCCGACGAACGCAAACATCATGTACGCGGGCGCAGTGGACGGCGGCATCTGGAAAACGACCGATGGCGGCGCGTCTTGGAATCCACTCAACGACTTCCTGCCCAACATCGCCGTCACTTGCATGGTGTTTGACCCGACCGACCACAACACGATCTACGCCGGCACGGGTGAAGGCTTCTTCAACGCCGACGCCATTCGCGGCGCGGGCATCTTCAAGACAACTGACGCGGGCGCACACTGGAATCGCTTGCCCGCGACCAACAACTCAAACTTCTTCTTCGTCAACAAACTCGCCATCAGCCCTGCTGACCACACGCACCTCTATGCAGCGACGGGCACGGGCGTGATGCGCAGCCTCAATAGCGGCGCATCGTGGACGCTGGTCTTGAGTGTGCCGACGGTTGCCGGCAGCACGACGGGCGTGCGCGGCGCGATGGACTTAGCCATGCGCACGGATCAAGCGACCGACTACATCTTCGCCGCGGCGGGCACCACCTTCAACGCGGGCGAGCCGCAGTCGCACATCTTCCGTAACACCGACGCGGGCGGCTCAGGCACTTGGACGGACGTTTACACCGAGACGAACATGGGGCGCACTTCGCTCGCCATCGCTCCCTCGAACCAGAACGTCATCTACGCGATGTCAGACCAGACCCCCGTCGCCGGGAGCAACTACAACCTCGGACTGCTCGGTGTCTTCCGCTCCACGTCGAGCGGCAATGCCGGTACGTGGACGACGCAGGTGCGCAACAACAGCGCCAACAAGCTGGACACGCTGCTACTCTCGAACCCAGTCAACGCCGTGCTCGTCGAGTGCGGCTTCGGCGCGGTGAACCAGTTCCTCAATCAGGGCTGGTATCACAACGACCTCGCCGTCGATCCGACGGATGAGAACAAGGTCTGGGCTGGCGGCACAGACGTGTGGCGCTCGGATAACGGCGGCGTCAACTGGGGCGTCGCCTCCTACTGGTGGTTCCAAGGCAACGGCACGCCGCCCAACAACGGCGACCCGCAACTCGTCCACGCCGACAACCACATCCTCGTCTTCGCGCCCGGCTACAACGGCACGACCAATCAGACACTCTACGTCGGCGACGACGGTGGCATCTACAAGACCGACAACGCGAAGGACGGCAACGTCGGCTACGTCAACGGCACGACGCCATCGGGCGGGACGGTCACTTCAACGAGTCCCATCTGCGGCAACGAGTTCACGCCCGGCGGCTTCTACACAGTCCCATCGCCCGTCATCTGGGGGCCGCTCAACAACGGCTATCAGGTCTCGCAGTTCAATCAAGGCTTGCCCTACCCGGACGGCACAAGCTACTTCGGCGGCACGCAGGATAACGGCACGAATCGCGGCACGGACGCTGGCGGCCCCAACCAGTGGGCGCGCATCATCGGCGGCGACGGCGGCTATGTCGCGATTGATCCGACGAACACCAACATTCTCTACGGCGAGAACACTGGTCTCACGTTCCAGAAATCTACGAACGGCGGCGCGTCTTTCGCAGCCGCCCGCACCGGCCTCGGCCCTGACACGTTCCCCTTCTATACCGTCTTCCTGATGGATCCGAGTAATCACAACCGGCTCTGGATCGGTGGAACGAAAATGTGGCGCACCGATAACGCGGCGGCTTCTTGGGGGCTGACGAGTCAAGTGCTCACGAGCGGCTCGATCACGGCCATTGCCGTCGCACCGACCAACCCGGATCACGTGTTGGCGGGCACGGCCTCAGGGCGCGTGAATAAAACGCTCGTGGGCACGACCGCCACTTCGGCCACCATCTGGACGCAGAACTTCACGCCGCGCGGCAACGGCAACGGACAGATTACGTGGCTCGCGTTCGATCCGACGAACGAGAACATCGCCTATTGCACCATCTCGAACTTCAACGGCACGGCGAACGCCAACGGCACGAACGCCGGGCACGTCTTCAAGTCAACGGACGGCGGCACGAACTGGACGCTGATTGACGGCACACAGACGGCCAACAATCTCAACGCGATCCCGGATGTTCCGGCCGACACAATCGTCGTTGACCCGAACAACACGCAGCGTCTCTACGTCGGCACAGACCTCGGCGTCTTCGTCACCCTTGACGGCGGCGCGAACTGGTACAAGGAAGTGACCGGCTTCTCGAACGTGCAGACGCAGACGCTCACCGCTTTGAACAACGGCGGGATCACAAGCCTCTATGCGTTCACCTACGGGCGCGGCGCTTACAAGGTGACGGTCTCGAACTCGTGCGCGAGCATCTCGCCGAACACCACGCAGAACTTCCCGGCTGAAGGCGGCACGGGCACAGTCACAATCACCGCCACGAATGGCTGCGGCTGGACGGCGACGAACAACAGCGGCTTCTTGGCCATCAATACGGGCCAAACGGGCAACGGCAACGGCACAGTCACCTACACCGTCGCGCCCAACGCGAGCACCGGCCCGCGCTCGGGCACGATTGTCGTTGCGGGCACTGTCGTCAACATCACGCAGGATGCCGCACCGGCCAACAGCATCATCGGTCAGATCACCAACGGCACAAGCAACGCGGGCGTAGGCGGCGTGACCGTCACGCTCTCAGGTGCAGGCGCGGGCGTGACGATGACCAATGCGGCCGGCGGCTACTCGTTCACAGGTCTGACGCCGGGCGCAAGTTACACCGTCACGCCTTCGGGTGGCGCTCTGACCTACACGCCTACGAGCAAGTCTGTGGCGAGTTTGAGCGGCAATGCTGTTGAGGATTTCGTCGGCTCGTCAGGGCCTTTGAATGTGCCTGCGGCGCAAGGCGCGCTCATCATCAGCGAGTTCCGCCTGCGCGGCTCGGCCGGCGCAAACGACGAGTTCATCGAACTCTATAACAACTCGAATGCGCCCATCACCGTCAACACAAACGACAACTCGCTCGGCTGGGCCGTGGCGGCTTCGGACGGCGCACCGCGCTTTATCATCCCGAACCTGACGGTCATCCCGGCACGCGGACACTACCTCGCCGCGAACACCGGAACCGGTGGCTACAGTCTCTCGAACTACGGCGGTACAGGTGCCGCTGCACCCGATGTGACCTACACCACCGACATCCCGGACGATTCAGGTCTGACGCTCTTCTCGACCTCTGACCCGAATAACTTCACCGAAGCTTACCGGCTCGATTCCGTCGGCTTCACCGGTGAACCGAATGTGTTGGCGCGCGAAGGTGCAGGGCTGGCAGCAGTCGGCGCGAACAACGTCGAGTATGCTTACGTGCGCAAACAGACGAGCGGCACACCGCAAGATACGGGCGACAACGCGCAAGACTTCGCGCTCGTCTCCACCACAGCCGGTGTGATCAACGGCGTGCAATCGCAACTCGGCGCACCGGGGCCGGAGAATCTGGCGAGCGGTGTGCTTCAGCGCAACGCTACGGTCAAGGCTTCACTGGTTGACTTCCAATGCTCAGGCACTTCGGTCAATCCACTTTCAGCCTGCGCACGCGTCCGCGTGGTCACGCCTGATCCGGGTGAACCGACCAACAGCACGTTGGGGACGCTCAAGATCAGACGCAAGTTCACCAACTCGACGGGCGGCACGATCACGCGCCTGCGCTTCCGCGTGGTGGACATCACGACGCTCAATAGCCCCGGTTTTGTTTCGGGCGGAGGCAGTCAAGCCGATCTGCGCGTGATCAATTCGTCAGACTCGACCGTGACGCTGACCGATCTTTCGACGACGACGCTCAAGGGCACGACCCGTGAGGTGCCGCCGACGCAAAGCTCCGGTGGTGGCTTGAACTCAAGCATGGCGCTGACCGTGCCCGTGAGCATCGCGCCCGGCAACTCGGTCAACGTCGAATTCAACCTCGGCGTGATGCAGAGCGGCAACTATCGCTTCTTCATCAACGTCGAGTCGGACACGTCCAACCCGGCTGCGCCGATCAATGTGCCGAAGGTCGGCACAACGAAGGTCAGTCCGACAAGCAGCGCGCCGCCAGTCAATAAGCAGTAGTAAGGCGAGCGCCAACGTCAGCGCCGATCTTCGGCGCGACACGAGACAAAGCGGACAGGCTCGCGCCTTAAAGTTTGAGCTTATCCGTTGCACAAACTGAAGCGGCAGATCGGTTAATCCGATCTGCCGCTCTTTAGTCTTTAGGCCGCGGCAATTGTGCGCGCTTAGGCGCTTGCCGGTGTTTCAATCTACCCGTTACAGCCCAACGCGCTCCAGCTCTGCTATCGCTAATGTCAACCCGACCAGACTGCGCGCGAGATCGTCCATGCTAAGCAGTAGCCAGTAGTCAGTAGAAGCACTACCGCCTTTCTATTGACTACCGGCTACTGACTACTGTTCTTTACGGCAACGCTTCGACATTGATGAAGAAGCGATAGTTGCCGCTCTGCATCACGCCTATGACGAACTGCACATCAATTGTGCACTGCTGTCCACCGGGGCACGTGCCCGCGGAGAGCGAAGTCAGCCCTGCGTTGGGCAGCAGCACCGTGACGGTTGAGTTCAAACCGCCGCCGATGGTCAGCGTTGGCGGTTGATCGGTCGTCGTGCCTTTGATGGCAATCGTGCCACTGTTGGCCGCGTTGCTGACGACCTGATCGGACGAATCAAGCACGCGCAAGTCGGCCTGCGGCCCGCCGGGCGAGTTCAGCGTGGTGATGTCCACGACGCGGAAGCGCAGTTTCGTCACCGTCTGCCCGGTGTTGTTGGTAAAGCGCCGCCGCAGGATGAGCGTGCCGAACGTCTTGTTCGCGCCCGTGTCCGAGCTGTTGCGCTCGCGGTTTGGCGCGGTGCTGGTGTTCACAGACGGATCAACGGCCGAAGCCCGAATCGTGGCGTTGCGCTGAATCGGACTCGACAAGTTCTCCGGCCCCGGCGCACCGAGCACCGATGCGGTCGAGCCAATCGTCGCGCCACTGGTCGAGATGAGCGCGAAGTCGGCAGCGTTGTTGTTCGTGTCCTGCGGGAAGCCCGTCGTCAACTTACGCACAAAGCTGTACTCAGTGTTGGCTGCGCCGAGCGGCGTGAGCGTCGTCCCTTCAAAGAAGAAGGCGTTGGACACGCCGGTGAAGCCGACTGAATCAAGCCGGTCGGCGGCAGCCGTCGTGCTGGCGCTGCGCGCGAGCGCAAGACCTACGTCGTCGCTGATGCCGTTCTGCAAATAGAGATCAGGTGTGGCGCGGGTGCTGAGACTGTAGGCTGAGCCGGCGAGCAGGTAGTGACCGCGCGCCGGAATGACCGTGCCGTTCGGGATGATGGCGGGGAGCGAGCCGGTCGAAGCATTGAGCCGCCAGCCTGCCGTGCCGTCGGTGGCAGCAACCGTGATCGGCGAGTCGGTGTTGTTATACAGCTCGACGAATTCATCGTCAGGGCCGTTCGGCCCACGCAGACGGAATTCGCTGATGAGCACGTTACCGGTGTTCACGGTTGTGCCCGAACCTGTAGTCGCGCCGACGAAGTTCACGCCCGTCTGGTTCGCCGAGACATCGGTGAACGTTCTGAGAGCGGGCGTGTAGAAGTTGAGCGTTGGACTCTCAGTGCCGTGTTGCGGGCGCACGGTGTAGTTGCCGCCGACGGCGAGACCGTTGAAGGTGTAGTTGCCGCTCGCATCCGTCGCGGTCGTTAAAGGCGCAGGCGTCGAGCCTTGCAAGACGAGCACGACACCTTGAACTGGGGCGTTGCCCACATTCGTCACAGTGCCGCTAATGCTCAAGGTGCTGGCGAGACCGATCTCCCAAAGCCCGCGCCCGTGCGTGGCGACGCGCAGGATGCGATTCGGATTCTGAATCGCCATGTCGAACACGGCCACGCGCGGCAGGCCCGTGCCATAGGGGAACCAGTTCGCGCCGCCATCAGTTGAGCGGAAGACGCCGATGTCTGTGCCCGCGTAGAGATTGGTGGTCGCGGTCGGGTCAATGGCGAAAGCGTTGACGGGCACATCCGGTAAAGCGTTCCCGCCTGAGCCGGAGACGTTCGTCAAGACGGGCGTCGTGCTCAGATTCGTCGCGCGCCAGACGTGATTCGACGCGCCGGTGAAACCGTCCAAGGTGATGTAGGCGGTGTCGGCGTTCGTCGGATCGAAGACGATGCGCGCGATGTATTTGTCGGGAATGACGCTGCCCGCGCCGACCGGATCGAGACTCGTCAACGTGAGCAGCCCCGTCGTCGTGAAGAAGAGTGCGCCGTTCGTCAGCCCGACGATGCGCACGTTGTCGTTCTGCGGCGAGACGGCGATGGCGCTGATGGATCGGCCCGCGACGAGCGGAGCCTGGCTGGCGAGCACGGCGGTCACACCTTTATTGATTGAACGATAGAGCCGGTCGGTACCGAAATAGACCGTGTTGCTGCCCAGCAAGCCGACGGCCGGCCCCAACTCAAGCGGCGCGTAAAAGAGCACATTGTCCGCGCAAAGGATGCCGTTGTTGGATATGCCGCCATTGCACCCCATGAAGTTCCACTGCCCATCGTTCGCGTTATTCGTCGAGTCCACTCGCGCGAAGCCGATGAGGACATTGGTCGAGTTGAAGTAGGTGTGATACATCACGACATTGGTCGTGTCGGCCGCGGTCTGATCGATGCGGGCGAAGCCGCCATCGCCGAAATCTGCGCGCCGCCAAGTATTGTCGGGCTGTTGGAACGGCGTGCCGTTGTCTTGCGTGCCGCCGATGGTGAAGTAACGATCCGTCGGATGGAGCGCAAGGCTCTCAAACTGCGTGGCGTTAAAGCCGGTGTTGTTGATGCTCGTCCAGTTGGCAGCCTTGTCGTTCGAGCGATAGATGCCACCATCACTGCCGGTGTAGAGGATGTTGAAGTTCGACGGCGCGAGATTGACCGCATGGTTGTCTGCGTGCAGGCCCGTCTGTGATGAACTAAAGGTCGCGCCGCCGTTGGTGGACTTTTGCAGGATGCCGCTGCCGGCCGCGCCGCCCAAATAGAGGATGTCGTCTGTGGTCGCTGTGGTCGCGCCCGGATCGACATCAATGGCGATGTCGTAGAAGCACTGCCCGCCGCAGAAGCCTTTGCCGCCAGCAAGGGCCGGCCCCCATGTTGCGCCGCCGTCTGTCGAGCTGCGCACTTCACCGTTGACGCCGCCCTCTTCCGTCGCTAGATAGACGACGGCCGGATTCCCGCCCTGTTTGTAGATAGCGAACTTCGCATCGAACTGCGTGCCGGCGTAGTTAATCACCTCCGTGTAGGTCGCAGTCAAACTGCCGCCGGAGAGCGCGTTGGTCGAGCGGAAGACGCCGCTATTGAACGCGCCGCTTCCGAAGTCCTGTTGATTGAGAATGAGCGTGTTGGCGTTGCCCGGCTCGATCACCATGTCTGTGACACCGGCCACACCGCCGCCCGGCAAGCTCGCGGGATTGACGCGCACCCAAGTGGGCGTCGCGGCTTGCGCGTTGGCTGAGAAGTAGAGACCGACGAAACCTGAGATGGGATTCGTGCCGCCGCAGCAAATGCCTGCGCCGTTCATACCGCTGCCGCCGAGCGTGTTGCCGACGAACATGTTGTTGTCGTTGTTCGGGTCAATGATGATCTTGTTGATCGACGTGCCGGCGAAGGCGTGCCCGCCGCCGCCATTCGTGCGCGCCTCAAACGGCCCTTCGACGGTCGGCGCGCCGGTGTCGGCATTCTTGATGCGATAGATGCCGACGCCGAAGAAGCTATCGAGCGACAGGTTGCCCTCGCCCGTACCGACGAAGATGGTAGAAGGACTGACCGGATCAATCGTGACCGCGCCGATGGCGAGCGACTGCGCTGAGTCGAGCAGAGGCGTCCACGTCTGCCCACCGTTTAAGGAGCGATACAGACCGCCCTGCGCCGTGCCGATATAGACGGTGTCTGGATTGGTCGGATGGATCGCCACACACGTGACGCGCCCGCTGACAGGCGTGACGACGGTTGCAGTCTGCCCATTAGGTAGCGGCGCAGGCCCGATAGACGTCCAACTCGCATTGCTGATGAGCGGACTCACGCGCCCTTCATCAATAGCCTTTTTGAGCGCCGCCTCTTGCTGTTCCAACTGGTGCAGCGCCAGCACGCGCGGGTTCTGATCGAAATTCTTGTAGTCATCGAGACCGCGCAGCAGCGCAATCTGGTCCTCGCGCATCGTCAAGTAATCTTTCCGGTTGACGCGGCCCTGCGCCAAGCGCGGCACGTCTGGATCATCTTCTTCGATGGGGTCGGGCTTAGGGTGCTTCTTATGCTGGACCTTGCTCAGCCCATCGCCCTGCGGAATAGTCCCCTCCTCTTTCAGCCGGCCGGACTGCTCGCCGGTCTCTTTTCCCGGCTTAGTATTTTGCGCGCTCTCACGCTCTTGCCCAATCGCGAGCGGGCTGATGCTCGAAGCTAACAGAGAGATGGTTAAGACCGCGCCGACAAATAGGCGCGAATTTGACTTCCGTTTCATCGTCGTGAATCTCCTTGCGTACCGATTAGGCCGGATTTGGGCCACGTTGTTGGACGTGTGTTCTCTGTATTAAGCTCAACGCGAACTTTGGTTCTATCTATCGGGCGGGTAGGCTTAAACCTGCCGATTGAACTTTTGTAGAGCGGGCGCAAATTTAGCTGCGCCCCGACTATATGTCAACTAATATGACTGCGCTCGTGCTGGCGCACCTGTCGGTTAGACTTTGCGCGTGGTCAGAGTTAGCATGAATCTGGCTCTATCGGAGTTGAGCAGACCGGGGAGGAGGTCTCAATTCATGCGCGTTCGGCTCATCGTCGTGCTACTGCTCTTGTCAACTCTGCTGCCTGCTGATGCTGTCCTCGGCTTCGCGCGCAGCGCCGAGCAGACTAGCACGGCCGATGCGACCCGACTGACTGCACACGCCAAACGCCGACACGGCCGGCGCAGTCAGCGCAGACATCATCAACATGCACGAACAGACAGTGCGACACAGACGCACATGCCAGCAACCGCCAAGCAACCTGCGGCCCGTCTGCCCATTCCCGTCCTGCACCCTGAAGACGAACCGCGCGCCAGCAGCAAGAAGCCGCCCGTGCGCAAACCTACGCCGCCACCTGCGCGCAAAGATAGACCGAAGCGCGACAATCCTTAACGCGCTCATCTGAAATCCGCCGAGCCTTATGTCACGCCAACTCGAATCACGTTTCACTCAATGTTGCTGCGCCGGCATCTTGTTGCTGTTGGCGCTCGTCGGCGCGTCAGCGCAACAGTCGGCCACACAGCCGCCGCAAGAGACCGGACACTTTCGCCAACCTGAGTTGGTCGAACTCGTCAACCTCGACAAGACCATCAAGCTCGACATTCGCTACGCGACGGCCAACAACTTCTTGGGCCGGCCCGTCTATACGGAAGCGCGCGCCTTTTTGCAAAAACCGGCGGCGCAGGCGCTTGTGCGCGTCAGCAAAAACTTGCGGCGACAAGGCTACGGTTTGGTCGTGTTCGACGGCTATCGCCCTTGGTCGGTTACGAAAATCTTTTGGGATGCGACGCCTGCGGACAAAAAAGAGTTCGTCGCCGATCCGGCCAAAGGCTCGCGCCACAATCGTGGCTGCGCAGTTGATCTCACGCTTTACGAGCTGAAGACCGGGCGCGCGGTCGAGATGCCGTCCGACTACGACGAGATGACCGCGCGCGCGCACAGCGATTATCAAGGCGGCCCGACGGAAGCGCGGCGCTTGCGCGACCTCTTGCGCGCCGCGATGGAGGCCGAAGGCTTCAGCGTCTATGCGTCCGAGTGGTGGCACTACGATTACAAAGACTGGCGCGAGTATCCGATCCTCAATCTTAGTTTTACCGAACTCGAACGCGCGCAGCAGCATTAGACATCCCACCGGCAACGTGCTGTTATCACTGCCCCGCGCTTGGCACGGACACGTCGAGCGCGAAGCCGCGCACGGGAGTGCGTGTGTCCGGCGTGCCGAAGCGCAGGTCGGCGAAGCGGACGAGCGATTCACCTCGTTCGCCCGTCTGCACACGCATGACGGGAAAGCGCGCGAAGCCGAGAAAGATTTGCGCGCGTGCATCCTGCTCAGCGCGTTCGACCTGCGCCGCGTCCGTGCCCTGCGGCTTCTCAAAACGCGCGGCTTGCTGGATGTTCATTGCCTCATGCGCTGGCACGCGAACTTGGAAGCGATAGTTTGCGCGATCCGTCTCGGCGATGGTGAGCCAGTTGGTCGGATCGGCCTCTGTCGGCATCGTGGCCACACGGAGCAAAGTCTCTTCGTGCGCGCGCGCCATCTCCGTCGCCGCGCTCGTCGCTTGCGTGAACGCGCGCGTGTGGATCAATGCGAGCGCAACGATGTAGCAGACGGCTAACGCCAACGCGACGTGCGCCACACGCGCGCCGAAGCGGGCCGCGAAGCGCGCATGATGCGCCCACACGATGACGCTGAGGCCGACAAACCATATTGCCAGCGCGGCGAACGACCAAGCTGTGCGCTGTGTGAGAAACAGAAACGCGGCCGTTACCACTAATGCGAGCGCGCTCCACGCGCCGACGCGCCAACGCCCTTGCGCCGTCAGCAAAAACGCCGCCGCGCCGAGCAGCAGCCACAGCCACGGATCAAAGATGAACAGCACGTCACCGTAATACCAACGCCCGCTCCAAGGCAGGAATGGCCGTATGCCATAACTGTTCAACCAATCGAGCAAAGGGTGCGTCGCACAGGCGATGACCGAGACGACGATGAGGCCGGGCAGGCGTATGCGCGGTTTGCTCTGCCGCACGCGCGCCGCGATTCGTTCGAGCGCGAAGCAGATGAGCGGCAACAACACTCCGAGCGTGAGCGTCCCGACAATCGAATGCGTGATGCCGCGATGATGCTCTAGCGCAAACCAAGGCCCGCGCAGGCGCGTCAACACGTCCACATCCGGCGCGTTAGCCGCCACGACGCACACGGTCGTCGCATACGGCGACACACGCTCCAGCCCGCCCTTCGCCAACGTCAACCCGACCAGACTGTGCGCTAGATTATCCATGAGAAAGCAGAGGTTAGAGGTTAGAGGGCAGAGATCAGTAAAAGAAAAAGTTCCTACTGACCTCGAACCTCTAATCTCTGCCCTCTCTCAAAACGGTAAATCTTTCGGCGGCTCCGGTGGGAGTTGGGCGAAGCGCGCGGGGTCGAGACGTTGGAGGCGGTCGGCGGCGTCGCGCGCGGCGGCCGATTCGGGCACAGGCTTGCCGTCCTTGTCGCGTGCTTTGCGCGCCGCTTCGACGATGCTGAACAGGATGTTTGCAGCCTCTTGCTTCTTGCCCTGCTTCTCATAGACGGCCGCGAGGCGCAGGTCGGCCGTGTCGGCGGGCACTGTATCGGTGTTGGCTTTCGCCAACTCACTGTAGAGCGCGGCGGCGGCGTCCAACTGCCCGTCCTCTTCGTGCGCTTGTGCGAGCGCAAACTTGGCGCGGGTCGCAACCTCTTTGTCGCCGTTGTGTGTGAGCGCTTCAAGCTCTTTGATGCCGCTCGCGCGATCAACTGTCAACAGATTGGCGGCGCGAAAATAGTGCGCGAGCGTGCGATACGGATCGCCGTACTTCACCTCGACCTTCTGAAACTCTGCGGCGGCCGCTTGCGCGCGATCTTTTTCGTTCGTAAATGTCGGCCCCGTTGTGCCGGTTTGCGGCGTGGGCGAGACGGGCGCTTGGGCGATCTCGATGGCGCGTCCCAACGCGCGCTGCGCCTCTTCGGCATGCTTACCGCGCCACCAACTGAAGACGCCGACAAGGATGGCGAGCACGATGAGGCCGGCAATCGCGTAGAGGATCGTCCGCCCTTTGCCTTCGAGCTTATCGCCCAGCCGATCAAAGATGCTCATCGTGCGGTCGCGGAAGGCATCGTGTTTGAGTTCGCGGGCGCGTTTTTTAGTAGTCCTTGTGTATCGAGCCACGTTCTTTTCTCTTGCTGACGAGCGCACAGGCGTGCGCGGGTTAAAAATTGATGTCCGACTGAAACGGTTCACTCTAACGACCGCTCGAACCCGTTGTCAAGCAGGCATCCGGCCGCTCGCTGCGGCGCACGCGCGCCGACTTTCGCCCATCTGTTTTCGCTCTCCGATGACGCATGAACGTCTGGAAATTGTGGACACGTCCATGTTAGTTTATGCGCGTTATGGAGCACGCAACGACTGCGACAAACAAACGCCCGCAGACGCTCGGCGAGGAGATCGCGAACAGCGTCAGTCACGGCATCGGACTGGTGTTCGCGCTTGCGGCCGTGCCGGTGCTCATCGTCGCCGCCGTCAGACACGGCAGCGCATTGAGCATCATCGGGGCGGGCGTCTATGCGACAACGTTGGTGCTGCTCTACTCGGCCTCGACGATCTATCACGCCTTGCCGCAGAACCGCGCGAAGCAAGTCTTTCAAGTCTTCGACCACGCCGCGATCTTTCTTTTGATCGCGGGCACGTACACGCCGTTCACGCTCGGCGTGATGCGCGGCGCGTGGGGCTGGACGCTGCTCTCGCTGGTGTGGAGTATGGCTCTGCTCGGCGTGTTGCTGAAAGCAATCGGCGGCCTGCGCTACCGGCGGCTCTCGATCTGCCTGTATCTGGCGATGGGTTGGTTAGCGCTGATCGCGGCGCGCACCATCTGGCTGCACGTGCCTGTGTTCGGCCTTGCGTGGCTATTGGCGGGCGGGCTGGCCTACACGGCGGGCGTGGCCTTCTATGCGCTGGAGCGCCTGCGCTACAACCATCTCATCTGGCACATGTTCGTCCTCACCGGCAGCCTTTGCCATCTCTGCGCGGTGTTCTGGTATTCAACCTGAACGTCTCAGCTTCACGCTTCCACGCGCTCAGCCCGCACAAAGGTCTGCCCGCATTCGGGGCACGTGTGCGCCTCTTCGACGACGCCGCCTAGATCGGGATCAACCGCCGCCGCGTCGTGCGCCTCGACGTTGTAATCAATCTTGTCCGCGTGATGATTCATCGCCACACCGCAGACCGGACAGATCATCGGGTTCTTCTCACGCATAAAGTTCTCCTTAATCTTTGCGCTCTTATCTTTGCGCCTTTGCGTCTTTGCGTGAAGCTTATGTTCGCAAAAGAATAACCTCACGCAAAGACGCAAAGGCGCAAAGCAAGGACGCCAAGCTTCGACTCACAAAGGAACATTTTCGCGGCCGTAGCGCAGCACCTTGGCCATCCAGATGAGTTCGGCTAAGAATTTGTCGAGCCGTTTAATATAAGCTTCGTCGAGCAGCGCGCCCGCTTCGTCGAACAACTTGTAAGAGTTTGAGAAGTTGCCATCCCAGAAGATCGTGACGAGGCCGAGTTCGCGCAGGACGGGCAGCAGATTCTCGATGACGCGCGTGCCGCCGAAGCCGCCCGCCGAGACGCCGCAGACGCCGCACGCTTTGTGTATGTACTCCTTCAAATTCGTATCGAGCGCATGCTTGAGCAACCCCGGATAGCCGTGATTATATTCGGGCGCAATGATGATGAGCGCGTCAGCGCGCGCCAGCGCAGCGCTGAAGTTCTCGTCCTTGATCGCCTCACCCGCATCCGTCGTCGGCAACGGCAACTCACGCACATCAAACAACTCCGTCTCGACGCCCGCGCGCTTCGCGACTTCACCGTGCACGAACCGCGCCACATGCTCGCTCATGCGCCCCTGTCGCGGCGTGCCGAGCAGTACAGGGATGAACAACGGGCGGACATCGCTTGCAGTCGCACTCATTTTCAGTTGCTCCTTTTAATCACGAAAGCAGAAGTGTCGCTTACTGATCGTTAGTCGTAGAAACTATCGCCCGCCTTACAAGTGAGCGAAAGAATTCTTAGCCGCGTAATTCTGCGAGTGCCGCGATGAGACGCGCGATGTCCGACTCGTCGTTGAAGAAATGCGTGGCGACACGTATGCCTTCGGGCTTCTTCGTGACGGCGACGCCGCGCTGATGCAGATGCCGTGCGACGCGCTCCGGTTCATCCATTGCGACGAGCGTCTCCGCCGAACGATAAGCTTCATTAGTGAGCGGCGATAGCACGCGCCAACCAGCTTCGCTGAGACTATTCGTCAGATGACGATTGAGCGCCAACGCGCGCTGCTCGATCTGCTGCGCGCCGAGTTTCAGCGCATACTCAGCCGCCGCGCCGAGCGAGAAGATGCCGCCGAAGTGTGGGCAGCCAAGTTCGGCGCGCGCCGCCGCGTCCGCACGCACGCGCGCTTCGTCGTTGCGATCAGCGAATGGGTCAACAACGCTCAGCCAACCGATAGCGCGCGGCTCAGTCGCTTGCAACAACTCGCGGCTCAGATAGACGAAGCCTGAACCGTAGCCGCCGAGCATCCATTTATGCCCGGTCGCCGCGAGCGCATCAATCCGCATGCGCTTCACGTCAAGCTCAAACACGCCCGCCGACTGCGCCGCGTTGACGACGAAGGCGTGCCCGCCTTTGCGCGCGCCGATCTCTGCAAGGTTCGAGCGCAGCCCGTTCGAGAATTGCACGTGGCTGAGACAGATGATGCCCGTGCGTGCGTTCATCGCGGCGCTGATGTCGTCCGGCGTCAGCACACCTTGATGCGCTTCAAGCAGATGCACGCGCACGCCGCGATGAAGCCAAGGGATGGTCGAGACGGGAAACTCAAGCGCGCACGAGATAACTTCGCCGCGCCCCGCGAGCGCATCAACGATCAAGTTCATGCCGCTCGACGTGTTGGTCGTCAAGCCGATCTCATCGGCTTCGGCATTGATCAGACGCGCAATGTTCTCCCGCGCCTGTTCGCGCCGGTTGAGCCAACTCGTCCAATGCCTGTCTGCGTCTTCGAGCGTCTCACGATAAAAACGCAGCGCCGCTTCCATGCTGGCGCGCGACACAGGCCCCGCCGCCGCCGTGTTTAGATACGCCCAACGCTCTGTCACCGGAAAGTCCTCGCGGATGCGCGCCCAGTCAATTGCTTCGCTCGTCTGTGCCACTATCGTCACCCTTCCGTTTCGCACACTTGACGCTCGTCTGTGCGCGTTCTATCTTCGCTCGCGTTTCCATCTCGCAATTTTCAACAGGAGTTTATTCCATGTCGTCGCAACTTGTCGCGCAGCCCGCTTGGACGATCAAGGATTACTTGGCAGTGCGCGATGGGTCTCTGATCATCAACGGCGTGGACGCGCTCGCGCTCGTCCGCGCGCACGGCTCGCCGCTCTACGTCTTCTCCGCGCCGCGCATCAGCGCCAACATCGCGCGCCTCAAGCACGCCGCGACGGCCGTCAAACATCCGGTCAGATACTTCTATGCCTCAAAGGCGAACTCGAACATGGCCGTGCTCAAGGTCGTGCGTGACGCAGGGATTGACATCGAAGTCAACAGCGGCGGCGAACTCTTCAAGGCTCTGCGCGCCGGCTTTCTCCCCGAACAGATCATCTTCAACGGCACAAGCAAGACCGACGATGAACTAGACGAAGCCGTGCGCGCCGGCATCTTTTCGATCAACGTGGATTCGCTCTACGAGATCGAACTCGTCGCCGCCGCCGCGCGCAGACAACAGAAGCGCGCCAACATCACCTTGCGTCTCGTACCTGAGATCGGCACGCGCTCGCACATAGGTTTGCAGACCGCGTTGCTCACCTCCAAGTTCGGCATCACTTCGACCGAAGTGCCCGAAGCTTTTCGCCGTGCGCTCGCCTTATCTGATCTACTCCACGTCGGCGGCATACACATACACGTCGGCTCGCAGACGCCCGATCTTGAACCGTTCGCCGCCGCTTTCAAGACGATGTGGGAACACTCGGTCGCGCTCCAACGCGAGACCGGCCACACCTTCGAGCACATCAACCTTGGCGGCGGCATTCCGGTTAACTATCTGCGCGATAGCTCGATGGCCGATCAACTGCCCGAAGATGAGCGCGACATGCTCGGCGCATCGCTTGAACCTGCGGCCGTGCTCGGCGCAGCCCTCGCCGCCGCGCGTTCGTCTGCGCGCGAGACGGAAGCCGAACACCTGCTCGAACACATCACAATCCTGCTCGAACCCGGTCGCAGCATCATCGCCGATGCGGGTCTTGTGCTCACCACCGTGCGCAATATCAAGCGCCGCCCCGAAACCGGCGACGTGTGGTTGCTCACAGACGCTGGCTTCAATCTGATGCTCTCGATGGTCAGCTACAAATGGTACTACCATCTCATCTCGGCCGCGCGGGCCGACGCACCGCACGACACGCCTTACAAAGTCGCCGGCCCGCTCTGCGATTCCGGCGATGTCTATTTCGACATCGAAGGCGGCGGCAAGCTCCCAGACTATCGCCTGCTCCCCAAAGACGTGCAGCCCAACGAAGTGCTCGCGCTCTTGAACACAGGCGCTTACTCGCTCTCGCAATCGTTTCCCTACAACGGACGACCGCTCCCCGCCGCCGTCTTGGTGCGTGCTGATGGTCAGTTTGATCTCGCGCGCAAGCGCGATACTTACGAAGACCTGTTGACGAACGAAATCTTTTGACGAACGCTAGGCGCTAAAGCTTATGGCATCGAATAACGTGACGCTCGTGCGCGGTCTCGGCTTGACCGCCGCCACTTCGGTCAACATCGCCAACATGATCGGCACGGGCATCTTTTTGAAGACGCGCGTGATGACGTGCAACGTCGGGACGCCGGGGCGTGTGCTCGCCGTCTGGCTCGTCGCGGGTTTGCTCGCGCTCGCGGGCGCGCTGACCTACGCGGAGTTGTGCGCGATGATGCCGCGCGCGGGCGGCGAGTACGTCTTCATCCGCGAGGCTTACGGGCCGCGTTGGGGTTTTCTGTTCGGCTGGACGCAGTTCTTCATCGCGCGCACAGGCTCACAAGCCGCGCTCGCCGTCGGCTTCGCCATCTTCTTGAACATTCTGACGGGCGGCGCGCTCGGCGGCATATATTTTCATTGGCAATTGCTCGGCCACGATTTCGCCTTCGGTCACCTGCAAGTCATTGCGCTCTCGCTGCTCGCCGTCACAACTTTGATCAACTGCGGCGCGGTCGCTTTGAGCGGCAACGTCGCATCGGCTTTGACGTTTCTCAAGATCGCGCTCGTGCTTGCGGTCGGCGTCGGCGCTGTCATATTCGCGCGCGGCGATTGGGCGCATTTCGCGCTCGCTAACATTGGCGGCACTTGTGATGATGTGAACGCGGCGGCGCGTGGCGGCATGGCCGGCTTTGGCGCGGCGATGCTCGGCGCTCTGTGGGCTTATGACGGTTGGAACAACATCGCGCCGCTCGCGGGCGAGGTGCGCAATCCGCAAAGGAATCTGCCGCGCGCCTTCTTCTACGGCATGGCCATCGTCGGCGCGCTCTACATCTTCGCCAACATCGCTTATTTTTATGTGCTGACGCCGACGCAGATCGCAAGTGTGTCAACCTCTTCGTCGGTGGCGACCGAAGTGGCGAGCAAATTTTTGGGCGCGAGCGCGGTGATGCTGATCGCTGTGGCGCTCATGATCTCTTCGTTCGGCGCGCTGCACACTTCGGTGCTCGCAGGTGGACGCTTCCCTTACGCGATGGCGCGCGACCGTCTCTTCTTCAAGAGCCTGTCGCACATCAGCCCGCGCACGCACGTGCCTGTGCGCGCGCTCGTCGTGCAGGGCATCTGGTCGGGCGTGCTCGCGCTCTCCGGCTCTTACGACACGCTGACCGACTACGCCATCTTCGCGCTCTGGATTTTCTACGGCCTTGCGACCGCCTCCGTCTTCGTCTTTCGTCGCCGCATGCCGCACGCCGAACGCCCTTACCGCACTTGGGGCTATCCGGTCGTGCCGATCCTTTTTCTGCTCGTGACCGCGTGGCTCATCGTCAACACGCTCATGACCGCGCCCAAACAGTCGTTCATCGGTCTCGCATTGATCGCACTGGGGCTTCCGGTTTACTGGTACTGGTCGCGGAATAATCAGATGGTCGCAGCGCGTGAGGATTCGACGGAAGAAAGATAGATCATCGTCTGTTATACATCCTTCACGTGCTGCGGTTCGAGTTGCGCCATCGAGCGATCATGCGCGCGTGCGAGCGTGAGTTGCGCAAGGAGCGCGCCGATGAGCGCCATGAGCATATCCTTCTG
>QHXQ01000018.1 GCA_003223935.1 Acidobacteriota bacterium | reverse complement strand
TTGAATCTGCATTCGAATAGATGTCTGCGCCGGAGCCGCCGAAGTTCACTAGCTCAGCCCCATTTTCACCGACCCAGCTTAAACCCGTAACATTCTTGCCGCCCATCGCATGATGACCGATTGAATTGAGATAGCCGGAGACAGAATTGAGGTTGACGCTGCCACCGCCGCCGCCTGTGGCTGCGCCGGCCGCGATGCCGAGAAAGCTGAAGATCGCGCCGAGCCAGCCGCCGCCAGTGCCACCGGCCGACGCGCCGAAAAGTTTCTTCCCAAGTTCGGCGGCAAGCGCAGCCGCGGCCATCTGTTGAATCGCAGAAAGGAAGCTTTGTGTAAAATCTAAAAGCATCCCATGAAAGCCTTCGCCTATGTGTTGGAATGCGCCGGTAAATGATTGCTCGAAGATGTTGGTTATGTTCTGAGAAGTGAAGCCCCATTCGATAAGATCGCGGCGCAGCTTGGAATAATGCCCCGTTGCGATTTGACCGGCCCTCTCAATCAGATCGCCGTCGGTCTGCGCCGCTTCGCCAACCTGTTTTAGATCGCTTTTTATTTCAGGCAGGATTAAAGAAAACTGTTGCCATGCGTGAATATGCGCCTCTGGTAGATCGACATGAGCGATCACGTTGGCTGCGCCAACGACAGAGATCGCGGGCTGATTTGTTGATTGATTCTGCGGCGTGCTATGCGCCAAAGATTGCAGCGCAGTTGCCGCTTGCTGTGTAGCTTGAGCAAAAGCAGGCAGTCCGGCTGTCGTTAGTTTGTCGAAAAGGTCTATGAGGGATTGTATTTTCTTCGGGCCGTTGACCCCGAAAGATTCCCATTCTTTGCCGAGCTTACTCATCGCGCCGCCGGCATCGCCGCCGAGAATCGAATTAAGCGCCGCCGAGTGCTTACTCAACAAATCCCAAACGGCGAACCTGTCTTGTGACTGCGGCGAGAGGTCGCGCACGCCGGTTTGCCGTGCGAAGTCTTGGTATGTGCCCGGCTCGGCTTGATAAGCGCCGTAAGGATGCGTCCAGACCATGCGGTGCTGGCTCGGCGACATAACCTGCATCCCCGGCCAAGTCGAACGATCAAAGACATTGATAGTTGACGGGTCAACGTGGCCGAGCGGGCCGAAGGCGCGCGTGTAAGGACTTCTATCGTTGCCGACTTCGCTTTTCTTAATGACTTCAAGAAACGCGCGCACGCGCGGATCATTCAATAGCTCGTCAATCTTTTCGAGAATGAGCGGCTTTGTGTTCTGCTCGAAATCATCATTGAAGCCTTTGGCGATGCCCTGCGAGATCGGCATGCCGACTTCGCGCGCCATCAACTCACTTGGCGAGTTACTTTCAAAGGCATTCTTGGCGGCCTTAACTACCTTCGGCGCGATACTTGTGACAGTGTTATAAACATCTTCGGCTTTCTCGATTATGCCTTTCTCTAATCCTGCGCTGATTGAACGGCCGGTTTCAATGATGCCGCCCAACAGATCGCCACTCGATAACTTCTGAATTGCCGTAGTGATGGCTCTGCCGATCTTCTCGGTTGCGCTATTGAAGCTCTCCGCCATCTGCTGCGCCATCGGGCCGCGGATCGCTTGGTTGCCTTGCTCGTAAGCCGCTACGGCTTCATCGTAAGTTTTCTTAACCGCCGTGCCGAAGATGGCCGCGCGCCCGCTATTAAACTTTGCCGATTGCGTTTCGATGGTCTTAGCCATCTCCGCCGCGGCCTGCGGATAACGCTTGTTAAAGTCTGCGAGTAGGATCGCAACGAAGTCTTGCGCGCCCATCTGGCCGCTATCGATCAACCGTCTTGCGCTCGCCTTCGAAGTTTTGAATGCCCGCGCAAAAATATCGAGCACGTCAATGTCTTGATTGATGAGTGCGCGCAGGTCGCGGCTTGATGCCTTGCCCGTTTCGAGCACGCGCTGGAACACATCTGAGATGGCTAAAAAGCCCTGTTGCCCTTTGCCCGTTGCGGCGGCTGCGTTCGCTATCGCTTGCACCGCAGGCACGACCAGTTGAGCCTTGAGGCCCATAAGCTCAAGCCCGCGTGCGGCCGACGCCAGCGCAGGCAAGCCAAACTCTGAGTTTGCAGAGATACGGCGCAGGGCTGTTAATTCTTCGGCTGCGCGGTGTGCATCGCCAGTGATGAGCGTGAGACTTATGCTCTCCCGCTTCATCATGTCGTTGAAGGCGAAGCCGGTTTCAATCGCGCCGCGCATCGCGCCTTGCGCTTCATCGAACGCGGCTTTAAGACCGCCGCCAACGACAGGGATCGCGCCGAGTGCGCCCGACGTGATGTTGGTTAATGCCGTGACCGCGCCGCCAACATCGCCGAGCATGACGGAGACCGTGCGCCCGACAACGCGCCCCGCGCCTTCAAAGGCGCGCTCCATCTTCGCGGCCGACTTATCCAGATCGCGCTCGAATTGCCGGAGCGCGGTTTGTGCGCCTGCGACGTTTAAGCCGAGATCGCCAACAAGCTCAAATGCTTTATCGGGCATGATGCGTGAGTGTTAGACCGTGCGCCCCATCTGGCGGGTAACTTGGGGCGTGTCGTTGTCAAGCGCCTTGCGCTGCGCCGTCGCTTCGCGTTCGGCGTGCTTGCCGATCAAGGCTTTGTGAATGAGCCAGTCGGCTTGCGGGTGTGCGAGCAGTTCAAAGGTTGAAACGCGCCACCATTCGGCAGCCGCGCGGACGCGATCTGCTTCCGCGTACCATTCAGGCAAGCGCCCCATCTGCTCGCAGTCGGCGCGCCCGTTGGTGACAAGGAACAGGGTTAGCTCGCGGCGCTCGCCGCACTCGAAGGGTTTATGCTCTCTTGCATGATCGCGCCGACGAGCGCGACCTTCAGCCCCTCCGATAAGCCGTCAATCGTTTCGCGCGAGATCGGCAACGGTGCATCATCATCGCCCGTTATGTTCCAACTCTTAACGAGCGTGATGATCGTGTGCGCGTCGCCTGCGCCTTTGTCAGTGCGCTCTTTAACTTCGCTCTCTTCTCTCAGCTTGCGCGTGGCGCGGTCGGGGTAGGCTTCCAAGTTGTACTCGCGCCCGCGATGCGTGAACTTGACAGGCGCGGCTTCATTCATCAATTCCGAAAGTTTCGGCATGATTGGTTTCCTTTATTCGATCAGTTTCTTGTAATGGTTGGGTAGGGTTGGCTTGACAGCTTCAACGGCGGGCGTGAGGTATGGCTCGGCGGCTTGTCGGCTCGAGCCATATTCGACTATGGCCGCATACTCGTCATGCTCTGCGTCGGCTGTTGAAACTACCACACGAATCACATCTGGATTCTCAGCTGGCACGACATGGATCGACTCGTCCGCTAAGTGACCCGTTCTGCGCGGCGCATTCTGGCGCGCGTGCGCCGCGATCTCTTCGGCCACTTGCGCCGAGCGTTCGCGCGCTTTTGCCGGCAGTTGGTTTGCGAGCCGGCTGAGTCGGCTTGTGAGTTTGAACTTGAGGGACATGAGGATCGCAGCGGGCGTGTGAGTGCTAACTTGTGCGCAGCACTGCTGCGAGCAACGAGCGTTCGTGCTCTGCGACCGCCGCAAACATTTCGGTCCGAGTGCGGGCGATCTCCGCTTCAAGTTGCGCTTGCGCCTGCTCGGCCAAGTCGAGGAACGAGGGGCCGGTCTGCGCCCCGTTTGCCTCTGACTCGAGGAGGCTTAACAACTCTGAAAACTTCATAGCGATTCTTCCTTAGCAAAGCCCGGCGAAGCGATCAGGCTTCATCAACTCGATCCCTTGCGCGAGCCGGTGCAAGTCAAACGCGAAGTTGGTAGCCTCTCCCGTCACGCGGTAGTGCTCTGCGGTCAACCTGTCGCGTTCGCGCTCGGCCGCTTTCAGCCGCTCGGCTGCGCGCTCAAACGTAGCCGCCGCCACATCGAACTCTGTGGTCGCGGCCGTCACTTCCGCCTCCGCTTCGGGAATTGCTGCGCCGGCCGCGTCTGCCTGCGCTTGGAGATCATCTGCAAGCGGTTGCAGGCAACGCACACGCGCACCGCGCAGCAAATAGGGCAGCACCTCTTTGCGTTTGATAAGCGCGTCGCGCTCGGCGAGCAGTTCGCGGCTGCGCGCTTCGTCGCCTGTGCTTCCGGCTTCGACGGCGAGCGCGTTAATGCGCCCGTCAATCTGGGCGCATTCCTGTGCGAACTCGCGCGCTACTTTGCGCGCAGCTTCGCGCTCGATTACGTCAGGCTGCGGCGCTTGGGCTTCGGTTGCTTTCATCGTGTGTGCTCTTCAGTTGTGGATTAACGGTCATGCTGTGTGAGCGCGGGCGCGCATCTCTACAGCGCGCGAATGTTGAGTGTGGCACACCTTACGCGACTTTTTGTGAGATCGGTAGGTCGAGCAGAAAATAGATGTAAGCGGGCGCGCCGATGCCGCCGACGGGCGCGCGCTTCTCCCGCCCAACGAGCGCGGGCGTCTGTTGCCGCAACTCAGACAATACGGCGTGCAGCGTCCATTCGCTGAGCATCGTTTCATCGCGCAGATCGTCGAGGGTTAAGCCGGGCAAGCCCCAACGCTTGAGCGCGTCGAGCACAAGCTGGCGTTCGTGATCGCGCGTGCGGCTGGCAAGGCTCAAGAGATCGTCAATGTGGCTCTGTATCTCGCGCCGCAACTCAGGGTGGCGCGGCAAGAGCGCCACATACTCGGCGACGAGGCGCAGGAGCAACCGCCGCCGACGCAAGCCGACGAGGGCGCGCTGCTTGGCTGCACCGTCGGGCGCGTGGTCAATGGATTCGTTCATCAAGTGGGGTTCTCGCATTGCTTGTGCGTTACTTTTGGCGGCGGCGCACCGAGCGGCGCGCCCGGCGTTTGCCGAACACGGTTTCAAGTATTTCTTCGATCACCTCTTCAGGTGTGGCCGGCTCTTGCGCCTGCAACCGCTCCCGAAGGATCGTCTTGTAGTTGCGTGACCCCTTCGGGCGGCCCCGCCCCGCCGGTTGATGCTCAGTGGAAAATCGTTTGCCGACTTCAGCGATGTTTGACCGGCCCATACTTGGCTCCAATTCTCGCGTTACTTACTCGTTATCTGTATTCAATACTCGTTATTTTTCCGGGTCACAATTTCAGTTGCTCCCGGTCGGCGGCATCGGGTTATTTGCCGGCTTATCACCACAGCAACTTGATCGCCTTCGCCGGATGCTTCAGCGTCCAGTCGAGCAGCTTGACGATCTGCACATCTCGGCAGACCGTTGTGCGGCTTACGTGCAACTCGCGCGCAATCCGCGCCTGTGTGCCGCGCCGCTCGCGCCCGTACAGGTCGAGCAGGCGGCGCACTTCGCCGCGCCGCTTCGAAGCTGCGTCTTGTCGCTCAAGGTTGTAGCGCCGTCGCCCGCCCGCGCGTTTGAAAAGCTGCTCAGAAGTGAGCTTATTCGTCTGTTTCGGCATCATTCCACCTCAATCTATTTGATTTTCCGCGCACCTATAAGCGCGCAACAAGTGATCGCTATGTGTTGCAAGGGCGAGGTTAAGGATTTGAAAAAGGATTTGATTTCAAATTTCGCGCGGCGCATTTCGAGCCGACCGCTTTCATCTACAACACCGAGTAACGAACCGCGCGCATGCTCGGTTAATCGTTTCAGGACTTCACTTGCGGGCATGGTTAGCTCAGCTAAGCGCCGTTCAATGTGAGCCGCAATCTCAGGTTTTCTCAGGTTCTCCCAGCCAATTGAGGAAGCAGATTTTTCAGAGTAGCCAGCCATGCGCGCGGCTTCCGTCGCGTTGAAGTTCGCTTCGCCGAGATAAGCCTCGAGGAAAAGGCGTTTCAGAGCGGCGCGGGGCGTTATTTGCGGTTTGAAGCGGCAAGCGACAAGGAAAGTTCAAACCATCCATGAGGTAATCAGCCAGCCATAAGGTAGCCGTCAAAAACGCGCTCGTTGCTATCTGTCTTTTTAGACAGATGCGGTTTCCGGTGTGGGTTGAGGTTGTATGGTGCCAAGCCAATCTTGCAGCGCCGCGCCGAGGCTCTCCCAAGCGGCGCGCTCTTCTTCAGTGAACGGGCCGTGGCGCGCGTTGACCGTCGCTACATCTGCGAGACAGTCGGCGAATTCGTGGGCTTCCATGCGCGCGCTCAAGCGATGCAGCGCGAGAAAGAGCGTGGCGCGGTTTTGCTGTCGGGCGTGCTCGATGGCGTGCTTAGTGCTCACAGGGGGATTGAGACATGCGCAGCGCGTCTATTGCAACGGGCGCTCACGAACGGACGCCCGTCGTCATCTCGGCGCAATCCTATCGCCTCACTCCATAGTTGTAAACAAATACTATGGGCGGGCGCGCAGTTCGTCGCGGATAGCGATGAGTTGATCGTGCATGCTGAATAGGAGAATCCACGTCTCACATAACACGCGCCAGATGAGATTACCGAGCACGAGCGCGCCTATGCCGATGGCGCTCTGATAAACCGTGATGGTGAGTTGTAGGTTTTGCAGCGCCGGCGGCGTGTTCGCGTATGTGTAGATCGCGTAGCCGATGATGCCGACGCCGAAGATCGTGAGCGCCATCATGCCGAGCGTATAAGTCAGCTTGATGAGCGACGAGCTGATCAATTTGTCGAAGTTGAAGTAACTGCCGTTTGACATAAGGGTCATCCTTTCGGGCATGTTGAGGTTGAAGACGTGCGACCAAAACGCGACGCATCATACGCGCGTCCGAGCTTAGGCGGCAAGGTTTTTGGGTCAACCGTAAGCGCGCACCTTTGTCCACTCTGTATTTAGATCAAGAGTGGACAAGCATCAGACTCCAATTGTGCGAACACTGTGCGAAGCTATGCGCACTGATTAACAGAAAGGGGCGTTCTAGGGTTGCTGAAACGCCCGCTTTCCGGTGATTGACACCTATGCACGCCACCCGCAAGCAATTATTTGTTAACTTGAGCGGTGCGGCCGGCAGATGATAATGCGGAGACATGAACAACTCGGACGCGGACAAGTGTGTCCGCGCCTCGCGAAAGGCGAGCAATTGCCGCGCGTCCATTAGCCCGGCTCTCGGCGCACGAGCACCTTGGGTTCTACTTAACCAATTCGGCTGGCGCCGCAATATCCTCGACAAGAGTGCGAGAGGTCTCTAAAGTAACCCTGCCTCCTTGTGGCACAGCGCAGGACAGTCTCATGACAACAAGTTCTGTACAGGCGTCCCAATAGCATTCCCGGACACATCCTGCTAGGACGAAGCTATGACCCCAGACGCGATTTTGATCGCTCATTACGATCAGCGTTTGGTTGCGCTGTCCGTCTTGATCTCAATCGTGGCAGCCTATGCTGCGCGCGGTCTGACCGAACGAGTCAGCGTTGCGCGTGGGCGGACGTGGCTCGCTTGGTTGGTCATCGGGGCTACGGTGGATGGCATCGGCACTTGGTCTATGCACTATACCGGCATGCTGGCCTTCAGTCTGCCGATTCCGGTCGTGTACGACTGGCCCACAGTCTTGCTTTCTCTCTTGGTGGGCATCATCGGTTCGGGCGCGGCACTCCTTGTCATGAGCCGTAGCAAAGTAGGTTGGCCTCACGCTCTGGTCGCCAGCATCTGTCTGGGCGGGTGGGCATCTCGGGCCTGCATTACATCGCTATGGCGGCGATGCGGATGGAAGCAATGCACCATTATTCGTCCCCGCTCGTGAACCTTTCGGTCGTGCTGGCGATAGTGCTTGCGTTGCTGGCCCTAACGCCGAGTTTTCTTTTTCGCGCCGACACGCACGGCAACAGGTGGCGCAATCATGGAAGCGCAGTGTTGCGCGGGGCGGCCAATCCTGTCATGCATTACACCGCCATGGCCGCCGTCACTTATACATATTCCAACGCAAGCCCGGACTTAGCCCACGCCGTCAGCATCTCGTCGCTCGGTATCCTTGGAATTAGCATCGTCTCGGTGATGGTGCTCGTCGTCGCACTCCTGACCTCAGGGGTGGATCGACTACAGAAGCAGAGAGCGTTGCTCGACCAGTTATTTGAACAAGCGCCGCAGACCGTCGCCTTGATGAGTATGGACAATCGGGTTGTCCGTGTGAACAGAGAGTTCACGCAGGTGTTTGGCTACGGTCCGCAAGAGATTTTGGGTCGCCGCCTCAGTGAGTTGATCATACCTGACGAGTGGCGCGATGAAGACGAGAGCTACGCGCACTTGGTGGCGCAAGGACAGCGCGTGGATGCCGAGAGTGTGCGCCAGCGCAGAGATGGTAGTCGGTTGCACGTCTCGATCATCCGTGTGCCTGTCTTTTTACCGGGTGGCCAGATTGCGGTCTATGCGATCTATCGTGACATCACCGAACGCAAGCGGGCGGAGGAGCGTCTCAGAGCGACAAGCGAACAGTTGCGCGCACTCTCCGCGCGTCTGCAATCCGCTAGAGAAGAGGAAGGCACACGCATCGCGCGTGAGATACATGATGAACTAGGATCGGTGCTGACCAGCTTGCGTTGGGATTTGGAGCGGCTGGATAAAACCATTTCCGCCGCCGCAGACGAAGCGCAACTCCAAACGTTGCGCGAACAGATAGCGGCCATGATGCGGCTGACTGATACAATTGTCAGCGCCGTCAGAAGGATTGCACAGGAGTTACGGCCCAGCGTGTTGGACGACCTCGGCTTGGCCGCAGCGATTGAATGGCAGGCGCAACAGTTTCAAGCGCGCACCGGCATCGTCTGCCAATGTGACTGCGCGCTGGAAAACCTCGCGCTGAATCAAACGCAAGCGACAGCCATCTTCCGCATCTTTCAAGAAGCCCTGACCAATATCCTCCGCCACGCGCAAGCGACCAAAGTTGAAATTACGATGAAGACAGAGGCGGCGCATTGGTCATCACGATCGGCGACAACGGGCGCGGCATTACGGAGGCTGAAAAGTCGAGTCAGCGCTCACTTGGTCTGTTGGGGATGCAAGAACGCGCGCGCATCTCATTGGCGGGCAGATTGACATCGCTGGCGTTGCCGGGCAGGGAACTGTGCTGACCGTCCGCGTCCCTATCTCCGACCAAGCGGAGCACTGAAATCGGCCTTATAATTAACTGACAATGCGCCACAACAGGCGGACGTTCCTCGCCCGTCCCAAGGGTAGATGATGAAAAGAATCCTCATCATTGACGACCACGAAGTTGTCCGCGACGGTGTGAAGCGAATCTTCGACGAACAACCCGGCCCGACCTTCTTCGGCGAAGCGAGCACGGCCCAAGAGGCGCTCAAACTTGCGCGCGCGCAGGCTTGGGATGTGGCGATCCTCGATCTTTCTTTAGGCGGCCGGAGCGGGCTGGAAGTCTTGAAGGAACTGAAGCAGACTCGCCCCCGACTGCCCGTGCTGATCCTCAGTATGCATTCGGAAGAACAGTATGCGCGCCGCGCTTTCAAAGCCGGCGCGGCCGGGTATATCACCAAAGATAGCCCGCGCACAGAGTTGGTCAAAGCGGTCAACAAAGTCATCGCGGGGGGCAAGTATGTCAGCCCCGCCCTCGCTGAGAAACTTGTGGTCGCTCTGGGCAGGGGCACAGACCACCCGCCGCATGAAGCGCTGTCGGATCGTGAGTTTGAAGTGCTGCGTTTGATCGCTTCGGGCAAGACGGTCAGCGAGATTGCCGACCTGCTCTCATTGAGCGATAAGACCATCAGCACTTACCGGGCGCGACTGTTAGAGAAAATGGGGATGAAGACCAGCGCGGAACTAACCCACTACGCCATCCAGAACAAGCTGGTAGATTAAGCCAGCAGCACGCCAACAACTTCGATACGGATAGTCGAGCACCATGCGCCCCCACTGGCAGGGCCGACTTGGTAGCAGTCATAGCCAATCGCTAACCGCCAGAGTTGTGTAGGGCAAATCCCGACAAGGTTGTAAGTCAATCTCGGACAGAAGAATCAAAGCTATCCTGATACTCGTTTTGGTCTCTGATCTGTATCCTCTTGGTTTCGCCCACTCGAAGAAAAACTCTTTCAGAAAATGGGCTTTTGCGGTGGGTAGAATGGCAAGGGGGCAAACTGCCACGCCGCAACGAGCGCGACCTGCCAAGCTGAGCATCCAAGCCGGTTCGCGCCCGGAGGTGTGGGGAGGAGAGTCTGGGCAGGCTCACTCCCCGCCTCATCAACAGCGCACTATAATAGGAAGCTACGCACAAGCAGGACAACAACGCAGACGCGATGCGGTAAAACGTTTTCGCTTTCGTGATTAAACAGAGCCATAAAATAGCAACCCCCGCCCGCCAGCACAGCGCGCCCGCCAGCCTGCACGCCGCGCCATCTGAATCTTCGACAGCCCGCTCCGGTTCGCCACGCGAGCAAGCATCCGACCCGCCAGAAAGACAAGCCGAGAACACGATTCTGGTGGTGAACGATGAGCCGGAGCTACTGGAGTTGATGTGTCGCCTGCTGCGTAAATCCGGTTATCATGTCTTAACTGCTGTTGACGGGCAGGAAGGCTTCGAGGTCGCGCAAGCGGAGCAACCACGTCTGATCATCAGCGATGTGGTGATGCCGCGCATGGATGGCATCGCGATGTGCCGTCTGATCCGCGCGCACCCCGACCTGCATCTGACGCCTGTGCTGCTGGCGGGTTTGTCTGATCGCGAGTATCAAGTGCTGTGTCTGATCGCTTCCGGGAAGTCGGTCGGGCAGATCGCCGCAGAGCTATCGCTCAGCGCCAAAACTATCAGCACATACCGAGCGCGCATCCTTGAAAAAATGGGCATGAAGACCAACGCCGAACTGACTCATTACGCTATCAGTAACAAACTGGTCGGCTGAAAACTGATGGCCACCGACCGCCGCCGAAGTCTATCTTGAAGTCAGCTTTAATTGCTGTAGGTAAGTGTCACCATGATCTTCATCGTTGATGATTCAAAAGCGTTGCGCGAGCGCTTGGTCAGTATGCTTTCCGAGTTGGAAGGCGTCGAAGTCGTTGGACAAGCGCGGAGCGCCGCCGAAGCCATCGCCGGCATACGCGACCTGAAACCCAGAGTGGTGATACTCGACATACAGATGCCGGGCGGCAGTGGCATTGAGGTGCTAAGAACGATTAAACAGGACAGCCACCCGCCCATCGTGCTGATGCTGACGAATCACCAATTGCCACAGTACAGGGAAAAGTGCATGGCGTTGGGGGCCGATTATTTCTTAGACAAAACCATAGACTTCGATAAGCTAACGATAATCTTCAAAGACCTGATCGAACGATTCGAGTCATAGACTGCGCCAAGATCAGGGCCGCTTGAGGTTGACCCGAAGCCCTTTACCCGCCATATAGTGAAGACTTTTAGGCGCGCCCATCTATAATCTAAGCGCAATACCGGTCGAGCAAGGAGTATTCTGTCGCTCGCTTAGGTTGGGCTATGTTAGGAACGAATCGAGAGAGGATGGCGAGAGAGATGGCTATCAACGAGATGCAGGAGCTTCAACCATTGACTGAGGAAGAAGTGCGCCGGATGAATGCCTACTGGCGAGCGGCGAATTATCTCTCTGTCGGCCAAATCTATCTCTACGACAATCCGTTGCTCCGCGAGCCGCTGAAACTCGAACACGTCAAACCCAGACTGCTCGGCCACTGGGGCACAACACCGGGTCTCAACTTCATCTATGTGCATCTCAACCGGCTCATCAAGCTGCACGATCTGAACATGATCTATATCGCAGGGCCGGGCCATGGCGGCCCCGGTCTCGTCGCCAACACCTACCTCGAAGGAACTTACAGCGAGTTTTATCCCAACGTCTCACAAGACGAAGCGGGGCTGAAGCGACTGTTCACACAGTTCTCATTTCCGGGCGGCATCCCCAGCCATGTCGCGCCGGAAACGCCCGGCTCGATCCACGAAGGCGGCGAACTCGGTTACGCGCTCGTGCACGCCTACGGCGCAGTCTTCGACAATCCCGATCTGTTGGCCGCTTGCGTCGTCGGCGACGGCGAAGCAGAGACGGGGCCGCTCGCCGCGAGTTGGCACTCAAACAAATTCCTGAACCCTGTGCGTGATGGCGCTGTGCTCCCGATCCTGCACTTGAACGGTTACAAGATCGCCAACCCCACGGTGCTCGCGCGGCTGAGCGATGAGGAGTTGACGAACTTGTTCATAGGTTACGGGCACAAGCCTTATTTCGTCTCCGGCGCTGAGCCTGAACAGATGCACCAACTCATGGCCGCGACGCTCGACAAAGCCTTCACAGAGATCGCCGCGTTCCAGCGAGACGCACGCGCCAATGGATTCACAGGACGGCCGCAATGGCCCGTGATCGTCCTGCGCACGCCCAAAGGTTGGACGGGGCCGAAAGAGGTGGACGGACTGCCGGCGGAAAATTCATTTCGCTCGCATCAAGTCCCGCTCGCAGAGTTGGCCAGCAAGCCCGCACATCTGAAGCTGTTGGAAGAATGGATGAGAAGCTATGAGCCAGAAGAACTCTTCGATGAGCAAGGGCGACTGCGGCCGGAGTTGGCCGAACTGGCCCCCAAGGGCACGCGCCGCATGGGCGCCAATCCGCATGCGAACGGTGGCTTGTTGCTCAAAGACCTGAAGCTACCGGATTTTCGTGATTACGCCGTTGACGTACGAAAGCCGGGGCGGGTTGAGACGGAAGCGACCCGCGTGATGGGTAAGTTCTTGCGCGACGTGATGAAGCTGAACGCCGAGAGTCGGAACTTCCGTGTGATGGGGCCGGACGAGACCGCGTCCAATCGTTTGAACGCGCTCTTCGAGGTGACTGATCGAGTCTTCGTCGGCCAGATTCTACCGACCGATGATCATCTCGCGCCAGACGGGCGGGTGATGGAAGTCTTGAGCGAGCATCTCTGTCAGGGTTGGCTCGAAGGCTATTTGCTGACGGGCCGGCACGGCCTCTTCAACTGCTACGAGGCTTTCATCCACATCGTTGATTCGATGTTCAATCAACACGCCAAGTGGTTGAAGACCACGCGCCATATCCCTTGGCGCAGACCCATCGCTTCGCTCAATTATCTTTTGTCATCGCACGTCTGGCGGCAAGATCATAACGGCTTCAGCCATCAAGACCCCGGCTTTATAGATCATGTGGTGAATAAGAAGGCCGAGATCGTGCGCGTCTATCTGCCGCCTGATGCGAACACTTTGCTCTCTGTCACGGACCATTGCCTGCGTAGTCGCCATTACATCAACGTCATCGTCGCCGGCAAGCAACCTGCGCTGCAATATCTCGACATGGATGCGGCCATCAAGCACTGCTCGGCCGGCGTCGGCATCTGGGATTGGGCGAGCAACGACGCGGGCGCAGAGCCGGATGTGGTCATGGTCTGCGCGGGCGACGTGCCGACATTAGAGACTCTAGCGGCGGTTGATCTGCTGCGCCAACATTTTCCCGACCTGAAGATTCGCGTCGTCAATGTCGTTGACCTGATGACGCTCCAGCCCACGAGCGAGCACCCGCATGGGCTATCAGACAAAGATTTCGATTCGCTCTTTACGACCGACAAGCCCATCATCTTCGCTTTTCACGGCTACCCCTGGTTGATTCATCGCCTGACCTACCGCCGCACGAATCACAAGAACCTGCACGTGCGCGGCTACAAGGAAGAGGGCACGACCACCACGCCCTTCGACATGGTTGTCTTAAACGACTTGGATCGTTTTCATCTCGTGATGGACGTGATCGAGCGCGTACCGAAGCTGGCTGCGGTGGGCGCACACGCCAAACAAGCCATGCGCGACAAGCTCATCGAGCATAAACTCTACATCAAGCGGCACGGCGAAGACATGCCGGAAATCCGCGACTGGAAGTGGCCGGATTGATGCCCGGCGCACAAATTCCTCATGTCCTGATGCAAAGGGGAACCTCAGGTCTTGTACTGCGCAGTTTTGTCACAGTGAGCGGAGGCAGATGGTAGGTGCTTGGCTAATTCTGTCACACGTCGAGAGACTCTGTACCTAACCATGCTTGATATTTCGGGTCGGCACAACGGCTATCCGGTAACTATGCTTAAAGCTTCTTGGTGGTATGATATTTGATAAGGTTAGTGCTGACCAGACATCGGCCTTCAGAGTTTGTCCATCTATTCTAAGGGTAAAATTATGTTAGCTACGAGAGTCAGCTATCTGTTGCTCGCAAGCGTTGCCTGCTTCGCCGCAATCAATGCTCAGGCCCAAACTTTAGTCTCGGCGAGGATTCTCAGCAGCAGCGGGCCGGTTGAGATTCAACGCCGGGCGCAGGGGCAGGCGACGGCGGTGAAGATCACGTATCGAGTGGATGATGAGTTGCTTGCCGGAGATGTGATTAAGACTTTTAAGAATGGCCGATTGGTCTTGGGGCTGTCGGACGGTTCGCAGGCTATCATCAGTGAACAGACGACCGTGGAGATCACGGACTTGGCGAAATCCCCACGCACGATCTTCAACTTGCTGCGCGGCAAAACGCGCATCAAGATTGAGAAAGTGGGCGGCCGGCCGAATCCTTATCGGGTCAATACGCCGACGGCTGTCATTGCTGTGCGCGGCACGCTGTTCGACGTCTTTGTCACACAGACAGAGACGCAAGTCTTTGTGCACGAGGGCGAGGTGGCCGTCAGTAGTTTGGTCGCACTGGAAGCGCCCGTTATCTTGTCGCCGGGGCAGCGGACGCGCGTGCTGCAAACACAGTCGCCAGAGACACCATCTCCTTTCCAGCCCGGTCGTAATGACGATACGTTCAAACCGCACCCACCTGACCAAGGCCCGTATGGTGCCGCTCCCGGTGAGCGAGGCGCAAACGGCCACGGCATGGGGCAGCCGGGCAATGGGCCGAATCCGGGCACACCGCCGCCGCCAACGGGCCCGCCCCCGCCGGGACAGAATGGCAGTGGCAAACCTCCTGATCCGCTCCCACCAGATAACGATTAGGCGCTGATGTTCGCTCGGTGTCACAACGCGATTTATCCGACCGGTGACCCGACTTTCCAAGTGCTGTAACTCCTCGTCTGTTGCCGCGCAGGTTTTGATTCCGACAGTTTATGTTTAGCGCACATGCTCGATAGTCAGACCAAAAAGATCAAGGTGCTCATCGCCGATGACGAGCGGGGCGCGCGACTGGCGCTCGAAGTACCGCTCCGGCTCAGTGGTTACAGTGTGACGGCTGTGGCGAGCGGGCGTGAGGCGATTGAACTCGGCCGGCAAGGCCGCTTCGATGTGGTGCTGACCGATGTCTTCATGCCTGACATTGGTGGGCTTGATGTCATACGCGAGTTTCGCCGCGTCAGCCCGGAGACAAAAGTCATCGCCATGACGGCGCAAGGCTCTCTGGAGATCGCGCTGGAAGCGATCTCTGAGGGCGCAGTTGATTTTATCGCCAAGCCGTTCGACATCGAGCAGGTGATGTCGGTCGTCGAACGCGCGGCGGAGCAGACACAAGCTGCACCCGACGAGAATGAAGCGCAGCTCTCCGACTCCGGCCTCATCGGGCACAGTCCGCAGATGGTGCGCGTCTATAAGCTGACGGCTTACGCGGCCCGCACCGATACGACCGTGCTCATCGAAGGCGAGTCGGGCACAGGTAAGGAACTCGTCGCGCGCTCCATACACCGTTACAGCCGACGCGCCGCACGCCCTTTCACCGCCATCAATTGCAGCGCGCTCACAGAGACGCTGCTTGAATCGGAGCTATTCGGCTACGCCAAAGGCAGCTTCACGGGCGCGAACGCCGACCGACCGGGTCTGTTTGAAAGCACGAACGGCGGCACGATTCTGCTCGACGAGTTGGGCACAACCGGCCCCTCGCTCCAGACGAGCCTCTTGCGCGTGTTGCAAGAGAAGGAGGTGCGCCGCGTCGGCGAGCACGAGCCGCGCAAGGTTGATGTGCGCATCATTGGCGCGACCAACACGAACCTTGCGCAGTTGGTCGAGCGCGGCGAGTTTCGCGCCGATCTTTTTTACCGGCTCAGCGTGCTGCGCATCAAACTGCCACCTTTGCGCGAGCGCGGGCTGGAAGACTTGAAACTGCTGGTCAGACATTTTCTGAAAAAGTACGGCGCAGGATTACAGATCGCCGACGAAGCGTTGGCGCTCTTGGCGCGCTGCACATGGCCGGGCAACGTGCGCGAGTTGGAGCATGCCATCGAGCATGCAGTGGCGGTCTGCGCCAACCATCTCGTCCGGGTCAGCGACTTGCCGGAGCATATCGTGGCGCAAGTCCCGCCTGCTGTCCGCGCCGCAACCGCACAGCGCCCGCTCGCGCTGATTGATGACAGGCCCACCTTGGACGAGCTAAGCCGACGATACATTCAACTCATCTTGGCTGAAGCTGAGGGCAACAAGTCGCGCGCGGCTGAGGTGCTCGGCATTAACCGGCGCACGCTCTACCGTTATTTAGAAACAAACGGCGCACACGCCCAAGACGGTGAGCCGGATGACAACGACTCGATTGCTTCGTCGGCTGAGAACTAAAGCCCCCGTGCGTCGCCGCAACTCACAAATCACTCCGACCATCTTGATCCTGCTCGGCAGCATGGCGGCTGTCGTGTGTGTCACGTGGCTTGCGCCGTCGCTCTCTGCCGCGACCGGCAACATGCTCTTCCGTCTGCGCGGTGCAATACAGCCGCCCGACGACATCGTCATCGTGGCGATTGATGACGGAAGCTTGCAGCAGATCGGCAACTGGCCTTGGCCGCGTTCCGTGATGGCCTCTGTGCTCGACCGGATCACGAGCGCGCACCCGCGCGCCGTCGGCTTGGATGTGATCTATGCCGAACGCTCCGAGCGGGCGGATGATCAACTTCTGGCCGACGCGATCCGGCACGCCGGTCGCGTCGTCTTACCGGCGCAATTGATCGAGTCTGAAACTACGCAGGCCGACTCGCGCGGCTCCGCAACTTGGCTGCTGCCTCTGCCGGAGATCAAAGGCGCAGCCGTCGCAGTCGGTCACGCACACGCCGACCCGGATGTTGACGGCGTGTTGCGCACCATTCAACTCAGTAAGGCGGATGAGCAGGGCGAGCGGTTATGGTCTTTCGGACTTGAGACCTTGAGAGTGGCCGAGCAGCTTCCGCCCCGTGGGATTGAAGAGAAGAACGGCTCGTTGCGCTTGGGCCGCTATGAGATTGGCGTGCATGATGAGGCGGAGAAAGCTACGCTGCCCGGCGTTACGATCATTCGCCCGAATGAAATGTTCATCAACTATCTCGGCCCGCCGCGCACATTCCCTTACTACAGCATCGCCGATGTCCTCAATGAACATGTCCCCGCCGCTACCTTCAGCAACAAGATTGTGCTGATTGGGGCCGTCGCGCAAACGATGGGCGACACGCGCATCACGCCTTTCATCTCCTACGGCGGAGCGGAACGACAGAGCGGGATTGGCATGCCCGGCGTCGAGGTGCACGCCAATGTGATCGAAACGATCAGACGCGGCGCCTGGCTGAGACCCTTACCTGATTGGCTCAGCTTCGGCCTCGCGCTGTTGTTTATGCTCGGCGCTGCCGTCATCATCAAATTACTTGACGGCTGGCGCGTCATTGTGAGCTTGAGCGCACTCTTAGGTCTCATCATCATCGGCAGCCTCTACCTGTTCGATCATTATTTCATCATCCCGCCGGTCGTCCCCGTGCTGACCGGCTTCGTTGCGGTTGTGCCGTTACTCTTGCTCAATAGTTCGATTACGGCCAGCAGAGATTTGGATCAGAAGCTGGAGCGCTTAGCTCGCATCCAGCAACGATTCATGGCGCACAAGCCGGCGGCAGATTCATGCGCGACCGCGCTCTCCTTTCTCGGCTCAATCCTGCGCGCCGACACAGTCGCTCTCTGCCAACCGGCGGCATCCGGTCAGGCGCTCGAACTCACGGCTTATGTTGGTCGCAAACCCGACGAGCGCGAGCTTGTCTCCGTGCTCAACATGGCGGCCACTATATCCAACAACGCGCCCTACTCGCTTCAATTGCCGCTCATAGTTGAAGCCGAAGTGTTCGGCCTGTTGCTTATCAAACGAACTATGGGCGCGCCGTTTGCCGAGAGTGAGCTTCGGTTAGCCCACGAATTCGCTGGCGGTTTAGCCGCGAAGTTAAAGACCGCGCAAGCTGACGCGCAACTCAAGCAGCGGTCCCTGCCTATCAGCTTGCCGCGCAACATCACTTGGAAACTGCGCGCGGTTGATGAGATTACGGCCCAGTTGATCGCGCGCATCGGGTTTATGAATCTGGTGTTCACCAGCATGACGGATGGGTTGTTGGTGGCCGACATCACGGGTCGGGTCGTCTTCGCTAACCCGGCCGCGCGTCGTTTCTGGGCTGAGCGCGAGACAGATACGCTCAACGGTCGAAGTCTCGACGAACTCTTCGTCGCGCACGAGATCATTGCGCTCGATGAACTGCGCGCAACGATGCGCGGCGTGTTGAGCGGGCAGAGTGTGCTATTGGACGTTGAGCTATTAGGCCGTGAAGGACGCTTTTATACGCTGCAATTTTCGGCCGTCAACGCAAGTGATGATCTAAACAGCGAACGCCAGACGCAAATGGCCGGCGCGCACGACACAGCGCCGGGGGGGCCGGGCATTATCGGCTTGATCGTCATCATCACGGATGTGACGAAACGACGCGAGCTTGAGCGGGTCAAGGCTGAAACTCTGCAACTCGTCTCACATGAACTACGCGCGCCGCTCACCTCGATCCGGGGCTTGAGTGACCTCTTGCTTAAATATCCGGTGCCGGAAGCTAAGACACATGAACTGCTGGAGACAATTTACTCTGAGTCCGTGCGGATGAACGAACTGATTAATCGCTATCTTGATTTGACGAGGATTGAATACGGCGCACAGACATTAACCCGCGCGCCCGTCGCCACCAATAATTTAATCGCCGAGTGCGTGCGTGCGCTCAGTCCGATGGCCGCAGAAAAAGGGATACATATTATTCAGCGACTAGAGGGGCCGTCGCCGTCGCTCTTGGCCGATGCGCAACTCCTCACACAAGCAGTCAATAATCTTTTAAGCAACGCAATCAAATACAGTCCAACCGGATTGACAGTAGAGATAGGCACTGACAGCGATGATGCTTATCTCCGCATCTACGTCCGCGATCATGGCTACGGGATTCCGCCGGAGGCACAAGCGCGGGTCTTCGAGAAGTTCTACCGGCTGGAGCGCGATGCTAAATCTGATGTCGTCGGCACGGGGCTGGGGCTGGCCCTAGTCAAAGAGATAGTCGAAAGGCATGGCGGCCGGGTCACGCTGGCCAGCGCGCCGAACGAAGGCTCTACTTTTACGCTTCTTCTGTCACTGCAAAAAGAGCAAGGCAGGATTGTCTAACTTCTTGTAAACCTCACGCGCTCAACTCTCCGCAGACTAAGCAGACCACCACGCAAAGACAAATCACTGCGCCGACTGATTGCCGTGTTGCTTATTGTCACGCTGCTTGAGGCTCTTGCGCTCGGCTGCTGTTTAGTTCTGTCACAGGCCGCAGCCGAGAGGCTGAAGTTGAGTTGTTGCCCTAATCGCTGACAGCTAATGAGCTTAATTGCTCACGCCGCCTTTAATCACCGACGCGCCCCGCAGTGGAACAACGGTTGCCAAATAAGCGGTGCGAGAGGAGCGCCTGAGTCGTCCATCTGTTGGCGCTCCTCTAAAGTAGCGAGCCAAGAAAGCAGCATGGAAACGATGAGAGGAGAGTTCTTGCTTGATCGCCGCGAGTTACTGATTAAAGGCGGCAAGGCAGCAGACAACTAAAGGCCGTAAACAGGAGGTCGTATGAAATCCTTGAAACTGATCGTGGTTGCAATCTTCGCCGTCGCCCTCGCACTGACTGCGGCGTTCACACACAGCGTGCGGAGTCAGAGCGGGGCCAACAGCGCGTCCGCCGACTCTGATGACCAAATCCGCCGGCAGAGGTTTAGCCATAACGGCGTCATCGAAAACGAAGGGCCGGCCGATCCTAATGCCGGCAAAAGTAGCGGCGGTGTTAAGGGCGGCACAGTGAGCAGCGCAGCCAATAGCAGCGCAAGCGAAGCGCCCACAGGCTTTGACAATTTGACCAATGGCTTCACCGATCAAGGGCCGCCGTTCGAGACCTTGAATGAGGACAACGTCGTGGCGCTCCGCTCGTTCAACGATAATCGTTTCATCTTCGAGGAGGTCGAAGGCATCGCGGACGGACTCGGGCCAACCTATAACGCGCAGAGTTGTCGGGAATGTCATCAGAACGTCGCCACCGGCGGCGCCAGCCAAGTGACTGTGCTCAGAACCGGGCGCACAGCGAACGGTCAGTTCTTTGAATCGCTCGGCGGGTCGCTCATCCATTCGCGGGCCACCTTCCCCGACATCGTGGAGCAAGTGGCCTTGACGGACAACACACGAACGTTTCGCATCTCGACGAACACTTTGGGTGACGGCTTTGTCGAAGCGATAGCGAACAGCACGCTGCTCGCCATCCGCGACGGCCAGCCCGCGAACATGCGCGGCACGGCCAACCTAGCGCCCGTGCTCGAAGGCAACGGCGACGCGCGCATCGGCCGCTTCGGCTGGAAGAGTCAGCACGCCAGCCTTGAATCGTTCGCGGCCGATGCGTACCTCAACGAGCTAGGGATCACCAGCCCGCTGCTGCCGGTGGAGAACACTTCAAGTGGTCGCTTCGTCGGGTTCGGTGCGGGTTACGATCCAGTGCCTGAGCCTGAAGACAACGGCACTGATCTCAAAGCGTTCGCCAACTTCATGCGCTCGACCAAAGCCCCTGCGCGCGGGGCCATAACGGCTGACGTGCCGGCCGGCGAAATGGTGTTCAAGCAGATCGGTTGCGCCATCTGTCATGTCAGCACAATCACGACGGCGCAAGCCGGTACAAGCATTAACGGCGGCGCATTCACCGTGCCGGATGCGCTTGGCAATAAGCTCATCCATCCATACAGCGACTTCTTGTTGCACAACGTCGGGACGGGCGACGGTATACCTGTTCTGCCTACGCCCGAATACGCCGTGACGGCCAATCAGATTCGCACCGCGCCATTGTGGGGCCTCAGGACACGCAACCGCCTGATGCACGATGGGCTGACGTTCACCTTGCAAGAGGCCATCCAAAGACATGCAGGGCAAGCTAAAAGCGTGACGTTCAAATACAGCATCTTGCCCAGCACGCAGAAAGCTCAACTGTTGGCCTTTCTGAATTCGCTCTAACGCTGGCCGACGACAAGTTTGACGACAAAGATAGGCGGGAGACTTAAACGATGAGCATGGCCATAGTTGAAGTTTTACAAGTCTGGCCGGAGTCGGCCGGAGCGTCCGCTCCGGCCGACGGCGAGACAGAGTGCTCCGATCAGGCGTTGTCGCAAAGGGCGGGCGACGGAGACTTGGCGGCGTTTGCAGAGGTCTATCGGCGTTATCACCGCCGCGTCTATAGTCTGTGCCTGCGCATGACGCAAAATGTGGCGGAGGCAGAGGACATCACACAGGAAATCTTCATTCACCTCATGCGCAAGCTCGGCAGCTTTCGCGGCGAAGCGGCCTTCACTACATGGCTCTATCGGCTCACGACCAATCACGTCCTCATGCACTTTCGCAAGGCCAGCACGCGGCGCGAGCTAACGACTAAGGACGGCATGATGCCCGCGCAAGCGGTGACGAGCCGAGAGGCTACGGGGTATGCGCCGCTGCTGGATCGAGTCGCGCTCAACAGAGCTATCGCGCGCCTGTCGCCCGGCTATCGTCTGGTCTTTATCCTGCACGACATGATGGGATACGAACACGAAGAGATCGCACGCCTCCTCGGTTGCTCCGCCGGCACGTCGAAATCGCAGTTGCATAAAGCGCGGATGAGACTGAGGAATCTCATCGCAGGGCACAGAGTGAGACGTGGCGGTTGATGCCGCTAATTATGACAAGGTCTCCTTGAGCGCAACGGCTGGGCGCAAGCGACGACAACACTCACACATCGGGTGCGCCCTTGCTCTTGCGCAAATATCTGTTCAGTAGCTCCTCCAGCTTCTCAGGGGCGAACGGCTTGGTTAAATACTCGTTGAAGCCCGCAGCCTGTGGATCGCTGCTCAGTTGCGCGCCGATGCCTGACGCGCCGTAGGCGGAGATGGCCACAATCGGCACACGCTCCAGCCCTGCGTGCTCGCGTATGCGGGCCACCGCTACGGCCCCATCAAGTTCCGGTAGATATAAGTCCATCAGAATCAGATCAGGTTGCTCTTGCCCGGCGAGCACAACCGCCTGCTTCCCGTCCGCCGCTTCTACCACGCGACACTCATTTCGCTCTAGCCAGAGGCGCAACATTGAGCGAATATCGGTAGAATCATCAACGATCAAGACCGTCGGCTTATTATTATCAGGCATCGGAGTCGTCTCCTTATTGAACTGAACAGGAGGAGAGAGATTATGTTTGCGGTTTTACTCCCGTTCTGAGGGCGAGTCAATGTGGCAGACGGATTAAGCTGAGACGGTGAGAGTTTTGCAAACGTTTAATGATAACTTCTACCCGTAAACGAGCCGACATGCGTATGGATATCGCTTCAGTTCTGAATCCCTTGTTTCATCGCGCCACAGACGCGCGCGACGAACTGCCGATCCGCGAAGAGCTATATAGCGTCGAGCGTCTGGAGCAGTATGCCGCGACGCTCGCCGCAGAGCATCGGGTGTCGGACAGCCCGCGCCGTGGCCGTCGGCTGCTGCCGCGCCTCGAAGAGAACGCGCGGGCATTGGTCGCCGCCTACCACACGCTCGCCGAAGCCATCCGCAGAGAGAGCGCCATCTCGCCGGCCGCCGAGTGGTTCGTTGATAACTTCCACATCGTCGAAGACCAACTGCGCGAGGTGCGCGAAGACCTGCCCGCCGGTTATTACCGCGAACTGCCCAAATTGGAGACGGGCGAACTAGCGGGCTACCCGCGCATCTACGCGCTCGCCTTGGCCCTCATTGCGCACACAGACAGCCACCTTGATACCGACACGCTGCGCCGCTTCATCCGCGCATACCAGCAGCACGCGCCGCTCACCATCGGTGAGTTGTGGGCCGTCGCAATCAGTCTGCGACTGGCGCTCGTGGAGAACCTGCGCCGGCTGGCAGCGCGAATAGTGGCCGCTCGTGCGGCCCGCGAAGAGGCGGACGCGCTCGCCGATAAGCTGTTGGAACTCGCGGGCCGAGAGTCTAACAGCCTGACATCTTTGCTCGCCGGCCGATTGGGTCAGCGTGAAGATTTGGATCGCGCCTTCGTCGTGCAGTTGACGCAGCGGCTGCGCGAGCAAGACCCGGCAGTCATGCCGTTCTTCGACTGGCTCGATAAGCAGTTGCAGAAACGTGGGCAGACCACCGAACAGATCGTCCACCTCGAACATCAACGACAGGCCGCCGCGCAAGTGACGGTCGGCAACATCATCACCTCGATGCGCCTGCTCTCGACGCTCGACTGGCGCGACTTCTTCGAGAGCGTGAGTCTGGTTGATCCCGTGTTAGGCGCTGACCCGGCCGGCGTCTATGCGCGGATGGACTTCGCCACGCGCGACCGCTACCGCCACGTTATCGAGCGCATCAGCAAACGCACGCGCGCGCCCGAACTCGACGTGGCGCACACAGCCGTGCGCATGGCTACGCAAGCAACCGAATCGGCCGACGGTTTGCACGCGCACGTCGGCTACTACCTGATCGACGACGGCTGCGCGGAGTTGGAAAAAAACTTCGCCTATCGGGCGCGCCCGCGCGAGCGGCTCCGCCAAGCCATGCTTGCGCACCCGACGCTTTTTTATCTGGGCACGCTGGCGCTGCTCGCCTCGTTCATCGTCGCGGCGCTCGTCGCCATCGCCTATCACGCGGGCGCGAGTTTCGGTCTGCTCACGGCCTTCGTCATGTTGTCGCTCATCCCGGCCAGCGATCTCGCGTTGAGCATCTTGAACTGGGATGTGACGCACCTGCTCGGCCCGCGCCTGCTGCCCTCGATGGAGAGCAAAGACGGCATTCCCGCCGACGCCGCGACGATGGTCGTCGTGCCGACGCTCTTTACGAGCGCGGACGGGATCAAAGAATTGTTAGAGCGGCTCGAAGTCCACTACCTCGCCAATCAAGACGAAAACCTATACCTCGCGCTGCTCGGCGATTTTGCCGACGCTCCGCGTGCAGAGATGCCGGACGATGACGCGCTGTTGGAGTTGGCCTTCGGCGGCATCGAGGAGTTGAACGCGCGCCATCGCGGCGGCGACGAACGGCCGCGCCGCTTCCACCTCTTCATGCGTCGTCGCCTGTGGAACGAGCGTGAAGGGGAGTGGCTGGGTTGGGAACGCAAGCGCGGCAAGCTCGAAGAGTTTAATCGCCTGCTGCGCGGCGCGCGCGACACGACGTTCACGGTCGCAACGGCCGCGCCTGCGCTGCTCAGCAAAATTCGCTACGTCATCACGCTCGACTCGGACACGCAACTGCCGCGCGATGCTGCGCGTCGGCTCGTCGCCGTCGCCTTGCACCCGCTCAATCAGCCGCAGTACGACGCGCAACGAGGGCGCGTCGTGCGCGGCTACGGCATCCTTCAGCCGCGCGTCAGCGTGTCTCTGGAGAGTGCCGCGCGCTCGCGCTTCGCGCGCATCTTCTCCGGCAACACGGGGATCGATCCGTACACGACCGCCGCTTCGGACGTCTATCAAGACCTCTTCGGCGAAGGCATCTTCACCGGCAAGGGTCTCTACGATGTGGACACGTTCACGCGCGCGCTCAAGGGCCGCGCGCCCGAAAACTCGCTGCTCAGTCACGATCTGTTCGAGTCGCTCTACGCGCGCGCCGCGCTCACGAGCGACATAGAGTTGTTAGACGACTATCCGGCGCACTACGATACCTTCGCTCAACGCCAACATCGCTGGACGCGCGGCGATTGGCAACTCGCGCGTTGGCTCTTGCCGCGCGTGCCGGATGCGCAAGGCCACAAACGCCGGAACAAGCTGCCGCTCATCGGGCGCTGGAAAATTTTCGACAACCTACGGCGCAGCCTCGTCGCGCCCGCTACGCTCGTCTGGCTCATCTGCGCTTGGACGCTGCTGCCCGGCTCGCCCGCGCTGTGGACGCTCTTCGTGTTGCTGACGCTCGCCTTTCCGGTCTATGCGCACGTCACGACGAGCCTGCTGCTGCATCCGCGCGGCATCCCTTGGACGAGCCACTTCTGGAGCGTGTGGGGCGACGCGCGGACGAACACCGCGCAGGTTGCGCTGACGATCATCTTCCTCGCGCATCAAGCTTATCTGATGTGTGACGCCATCGCGCGCACGCTCTGGCGTAAGCTCGTCTCGCGTCGGCACCTGCTCGAATGGATGACCGCAGCGCAAGCCGAGCGCGGCAGCGCGCACGACCTCGCAACAGTCGTCCGCTTCATGTGGCCCGCGACGGCCATAGCGGTCATGGGCGCTGTGCTCATCCTATGGTTGCGTCTCGGCGCTGCCTTGAGCGCCGCGCCGTTCTTGTTGGGCTGGGTGCTCTCGCCGCTCGTCGCCTATCAAGTGAGCCGCCGACTCATTTACGAGCGGCATCAACTCGACGCGGACGAGGCGCAAGCGTTACGGCTCGTCGCGCGACGCACGTGGCGTTTCTTCGAGACTTATGTCAGCGAAGAAGACCACTGGCTGCCGCCCGATAATTTTCAGGAAGACCCGCGCCCGGTCGTGGCGCATCGCACTTCGCCGACGAACACAGGGCTGCTATTGCTCTCGACCGTCGCTGCGCACGACTTCGGCTATCTCGGCACGCTGGAACTCATCGAACGCCTCGAACTCACCTGCGCCACGCTCAATCAACTGCCGCGTTTTCACGGCCATTTTTTCAACTGGTACGACACGCGCACGCTCGCACCGCTTCAGCCGCAGTACATCTCGACGGTGGATAGCGGCAACCTTGCCGGCCATCTGCTCGCCGTCAAGCAGGCTTGCATTGAGTTGGCAGACCGCGCGCTGTTCGATGCAGGCACATTGCGCGGACTGGCGGACACGGTCGCGTTGCTGAACGAAGAGGCGGCTCGGCTCGGCTCCGTGCGGCAGCGCACGGAGGTCGTGACCGTCAAGCATCTGCGCAATGAATTGGACGCCTGCACGCAGCTCGTGACGGGCGCGCAACCTGAGACCCTGAGCGGTTGGGCGAAACTTTTCGCTGCCCTCACTGGGCGCGCGCTGGTGCTCGAAGACATCGTCGGCGCGCTCGCGCAGGAGCACGGTGCGGAGAGTTTTGCCGAACTTCGCTTCTGGCTCAGCGCGTTGCAGCGCCAGACGCAAAACCTCGCGCGCGACCTGCACGTCGTGGCCCACGAGACGTTCATCTTAGCGGCGCAACTGACCTCGCGCCTCAACTTCTTGCCCGCTGAACTGGTCGCGCGCTGGACGGAGACAGCGCGCGAACTTGAGCGCGTCACCACGCCAGCACGCGCCGTTGAGAGATATGAAGAAGCGTTAACGCAACTCGATGCCTTGCGCGCCGAGAGCAAACGCGAGGCAGCGACAAACGCGCCGGAGCAGGTTGCCGCGCGCGAAGCGCTCGAACTATTGAGCCGCAGTCTGGAAGAAGCTGCGCGGGCGACGCGCACGCTCATCGAACGCGCGGGCGAGTTGGCGCAAGTCTGCACGCACATCTTCAATGAGATGGACTTCAAGTTCCTGCTCGACCCGGAACGCAAAGTCTTCGTCATCGGCTACAACGTCACGGCCGGGCGCTGCGACAACTCTTATTACGATCTGCTTGCGTCGGAAGCGCGGCTCGCGAGTTTCATCGCCATCGCCAAAGGCGACGTGCCGCAGGAGCATTGGTTTCGCTTAGGTCGGCAGTTGACGCCAGTGGATGGCGGGCGCGCGCTCATCTCTTGGACGGCCACGATGTTCGAGTACCTGATGCCGCTGCTGGTGATGCGCGATTACGAGCGGACGCTGCTCGACGAAACATATCATGCCATCGTCGCACGGCAGATCGAATACGGCTCGGAGCGACGCATCCCTTGGGGCTTCTCCGAAGCGGCCTACAACGCGCGCGACTTGCATCTCAATTATCAATACGGCCCGTTCGGCGTGCCCGGTCTCGGCCTAAAACGCGGCCTCAGCGAAGACCTCGTCATCGCGCCTTATGCGACGATGCTCGCCGCACTCATCGCGCCGCAACCCGCGTTCGTGAATCTGCGTCGCCTTGAGCGTGCGGGCGCGCTTGGTGGCTTCGGCTATTACGAGGCGATTGACTACACGCCGGAGCGCCTGCCGCAGAACCAGACGCACGTCCTCATTCGCGCTTTCATGGCGCACCATCAGGGCATGAGCCTCGTCGCGCTCGACAACCTGCTCCACCAAGACGTGATGCAGCGCCGCTTCCATGCCGAGCCGTTAGTGCAAGCGACCGAGTTGTTGTTGCAGGAGCGCATCCCGCGCGGTGTCCCGGCGGCGCACCCGCGCGCCGAAGAGGTCTTGTCGGGGCGCGTGGTGCGCACGCTCACGGGGCTTGCGCCGCGCGTCTATGACTCGCCCGACTTGCCGACGCCGCGCACGCAACTGCTCTCTAACGGCACTTATTCAGTGATGCTGACGACGGCCGGCGCGGGCTATTCGGCGTGCGCGGGTCTTGCCGTCACACGTTGGCGCGAAGACGTGACGCGCGACCATTACGGCTCGTTCATCTACCTGCGCGACGTGCGGCGCGGCACGGTTTGGTCGGCCGGTCATCAACCCATCGGGCGGCAGCCTGAGACTTACGAAGTAGCTTTCTCGGAGGACAAAGTTGACTTCTGGCGCAGCGATCTAGGTGTGGGGACGCACATGGAGATCATCGTCACGCCCGAAGACAACGCGGAGTTGCGTCGCCTCTCGCTCACCAACCAGTCAACGCGCGTGCGCGAGATCGAAGTCACAAGTTACGCCGAAGTGGTGCTTGCGCCTGCGGCGACGGATGCCGCGCATCCGGCCTTCAGCAATCTGTTCATCGAGACCGAGTTCGTTGCGGCCGAGAACGCGCTCATCGCGCGGCGGCGGCCGCGCGCCAGCACGGATGAGCCGGTCTATGGCGTGCATATTGTCGTGACGGAAGGTGAGCGCATCGGCGCGCTTCAGTACGAGACGGATCGTAGTCGCTTCCTCGGGCGCGGGCACACGCCGGCCCAGCCAGTCGTCGTCTTTGAAGATCGCCCGCTCTCGAATACGGTCGGCGCGGTGCTTGATCCGATCTTCAGTTTGCGCCAGCGCGTGCGCATCCAACCCGGCGAGACTGTGCGCCTGACCTTCACCACAGCCGTCGCGCGCACGCGCGAAGAAGCGCAAGCGTTGGCGGACAAGTATCACGACCCGTCAATCTTCGGGCGCGCAGAGCAGCTTGCATGGACGCAGGCACAGGTTGAGATGCGCCACCACAACATTAATGCGGAAGAGGCGCACCTCTTCCAACGCCTCGCCGGTCGTGTGCTCTACGCCGATCCATCTTTGCGCCCGCGCCCGCATGTGCTGGCCATGAACAGCAAGACGCAAGCTGCGCTGTGGCCTTATGGCATCAGTGGCGACTTGCCGATTGTGCTGGCGCGCATCAACAAGTCGGAAGACTTGAACACCGTGCGCCAACTGCTGCGCGGGCATGGCTACTTGCGTCTGAAGGGGCTGGCGATTGATCTGGTGATCTTGAACGATCATCCGCCGAGCTATGCACAAAGCTTGCAGGAAGAGTTGCAGGCGCTCGTGCGTTCGAGCAGCGCACAAGCTTTACAGGACAAACCGGGCGGCGTCTTCCTGCGTCGCGCCGACTTGATGCCCGACGCCGACCGGATTCTCTTGCATGCGGTGGCGCGCGTCGTCGTCGTGACCGAACGCGGCACGTTTGAAGAACAACTCGTGCGCCGCGAGACCGAAGCGGAGTTGCCGCCCGCCTTCACGGCGCGCGCGCCCTCACGCACCTACCCGGAGTCGCCCGCACCGATGCCCGAACTCTCCTTCTTCAACGGTCTCGGCGGGTTTAGCGAAGGCGGGCGCGAGTATGTGACGATACTCGGCGAAGGGCAGTGGACGCCCGCACCTTGGACGAACGTCGTCGCCAACGAGCACGACTTCGGTTTTCAAGTGACGGAGACGGGCGCGGGTTTCACTTGGTCTGCGAACAGCCGTGAGAATCGTTTGACGCCTTGGTCGAACGATACGGTGAGCGATCCGCCGGGCGAAGTGATCTATCTGCGCGACGAAGAGACGGGCACGGTCTGGACGCCGACGCCGTTGCCCATCCGCGAGCCGGAAACTTACCTGATTCGACACGGACAAGGCTACACGGTCTTCGAGCACACGAGCCACGGCATTGCGCAAGAGTTGTTGCTCTTCGTCCCCGTGGACGCGCCGTTGAAGATTTCCGTCCTGCGCCTGCGCAACCGCACAGACCGCCGCCGTCGTCTGTCCGTGACGAACTACAACGAATTGGTGCTCGGCGTCGAGCGCAGCAAGTCTACGCCATACGTCATCACAGAGATTGACGCAGAGAGCGGCGCGATCTTCGCGCGCAATCCTTACAACAACGAGTTCGCCGGGCGCGTGACGTTCGCTGACGTGAGTTTGCAAGAGCGCAACGCGACCTGCGACCGCAAGGAGTTCATCGGACGCAACGGCAGTCTCGCGCGTCCCGCCGCGTTGCGCCGCACACGCCTTGCGGGCCGTAGCAGCGCAGGGCTTGACCCGTGCGCGGCGTTGCAGGTGAACATAGAACTCGCGCCGGGCGAAGCGCGCGAACTCTTCTTTCTGTTCGGCGCAGGCGAGAGTCGCGAAGAGGCGGAAGCTGTCCGCGCGCGCTTCCGGCAACCGAATGCCGTCAACGAAGCTTTCGAGCAGACGCTCGCGCGTTGGGCCAACATGCTTGAAACTATTCAAGTGCATACGCCCGATGCGGCGCTCGACATGCTCTTGAATCGTTGGTTGCTCTGTCAAACTTTGGCCTGCCGCATCTGGGCGCGCTCGGCCTTCTATCAATCGGGCGGCGCTTACGGCTTCCGCGATCAGTTGCAGGACGTGATGGCCGCGATCTATGCACGGCCCGACATCGCGCGCGCACAACTACTGCGCGCCGCCGCGCACCAGTTCCCAGAGGGCGACGTGCAACACTGGTGGCATCCGCCGACTAGCAGAGGCGTGCGCACGCGCTTCTCCGACGATCTGTTGTGGCTACCCTACGTCGTCAGCTTTTACGTTAGCGTCACCGGCGACCGCGCTGTGCTCGATGAAGTAGTCCCTTTCATCGAAGCGCCGCCGTTGAAAGAGGACGAAGACGAGTCTTACACGCAGCCGACAGTTTCTACTGAGACAGCCTCGCTGTACGAACACTGCGCGCGCGCGCTTGATCGGAGTCTGAAGACGGGCGCGCACGGACTGCCGTTGATGGGTTCGGGCGATTGGAACGACGGCATGAACCGCGTCGGGCACGGGGGCAAGGGCGAGAGCGTCTGGGTCGGTTGGTTTCTCCACACGACGCTCACGCAGTTCGCGCCCATTTGCGAGGCGCGCGATGATGCGCAACGCGCCGAAGACTATCGCGCGCACGTCGAGCAGTTGAAACAGGCGCTCGAAGCCGAAGCGTGGGACGGCGATTGGTACAGGCGCGCGTACTTTGACGATGGCACGCCGCTCGGCTCGGCGCAGAACGAAGAGTGCCGCATTGATTCGATTGCGCAGAGTTGGGGCATCATCTCCGGCGCGGCCGATGCGCATCGCGCGCACCGTGCGATGGCTGCGGTCGAAGAGTATCTGATCCAGCGCGGCGAAGGTTTGGTCATCCTCTTCACGCCGCCATTTGATAAGAGTCCGCTCGATCCCGGCTACATCAAAGGCTACGTGCCGGGCGTGCGCGAGAACGGCGGCCAGTACACGCACGCCGCGCTGTGGGTCTTGATCGCCTACGCGCTCCTGGGCGATGGCGACCATGCGGGCGAACTGTTCGCGCTGCTCAACCCGATCAATCACGCCGCGACGCGCGCGGGCCTGCACAAGTACAAGGTCGAGCCTTACGTCGCGGCGGCCGATGTCTATGCGGTCTGGCCGCACACGGGGCGCGGCGGCTGGACGTGGTACACAGGCTCGGCCAGTTGGATGTATCGCGCGGGGCTGGAATTCATTCTCGGCTTCCGTCTGCGCGGCGAGCGTTTGCAACTTGCGCCATGTATCCCGCGCTGGTGGCGCGAATATGAGATCAACTACCGTTATGGTCGGGCGCGCTATCGCATCAAAGTCGAGAACCCTGCGGGCATAAGTCGCGGTGTCGCGAGCATTGAAGTGGATGGTGTGCCGCAGCCGGCTGATGAAGTTGCGCTCAAGGATGACGGCGCAGAACATCAAGTGCATGTCGTGATGGGCGAGCGCGCGCCTGCGCCCGCAGACGAGACGCAAGCGGCGACGAGCAAACAGCATGAGCGTGACGTGCTGAAATAGATAGGGAGGAGACAGAGAAGATGGAAACAACGAGAGTCACCGTTGATGAGGTGAGCGAGCGGATGGCGCGCGGCGAGCGGTTCGTCTTCCTCGACACGCGCAATCCAACGGCGTGGGCTGAGGCAGACACGAAACTACCGGGCGCGCTGCGTGTGCCCGCCGATGAGATAGAAGCGCATCTGGCCGACATCCCACGTGATCGCGTGGTCATCGCCTATTGCACTTGACCGCACGAAGCATCGAGCGCCCGTGTGGCGCAAGTGCTCGCAGAGCATGGTTGGAAGAATGTGCATCCGCTCTACGGCGGCTTTGACGCTTGGGTCAAGGCCGGGCTGCCGGTCGAACCGAAATAGTCAAAGCCGTTGTCATTCATCCGTTTGGTCGAAATTCGCTGATCTGATCTGGGCTGCGCGAGCGCAGATAAAATACTCTCGCGCCCGCGCGCACGGTCGGCGCGCGCAACGGTTTTCTGTCATACTGAGACATATGGAGACAGTCGAAGCGATGCAGGAAGGGCAACCGACGCTTGATGAACTGCTGGCGGAATGTGGTCGCCTGCACGGGCACATGTGCGCCGGACAATTGTTGGGTGCGCGGATGGCCGTCTTGGGCTGTCGCTTGATCGGCGTCAACGATCCGCGCGGCGCAGATCGGAAAAAGCTGATCGTATGGGTTGAGATTGACCGTTGCATGGCGGATGCGGTCGGCGCGGTGACGGGCGTGCGGCTCGGCAAGCGGAGCTTGAAGTATCTGGACTACGGCAAGGTCGCCGCGACCTTTCTCAACATAGAGACGGGCGCGGCCGTGCGCCTCGTGGCTTTGGAAGAGTCGCGCGCGCTGGCCGATGCGCGCCACCCGGAGATCGAGAGCAAGAAGGAGCGGCAGTTTCGCACCTACAGAGAAGCGGCGGACGACGAGTTGTTTAAGATCGAGCGCGTTCGAGTGGACTACGGCGAGATGGACGCGCCGGGTCGCCCGCGCTCGCGCGTCCTCTGCGCGCGTTGCGGCGAGGGCGTCAACGACGGCCGCGAAGTCAAAGACACTGACGGTCTCGTCCTATGTCGCCCGTGCGCCGCCGGTGGCTACTATCGAAAACTTTAGTCGAGAACCGCACGCCTTAAACCAACGCTAACGCCACTACAGCTTCTTCTGCTGCACGCGCTCAAGCCGCATGTCTGGCAGCGGCCAGCATTGGTGCGTGCTGAAGTCTGCGACGTTCTCCAGCACGAAGATCGGCACGGCTGGCGCGTGCACCGCTTTGACGTTCTGAAAGTCTGCACCTGTAATGTCGCGCAGCACGAACGGCGGGCGCAGGTCTGCCCGTAGATAGCTGACCGCGACATCATCCATTTCAAGTCCGCGCACGTGGCGCATGAAGAATCCGTAGGCCGGCATCTCGCCAAACATCGTCGGTTCAGGATAATCCGTCTCCTTCTCAGGCGGTGCGAGCGCGGCCTGTTCGCGTGTGCCGCCGCCTTGATAGTAGATGCGTATGTTGCTCAAGCGTACATCTTCGATGTCGTGACCCGGAATGCCACTGATGATCGAGGCGTACTTCGGGTCGGCGTTGTAGATAACGACATTGCTGATCTGCACGCGCCGAAGCGCGCCAACGGTCGTCGTCTCTTTTGGCCCGCGCGCGCGATTGCCAAGGCGGAGAAAGAAGGGCGCGTTGGTGATGTCGCGCATCGTGATGTTGTTGATAGTCACGTCTTCAAGTAGGCCGCCGTCCACGCTTTCGAGCGCGAGGCCACGGCAGTAGTCGAAGACGCAGTTTGAGATCGTGATGTTCTTGAAGCCGCCGTTGGATTCTGTGCCGAACTTGATCCGGCCCGTCGGGCTGTTGTGGCTGTACTCTTTATACTCACGCTTGTAACCGCCATTAAGAAACGTGCCCTCGTCGTAGCCGCTGACTTGGCAGTTCGTGATGGTCACGTTCTCGGTCGCACGCGCGAACCCGAGCGCGTAGGAACTCTTCGGACAGATGCCGTCGTCGAAAGGCGAGTTGACGCTTGCGTTCGAGACGTGCACCTGACGGCAACAGTCTATGTCTATGCCGTCGCGGTTCGTGTCGATCTTCACGTTGTCAATCGTGAGATTGTCAACGCCTGTGGCGAGGATAGCGAAGTGGCCGCCGTGCAGGATCGAGACGTCGCGGATAATGACGTTGCGGCAGAGCTTGAGGCTGATCGACTTGTTAGCCCAGCCGGACTCCACCGCATCGCGCGCATTGGGATAACCGAAAGGAGCTTCCTGCCGGTTGGTCGGCGCATCGCGTAGCGCATCGTTCTGTGCGCGCGTGCGCGACTGCGCGCCGGTGCGGACAAGCCCTTTGCCCCAGATGAGGCCGGGGCCGAGGATCGAAACGTTCTCCAAGCCCTCGCCCCAGATCAGACTGTTGTGCCAATGGCTGTGGCCGAAGTCTTGATACTTGTCCCACTGGTTTGGCTCAGGCGGATCGTAGCGACCATCTCCGTCGGCCGGATCAGCCGCGACGATAGTCGCACCTTGATCTAGGTAGAGCGCAATGTTGCTCTGCAAGTGGATCGAGAAGCAGCGATATGTGCCTGCGGGGAAGCGCACCGTGCCGCCGCCCGCCGCCGCCGCCGCTTCAATCGCGCGATTGACGGCCGGCGTATCGAGCGCCTTGCCGTTGCCCTTAGCCCCGAACGCTCTGACGTTGTACACGCCCGTGCTGTCGTTCTGTGGCGCAGCAGTGATAGCAGCGGCGTGCGTGGGGGCAATTGTCGCTGCGCTTTCAACGAACAGCAGATATGCAGACCAGACCAACAAGGTAAGCAGGAGCAACCAAAGCTGTCTTTTTGTTTTCATCGCAGTCTCTAGCATTAAGGTCTGAACGCTTTAGTCCGCATCGCGCCGGCAAAATCTCTGGTGGCGGAAATTCATTTATGAATGTAAGATTCAAACGGCGTCGCTAACATTTAAGAAGCTCATGCCGGTAACACTCGCAGACATCGCGCGCGAGTTGGGCGTGTCGAAGATGACCGTCTCGCGCGCCATCAACAATCATCCGCTCATCAACGCCGAGACGCGCGCGCGCGTGCTGGAAGTCGCGCGGCGTTTGAATTACAAGCCCAACCAATATGCCCGCGCATTGGCGACTAACCGCTCTTATCTGATCGGCATCGTCGTGCCGGACTTGATGAATCTATATTTCGCCGAGGTCACGCGCGCCATCGAATCCGTCGCGCGCCCCGCCGGCTTCCAAATCCTGATCTGTAGCACGGAGGAAGACCCCACGCGCGAGCTTGGCGAAGTCGAGACCTTACTGCAACGCACAGACGGGCTGATCATCAGTTCGGTGCTGCCGCCGACTGAGACCAAAGCGTATCGCAAGATGGTCAAAGGCGGCGCGCGGATCGTGCTCGTCGATCGCACAATGATCAATCTGCGTTGCCCGGCGGTGGCAACCGACAACATACAAGTCGGTCGGCTTGCGACCGACCATCTGATCAAACTCGGTCACCGGCGCATCGGGCATCTGCAAGGTGACGCCTCTTCAGTGAGCGCAGAACGTTTAGAGGGTTATAGACAGGCTCTGGTCATGCGCAAGCTCCGGTACGACGCGGCGCTCGTCCGCCCCTGTGGCCTGTTGGAATCCGAAGGCTACGAAGCGATGCGCGCGTGGCTGGCTGCGGGCGATGTACCCGACGCGATCTTTGCTGTCAACGATCCGACGGCCATCGGCGCGATGAAAGCGCTGGAGGAGGCCGGCCTGCAAGTCGGCCAAGATGTGGCGCTCGTCGGCGCAGGCAATATCCACTACGGCGATATGCTGCGCGTGCCCCTGACGACCGTCTCTTGGTCAAGGGGCGAGATGGGCGAGCAAGCGGCGCATTTGCTCTTGCAACTCATCGAAGATAAGTCGCCGGCCGCCAAAACGCAGCAGATCATCCTCCCGCCTGAACTCGTCGTCCGCAACTCTTGCGGCGCGCAGCCCGTCGTGCGCGCAAAGACTAAGGTCGCATCGGGAGCAAAGCGATATGCACTGAGACGTTGATGGCTGTCTGCCGGCAGCGTGTTTAAGCCAGCAGTCTCAAGGCCGTCTGGCTTAGCTTTTTCGTCCGTAGCCCAATTCCGCGCCGCCTGAAATGATGTGATCCACGCCGGTCGTGAAGGTCGCCTCGGCCGCGATGAAGAGACATAAGCGGCCAACCTCTTCGACGCAACCCATGCGGCCGAGCAACTGTGCGGCCTCGCCTTCAGCGCGACACGCTAGCGGGTCGGGCGCAGCATCAATCGCTGCCTGCCAGAGCGGCGTGTAGATGTTGCCCGGCGAGACCGAGTTGACGCGCACGCCATGAACGGCTTCGTCAATGGCCAACGCTTTAGTAAAGGCCGTGAGCGCGCCTTTCGTGGCGACGTAAGTCGGCGCGTTGTGCTGGCCGATGACAGCCACCAGACTCGACATGTTAATGATGTTGCCCCGCGTCTGGCGCAAATAGGGCAGCGCGAATTTGCAGGCGGTGAAGACGCTGACGAGATTGAGATCGAGTAAGTCGCGGAAGTCTGCGACGGAAAATTCATCAATCGGCTTGTGTGGCGGATGCCAGCCGGCGTTGTTGATTAAGCAATCAATCCGCCCATATCGAGCGACCGTGGCCTCGATCAGATTTTGCACATCTTCGAGTTTGCGGACATCGCAGAAGATAAACACGGCGTCGCCGGCCGCTTGCGCCAGCGCAGACGCGCGTAGCTCAGCAGCGACGGCAGAACCTTCCGCTTCGTTGTTGCAGCAGATGACAACCTTTGCGCCGGCCTGGACGAACTCCTGCGCGCAGCCTCGGCCGATCCCGCTACTGCCGCCGGTGATGATTACCACTTGATCTGCGTATCGCAGGCTTGGCATTAAAACCTCCAAGGGCTGACATGAACCATTCGGCGACTCGCGTGAGCGCCACGGTTAAATTGTTGGCTGTCTGAACAAAGCTATCAACCTATATAGCTGGCGGTCACGTTACTCGATGAAGCTCAGTAGCTCGGTAAGCTGTGACCGATTAATAACGGATGTCCCTCGTCAGCCAATAAAGACAGCGGACGGTTGCGGACTGTTACCGGTAAAAATAATACTTGTTATCGGTAACAAAAGCAAGTATAATGTCAGCACCAAGAGTGAATGCAGGGTTTTTAGTGATCTCTCTGACCCTTTATCATTTCAAAAACGGTTTCTTCGGGGCGGTTAAGGACGCGCGCTAAATTGCTATGAGCAGGCTTTCGGTTGCTACGTTGCTGCCTGTCTTGATCGTTTGCTTCCGCTTTAGGGATAGGGCTTGACTGCGTGCATCGAGGGCGCACAGCCGCCACCCCGAATCGACATCTGAAGTTTAGTCTTAAAGTAAGGAACTCTGTGATCGGGCAAAGCTCTTTCACGCCCGCCCAATAGTTCCGGGCATATCTTGCGTTAAGGAATACATAATTTGTTCCAAGATTGGACAAATTGGCTTGCTTAAGGTTCGGTGCGGGGGCTACCCGAGCGCGCCCTGTCTGCAGGGCGCTCAGGCCCCGCGCATGGAATAACCTGCGCTGAAGAACCACCAGAAGAAAAGGAGTCCCTTCCTATGTCTAGCTTAACGCATCACTGGTCAAAGTTGCTGCTCGGTCTGCTTATGATTTTCTGTTTGGGTCTGTCGGCTATGGCGCAGACGATCACGGGCACAATCTCAGGCACGGTGACCGATGCAACCGGCGGCATAATCCCCGGTGCCACAATCACGCTCATCAGCGAGCGCACGGCCGAGGCGCGCAGCAGCACGACGAATGAAGAAGGCCGGTTCAGCTTCGCGGCGGTGCAGCCCGGCGTCTATACGATCAAGGTTGAGCAGCAGGGCTTCCAGACGCTGGAGCGCAAGGGCGCGGTCTTAAGCGCCAACGAGAATCTGGCGCTCGGCGACATCGCGTTGCAGACCGGCCAAGTGGCCGAGATGGTCACCATAGTGAGCACCGGCCCCGTGGTCGAAAAAGAGAGCAGCGATCTCACCGCGCGGCTGACCGCCGATCAGATCAACCTGATCTCGACGAAGGGGCGCGATATCACTTCGCTCCTGCGCTTGATCCCCGGCACCTCCAATGACGATGACATTGAAGCTGTGGGCGAAGGCTTCGGCACTAACTTACCCAACATCTCCGGGCAGCGCGGTCGTTCCGCCGTCGCCACGATTGATGGCTTGAATGCCGCCGAGCCAAGCGGCAACAACAAGATCAGCATGACGATCAATCAGGACGCGGTCGGCGAGGTCAAGGTCTTGCGCAATAACTACGCGGCCGAGTACGGCAACAACGGCGGCGCTTTGATCAATATCGTCTCGAAGGGCGGCGGCAAGGAATATCGGGGCAGTGCCTATTACTTCCTGCGCAATGAGGCGCTCAATGCCAGCCCCTTCTTTAGTAATAAAGCGGGACTGAAAAAGCCGCTCTACCGGCACAATATCTGGGGCTTCAACTTTGGCGGCCCGACCCCACTGCCCAAGTTTGGCGAAGGCGGGCCCAGCGTGATCAGGAACAAAGCTTTCTTCTTCTTCTCGCTGGAAAAGCCGCATACGATCACGCCGACCGATCCCGTGTTTGTGACTATGCCGTCGGCGCTCGAACGGGTCGGCGACTTCTCGCAGTCGGTCTCTTCGACCGGCACACCGGTCGTCATCATTGATCCTTTAACCGGCCAACAGTTCCGCGATCCCGCGCGCGCGACGCCCAACAACCCGCAAGGCTTGAATATCATTCCTTTGAGTCGCATCAATCGGAGCGGACAGGCGTTGCTCAACTTCTTCCCGTTGCCTAATGCGCCGGGTGGACGCACGCTCGCTGGCGCGGCCTACAATTACGTCGCGCAGCAGAGCGTTGACGTGCCCAAGCACAGCTACGTCTTTCGGTTTGATCTCAAGCCGTCGAGTAAAGACAGCGTGTACGCGAAGGCGCAGTGGTGGACTTCAGATAACTTGGGGCTGGGCACTTCGGGCTGGCCCAGTGGCGATGCCAATCGCTGGGGCATCCTCTCGCACTATCTCTACACGGACAATGGCTGGTCGGCTAACTGGGTGCACGTCTTTAGCCCGACGATAGTCAATGAGTTCAATTTTGGCATGCGGCATGACACCGAGGGGTTCATCCCGGCCGATGGCGTCGTTGACACCTTGACCCGTTCGGCTTTGAACTACACAGCGCCGCAACTCTTCCCGAAAAACAACCACCTTGGCACCATTCCGCGCGCGACGGGTTGGACGAGCGTCGCGGGCACGCCGGCCAACATCAACTGGCTTGATCGTTGGGGCGAGGCCGGACAGGACTTCATCAAACCCTCTTTCGCCGATAACCTGACGGTCTCGCGCGGCAATCACACTTATAAATTCGGCGCTTATTTTGAGCGGTTGTTGAATGGTGAAGCGCCCGGCGGGCAGTGGTCAGGGGTCTTCAACTTCGGCACCAGCAGCACCTTCACCACCTCGCTCGGCAACACGGGCTATGCGTATGCGAACGCGCTGCTCGGAAATTTCAACAGCTATAGCGAAGGCAGCGCGCGGCCCTTCACTAATCTCGAAATCAGAGTCTTGCAGTGGTATGGGCAAGATGAGTGGAAGATGACGCGGCGGTTCACGCTGAACTATGGTCTGCGCGTGGGCTACCACACGCCTCTATTCCAGATTGATGGTCAAGGCTCAAACTTCGATCCGGCGCGCTACAATCCGGCCAAAGCGCCGCTGCTCTATCTGCCTTTCTGCGTCGGCGGCACGCCGGCCACAGCCGCCTGTTCAAATGCCAACCGGCGCGCACTCAACCCGGCCACCGGTGCGCTCTCAACCAATACCAATCTGGTCGGCACGTTCGTTAAGAATGCGGATGGCACATTCGTTGGCGATCCGAACGACGGCTTGGTGCTAGGGACTGACCCCACTGCACCGCGAGGCTACAGAATCACTAAGCCGATTGATTTTGAGCCGCGCGTCGGGTTTGCTTGGGACTTGTTCGGCAAGGGCAAGACTGTGCTGCGCGGCATGGGCGGCGTCTATCACACACCGCGCCCCGGCGGCGGTACGACGGGCGGCAATCTGGTCAACAATCCGCCGATCAATCGCACGCTGACCATCAACTTCGGCAACATAGTTAATCTGGCGAATCTCGTCGGCACAGCCCTCAGTTCGCCGAGTACCGTCAATGCGGTCGAAGTCCAGTCGCATACGCCGGCCGTCTATAACTTCAGCTTTGGCGTTCAGCAAGACATCGGTTTCAAGACCGTCGTAGAGATCAGTTACGTCGGCTCGTTCGCCCGCCACTTGGGCGAAAAGCGAAACATAAACCAAGTGCCGGACACGGCGCGCTTCATCGATCTGCACCCGGAGAATCGCAATCCATTCTCTGCGGTCGGGCAAAACGGGCCGCACCAGACCGGCGCTTTGGACGCGAATTTCTTGCGCCCCTATCGCGGCTTCGGTGATATCAACCTGACCACTTGGTCGGCCACCTCGAACTACAACGGTCTGCAAGTCCAAGTGAATCGCCGCTACACGCGCGGCTTCCAGTTCGGCGTCGCCTATACCTACTCGAAGACGTTTGACTACGGCAAAGACGACGATTCCAGCGATGTGAGTTTGGGCCGGCCCTACCGGGCGTTTAACTACGGGCCGGCGGACTTTGATCAAACGCACATCTTCACCGTCAACTACATCTACGACCTGCCCGATCTTAGCCGCCGTTGGGACAACGGATTTACCAGGGCGCTATTTCGCGGTTTGCAGATTTCTGGCACTACGTCTTACGCCACCGGCAAACCCAAGACGTTCGGCACCGGCACAGCTTTGAACTGGACTTTCGCCGGCACAGCCTCGGCCACCAACATCACAGACTTCACCGGCGGCGACATCAACGCGCGCCCGGTGCTGATCTGTGATCCAAATCGGAAGCCGGGCACGTTTGCGCCCGACGGCACGCCCTACCTGATTGACACGTCGTGCTTCGCCAAGCCCGGCACTGCGGGGAGTATCGGCAATCTACAGCGCAATCTGATTCGCCTGCCCGCGATCTTCAATACCGACTTGGCGATGTTCAAGAACGTGCGCTTAGGTGAGAATCGTGAAGTTCAACTGCGCTGGGAGATGTACAATCTGTTCAATCGCACGAATTTCACGGACATTAACGGTGCCATGACCTTTGATGCCACCGGCAGACAGACCAACACCACCTTCGGCACGCCGCGCACGGCCCGCTCGCCGCGCGTCATGCAAGTATCGATCAGGATCAACTTCTAGCCGGGGAGTGATGGGCGGCTATGCGCAAACGAATCACAGGGTGGGCCAGACAGGCGCAGCCGTCAACGTACTCAACTCCCTAATGCCGAAGCGTCCCCGCCGTTCGAGCCTGCCGTCTCTCGCAGACTCGCGGCGTAGACGCTCGTTTGAAACCGAGAAACATTACACATGAAGACCAAGCAACTTTCGCGGCGCGACTATCTCAGACTGCTCGGCGCAGGCGCGGGCCTTGCAGCGTCAAGTCTGCCCGACATGAGTCAGATCGTCAGTGCTCAAACGGCGCAGTCGAGTGCAAGCGCGCCGCCGCCGGAGAGCGCCGAAGCGCGGGCCGACCGCGAGCGGCGCATGCGTTGGTGGCACGAGGCCAAGTTCGGCATGTTCATCCATTGGGGCCTCTATAGTGTCTTGGGTCGCCACGAGTGGGTGATGGAGATGGAGGGCCTCCCCGCCACCGAGTACGCGCAACTCGCGAAGCGCTTCACGCCGAAACCGAATGCCGCGCGCGAGTGGGCGCGACTCGCACGTCGCGCCGGCCAAAAATACATGGTCATGACGACCAAGCATCACGAAGGCTTTTGCAACTTCGACACGAAGACCACCAATTTCTGTGCGCCCAAACAAGGGCCGGGGCGCGATCTGGTCAGAGAGTATGTCGAAGCTGCGCGCGCCGAAGGTTTGCGCGTCGGCTTCTATTACTCGCTGATGGACTGGCATCACCCCGACGGCGCGCGTTGCGCTACGGATGAAGCCGCGCGCCAACGCTTCGTCGAATACATACACACGCACATACGCGAGTTGCTGACCAACTACGGCCGTGTTGACGTGCTCTGGTACGACGTCGCTTGGCCGCTCGATGCGAAAGGCTGGGAGTCGGAGCGGATGAACCGGATGGTCTTTCAACTCCAACCCGACATCATCGTCAACAACCGCAACAAACTCCCCGGCGACTTCTCCACACCTGAACAGAGAATCGAAGCGGCGGAGGCGGGACGCGCTTGGGAGTCTTGCATGACGATGAATGATAGTTGGGGCTACCAACGCGCCGACGACGATTGGAAGACGCCCAAGCAGATCGTCCGCAACCTGATCACCTGCGCGCACGACGGCGGCAACTATTTGCTCAACATCGGCCCCAAACCTGATGGCTCCGTTCCGCCTGAGTCGGTCAGCATCCTCAACACAGTCGGGCAGTGGATGGACAAGAACGGTCAATCAATTTACGAGACCGACATCTGCCAGCCGCGCCGCTCGCGCAACGGCAGCTTCACACGGCGCGGCAACACGCTCTACTTCCACGTCCACTTCTGGCCCGGCGGCGATGGTCTCGCCTTCGCGGGCCTACAGACGAAGGTCAAGTCGGCGCGCTTGCTTGCGACCGGCAAGCCTGTGGCCTTCGAGCAGGACACATACCGTGTGCGCTTTACGGGCCTGCCGCAGCGCGCGCCGGACGATCCCATCACAACGCTCGTCGTCGAATGCGAATCGGAGCCGAAGCAGGATGAACTCTTCGTGCGCAGGCGCGAACGCGGGTCGGTCTAATGTCACAAGGGATCACGCGCCGTCAAGTCCTCCGCCTCGCCCTCGCATCACCACTTGCGGCGGCGGTGTCCGTCATTGGTCGGGCAAAGCAGAGCAATCGGGTTCGTCGGCTTGACCAACGAGCCTTCGTCAATGCGCCCGGCCGAGTTGTGCCGGTTGCTGCGACGCAAGACACGAGGCAGATTAGTCTAATCAAACAATGGCGCGGCGCACTCTGCCATGCGCAGTTGAGCAATCGCGGCCGCGCGGCAGTGCACGTGAAAGAGGTTGTGCTCTTTGACATCGCGCACGCGCTCGCGCCGGAGACAAAGCTCTACGGCGAAGGCTTTCAGATGTTGAGCCAGACGGGCGGCACGCTCGGCCAACCCGTCAACTACAGTTCCTACACGGACGCAGCACACTACAAACTGCCGACGCCGACCGGCGCGCGCGTCTGCTACGGCATGTTGACGCTCGCGCCAACTGACGAAGAGAGTCATCTATTGGCTTTCACCTCATGCCGCCGCTTCATCGGGCAGTTCTACTTGCGCGATTCATCTTTGCAAGTCGTCGTTGACACTGAAGGCTTGGAATTGAAGCCGGGTGAGACGTGGGAGTTGGAAGAGTTCACTTTCAGATCGGGCGCAGCGCGCGAACAACTGCTCGCGCAACTGGCCGCGCGTTTGAGCGAGAACCATCCGCCCTTGCGCACGAAGACGCTACCGACGGGCTGGTGCTCTTGGTACTGCTTCGGGCCGCGCGTCACGGCTGAGCAGGTGCTCGACAATCTGGACTTCATCGCCAAAAACATTCCGGGTCTCAAGTACATTCAAATAGATGACGGCTATCAACCGGCGATGGGCGATTGGTTGGAGCCGGGCGCGGCTTTCGGCGGCAACGTGCAGGGCGTACTTAAACAGATTCGCGCGCGCGGCTTCGAGCCGGCCATCTGGGTCGCGCCGTTCGTCGCGGAAGAGCAGTCGCACGTCTTCCAGCAGCACCCGGATTGGTTTGTGCGTGACGAAGAAGGCAAACCGCTCCGCTCGGATCGCGTCACGTTCGGCGGCTGGCGACGCGGCCCTTGGTACGTGCTCGACGGCACGCACCCGGAGGCGCAACAGCACCTTGAGTCGGTCTTTCGCACCATGCGCGAAAGTTGGGGCTGCACCTACTTCAAACTCGATGCAAACTTCTGGGGCGCGATTCACGGCGGCCGTTTTCACGATGCGCGCGCCACACGCATCGAAGCCTACCGGCGCGGCATGCAAGCGATCCTCAGGGGCGCGAGCGCGAGCTTCATCCTCGGCTGCAATCATCCGCTCTGGCCTTCGCTCGGCCTCGTTCACGGCGCGCGCAGTTCAAACGACATCAAGCGCGTGTGGGAGCGCTTCAAAGGCACTGCGCGCCAGAACCTAAGTCGCAACTGGCAGAACGCACGTCTGTGGTGGAACGATCCAGACGCCGTCGTGCTGATGGGTGATCTCTCGCCCGAAGAGTTTCAATTTCATGCGACCGCGATCTATGCCGCCGGTGGAATGGTGTTATCGGGCGATGATCTGACGAAGATTTCGCCGGAACGACTCGCGCTGCTCAAGAAGCTGTTGCCGCCGACGGGCGTCGCGGCCACGTTCGCGGACGATTCGTTAAGCGTCGGCGTGGTTAATCGTGCGGCTGCGCGTATGGTCTGCCTGTTCAACTGGACGGACGCGCCGCAAGCGCTCTCAGTCCAACTGCCGCACGCCTGCCAGATTGCAGACCATTGGAGCAGCGCACAACTCGGCCGGCACGAAGGCGTGTTCACGATTAAAGATATGCCGCCACACTCAGCGCGGCTGCTTGTCTGCACATGAGAAAGCGCCTCTCTGGGCGCAAGACAGGTTAGGTTAGTAAATTGTCAATCAAGAAAGAGAGAACTGTTAGTCGTGATGAAGAAACAAGTGTTGTTGTGTTGTTGTCTCATCGTCTTCGTCGGCGCGGCGCGTCAATCTATTCAGGCGCAGACAGCGCAGGGCAATCCGCCGCGCGTCTTTCTGGTTGATGCACGCAAGCTGGCGGCGACGAAGCGGAGCATTCTGGCGGGCGATAAGACGTTTGATGCGGCGCTCAGCAAGCTTGAAGGCGAGGCGCACAAGGCGCTCAATGCCGGCCCTTTCTCGGTTGTGAGCAAGTCGGTCGCGCCGCCGAGCGGCGACAAGCACGACTACATGAGTCAAGCGCCGTACTTCTGGCCGAACCCGAAAACTACGACGGGGCTGCCCTACATCCGGCGCGACGGCGAGCGCAATCCGGAGATCAACAAGCTCACGGATCACCGCAGTCTCGATCAGATGACCGATGCGGTCGAGACGCTCGCGCTCGCTTATTACTTCAAAGGCGACGAAGCCTATGCGGCGAAAGCGGCGCAACTGCTGCGCACATGGTTCATCGAGCCGGCGACGCGAATGAATCCGAATTTGCAGTACGCGCAGTTCATTCCCGGCGTCAACACGGGGCGCGGCATCGGTCTGATTGAGACGCGCGGGCTGACGCGCGTGGTTGATGCGACGGGCCTGTTGGCCGGCTCGAAGGCTTGGACGGAGACAGACGAGCGCGGCGTTGAAGACTGGTATGCGAAATTTCTTCAGTGGATGCTGGAGAGCAAGAACGGGCGCGACGAAGCGGCGGCGGAAAATAATCACGGCACTTACTACGATGTGCAGGCCACGTCCTTCGCGCTCTTTCTCGGCAAGAGAGATTTAGCCGCGAGCATCCTGCAAGCCGCGCGACAGAAACGCATCGCACGCCAGATCGAGCCGGACGGCCAACAGCCTCTGGAGTTGGTCCGCACAAAGGCTTGGAGCTACAGCGTCGGCAACCTCGACGGGCTGATGACGCTCGCGGCGCTCGGCGCAAACGTCGGCGTTGATCTGTGGCATTACCAGACCACAGACGGGCGTAGCATTCGCCGCGCGCTCGAATATCTTTATCCCTTCGCCGTCGGCGCGCGGAAGTGGCCGCATCAGCAACTCGGCGAATGGCCGCCGCAGATGCTCTATCCGTTGTTGCGCCGCGCCGCTGCTGTATATGGCGATGAAAAAATTCGCGTGATGCTAATGAAGATTTCCGCCACCAATCCGGCCGACCGCGAACATCTCTTCCATCCGCAAGGGTGAAGACAGGAACGAGCAGACGATGACACAACGGCGCAAGCGTGAAGCCTTGGCGACTCTGATCGCGCTGATCATCTTGGCGCAAACAGTCGCAGTGTCGCCGGGCACTATGCGCGCAGACGCAGAGTCAGGCGCAAGCGACAGGTCTGCGTGGCGCGATGCGCGCGCGCAGACTGCAACCGATTGGTCGCAGGCTGTGGTCGAGTCAACCATCAAGCGTTATCCCACCGCCGAATCGCTCAAGGGCTGGGGCTACGCCAAATCGCTCTACCTCTACGGCGAATATCTAGTCTATCTGCGGACGAAGGATAAGCGTTATCTCGATCACATCAAGGACTGGATCGATCTGCACGTGGACGAGCAGGGTCAAATCAACCGGCCCATCAGCGCGCTCGACTACATGCTGCCGGGCAATCTGCTACTGATCTTGTACAAAGAGACGAAGCAAGAAAAATATAAACTCGCCGCCGATAAGATCAGGCACACGTTCGACACCTACCCGCGCACCAAAGACGGCGGCTTCTGGCACGCGGACACCAAGAGCCGCGAGGGGCAACTGTGGGCCGATGGCGTCTTCATGTCGCTGCCGTTTCTCATCCGCTACGGCCAGATGTTCGGCGACTCGGCATACACGAACGACGAAGCGACCAAGCAACTGCTCATCTACGCCAAGCATTTGAGCGACCCCCAGACAGGTCTCCTCTTTCACGCCTACGACGAGAGCGGCGCGCAAGCTTGGGCCGATCCGGTCACGCATCATTCACACTTCTTCTGGTGTCGCGCCATCGGCTGGTACGCGCTGACGTTGATTGAAGTCTTAGAACTCTTGCCCGCGAACCATCCGAATCGCCCCAAGCTCATCGCGCTCGTGCAGCAACTCGTCAAAGCCTTCGCGCGTTTCCAAGATAAGAAAACCGGCCTCTGGTATCAGGTGGTGGACAAAGGCGACTTGGCCGAAAACTGGCTTGAGACTTCCAGTTCCAGCATGTACACCTACGCCATCTGGATGGCCGTCAAGCGCGGCTACGTGAGCAAGCGATATCGTGAAGTGGCGCTCAAAGGCTACAAGGGCGTGCTGACAAAACTCTCGGTCGGGGCAGACGGCTTGACCAAACTGGTTGACATCTGCGAAGGCACGAACGTCGGCGATCTGGCCTACTACTTCGCACGCAAGCGAAACGAGAACGACTTCCACGGTCTCGGGGCGTTTCTCATCATGAACGAACAGCTACGGACGACAATGGCGGGCGGCACGCCGCCGACATTAAGCTGGTCGTTAGATGGACGCTGAACGCGCCGCAGGCTAAGACTCAGGTTCATTGTGCTCGTCAGCTGGCTGAAAAGAGCGTTTCCAACGGGGCAGCAAGTGAGAACTTTTCTTCGTCTCTGTCTCATTCCATGTCTGCTCATGCAGACGGTGCTGGCGCAGTCACGCGCGGATACATGGCCGCGGCCCATTCCGGCGCGGATTCACGATGGCAATAATCAAGACCTCTTCGTCATGACGCTCGGCGATGTCAGCACAACGTTGGCCGATGGGATGTTCGATCCGTCGCAGGATGAAGTGCGGTTAAAAGATGGAAGCGTCAAGCAGAACTATTATAAAGACACACTGCACATTAAATATTTTCAGCCGATTGATAAAACCAAATTCCCTCTGCCGCCGTCGGGCTGGTGTTCTTGGTACTTCTATTATCAGGAGATCAATGCAGACGAAGTGAAGCGCAACGCGCTTTGGATGGCCGAACATTTGAAAGATTACGGCGCGCGTTATGTGCAGATTGACGACGGCTGGCAAGGCACAGGCCACGGCCTCGGCGAGAACCGCGATTGGACAACGATTGATAAAAGATTTCCCGGCGGCATGGGCGTGCTCGCCCGTTATATTAAATCGCTCGGCCTCGCGCCCGGCATCTGGCTCGCGCCGCACGGGCAGAGCAATGAAACGGTCGTGAACAATAGTCCGTCCGTCTTTCTAACCAAGCCGGATGGGACTTCTGCGTCGAACACTTGGGAAGGGAAGTATCTGGTTGATCCGTCCACGCCTGAAGCGCAGCAGTATCTGAAAGACCTGTTCACGACGCTTGCCGGTTGGGGCTACGAGTATTTCAAGATTGACGGTCAGCCCATAGTGATCCGTGAATATCGAACGAAGAAATCCTTCATGCAGAAACCGGCCGACGACACGGACGCGCTCTACCGCGACACGCTGAAGAGCATCCGCGCCGCCATCGGGCCTGACCGTTATCTGCTCGGCTGTTGGGTCGTCCCGCTCGAAGGTGTGGGACTGATGAACGGCTCGCGCATCGGCGCAGACGTGCTGCCCAACTGGGACGGCTTCAAGTTCGCGCTGCGGGCCACGATGGAGCATTACTACTTGCATAACGTCGCTTGGTACACAGACCCGGACGTGCTCGTCGTCCGCCCGCCCCTGCCGTTTGAACAAGCACGCGCGTGGGCAACGCTCGCGGGCCTAACGGGGCAAGCGTTGCTAACGAGCGACCGGCTGACCGATCTGCCCGATGAACGAGTCGAGCTACTGCGGCGCGTCTATCCGGCTGTGGACATACGCCCATTAGACCTGTTCACGTCCGCGCGCAACAAGCGCCTCTGGGATTTGAAGATCAATCATCTGGGTCGCAATTACGATGTCGTCGGCCTGTTCAATTTCGATGAGGGTCGGCCCGCTCCGACCTACGTCAGTTGGCAAGACTTGGGCTTGCCCGCAGGCGTGCCCGTCCACGTCTTCGACTTCTGGCACAAAGAGTATCTCGGCGCATGGGAGAATGGCATCACGATTGATCTCGCACCGGCCAGTTGTCGCGTGCTCACGCTGCTGCCCGCAACCGGTCATGTGCAACTCATCTCGACCAGTCGCCACATTACGCAAGGCTGGATTGATCTCAGCTCTGAAAATTACGACCGCGCGCACAATTCTTATACGGGCAAAAGCAAGGTCATCAAAGATGATCCTTACGAACTGCGTTTCGTCTTTCCACGCGGGCAGAATTTCATCATCAAGCAAGCTTCCGCGCGTAGTGCGGCCGCGAGTCTGCCGGTGAAGATCACAAATCATCAAGGCTGGGCCACTGTCGAGTTCACTGCACCGCAGACAATAGACGTGAGTTGGCAAGTCTCTTTCGCGCCGGCCGATTTCTATCGCTTTCCGGTGCGCGAGCCGCAGAACGTTTGGGGGGAACGAGTCGGCCTCGACGGCGTCAATCTGCATTGGGATGTGCCGCATCAACCGGCCGCAGGCTATCAGGTGTCGCTTAACGGCGCGGTGCTCGGCTCGACGCCGACGCAAGTCTTTGCCGTGAAGAGACTCGAACGGGACGCGACCTACACGGCCGAGGTCAAGACCATCTGGCAGGACGGGACGACGAGCGAAAAGGCCGCGCAACTTAAATTCACTTTGCGGCAGTTGTTGCCGCCGGCATTATCTCTATCTGAACTTGAGCCGCTACGCTTGACGAACGGCTGGCGGCAGCCCGAACTCAACCGCACGTTCACGGGCAAGGGTCTCTCGATCAAAGGACAGCCCTTTCAGAGCGGGATCGGCATGCCCACCAATTCGGAGATCGAGTTCGAGGTTAAAGCGACCTACGACACTTTCGCCGCGCTGGTCGGCGTTGACGACGAGTACAACGGCAAAGAAGGAGCAGTTGAGTTCACGATTATCGGCGACGGCAGAGAGCTTTGGCATAGTGGCGCGGTAAAGCAGGCGGACGGCCCCTTGCCGGTCAAGGTCAACATCAAAGGCGTCGAGCGACTCACGCTGCGCGTCAAGCGCGTCGGCAGCGAAGGCGGGCGCATTCACGCCGACTGGTTAGAGGCGAAGCTTGTGCGCTGATCCAATGATTCGGCCGTTCACTTTCTGTGGCGCGCTCATACTGGCCTGCTTGCCGGCCGCGCAGGCGCGTCCCCGTCTCGACGTGGCCGCGTTTGATCGCGCGCGTGTCTTGCAGGCGGCGAATAAGTATCTGACAGAAGCGCCGATCACGATCACGGCAGCGCACAGTCTGCGCAGCGCGGGTGGGCTGCACGACTTTTTCTCGGAAGGCGATTATTGGTGGCCTGATCCGCAGCACCCTGAGGGGCCATACATCCAGCGCGATGGAATGTCGAACCCCGACAATTTCAACGAGCACCGCCGCGCCTTAATGCGCTTGAGCGTGCAAGTGCCGGCGCTCGTCGCGGCGTGGAAGCTGACGCAAGATGATCGTTATGCGCAGCATGCCGCGCAGCATCTCCGCGCATGGTTCATTGATGAGCGCACGCGCATGAATCCGAGCCTGCAATACGCGCAGGCGATTAAGGGCCGCACGACTGGGCGCGGGACGGGCATCATTGACACAATTCATCTGGTCGAAGTCGCGCGCGCGGTCGAAGTGTTGACAGGCTCGCGCGCGTTGTCGCAAGGCGATCTCGGCGCAATTAAAAAGTGGTTCGCGGATTATCTCGTTTGGCTGACCACGAGCGCCAACGGGATCGAGGAGCGCGAAGCGAAGAATAATCACGGCACGTGTTGGGTGATCCAGGTCGCTGCGTTCGCGCGCTTGACCGGAGATCAAGCGCTGCTCGATTACTGTCGCACACGCTTCAAGACTGTGCTCGTGCCAAATCAGTTGGCGGCGGACGGGAGCTTCCCGCAAGAGTTGCGGCGCACGAAGCCTTACGGCTATTCGCTCTTCAACCTCGAAGCGATGGCCACGATCTGCCAGATATTATCAACGCCGACGGACAACCTCTGGACGTTTGCCCTCGCAGATGGTCGCGGCATGCGCAAGGCGATGGAGTACATGGTGCCTTACATCCGCAACAAGCGGAGTTGGCCGCTCAAGCCGGACGTGATGTACGACCGCGAGTGGCCGATGCGTCAGAGCAGTCTGCTGTTTGCGGGTCTCGCGCTTAACCGGCCCGAATACATAGAACTGTGGCAACGTCTGCCGGCCGATTCGTCAGTCGAAGAGGTCATACGCAACTTCTTCATTCGCCAACCGGTGCTGTGGGTTGAATCAACCCGCAAGACAACGGCGAAGGCTTAGCTTATGAATCTGACCATCATTGATTGGCTCATCATGCTCGTCTATTTCGTCTTCGTGCTCGGCATCGGTTGGGCGCTGAAGCGTTACATGAAGACGAGCACGGATTTCTTCCTGTCGGGCCGTTCGATCCCGGCGTGGATCGCGGGTCTCGCATTCATCTCCGCAAACCTAGGCGCACAGGAAGTGATCGGCATGGGCGCGTCGGGCGCGAAGTACGGGATCGCCACGAGCCACTTCTATTGGATCGGCGCGATCCCGGCGATGGCCTTCGTCGGCATCTTCATGATGCCTTTTTACTATGGCTCGCGCGCGCGCAGTGTGCCCGAATATCTGAAGCTGCGCTTTGACGAAAAGACGCGCGGACTGAATGCCATTTCGTTCGCTGCAATGACCGTCTTCTCCTCCGGCATCTCGCTCTACGCAATGGGACTGCTCTTAGGCACGCTGCTCGGTTGGGGCTTCACCTTCAGTATCACACTGGCGGCGATCATCGTGCTCATCTACGTCTTTCTCGGCGGGCTGACTTCAGCCATTTACAACGAGGTGCTGCAATTTTTCTTGATCGTCTTCGGCTTCGCGCCGCTCGTCTTCTTGGGCCTGAAGGACGCGGGCGGCTGGTCGGGCTTGCAGTCGCGTCTGGCCACTGTGGCGACAGCGAGCGGCTTTCAGGCGGGCGCGTGGAGCGAGTCGTGGCGGTTCATGAGCCAGCCATCGGCGAACCCGATGGGCGTCGAGTGGTTTGGCTTGGCGATGGGTTTAGGCTTTGTGCTCTCGTTCGGTTATTGGTGCACGGACTTTCTCGTCGTGCAGCGCGCGATGGCCGCCGACTCGATGTCGGCCGCGCGGCGCACACCGCTCATCGCGGCCGTGCCGAAAATGTTCTTTCCATTCCTCGTCATCCTGCCCGGCATGATCGCCATTGCGCTCACGTACAAAGCAGGCGGGGGCGGCTTCGCTCTGCCGCAGAAGCCGGATGGCACACTCAACTACGATCTGGCGATCCCGCTCATGCTCGGTCACTATTTTCCGACCGGCTTGCTCGGCGTCGGCCTGACGGCGTTGATGGCTAGTTTCATGTCGGGCATGGCCGGCAACGTGACGGCCTTCAACACGGTCTGGACTTACGACATCTATCAGTCTTACATCAAGCGCGGCGCAAGCGACGCGCACTACTTGTGGATGGGCCGCATGGCGACCGTCTTCGGCATCCTTGTTTCGGTGGCGGCGGCTTATGTGGCGACGCGCTTCAACAACATCATGGACATGCTCCAACTGGTCTTCGCCTTCGTCAACGCGCCGCTCTTCGCCACGTTCCTGCTCGGCATGTTCTGGAAGCGCGCGACGGGTCACGGCGCATTCGTCGGATTATTGTCGGGCACATTGGCGGCGGCGATTCATCACGGATTGTCGCTACCCGCGCATGCAGTCGTCGGCATCAAGGGCGGTTGGTTCGGCGTGACGCACGTCTATCCGAGCGAGATGGCGCAGAATTTTTGGACGGCGATCTTCGCGTGGACGACCTGCTTCGTCGTTACGATACTGGTGAGCATGCTGACCAGCGCGCGCGCAGAGCAGGAGTTGGTCAGGCTGGTTTACTCTTTGACCGAGCGACCGAAAGAGGAGCATCTGGCGTGGTACAAACGCCCGGCGGTGCTCGCCATCGTCGTCTTACTGCTGACGCTCGTGCTGAACATTATCTTTTGGTAGAGGAGGACGCGCGATGCGACTCGACATACGCACGCCGATTGGACTGATGTTCGCCATCTTGGGCGCGCTGCTGGTCGGCACCGGATTGATCGTTGACGGCAACGTCTATCGGCGCTCACTCGGCATCAACATCAATCTGTGGTGGGGATTGGTAATGCTCGCGTTCGGCCTCTTGATGCTCTACATGGGACGACGCGGCACTTCTGCGCCGCTTGATTAAGCGGGAAGAGTATGACGATCACGATTACAGAGATCGAAGCGCTCGACATACGCTTCCCGACCTCGCGCGCGCTCGACGGGTCTGATGCGATGAACGCCGACCCTGATTACTCGGCGGCTTACGTGATCTTGCGCACCGATAGTCCAACGGGACTTGCGGGACACGGTCTCACCTTCACCATCGGGCGCGGCAATGAACTCTGCTGCGCGGCCGTTCGTGCTATCGGCTCGATGCTCGTCGGCAGAACGCTGGAGTCTTTAACATCCGACATGGGCGCTTGCTGGTCTCTGTTGACCGGCGACAGTCAGTTTCGTTGGCTCGGGCCGGAGAAGGGGATTGTTCATCTGGCGACGGCCGCTGTGGTCAACGCCGTGTGGGACTTGTACGCGAAGGCCGAAGGCAAGCCGCTCTGGAAACTGCTCGTTGACATGACACCGGAGCAGATAGTTTCGGCTGTGCCTTTCCGTTACATCACTGACGCGCTCACGCCCACAGAGGCATTGGAGATGCTGCACCGCCAGCAACCGACGAGGGCCGAGCGCGAAGCAGAGATGCGCGCGCATGGGTTTCCGGCTTACACAACCTCAGCCGGTTGGCTCGGCTATTCGGATGAGAAGATCAGACGCTTGCTGCGTGCTGCACTGGCTGACGGCTGGACACATTTTAAGATGAAGGTGGGGCGCAAGTTGGGCGAAGACGTGCGGCGTGCGACGATCATCCGCGAAGAGATCGGCTGGGAGCGCACGTTGATGTTGGATGCCAATCAGGTGTGGGACGTAGGGCAAGCCATCGAATGGATGCGCGCGTTGGCGAAATTCAGACCGCACTGGATCGAAGAGCCGACCAGTCCGGACGACGTGCTTGGTCACGCCGCCATCGCCCGCGCCATCGCGCCCATCGGCGTGGCGACCGGCGAGCACTGCCAGAACCGCGTGCTGTTCAAGCAGTTCTTACAAGCCCGTGCGCTCGACTTCTGCCAGATCGACAGCTGTCGTCTGGGCGGCGTCAACGAGGTGCTGGCCATACTGCTCATGGCCGCGAAGTTCGGCGTGCCCGTCTGCCCGCACGCAGGCGGCGTCGGTCTATGCGAGTATGTGCAGCACCTTTCGCTCTTCGACTACATCGCCGTGAGCGGTTCGCTTGCAGGGCGCGTCATCGAGTATGTGGATCATCTGCATGAGCACTTCGTTGATCCGGTGATAATTCACAATGGTCATTACATGCCGCCCGTTGCACCCGGCTACAGCATCACGATGAAACCCGAATCGCTCAAGCGTTACGAGTTTCCCACGGGCGCGGCGTGGGCGTAGTGATTCAAACATGACAGAACGGCGCGTCTGCGCTGGTCGTCGTTGAGAATATAGAGACGAAAGAGACGAGATGAGCCAAGAGCTACAAGTCGCCCTCATCAGCGGCCCGGCCTACGACCCGCTCTACGCCTGCCTGCCGCAGTTCACCGCCGCAACCGGCGTCGCGGTCAACATAGCTTTCACCGGCGATCATCCGGCGCTCAATCATCATCTCGCCGCGCTCGCGGAAGTCCCTTACGATCTCGTCTCGACGCACACGAAGTATGCGCCCGCGCAAGTAGGTTTCCTCGCGCCTTTGGACGACCTCATCAGCTCTGTACAACTCGAAGATTTCGTGCCGCTCCTGCTTGAGTTGGCGCGCGTGGGCGGCTCGCTCTACGGCCTGCCGCGCAATATAGACGTGCGCCTGCTGCACTACCGCACAGACCTCATCCACGAGCCGCCCGCAACTTGGGACGAACTGCTTGAACTAGCGCGAGCGCACAACGCTCCGCCCGACCACTACGGCTTTCTCTTTCCCGGGCGTGAGTCCGGCCTCTTCGGCACATTCTTTGAGTTGGCGGAGATGGCGGGCGCGCATCTCTTCCCCGACAATCTCGTGCCCGACATCGAGAACGAAGGCGGGCGTTGGGCGCTTCAGTTGCTGCGCACGTTCTACGCTGAGGGACTTGTGCCGCCGGAGTTGCCCGCGTGGCATTACGACAAGGTGCATGAGTGCTTCCGCACCGGCCGCGCGGCGATGGTGGGCGATTGGCCCGGTTATTACAGCTTGTATCGAGATGAAAATATCTCGCGGGTGCATGATCGTCTGGGCTTGAGTCAATACCCAAAGGGCCCCGCAGGCAAGTCGCTCGCTTATGGCGGCGGGCACACGTTTGCGCTAACTCGACGCGGCGCGCAGCAGCCACAGGTATTGTCTCTGCTGCTTCATCTGACCGCGTTCGAGCAACAACTATTTGAAGCGCGACAGGGCTGCGTGCCCGTGCGCCGCTCTGTGATGCAGCAGATGCAGGCGGAGGCAGACGCGGCGAACCGCGCGCGCCTCGCGCTGCTTGAAGAGATCATCGCCGAGCACATCTTGATTCCGCCAAAGTTTGCGCGCTACCCGGAAGTCGAAGAGGTGCTCTGGCGCACAGTCCAACGCGCGATGATCGGTGAGTTGCCGGTTGACAACGCGCTCACACACATGCGCGAACAGATCAGTCACATCGTACAAGCGGGTTGAAGAGTCGAAGGGACTTGATGACAACAGACAGAAGGGAACACAGGGCGAGTCTCGCCGCGCGGACTTTTCTCGTCACCGGCGCGCACGGCTTCATCGGCGCTTGGATCGTCAAGCGTCTGCTCGCAGCCGACGCGCAGGTCATCATCTTTGACAGCAGCGCAGATGCGCGGCGCTTGCGCCTGATCATAGACGAAGCTGAAATCGCACGGGCCAAGCTCGTCACGGGCGACATCACGGAAGCGCGCGCGCTATCGCCTATCATCGAAGAGTTCGCCGTCACAGACATTATTCATCTCGCGGGCTTGCAAGTGCCGACCTGTCGCGCCGACCCGCGTCTCGGCGCATTGGTCAACGTCGTCGGCACGATCAATGTCTTTGAAGCGGCGCGGCAGGCAGCAGGACAGATCAACAAAGTCGTCTATGCTAGTTCGGCGGCTGTGTTCGGCACGACTGATGAAGAGCGCCCCGTTACAGAGCGCGACGAAGCCCAACCGACGACGCATTACGGCGTCTTCAAGCGTTGTAACGAAGGCAACGCGCGCGTCTATTATCTCGATCATGGATTGAGCAGCATCGGCTTGCGCCCGCTCACAGTCTATGGCGTCGGGCGCGATTTCGGTCTCACGTCCGATCCGACCAAAGCGATGAAAGCAGCCGTCACGGGTCGCCCCTATCACATACGCTTCGGCGGGCGCACAGACTTTCAATACGTCGCCGACACTGCCGACGCTTTCATCCGCGCGGCCACTTCCGATCTAACCGGCGCGCACGTCTTCAACCTACACGGCGCGACGATGCACATGAGCGAAGTTGTCGCAGAGATCGAGCGCGCATGGCCCGACGCGCGCGGCCGGATAACTTACGCCGACGAGCCGTTGACCATCCCTGCGGAGTTCGACGACACGGCGATTCGCGCCGCGCTTGGGCCTCTGCCCACGACGCCGCTCGCCGAGGGCGTGCGCGCAACGATAGAACGGTTCGCTGAGTTGCAACACGCAGGACGTTTGGAGACGAGCGATCTTGATCAATAGTACGGGAGAGAACATGGCAAAGATAAAGCTGGCTTTGTGCCTATCAGCCGCGATCATAACTTGCTTGCTTGTGCCGGCCTGTCATCGGCAGAATACGAGCGGGCAGCGCGTCATCGCCGTCATCCCGAAAGGCGTCTCGCATTTCTTCTGGCAGAGCGTGCATGCCGGCGCGGAGCAGGCTGCCAAAGAGACCGACGTCCAGATCGTGTGGAAGGGGCCGGCGCAGGAGACAGACTATTCGGGCCAGATCAACATCGTCGAGGACGCCATCAACCGGCGCGTGGACGGCATCGTACTTGCGCCGACCCACCGCGACGCGCTCGTCCCCATCGTTGAGCGCGCCGGGCGCGAAGGCATTCCCGTTGCGATCTTCGATTCAGGGATCGGCACAGACAAGTACATCTCTTATGTTGCGACCGACAATCATCAAGGCGGTGTCGTCGCCGCCGAACGGCTGGCCGAAAAACTTGGCGGCAAAGGTAAGATCGCGCTCCTCGGCGTCAAAGCCGGTTCGGTCTCGACCGACCAACGCGAGCAGGGCTTTCAAGACACGATCAAGCAGAAGTATCCCGGCATAGAGATCGTGGCCTTCCAATACGGCGAGTCCGACCGCGCCAAGTCGCTCGACCGCGCGACCGACATCCTGACCGCGCATCCAGACCTCGACGGCTTCTTCGCCTCCAACGAATCTTCCACCGTCGGCGCGGTGCAAGCGATCAAACAGAAAGGACTTGCAGGCAAGATAGTCTTAGTCGGTTTCGATTCCAGCCCGAACCTGATTGATGATCTGAAAGCCGGCGCGATTGATTCGCTCGTCTTGCAGAACCCTTTCAAGATGGGCTACGAAGCCGTCAAAGCGATGGTCGCCAAGCTCAACGGCCAAGAACCGCCGCGCCAAGTGGACACCGGCGTCAAGCTGTTGACCAAAGATAATCTTGAGACGCCGGAGATGCAGCAGTTGCTCAAACAACCGTAAGGCAGTGGTCAGTGGTCAGTGATCAGTAAGAACTGATTTCACTGATCACTGACCACCGACCACTGACCACTTTATTATGGCTTCGCTCGCGCCCGCGCTCGAAATGCGCGGCATGACAAAATTGTTCGCCGGGAACACGGTGCTCAACGGGGTCAGCCTATCGGCCGCGGCGGGCGAAGTGTGCGCGCTCGTGGGCGAGAACGGCGCGGGCAAGTCAACGCTGATGAAGGTGCTTGCGGGCGTGCATCAGCCGGACGCGGGCGAGATTCTGCTTGACGGGCAAACGGTGCGCTTTCATCGGCCGGCGGACGCGCTCGCGCACGGCGTGGCTATGATCTATCAAGAATTATCGCTCGCGCCGCATCTCACAGTGGCCGAGAACATCTTTCTTGGTCGTGAGCCGATCAGCTTTGCGCCGCTCGGAATTGTTGACCGGCGCGAGATGAATAAGCGAGCCGGGCGCATGCTGGCCGGTTACGGTTTCAAAATCGATCCGCGTGCGCCGGTCAGTCGGCTGAGTGCCGCCAACCGCCAACTGGTCGAGATCGCGCGCGCCACACTTGAAGCCAAGCGCGTCCTCGTGATGGACGAGCCGACCTCTTCACTGACGGCGCACGAGACGGAAGAATTGTTCCGCCTGATCCGCGACCTTAAAGCGCGCGGACTGGCGATCATCTACATCTCGCATCGTCTTGAAGAACTCAAACGCATTGCTGACCGGCTCACGATCTTGCGCGACGGACAGGTGGTTTACGCAGGCGTGTGGGGCGAGTTGTCGCACGCAGAGATCATACGGCACATGGCCGGGCGCGAACTGAAAGAGATTTTTCCGGCGCGGCAGACGCAAAAAGGCGCGGTGCGACTGCGTGTGGAGCACCTGACGCGCGCCGGCAAATTTGCTGATGTGAGTTTCGAGGCACGCGCGGGTGAAGTGGTCGGCATCGCGGGTCTCGCCGGTGCTGGGCGCACCGAGTTGGTCGAAGCCATCTTCGGCGCAGTGCCGGCCGACAGTGGTGAAATCCACTTGGATGGCGCGCGGCTCAATGTGCGACAGCCAGACCGCGCGGTCGCCCGCGGCCTCGGTCTGCTCACAGAGGATCGCAAGCGCACAGGGCTATGTCTTAACCTGCCGCTCGCGCGCAATCTCACGCTCGCCAACTTGCGTGCGCTTGTGCGCGGCTGGCGGCTCGAACGCAGACGCGAGCGTGAGGCAGCGCGCGAGTATATCGAGCGTCTGCACATACGCCCACCCGATCCAGACAAGACTGTCGGCCGTCTGAGCGGTGGCAATCAACAAAAGGTCCTACTCGCGCGCTGGCTCTTTGCCGCCTCGCAGGTCTTTCTGTTAGACGAACCGACGCGTGGCGTTGACGTGGCCGCGCGCATAGAGATTTATCGTGCCATCAACAAGCTAACTGAAGCGGGCGCGGCCGTCGTCATGGTCTCATCCGATCTGCCGGAGTTGCTCGGCATGGCGGATCGCATACTGGTCATGCGGCGTGGACGTCTAGTCGTCGAACTCGACGCACGCCAGACGACGCAGGAAGAGATATTAAGGTATGCCGCCGTCGAAGAGGGCGCGCAGGCTGAGCTTGAAGTCGCCGTGCAGCACTTCGAGCTTACATCGCACTCTTAAATTCATGTCTGAGGAGTAGTCATGTCCGACTGGATCAAACGCTTTCTGCCGTTCGTCAGCCTGCTCGCCTTGTGCGTTGTGATCGCTGTGCTTGAGCCGCGCTTTCTCTCAGCCGCGAACCTCGCCAGCGTCGCGCGGCAGACCGCAGTCATCACGATCATTGCGATGGGCATGACGCTGGTGATGGTGTCGGGCGGGATCGATCTCTCGGTCGGTTCGATGATGGCGCTCGCGGGCGTGGTGGGCGCGTTCGCGTTGGCGAACGGCGCGCCGGTCGTGGCGGGCGTCGCGGCCAGTGTGTTGGCGGGCGCAGCATGCGGCCTCTTGAACGGTGGCGCAATCACGGCACTCAGGATTCCGCCCTTCATCGTCACGCTCGGCGCGATGGGCGTCTATCGCGGCGTCGCTTTGCTCATCACGGACGGCAAGGCGGTCGTCGGGCTGCCGCCGCGCTTCGGTTATCTGGCCGAGGGCAATCTATTCGGTCTCGTGCCCGTGCCGCTCCTCGTCGTGGTGCTCGTCGCCCTTGCCACCCAGTTTCTGCTTGTGAGCACGCGGACTGGTCGTTACTGCTACGCCATCGGCAGCAACGTCGAGGCTGCGCGCTACGCGGGCGTGCGCGTCGCACACTACCGGATCATATTCTTCGTGCTCTTGGGCGCACTGACGGGCCTTGCGGGCGCGATTGAATCAGCGCGGTTGGTGACAGGACAGCCGACTGCGGGCGAAGGCTACGAGTTGCGCGTGATCGCGGCGGTGGTGATCGGCGGCGGGAGCTTGAGCGGCGGGCAAGGATCGGTCGCCGGCACGATCATTGGGGCGCTCATTATGGGCGTGCTCGCAAACGGCGCGAACCTGCTCGGCATCTCGTCCTTCACACAACAGATCGTCATCGGTGCAGTGATCGTGCTCGCCGTTACGTTCGATGCGTTCCAGCGCCGGCGACTCGAAACCGCCGCGCTCTGACGGGCAAAAAATTAAACAGGAGTCGAAGCACAAGTGAAACTAACGCAGTTCAAGATCAGAGGAACGACGCCGCAACGACTCGGAGTTTTAGTTGACGAGCGTCTGCTTGACGTGGCAGCGCTGGCGCGCACAGTTGCACGCGCGCCCAACTGGTTGCGCGAAGCGACAGACACGTTGGCTGTGATCAAGCGTGGGGCTGAAACCCTCGCAGAGATCAACGCGCTGGTTACAGAAGCAAGAGAAGGCGCGAACCTAAAAGACGAGCAATTCTCTTTCGCGCTCGATGCGGTCGAGTTTCTGCCGCCCGTCGTGCCGGGAAAGATTCTCGCCATCGGGCGCAATTACGTTGACCACGCCATCGAAGGCGGGGAAGCGCCTCCGGCAGCGCCGCTCATCTTCACGAAACTGCCCAACTCGCTCAGCGCACACAACGCGCCCATCGTGCTGCCCGCGATTAGCTCGCAAGTAGATTACGAGGCCGAGCTTGCGGTTGTGATCGGACGCAAGTGCAAGCAGGTTGATGAGGCGGCGGCGCTCGATTGCGTCTTCGGCTACACGCTGATTAATGACGTGAGCGCGCGCGATCTGCAATTCGGCGATGGGCAGTGGGTGCGTGGTAAAAGTCTCGACGGCTTCGCCCCATTGGGCCCCTTCATCACGACGCGCGATGAGATCGCGGACGTACATGCGCTCAAGATCGAAGGGCGCTTGAACGGCGCAGTCATGCAGTCATCAACGACGGGCAAGATGATCTTCAGAGTGCCTTATCTAATTTCTCACATCTCGCAAGGCATCACGCTTGAGCCGGGCGACGTGATCGCGACCGGCACACCCGAAGGCGTCGGCATCTTTCGCCAGCCGCCGGTGCTGCTCAAGGCAGGCGACGTGTTCGAGGTGACAATCGAACGACTCGGCACGTTGCGCAACACGGTCGTCGCCGCGCAGACTGCGGAATAGTCTGTATAGTTGGTTTGAGATTTAAGGTTTGAAATTTCAAATAGCAAATCTTAAAGCTGAGCACTCATGCGCATCTCTTTGTTCATCACCTGTCTGGTCGAGCAACTCTTCCCGCAAGTCGGCGCGGCGATGGTCGTAACGTTGCGGCGGCTCGGCGTTGAAGTCGCGTTCAACGAGGCGCAGACCTGCTGCGGCCAGCCGGCCTTCAACACGGGCTATCGCGCCGACGCACGTGCGATGGCCGAGCACTTCATCGAAGTATTTGAGCGCGAGCGAGCCGATTTCATCGTCGCGCCTTCGGGGTCGTGCACGGCGATGGTGCGTAACTTCTATGGCGAGTTGTTTCACGCGCCAGAAGATGAGGCGTGGCGTGCGCGGCTTGAGCGCGTGCGAGTGCGCTTGCGCGAGTTCTCAGAGTTCATCGTCAAAGAGCTTAGCATCGAGGATGTGGGCGCGCGCTTTCGTGGCCGGGTCACGTATCACGATGCTTGCCACTTGCTGCGCGAGTTGCGCATTGCGGATGAGCCGCGCCGCTTGATCCGCGCCGTGCGCGGCGTCGAGTTCGTCGAGATGGACGCGCCTGACACCTGCTGCGGTTTCGGCGGCACGTTCGCCGTCAAGTACGCGGAGATTTCCAACTCAATCCTGCAAGAGAAGTTGGCGCGCATTGCGCGAAGCGGTGCTGAGTACGTCGTCGCTAATGATTCAAGTTGTCTGATGCAAATCGCTGGTGGCTTGAGTCGCGCGGGTTCGCCGGTCAAAACCATGCACTTGGCAGAACTGCTGGCCCATCGGTGAAACTATGAGTCTTGTTAGTCCTGACCTAACCGAGCGGTCGCACACGGCGCTTGCGGACGCCACGCTGCAAACAGCGCTCAAGCGCGCGACGGATACGTTCATCGAGCGCCGCCGCGAGGCCGTCGCAGGCGTACCCGACTGGGAAGCCTTGCGTGCGCGCGCGCGACAGATCAAAGAGCACACGATCAATCATCTCGATTACTACCTTGAACAACTCGTCGAACAAGTGACGGCGCTCGGCGGGCATGTCCATTGGGCACGCACCGGCGAAGACGTAAGCCGATACATTATCGAGTTGGCGCGGGCGCGCGGTGTCACGTCGGTTGTCAAGAGCAAGTCTATGGCGACCGAAGAGATCGAGTTGAATCATGCGCTCGAAGCCGCTGGCATCCGTCCGGTCGAAACCGATCTCGGCGAGTACATCATTCAACTTGCGCACGAGAAGCCTTCGCACATCATCGTGCCCGCAATTCACAAAACGCGTGAGCAGATCGCAGACCTCTTCGCGGAGAAACTAAAAGTCGGGCGGGCGCGCGAAGTCGAAGAGATCACGGCCATAGCGCGCGCGCGTCTGCGCCATGAGTTTCTTTCGGCCGGCATGGGCATCACCGGCGCGAACTTCGCTGTCGCCGAGACCGGCACGATTGTGCTCGTCGAGAATGAAGGCAACATACGTCTGAGCACGCAGGTGCCGCCGATTCACGTCGCGGTCGTCGGGATCGAGAAAGTCATCCCGCGCTTTGCCGACCTGTCAGTTTTCTTGCGCTTGCTGCCGCGCAGTGGCACGGGGCAAAAGCAGACCGCTTACGTTTCGTTCCTCAACGGCCCGCGACAGCAGACAGAGATTGCGCACGATTCCAACTCGCCCAACGAGTTTGAGTTTCATCTAGTGCTAATGGACAACGGGCGGACGCGCATCTTGGCTGATGAGCAACTGCGCGAGTCGCTCTACTGCATACGCTGTGGCGCGTGTCTGAACGTCTGTCCGGTCTATCAGAAGATCGGCGGACAGGCTTATGGTTGGATTTATCCGGGGCCCATCGGTGCAGTCATCTCGCCGCAATTGCAAGGGCTGAAGCAGGCGGGCGAATTACCATTCGCTTCGAGCCTCTGCGGCGCGTGCCGCGATGCTTGCCCGGTCGCGATCAATCTCCCGGACATGCTGCTCGCTCTGCGCGCCAAAGCGAAAGAGACTGAAGGCGCGCATGCCGGCAGACGAAAACTCGGCGAGAGTATGGCGATGCGCGTCTATGCGGCGACGGCGCAGCGACCGAAACTGTTCGTCGCTGTCGGCGCAATGGTGCGCCGCATCTCACGGCTGTTGGCGAAGGGAGGCAAGATTACGAGCGCTCATGTGTCGCCGCTCGACGAGTGGACGAGATACCGCGACCTGCCCGTGCCGACGGGCCGTTCGTTCCGCGCATGGTGGCAGGAGCACAAGGGCGATGAGTGAAACACTGCGCACATCAGATCAAGGACAAGTGCTCGCAGACATTCGCCGCGCGCTGGGGCGCAGCGAAACTGTGCGCCCAATGCCGCTTGAGCCTTTCATCGAAGCACCAGTCGTTACAACGAGCGCAGAGCTTGTGGCCCGCTTCACCGAAGAAATAACTGCGGTCGTTGGTCATGCCCATCGGGCACGTTCGAGCGCAGAGGTCGCAACGCATATCGCGCGCATCTGCGCCGACGCAAGCGTGCGCGAGTTGGCTCTATCCGGCGCGTCAATGCTTGCGGAGCTGAACTTGCCGGCGCAGCTTGCGGCGCAACATCTGTCGGCGGTCGTGGTTGCTGATTTCGACTCGCGTTCGCGTGACGAGTTGATCGCTTTTCTCGCAGGCTGCGGCGTTGGCGTGACCGCAGTTGATTACGCGATTGCCGAGACGGGCACACTCGTGCTCACAAGCGACGAAGAACAGTCCTTGTTAGTTTCTCTGTTGCCGGCCATACACATCGCGGTTGTTCATCAGCATCAGATCAGCAGCAGTCTGGCCACAGTGATCGAGAAGCTAAACCATGAACGCATGCTGCGCGCTGCGCCGTGTCGCACGGCGACGTTCATTACCGGCCCGAGCCGCACCAGCGATGTCGAGTTGACGCTCAGCATCGGCGTACACGGGCCGAAAGCCTTGCACGTGATCATGCTCGGCGAAGATAGCAACGACGCTCGGCTTGAGTCCACGACTCCGACCTCAGCCTGAAGCTAACAAGATGCGAACCATGCGTACACTATTCCTTTTAGCTGTCTGCCTGCTCGGCTTCAACCCTGCTCTGCCTGTGCAAGAGCGAACGGGCGGCCGGCGCGACATCTATCACAATGGCTGGATCGATCTGAACAAGAACGGCCGGATGGACGTCTATGAGGACCCGAAAGCCGACATCAACAGGCGCATCGAAAACCTGCTCGCGCAGATGACGTTAGAGGAGAAGACCTGTCAGACGGCGACGCTGTACGGCTACGGGCGCGTGCTCAAAGATGAGTTGCCGACGCCTGAATGGCAACATGAAATCTGGAAAGATGGCATCGCCAACATAGACGAACATCTGAACGGCTGGGGCGACAAAGGCTCGCAGAGCATCTACTCCACAGACATAAGGAAGCACGTCTGGGCCATGAATGAAGTCCAGCGCTTCTTCATCGAAGAGACGCGCCTCGGCGTCCCCGCCGATTTCACGAACGAAGGAATTCGCGGTCCCGCGGCCTACACCGCCACGAGTTTTCCCGCACAGCCCGGTCAAGGCAGCGCTTGGGATAAAGAGTTGGTGCGCGAGATCGGGCGCATCACCGCCGTCGAAGCTAGGGCGCTCGGCTATACGAACGTCTATGCGCCCATCCTTGATGTCGCGCGCGACCAACGTTGGGGTCGCATGGAAGAGGTTTACGGCGAGGACCCTTATCTCGTCGCGCGGCTCGGCGTCGAGATGGTCAAAGGCATGCAGGAGCACTACACGGTCGCGGCCACCGGCAAGCACTACGCGATCTACAGCAACAACAAGGGCGCGCGCGAGGGCCAAGCGCGCACAGACCCGCAAGTCTCGCCGCGTGAAGTTGAGAACATCTTCCTCCCGTCGTTCAAAGCCGCGATCAAAGAGGCCGGCTTGCTCGGCGTCATGAGTTCTTATAACGACTACGATGGAATACCGATTACTGGCAGCCATTACTGGTTGACTGAGCGGCTGCGGCACGATTTCGGATTCAAGGGCTACGTTGTTTCTGACAGTGCCGCTGTTGAGTACCTGTACAGCAAGCACGGCGTCGCCGCCGACATGAAAGACGCCGTGCGCCAAGCGATCAACGCCGGCCTGAATGTGAAGACCAATTTCACACGCCCGGAAGATTTCATCCTCCCGTTGCGCGAGTTGGTTAAAGAGGGCAAGGTCTCCATGCAGACTTTGGACGACCGCGTGCGCGATGTCCTGCGCGTCAAGTTTACAGTCGGCCTATTCGATCACCCTTATGTGACCGACGCGGACGCGAGCGCGCGGCTCGTCAATTCAGCCGAGCATCAACAGGTCGCTCTGCGCGCGGCACGGGAAAGTATTGTGCTGCTCAAGAACGATCAGAACATTCTGCCACTGAGCAAGGAGTTGCGCTCTATCGCCGTCATCGGCCCGAACGCCGACGATGACAGCAACACGCGCCACCGCTATGGCCCCAACGGCGTGCGCGGCACGACGGTGCTAGCAGGCATCCAGCAGAAACTCGGCGACCGCGTTAGGGTGAACTACGCGAAGGGCTGCGAGATCACCGACGCCCATTGGCCCGAAACGGAAGTGCTGCCTGAGCCGCTGACGAAAGAAGAACAGTCCGAAATAGACAAGGCGGTCGCAGCGGCGAAGAGTTCTGAGGTGGCTGTTGTCGTGCTCGGCGATGCTTCGTCCAAGACGGTCGGCGAGAGCGCCAGCCGCACGAGTCTCGATCTGCCGGGGCGACAGTTAGAACTTGTCCAAGCTGTCTATGCGACCGGCAAACCTGTCGTCGTGGTCTTGATCAATGGCCGCCCGCTCAGTATCAATTGGGTGAACAAGTATGTGCCCGGCATTTTGGAGGCGTGGTTTCCCGGCGCACAGGGCGGCACAGCCATCGCCGACGTTCTGTTCGGCGATTACAATCCGGGCGGGAAGTTGACCGTCACATTCCCCAAGACGGTCGGGCAGATTCCCTACAACTTTCCGACGAAGCCCAACGCCCAATGGGAAGGCGAGAAGACGCGCGTCAATGGCGCGCTCTACTATTTCGGACACGGCTTGAGCTACACCACGTTCGCTTACAGCAAGCTGCGGCTTGATCCCTCACGACAACAAGCGCGCGGCAACGTGACAGTCAGCTTCGACGTGCAGAACACCGGCGCGCGTGCAGGCGACGAAGTGGTGCAACTCTACACGCATGAGCTTGTGACCAGCGTCACTGCTTATGAAAAGAATCTGCGCGGCTTTGAGCGTATCCATCTGCGACCCGGCGAAACTAAAACTGTGACCTTCACGCTGACGTCTGACGATCTGGCGCTCTGGGATCGAAACATGCATTTCGTCGTCGAGCCGGGCACGTTCCGCGTAATGATCGGTGCTTCGTCTGAAGACATCCGCTTGACCGGCGAGTTCGCCATCCTGCCAGATACCAGACCGCGTTAGATCAAACCTGAGCGGAGACTCCAATTGATCCAATCAACTTCGTTTCGCAAACTGAGGAATTTTCTGATGACCCGCTTACTTGCCTCTATGCTTCTGCTGCTGGCGTGCGCTGCGTTCACACAGGCGCAGTCGTCTGCGCAAGGCCCACAAGATTGCGCGGAAATAAAAACGCAGGCCGCGCGACTCGACGCCAAACTTAAAGACTGGCCGGCGCTCGCACGTTATCGCGAAGCGAACATGAAACTCGCACCGCCGGGCAAGCATGAACAGCGCGTCGTCTTTATGGGCGACTCGATCACAGACTCTTGGGACGATCCCCGATTCGGCGGCTTCTTTCCGGGCCAGCCTTACATTGACCGAGGCATCAGCGGGCAGACCACGCCGCAAATGCTCATCCGCTTCCGCGCCGACGTGGTCGCACTGCGGCCAAAAGTGGTCTTGATCTTGGCCGGCACAAACGACATCGCCGGCAACACAGGGCCGACCACGCTCTCATCCATCGAAGACAATTTCGCCTCGATGGCCGAACTGGCCCGCGTCCATCGTATTCGCGTCGTGTTGGCTTCGCTTTTGCCCATCAGCGATTACGAGAAGAACAGAGAAGGGCAACCGCTCATCCGCACCGTGCAAAGACCGCCCGCGCAGATCAAAGCGCTCAATGAGTGGTTGAGAAAATATGCCGCCGCTAACGGCGCGACGTACCTTGACTACTATGCGGCGATGGTTGACGAGCATGGCTTTTTGCAAGCTGAGTTGAGCGAAGACGGGCTGCACCCCAACGTCAAAGGTTACGCTGTGATGGCTCCGCTAGCGGAACAGGCGATAGCCTTGGCCCTGAAGAAGAAGCGATGACATAAGCTAATTGCGCTCCTGCCAATGACCGTTTGCGGTCGCTGTTTAATTACAACCCTCTGCTCCCAAAGTGTCACGCCTTGAAAAAAAGTCTTGACACGGGGATGAGGTAAGAGATATTGTTCGAACCTCGAACAAATGCTTGGAAATTTCCCATGCGCAAGATCAACACTAGAGACTTCCACATCGCCACGCGCACGACCTCGCGCGAGATCAATCGCCGGATCGCGCTCAACTTGATCCGCGAGCACCAGCCCATCTCGCGCGCTGACCTCGCGCGGCGCATGAGCGTAACGCGCGGTGTCGTCAGCGTGCTAGTGCATGAGTTGATCGAGCAGGGATTGATCTACGAGGGCGCGACCGGCGAGGCGGCGCGCGGGCGCAAGCCGACCTTCCTGCACATCAGGACGCAGGATCGTCTGGCCATCGCCGTTGATATACGCTTTAGTAAGACCTACCTGATGCTGTGCGATTTTTCGGGCCGGCAACTCGCGCTCGAAATCTATGACACCATCTTTACCATTCCGCAATTCGTCAAAGACTTGGCGGCGCGCGTGCGCAGAATGCTGAAAACACAGGGCGCAAACGGGTCTTGTGAGGGGATCGGGGTGGTTGTGCCGGGCATGGTCGATCATCGCACAGGGCGGATTCTAAACGCCCCGACGCTCGGCTGGCGCGAGGTGGATGTACGCGATCAATTGGCCGCCGCGACGGGCCTGCCCGTGCAGATCGAGAACTCCGGGCGCGCGTGCGCGCAGGCGCAACTCTGGCTGGAGCGCGAGGAAGCGGCCGGCACACAGAGTTTCATCTACATTAGTGTATCGGATGGCGTGGGCGTCGGCGTCGTGGTGAATGGCGAGTTGGTGCGTGGGCACGATCATATCGCGGGCGAGTTCGGGCATATGCCGCTCAGTCTGGATGGGCCGCGCTGCATGTGCGGCATGACCGGTTGCTGGGAGGCTTACATCTCCAACCTCGCCACGCTCTCGCGGTATTTTGGCTGGAATTTGTCCAAACTTAATCCAAAATCGTTGCGCGAGGCCGGGCGAAACTCTTTCACCGTCTTAGACCTCGTGGCGCGGGCGCGTGGCGGCGACGCCAAAGCCAATACGGCCGTGCAGGCCACGGCCCGTTTCTTGGGCTTGGGCCTAGCAACCATCATCAACGCCATCAACCCCGATAGCATTTATCTCGCGGGCGAAGTAACGACCGCTTGGGACTTGATTGAAAACACTGTGCGCGAGGCGTTGGCCGAGCGCGCGTTGACGACGGCTGCTACGCGCACGCCTTTGCGTGTTGCTTCTACGCACGAACATCCGCGCCTGCGCGGCGCGGCGGCGCTTATCGCCGCACCGACTTTCGCCGCTCCACGCGTGGCTTGAAGTTTAAGAGCAAGGGGCTTCCTGCTGGCTTGAGCTGATAGATCAAAGGGGCAGACTGAAATTCTTCGGGGCAAGCGCCGGCGCTGCTGCTCGACGGCGTAGTGTTGCCCGCGATTGGTTGCCAATACTTTAGTGGAGGTGCTGATTATGTTGGGTGTCAATGATTCACGATTCGCTTGCGCTCGCTTGTTGTTCGTCTGTGCCTTACTTCTTCTGTTCGCTTGTAGTGGCCTGAGCGTTAGCGCACAGACTATCGTCGGGCGCATTTCCGGCACAGTCAAAGATACGTCGGGCGCGATCATTCCGAACGCCGCGATCACGGTGACGAATGTGGCCACCAACCTGACGCGCACGGTGAATGCGGACGCTGACGGTTTCTACACGGTGACGAACCTACCCGTCGGCACTTACACCGTGGCGGCTGAGCAACCGGGCTTCAAGAAGATCACGCAGACGGACGTCGCGCTCACGGCGGACGCGCGCCTCACCGTCGATCTCACGCTCGAACCCGGTCAGGTGACGGAGACGGTGGAGGTCACGAGCACCACTGGCGAAACCGTGAATACCACTTCGGGCGAAGTGGCGCGCGTGATTGACAGCCAACAGGTGCAAGGTCTGGCCTTGAACGGGCGCAACTACGTCCAACTGCTCTCGCTTGTGCCCGGCGTCGCGCTGATCACGGACGATCAGTTGGAATTGAGCACGAGCCTCGCGACGAATCAGCAATCTATCAATGGCAATCGCGGGCAGATGACCAACATGACGGTTGACGGCGGGACCAACTTACAGTCCGGCAGCAACGCGAGCCAGATCAACAACGTCGGCCTTGACTTCATTGACGAGGTCAAAATCCAGACCGCAAACTTTTCCGCCGAGTACGGGCGCAACTCCGGCGCGCAGGTCAACGTCGTGACCAAGAGCGGCACGAATGACTTTCACGGTAGTGCGTTCGAGTTCCTGCGCAACGACAGACTGGACGCGCGCAACTTCTTCGCGCCCGTCCGGCCACCGCTGCGCTACAACGATTTCGGCTACAGCATCGGCGGCCCCATCAAGAAGAATAAGTTCTTCTTCTTCGGCGGGCAGGAGTGGAAGAAGATTCGCCGCCTCGCCGCGCCGGTGGTGCGTACAGTGCCGACAATGGCTGAACTCAATGGCGATTTCTCGTTCCGTCTGCGCGGAGCCGACGGCATCGTGGGCACGGCGGACGATGGTTTACTGAAAGACCCCGCCAGTACGCTACCATGCACCACGGCCAACCGGGCCGGCTGTTTTGGCGGCACGAATGTAGCGTTGAGGAATATCATTCCCGCCAACCGGATCACGGCCGACGGGCTAGCCATCGCCAATGTCTATCGCACGATGATCGGGCTTGCGACCAGTTACACGAACGCGCCCGTCGGTAATAACGCCACGTTCCAACAGCCGAATCCGTTGGATTACCGCGAGGACATCGTCCGGCTCGATTATCGTTTCAACGAGCGGCACAACGTCTATGGCCGTTACATCCACGACGGCAACATCTTGATCGATCCCTTCGGCACGTTCATCAATTCGCAACTGCCGACGAGTCCCAGCCTACGCATGCGGCCGGGTACGTCCATACAGGTCGCCTACACTTGGGTCATCACGCCGAAGTTCATCAACGAAGCGAAGGTCAATGCTTCATGGGTCTCGCAGCACATTCCGCCCTCCGGTGATTTCTGGAAGCGCGAAACCTACGGCTTCGCTTATACGCAACTCTTCCCCGCAGGCGGGCTGTATGAGAACAGCATCCCGGACACGAGCATCACGGGCTTTGCCAGTTTCGCCGGTGCGGCCCGCTCGCTCGTCTCGCCGACAACCGACATCATGTTGAGCGACAACGTGACGTGGGTGCACGGCAATCACACCTTGAAGACGGGCGGCGTGGTCTATCGCAACCGGATCGATCAGAACGGACGCACGACCTACGCGGGCAACGTCAGCTTCAGCACGAGCGGCAACACCAAGACGACGAACAATGCGCTTGCCGACGCCTTGCTCGGCAACTTCCGCACCTACAGCGAGTCGGCCATTGATCCGCTCGGCTTCTTCCGTTTCACGCAATTCGAGTCGTTCGTCAACGACAGTTGGAAAGTGAATCAAAAGCTCAGCTTGGAGTTGGGCCTGCGCTATCAGTTCGGCACGCCCATCTACACGCAGGCCAACAATCTGACCAACTTCGATCCGTCACGCTACGATCCGGCGCAAGCTGTGACCGTCCTCGCCAACGGCACGATTGACACGACGCGCGGCGGCAATCGCTTCAACGGCCTTGTGCGTGCAGGCGACGGCGTGCCGACGACGGAGTTGGGGCGCGTGCCGGGCGGGAACAGTGCCTCTGTGCAGGCTGTGCCGACGGGCGCGCCGCGTGGTTTGTATGACGGACACCATTACTTCATGCCGCGCGTCGGCTTCGCCTATGCGCCGTTCAAAGATAACAAGACTTCGATTCGCGGCGGCTTCGGCATGTACTACGACCGTGTCGAAGGCAACATCATCTTTCCTTCGCTCGGCAATCCACCGTTCGCTTCGAGCGCGCAGTTCAGCAACGCCAACCTGAGCAATATCACCGGCGGCTCGACGACCGTCGCGCCCTTCGACACGATCAATGCGATTAATCCGAAACTCGACACGCCCTACACAGAGAGCTACAGCCTGAGCGTGCAGCGCGAGTTGCCGTTCGGCTTCTTTGCCGAAGCGGCTTACGTCGGAAACTTGGGCCGGCATCTGATCCGCCAGCCCGACATCAATCAAGCGACCTTTGAGGCGCTCACAGCGAACGCCGCGCTGCCTACAGCCCAACGTGTCGATGTCAATTCGCTGCGCCCCTTCAAAGGCTACTCGGCCATACGCATGCGTCTCTCGGATGCGACCTCAAACTATCACGCACTGCAACTCTACGCGGCTAAGCGCCGGGGCAATCTACTCATGACTGCGAGCTACACTTGGTCGAAAGTCTTGACCGACGCGAGCGGGTTCAATGACAACCCGGAAGACCCGTTCAACCGGCGCTACAACTACGGGCCGGCGACATTCGACCGCCGACACATTTTCGTCGGCACGTACACCTATCATGTGAAGATGTTCAGCCACATGAACGGGTTCGTCAAAGCTTTGCTCAATGGCTACGAGGTGAGCGGCATCACGCGCTTGCAATCGGGCGCGTACTTCACCGTCACCGGCAACACTTCAACCGGCAGCCGGCGCGCGGATTATCTCGGCGGCCCCGTGCTCATCCCGAACGGGCAGCGCAGCCAAGCGGCTTGGCTTAACAAGGCTGCGTTCGCGGCTGCGCCCGACACGCGGCGCGGCACGAGCGGCGTCGGCATCGTCGAAGGGCCGGGCACGCAGAGTTGGGACTTCTCGATCCGTCGGCGCATCGGGCTGACCGAGAAGTTCAAACTGCAACTTCAGGCCGACATCTTCAACGCTTTCAACCGAACAAATTTCCGCGACATGGACGTTAATCTAAACGACGCGGCCTTCGGCACGCTGACTGCGGCCGGGCCGGCGCGCAACATCCAGTTCGGTTTGAAACTAACATTCTGAGCGGCAGAGTGAGTTCATGTTTTGTCGCTCATTGTGCGCAGACACAGAGACGGCACAGAGCATCATAGGGGACTCTCGTGCGCGCGCTCTGTGTCTGCGATTTTGTCTAATAATGACCTGCGCTCAATGGCGGACAGTTGATCGGCATGTTGCGACCGAATAATTCTCTCAAGCTGCTTGCGCTGCTTCTCTTACTTACGGCCGCACTGCCTGCGGCTGAAGGTGCGCCACGCATTAAGGTTTTGAAACTCGCGGTGACGAATCCGACCGATGAACTGCGCGCGCATGAGAACATCGTCATCAGCGTTGCAGAGTTGCAGCGCATCGCGCCGGACTTCAAGGCGGGCGATTGCATCGTGACGACTTCCGATGCGGCGACGCTCGACGAAGACGCGCGCACTCATCAGACTATCGAACTGCCGTCGCAGGCCGACGATCTTGATGGCGACAATAAATACGACGAGCTTGCGTTTCAGATCGATCTACGGCCGCAGCAGACGCGCATTGTGACGATTGCCTATGGCGACCCGGCGACGATCCAGCGTTTGCGCAGTGACTATCCCGCGCGCACGCACGCCAAGTTCACTTTGAAGTTCGATGGTCTCGGTTGGGAGTCGGAGTTGTCGGCGTGGCGCATCTATTTCGATAAGCGGAACGCGATTGATTTCTGGGGCAAGCGCCGACCCGGTCTCTATCTCGAAATGTTCGGCGCGCCGGAGTACGTCTATCATCAGGAGTCGCCGCTTGGGCGCGACATCTTCCGCATCGGTGATGCGCTTGGCGCTGGCTCGGTCGCCACGCTCGTGAACGGCAAGGTTGAGAAGGTTGCGGACGTAGCGGAGCGCAAGTGGCGGATCATCAGCACCGGCCCTGTGCGCGTCATCGTCGAGCTTTCATACAAGGGCTGGAAGGTCGGCGGGCGCGAAGTCAATCTCACGAGCCGCATGACGCAGTGGGCCGGCGAGCGCGGCTTCGAGCATCGCATCAGGACGGAAGGCGCGGACGGTTTGACGTTGGTGACGGGCCTCGTGCGCGAAGAAGGTTTGCAGGAGAAAGTCTCTGTGCCGACGGCCGCAGAGCCTGTGTTGTGGCGTGCGACATGGGGGCATCAAGTTGAAGAGACGGGGCCGCCCGCGACTGCAACCAAGATGCTGGCAGACGAAAATCTGGGCTTAGCGATCATCGCGCCCGGCAGCGAGAGCAAAACGGTCGCCGACGATCCGCTCAACTTTCTGGTGCAGCCCGCTTTTGTCAACGGCACAGCCCGTTGGTACGTGCTTGAGGCGTGGGATCAAGAGGGCAGCGAGAACATGCAAGTGAGCGCGCCCGATGCGGCGACGAGATACCGCAACGGCTCGCTCGTGCTGCCCGCGTATGCGGTGACGACGTTTGATGGTTTCATCGCGCTAGTGCGCGAGACGAGTCAGCGGTTGATGCAGCCGGCGCGCGTGCGTCTCCTATCGCAAATCGCCGCGCCGGAATCCGCGCCGTCTGATACTTTGCATCCAGCGCGCGGTAAGACCTACGCCGAAGCTATCGCGCTCATGCGCCAAACTGCGGAACGCACGGCCGCGAAGTGGGAGAGCGTGATCGCAAAGACGCCGCCCGAAGCCGCCGACCGCGACAAGGGCTTGGGCTTCTTCACCGAAGGCGATAATCAGACGGGCGAGTGGAAAGAGCAGAAGGGCTTTTATTGGACGGGAAATTTTTGGGTCGGCGAGTTGTGGTTGCTCTACGCGAAGACTAAGGATGAGCGTTTTCGGCGCTGGGCCGAAGAGTGGAACGCGCGCCTCGTCGGCAAAGAGATGACGGAGAATCATGACACAGGTTTTCTCAATTACTACTCATCGGTCTTCGCTTATCAACAGACGAAGGGCGCAAAATATCGCGCCGCCGGTCTGCGCGCGGCCGAACGGCTGAAGCAGCTTTACAACCCGACCACCGAACTCGTCGCCGCTTGGACGGTCGGCGGCGACGATACGATCATTGATACGATGATGAACCTGCAAATCTGGTGGTGGGCGGCGCGCGAGACTGGTGATGCGCAGTGGCGCGAGCTTGGTCTGAAGCACGCGCTCAAGTCTGCGCAGTGGCTCGTTCGCGGCGACGGCTCGGTCAGACAATCTGTGCATTACAATCCCGGCGACAGCCGACAGAAGTTCACCTCTTCAGGCCCTGAACCGCAAGCGGTTGCCCTCGCAAACAACACGCGACCCGGCGCAGAGGTTTTCACGCACACGCATCAAGGCTTCGCCGCCGACACCACTTGGTCGCGCGGTGCGGCGTGGGCGCTCTACGGTTTCACCACAGCCTACGGTGAGACGAAGGATGCGCGCCTGCTCGCGACCGCCGAGCGTGTCGCGGGCTACGTCCTCGAACATTTGCCCGAAGACGGCGTGCCTTGGTACGACCTCGTGGATGAAGGTGTACACTTTCGTAATCGCGATAGTTCGGCCGCCGCGCTCATCGCGGGCGGACTGCTGCGTCTGTCCGAGTTGACGCCGGACCAGACGCGCGCCGCTCTGTACCGGCGCGCAGGCGAACGCATCACGCAGTCGCTCATTGATCGATATCTAACGCCCGTCGCGGCGGACGACAAGACGCCGCCGGGTGTACTGCGCCACGGATCGAGCACGCGCCCCAACGACGGCTCGTTGATCTACGGCGACTACTACTTGCTTGAAACGCTGCTGTGGCTCGACGAACACAAGCAGCATTAACTGTCTGACACCGCAGACACGGAAAAGGAAGGGATGAGTTATGAGCACGCAATTGCAAGAGTCAAAGGATCGCGTCATCTTTCATGGCACAAATCGGCAGAAGGGGCGACACGTCTCCATCACGCCTGAGAACAGCGCGATGCAGCATCTGGTCTATGGCCGGATCATTCTCGACCGAGAGACGCCGCGCGCCGCGTTCTCGACGGGCAAACTTGAAACAGGCTTGATCTGTCTGTCGGGCGAATGCACGATCAAAGCCGCAGGCGAGACGCAACAGATCGGCCGCTACGATTCGATCTACATTCCGCGCGACACCGACGTTGAAGTGACGACTGACAGTGCGGTTGACCTCGTGGAGTGTTCAGCCGAAGTTAATAAACAATATCCGTTGCAAGTCGTGCGCTACGCGGACGTGGAGCGGGACAACTCGCTCAAGTTCAAGACGGGCGGCCCCGCGACGACGCGCACCGTCAACATCACGCTCGGCAAGAATGTCGAAGCCGGTCGTATCCTAGCCGGCTTCACCACCTCCGAGCCGGGCCATTGGACAAGCTGGCCGCCGCATGAGCACGCTGCGATCCTTGAAGAACTCTACGTCTATTACGACATGCCCGCGCCCGCCTTTGGGGTGCAGTTTGTTTACACGAACCCAGATGAGCCAGAGTTCGTCGGCGTCGTGCGCGACGGCGATGCGGTGATCATGCCGAAAGGTTTTCACCCGAACGTGTCTGTGCCCGGCCACCCGATCAACTTCGTCTGGATGATGGCCGCGCACCGCGAAGTTGAAGACCGGCAGTTCGGCGTCGTCACCGTGCAGCCCGGCTTCGATCAAGGCGGTAGCGGTCTGGAAGCGAGCCGCAAGTAGGCGCGAAGAGACAAACGAAACTAGCGTTTGCCGGCGGGCTTCGTGTGGTGCAAGCAAAGGGGAACGCATGATGTTGATAAAGATCAAGCACATCATTGGCGCGTCGCTCTTCATCGGTGCGCTCATCATTAACGCATTGGCGCAGTCGCAGCCGACCACGACGACGCAACGCGCTCCGTCCAAGGCTGCGCGGCCTTTCGTGGTGCTCAACGCGCAATCGCTCGGCGACCTAGAGCATCGGCTGCAACCGGACAACAAGGTCGAGGACTTGATCGGCGGCGCAGGCATGCAGTTGCGCGTGGCCGTGCAGCATGAGAAGAACAAGACGGGTGCGGCGGCCGAACTCCACGATGCATCGGACGATGTCTATTACGTGTTGGATGGCTCGGCCACGCTTGTGCTCGGCGGCGCGCTCGATGCGCCGCATGAGATCGAACCGGGCGAGTGGCGTGCGCCGCGCATCATCGGCGGGCAGACGATTGAGATCAATAAAGGCGACCTTGTAGTCGTGCCGCGCGGCACGCCGCACCAACGCTCGACCGCCGGCAGAGACTTCACGATGATCCTGATCAAGGTGTTCGCTGCGCCGCTGCGCGCGGCCGAGCCAAAACCGGCTGCGCCAAACAAGGGGCGAAAACCATGAAGGAAGAGATCGCCGCAGTCGAAGAGTCAACGTCGCTGCCGAAATCTTTGAGCGAGACAGCGCCGCCGCAATCGGCCGGCGCAAGTGTGACTGGCGCGGCGGTCGCGGCGAGTGTCGAAAATTTTGGCGCGCGCGTCGGACGTTGGCGTTGGACGATCTGCGCGTTGCTCTTTTTCGCGGCCACGATCAACTACATAGACCGGCAAGTGATCGGCATACTTAAGCCGACGCTCAAAACGGAGCTTGGCTGGGATGAGATCGCCTACAGCAACATCGTCTTCTGGTTTCAAGCGGCCTACGCTTTGGGCTTCATCGTCATGGGCCGTTTGATGGACCGGCTCGGCTCGCGGCGCGGCTTCTCGCTCGCCGTCTTGTTCTGGAGTTTGGCTGCGATGGCGCACTCGGCGGCCCGCTCGGTCGTGACGTTCGGCATGGCGCGCTTCGCTCTGGGCTTGGGCGAATCGGGAAACTTTCCGGCGTCGGTCAAGACCGTCGCCGAATGGTTTCCGAAGCGTGAGCGCGCGCTCGCCACCGGCATCTTCAACGCGGGCACGAACGTCGGCGCGGTCGTTACGCCGCTCACAGTGCCTTGGATCGTCGGTCGTTGGGGTTGGCGCATGGCCTTCATCGCGACGGGCATGACCGGCTTCATCTGGCTCGTCGCGTGGATTGCGCTTTATCGCAAGCCGCATGAACACCCGCGCGTCAAGCAAGCGGAACTTGATTACATCAACAGCGACCCACCCGAAGCGGAGACGAAGATCGCTTGGTTGCGTCTGCTGCCGCACCGGCAAACTTGGGCGTTCGTCGTCGCCAAGTTTATGACCGATCCGATCTGGTGGTTCTACCTCTTCTGGATTCCGGGCTTCCTGCACGACCGTTACAACCTGCCGCTTGACCGATTGACGAGTGGCCTGCCGCTCGTCGTGATCTACGTCATGGCGGACGTCGGTTCGATCTTTGGCGGTTGGCTCTCTTCCGTATTGATCGAGCGTGGCTGGCCTGTGGGGCGCGCGCGCAAGACGGCAATGCTTGTGTGTGCATTGTGTGTTGTGCCTATCGTGCTGGTCTCGCAGACGGCGAGCATGTGGACGGCCGTGGTGCTGATCGGCCTCGCAGCGTCGGCGCATCAAGGTTGGTCTGCGAATGTCTTCACGATGACTTCTGATCTGTTCCCGCGTCGTGCGGTCGGTTCGGTCGTCGGCATCGGCGGCATGGCGGGCGCGGTCGGCGGTATGTTGATCGCTAAGGTCGTCGGCTACGTGCTCGAATGGACGGGCAGCTACCTGCCCATCTTCATCATCGCGGGTTCAGCCTATCTATGCGCGTTGCTGTTTGTTCATCTCCTCATGCCGCGCTTTGCGCCCGCACGAGTTGAGCAGGAGGTGACGGCTTGATCCTCGACGAGTTCAGATTGGTCGACAAGGTCGCGCTCGTCACCGGCGCTTCGGCCGGTCTGGGGCAGACAATCGCCATCGCGCTCGCCGAAGCGGGCGCGCACGTCGCTTGTCACGGCAACACGCGCGCGCCTGATGCGACTTGTGCGAGCGTCACACAACTCAACCGGCAAGCATTCGCGCTCACGGGCGATCTCGCGGAGCGCGAGACGCCGCGTGCGTTGATTGATGAAACCATCGAACACTTCGGCCGGCTCGACATCCTCGTCAACAACGCGGGCATGATCCGCCGCGCGCCCGCCGTTGATTATTCAGAAGCGGATTGGGCGATGGTGATCGAGGTGAACCTGTCGAGCGTCTTTCGGCTGTCACAGCTTGCGGGCAAACAGATGATCGAACGAGGCAGCGGCAAGATCGTCAACATCGCCAGCCTGCTCTCGTTTCAAGGCGGCATCACCGTACCGGCTTACGCCGCGTCGAAGGGCGGCGTCGCACAGTTGACGAAGGCGTTGGCGAATGAGTGGGCCGCGAAAGGAATTAACGTCAACGCCATCGCGCCCGGTTACATGCGTACCGATAACACGAAAGCTTTGCAGCAAGATGAGACGCGCAACCGGCAGATACTCGAACGCATTCCCGCCGGTCGTTGGGGCGAGCCGAAAGATTTAGCAGGCGCGGCCGTTTTCTTATGTTCAGGCGCGAGCGATTACATCAACGGGCACGTGCTCGTCGTGGACGGCGGCTGGCTCAGCAGGTGAGCGCGCAGATGTTCAGAGCCTCGCTACTGCTCTTCTTGTTGTCATCGTATGCGCTGCCGTTACGAGTTAGCGCGCAGGCTGCGCCGTCATTGGCAAACGACACTATTGACGCGGCCGTGTTGCGCGCCGAAGTCGCGGACTTTCTAAGCAAAGAGTTGGCCTTGCACCTCGCAGACATCAAGTCACTCAATCCGCCGCCGGACAAGGTGCTCGGCGCGGGCACGACGGGCGAATACACTTGGGGCACTTGGATGAACGCGCTCGGCGCATACGCTGAGATGTCGGGCCAACGCACGCTCGCCGGGCGCGACCTCGCGCACGAAGTCGGGCAGACGGGCCTCTTAGAATACCGGCTCGGCGGCACGCGCTTCTCGCAACTCTATGCGGTGCTCGCCTTGCGCCACTTCGGCCGCAACCTCGACACGAACCCTGTGTGGCAGAGCCTCAACGAAGAGGAGCGCGCCGAGTGGCGCAAGCTTTTGGACATCTCGGCGTTTTATGATCCGAAGACGCAGCAGGTCATCAACCTGCCGGAGAACTATTTGGGCGTCGCTGCGCGCATCGCGAGCATCAGTTATCAACTCGGTCTCTTAAAAGATCGCGCGCTACTCGATAGCGTCATCACGCGCGCGGCACGGCCCTTTATGAATGGCGGCCTCTACTCCGACGATGCGCCGCCGACGGGCCGCTTTGATCGTTACTCGAACGAGTATGCGCGCTTTGTGTGGGACGCGGCCGATGCGGCCGGACGCAAGGACATACAGGACACGGTGCGGCCGTCGCTCAAAGCGCAGATGCGTCTGTGGTGGGATTTGATCCAACCGGATGGTTACGGCTATGCGTGGGGGCGCAGTCTCGGCGTCGTCAGTTATGAAGACACTCTGGAGATCGTCGGCTTCCTCGCGCGCCATCCAGAGTTTCGCCCCGCGCCGCTCGCGCAACTGGCGAGCGCGTACTATCAAGCGTGGCGCTGGCTGCGCCATGATTACAACGACAAGACGCACGTCCTGTCGGTCTTCGCCTTCGGGCGCGGCAACTATGCTTACATCACGCGCGAACGCGAGTGGCAGCAGACGACCAGCTTCTTCGGCAAGACCGCGCTCGCTCATATGTTGTTCACTGAAGCGTTAGCGAAAGAGAACGTGACGCAAGTGCCGGCCGAGATCGCGCGTCCCCATCTTGCGCGCTTCGAGTTCTTCCGGCATGGTGCTCGACCGGCGGGCGTGTGGCTCGTGCGGCAAGGCGCGTTCTCTTTCACGCTGCCCGTCTCGACCGGCCCGAAGCCGGGCGTGGCCGACTACTTGCCCGCGCCACACGGATTGACGGGTTTCGCCGCGCCGGTCGAACAGGTCTATCCCGCGCTTGTGCCGTTCATCGAACTCGCGGACGGGCGCGTGCTCGCGGGCGCGGACGGCGCGGACGAGATCGAACCGGCGACGGACGGGCGATCTTTGCGCGTCGTGTGGCGACGTTGGGCCCTCGTCGGCGGCAAGGCAGGTCAGCTTGTCGATCCGCACATCACGAGTGAAGTCGCGTGGCGACTCGAAGGCACGACGCTCACGCGCGAGGAGACGTTGACGTCGGCCGAAGAGATCACGTTGCGACGTTGGTGGGTGGCTGTGCCGACGACGGCCGCAGAGTATGCGTTGCAGTTTGACAACGGGCAACGACGGGATCGTTTCGCATCAGACGAAGGCACGCTCGCTGTGAGTGCGACGGCCGATTGGCCGCTGCGCGTCTTCCTACACGCGACGGGCGACAGTCCTTTGGGACGCGGCGCACGCAAGGGATTGCCGTTGCACTTAATTTACGAGACGCGCGACCTGCATCTGGCCGCGCACAAGCGCGCGCATTGGCGCATGAGCCTCGCAGCAGAGGGAAAGAAGCGATAGAACATGACAGCTACTTCAAACATCAACACGCATCCGCAGCATACGGACTGGGCGCACGTCCCCGTCGAGCGTTTAGAGGCTGGCATCGAGCGGCAGATGATCGTCGGCGAGCGGCTGATGATCTGTCGCTTGCGCTTCGCCCCGCGCGTCGTCACGCCGCCGCACGATCATCCACACGAACAGATCACGTTCGTCGAGCGCGGGCGCGTGCTGTTCACCATCGGCACCGAGCAACGCATCGCCCAAGCTGGTGACGTGCTACATTTCCCGCCCGGCAGTTGGCACGGCGCGACGATGCTGGACGAGGAAGTGATTCTGATTGACATCTTTTCGCCCGTCCGCGAAGACTTTCTTAACTCGTCGCAGTTCTATGGCGGCAACGGCCAAAAGGATGAGCATCAAGCTTAAACCCAAGAGCGAATGTCGCTAGGACTTGGTCAGTCTCGGTGAAATGATGCTGCGGCTTGATCCCGGCGGTGGCACAGACTTAAAGGTCACACGGACTGCCGCCGCTTACGTCGAAGCTGTACGCAACGCGCGCGCGACAAAACAAGCCTTGTTACTTCGCCTGCATAAGTTGGCAGCAGCAACGCACACATCATCGTAGGGGCAACGCTTTTTTGTTATACTCACTGCCATCCCATCAAAGCAGAATGTGAGACTGAGGTGAAGCGCCGATGCACCGCTTAATCAATCGCTATGGTGTCATTCTTCTCTTGCTTGGTGTGCTTCAAGCTGATCAGTCGAGCGGTACGGTTAAGCCGCAAGCTCGCGCGATACAGCGAAACAACGCTGCACAAGAACGCATCGTCGGCTGGGCTGCTATGCCCACGATCCTCGCGCGCATCAAACCGCCGACATTTCCCGCGCGTGATTTTAAGATCACAGATTATGGCGCGACGATAGGCGGCACGAGCGACTGCACCGAGGCCCTGCGCAAAGCTATCGAGGCTTGCCACGTGGCAGGCGGCGGGCGCGTCGTAGTTCCGCCGGGCCTGTTTCTCACCGGCGCAATTCACCTGCGGAGCAACGTCAACCTTTATGTCTCCGAAGGCGCGACGCTCAAGTTCAGTTCTGATCCGGCGAAGTATCTGCCAGTCGTCTATACGCGCTTCGAGGGCACAGAGTGCATGAACTACTCGCCGCTCATCTACGCCTTCGAGCAGGAGAACATCGCCGTCACCGGCACTGGCACGCTCGACGGTTCGGCCGCAGATGAGAACTGGTGGGCTTGGAACAGAAAAGGCGCGAACGGCGCGGACGCGCTAGCACGCGCGAGCATCCGCCGTTTGATTGACTTCGGCGAACGCGGCGTGCCCGTCAAAGATCGCGTCTTCGGTCAAGGCTATTACCTGCGCCCCAACTTCATTCAACCTTATCGCAGCCGCAACGTCCTCATCGAAGGCGTCCGCATCATCAACTCGCCGATGTGGGAGATTCATCCGGTGCTCTCAACGAACGTCACAGTGCGCGGCGTTCGCATCAACACTCACGGGCCGAACAATGATGGCTGCGATCCGGAATCATCGCGCGATGTGCTCATCGAAGACTGCACGTTCGACACGGGCGACGACTGCATCGCGATCAAATCGGGGCGCGACAACGACGGCCGGCGCGTGGGCGTCGCGGCGGAGAACATCATCGTGCGCAACTGCACGATGAAGGACGGGCACGGCGGTGTCGTCATCGGCAGCGAGGTCTCGGGCCATTGTCGCAACGTCTTCGTCGAAAACTGTCACATGGACAGTCCGAATCTCGACCGCGCGTTGCGCTTCAAAGACAACGCGCGGCGCGGCGGCGTGATCGAAAATGTCTTCATGCGCAACGTCGAGATCGGGCGCGTCGCCGAAGCGATCTTGACGATTGATTTTCTCTACGAGACAGGGGCCGCAGGGCCATATAAGCCTGTGGTGCGCAATGTCGAGTTGAGCAACGTGCGGAGCGCGTCGAGTCCGCGCGTCATGTGGGTGATGAGTTTTCCCGGCGCGGTCGTGGACGATGTGCGCTTCGTTGATTGTACCTTTCGCGGCGTCGAGACGGCCGAGGTAATGCAAAACGCGGGCTCGGTCTCGTTCCGCAACGTCAACATCGAACCGGCGCAGAAGACCAACAGCCGCAGCACGCGCACAACTTGGCCATAAACAACAGACGAACATGGAGCGCACGATCATTTCCCGCACGATGGCGAGCTTCGCGTTGGGCCCGCTCGTTTGTCTGAGCATCGCCGCTGGTCGCGCATGCGCTGCGCAGACCACGCTCGTTGTCGCCGCCGACGGCACAGGTCAGTACAAGACTGTGCAAGAGGCGATCAACGCCGTGCCGCAGACGACCAGTCCCAACAGTCCCGTCCTCATTCGCGTCAAGCCGGGCACGTACAAGGAACTGATCTACGTGCAGCGCGAGAAGCATTTCGTTCGACTTGTGGGTGAAGATGCAGCGAAGACTGTGCTCACTTACGACTTGAACGCGAATCTCACGGGGCCGAACAGCAAACCCATCGGCACATTTCGCACCGCTTCGACCGTGATTGACGCGGACGATTTCACCGCCGAGAACATCACCTTTGAAAACTCGGCGGGGCCGGTGGGGCAAGCGCTTGCCATTCGCGTTGACGGCGACCGCGTCGCGTTTCGCAACTGTCGCTTCCTCGGTTGGCAGGACACGATCCTCTTGAATCGCGGCCGGCAATACTTCGAGAACTGCTACATCGCAGGGCACGTTGATTTCATCTTTGGCGGCGCAACAGCGTTCTTCGACCACTGTCACCTACACTGTCTCAGAGACGGCTACATCACTGCCGCCTCGACGCCGGAGCACGAGCCGTTCGGTTTTGTCTTCTCACACTGCCAGATCACCGGCGCGTCGCCCACCGTCAAAACTTACTTGGGCCGGCCTTGGCGGCCGTTTGCGAACGTGATCTATCTGGACACAGAGATGTCTGAAGTGGTGCGGCCCGTCGGCTGGCACAATTGGGATCAGCCGGAGCGCGAACGGACAGTGCGCTACGCCGAGTACGGCAGCACGGGCGCGGGCGCGAACCCGCGTGCGCGTGTGGCATGGGCGCGGCAATTGACGAAGGCAGAGGCTAAAGCGATCACGGTTGAGAAGGTGCTCGGCAGTGCGGACGGTTGGCAGCCCAAGCGTTGATAAAATGGCTCAATGTAACCTTGGCGGCGCACGAGCGTACACATGCTCAAACGCCCAGCCCCGACGATAAAAATTCGTCCACTGCAACTTCAAGCGCGCCGCCGAGGCCAGCGCCCGTCGGCGTGCCCGGCTCAACCGACCAACCTGTCAGTTTGCCGGCCATACTTTGCGCTACCGTCTCGTGCAGCGGCCCCTCGATGAACTTCCAGCCGAAGACGATGCGCCCACTGACGAGCACATGCGGTATGCCGAGACCCATGATGACATTTCCGATGCCGATGCCGAGATACTGTCCGATCTGTTCCAACGTGCGTTGCGCTCTTAATTCGCCGCCTTCAGCGCGCGCAACGATCTCGACGTAACTGGGCGCGCGCATGCCACCCAATTGCACACGGTCGCCGACGTAGAGCGAACGCGCTGACGCCGCCGATGCGTAGCGCTCCCAGCAGCCGCGATTGCCGCAGACGCACGGCTTGCCGCCGGCCACAATCGTCATGTGCCCGAACTCGCCCGCGATCCCCGCGCCATTGCCCGTGCCGCGATAGACCTCGCCGCCGAGCACTAACCCTAGACCGATGCCTGTGCCCGATCTGACCAGAATGAAGTCGTTCAGCGCTGCGCCGGTCGTGTCGCGCAGACGCAATCTCGCTTCGTAGAGCGCAGAGGCTGTGGCGTCGTTCTCGACGACCACCGACGCGTTGTTACTCATGCCGTTGTGCGTGTTGGATTGCAGTGCTTCAGCTATCGGCACATCGCGCCAACCGAGATGCGGCGCGTAGAGCAGACGACTGCGGCGCGCATCGGTCGGCCCCGGCACGCTCACGCCGATCAGCTTTAGTTTGCGGCCGGCGGCGCGGGCGCAAACTCTTTCTATGGTCGCGCGGAGCAGCGCCAGTGCTGCTTGCGGTTCAACGGGTGTCGCAAACTCCTCTTCGGCGATAATCGCGCCGCCAAGATCGGTCAGTCCCACTTGCGAGCAGCGCACGCCGACGTTGACGCCGATGAAAAAATCACGCGCACTATTGAACGATAAACCCATCGGCGGGCGACCCTGACCGCGGCCCGCGCGTGATGTTTGCGGCAGCGGCTCCTCGCACACGACGCCCGCCGTGATGAGCGGCTTGAATGCGTCCGTGACGGTGCTCCGGTTCACCCCCAGCCGGCGCGCAAGCTCTGCGCGCGAGATCGGCTGCGCTGCCCGCACGAGCCTGAGTAGCATGCGGGCCGCTCTGGCCAGACTCGCTGAATCGGGCGCGTGTGCGTGTAAGCCTGTCTGCATATGCGCGCTGTTGTTCAACGTAAATTACAGCAAGACCACCGCTAGGCATCGAATTGAAACTCGCGTTGTTACAGTTTCTCAGCCTTAGCAAACACTTCGCCCTCAACCTTTGTCATGCAGGGTCGCCAACCTCAACTTGCGAAGCTAAGCCACTAAAACATCAGGCAGGACGAGCGAGCTGAGGTTAGGATGCAAGCGCGTCCAGAGACCGGGATTTTCGTTGAATTGAGCCGCGCGCGCTGCCGAGTCGCGTGCGATCTGAGCTTTGAGCACGCGCCGGTAGCTCACACGCTTGGCGGGCGCTGTGCTCGCATCAACGATTGATTGGACGATGCGGCGCGCGCGCAGGATGGCGGCCGGGCCGAGCGTCAGGATGTGTGTGGCCGTGCGGCACTCAGCTTCGTCCGCTTCAGTGACTGCGCTGCCACCGGCTTTGAACTTGGCGATGTGGTGCTCAAGGATGCTGGTCGAGATCGGGATGAGGCCGGCCACGTCCGACGCCGTCGCGCCTGAGCCGGGTTTGATGTAGGCGAGGTGTGAAGCTCCGCCCGGCTCTGGCCCATGCCCCAGAAAGAAGATGTCGATCCCGCCGAGCGATTCAAGCTGCTCAGTGTAACGGGCCAACTCGCCTTCGAGATCGTCTGTGTCCGTGCGCATTGAAGTGAAGCTCTTTACCTTTTTGAAGAAGGCTGCGCCGAGTAGTCGCTCGAAGTCGCGCACAAAACTCAGCCCGCTCTCCATTCGCATCGGCGCGAGCGCGTCTTGCGTAAAGACGCACAGCCGACCGAGTAGCTCATCTGCTTCATCAGTCCGGGCCAACGCGCCCAAGAGCCGGTGCAAACTTTGCGCGCCGCGCCCGCCGAGCAGGATGATGACCAGATCGCCCTCTTTGCTGCGAGCCGCCGCTTCGATCTCCTGTAACATGGCCCGCCCGACAGCTTCCTCCGACGCCAGCACCACGGGCTTGATCTCTTGGACGGAGAGCCGCGCGAGTGTGGCTTGCGCATCGTTCACTGCATGACTGAGCCAAACGTTACTACCGACAACGCGCCGTCTTATGCTTTGCAGACTGGGAGCGGACATCACCTCTTCCTTCTTCCTTCAAATTTAGAGACCCAAACCGCGCCGCAGAATCGCATCAAAGACCCATCGTCAAAACGGGTAATGGTCAAACCAATCATCTTGGGTAAGGGTTTTATCACACAGGCAGTCTTCGGGCAAGCAGTTCTCGCCGAGTAGTGTTAACTATTTTTAATAGTCGTATAAATGCGCTTGACAGAGATTCAATCGTGGTGTTACACATTATCGCCCATCGGTAAATTGGTATTACCTATAGCGACCACTTCCACTGCTAGGCGATCAATCAATGAATGAGACAAGCCGAATAGTCGAAGAGACGGCGCGGCCGAAATCGGAGGCCGAAGTCGCGCCGCAATCATCGGGTGCGAGCGCGACGGGTGCAGCCGTGGCGGCGCTGGAGACATTTAACGGGCGCATCGGGCGCTATCGTTGGCTCATCTGCGGGCTGCTCTTTTTCGCCACGACCATTAACTATATTGATCGCCTTGTCTTCAGCATCCTCGGCCCAGAACTACAGAAGAGTTTTCACTGGACAGACAAAGACTACACGGACATCGTCTTCTGGTTTGAAGTGGCTTACGCCATCGGCCTACTGACCGCAGGCCGTCTGCTCGACCGCATCGGCACGCGCGTCGGCTACGCCGTCTCGCTCATCTTCTGGAGCTTCGCCGCGATCCTGCACGCGCTGATGAGCACGATCTTCGGCTTCAGCGTCGCGCGCTTTCTGCTCGGTCTCGGTGAGTCCGGTAATTTCCCGGCCGCCATCAAGACAGTCGCCGAATGGTTTCCGAAGCGTGAGCGCGCGCTCGCCACCGGCATCTTCAACGCTGGCTCGAACGTCGGCGCGATCATCGCGCCGCTCGGCGTGCCGTGGCTCTATCTCAACTACGGTTGGCAGTGGGCCTTTATCTTCACGGGCACACTCGGCTTGTTGTGGCTCGTGCTCTGGTTCATCTTCTATCGCGTGCCGGACGAGCATCCGAAACTGAGTCGCGCGGAACTCGCATACATTCAGAGCGACCCGCAGGAACCAACGACGAAGATCGCTTGGCTCAGACTGCTGCCGCACGAGCAGACGTGGGCTTATGTCATCGCCAAATTCCTAACCGATTCGATCTGGCGCTGGTATCTTTACCTGCTCCCGCTCTTCTTCAGTCAAACTTTCAAGCTCGACATCAAAAACTTCGGCCCGCCCTTTCTCGTCATCTATGTGCTCGCGGACGTAGGCAGCATCGCGGGCGGTTGGCTCTCGTCGCGGCTCATCAAGCACGGACGTTCGGTCAACTTCGGGCGCAAGGTGGCGTTGCTCATCTGCGCGCTCTGCGTCGTACCCGTCGCGTTCGTCACGCAGTTATCGAACATGTGGCTCGCAGTGCAGTTGGTTGGCCTCGCCGCCGCAGCGCATCAGGGTTGGTCAGCTAATCTGTTCACCACTGCTTCGGATATGTTTCCGAAGCAAGCGGTCGGCTCAATCGTCGGGCTTGGCGGCATGGCCGGCGCGCTCGGCGCGATGCTCATCCTGAAGATCACAGGCTATGTCTTGAGCCATACCGGTAGCTTCACCGTGCTCTTCGTCATCGCCGGCTCGGCCTATCTGATCTCGCTGCTCGTCATTCACCTACTTGTGCCGCGCCTTGAGCCGGCCGACATTTACGAGGCCATGAGTTAAGACTAAGAGTGCGGAGCTTTAATTACGGATCATGTGCGTCAGTTCATAGAGATCGTGAGGGAAGCGCGCCGGAGGAGCGTGACCCATCTGACTAGCTCGTAGTTACAACGTGCGGCTCGCTCCGTTATCGTTTGCATCATTGTCGGAGGAAGTGCTGGGCAAGTCGCTTTCGTCCTCCAATTCCCAGCCACGCTGCGCACGAATGAGATGATCCTGCATCATCTCGCGTGCCGCTTCAGGGTTGTGCTCGCGGATCGCACGGTAGATGCGCCGGTGCATCTCCGCCGACTCCTTCAGGTCTGTGGCGCGGTTGACCGTCTTGATGCGTATGTCGAAGAGCACCTTGGCCACCATGTTCATGAGGGCTGTGAGTATGCGATTGCCTGAAGCAGCGGCCACCGCTTGGTGGAAGCGCACGTCATGGATGAGGAACTGCTCCGGGTCTTCGAGCGAAGCGTACATCCCTGCGATCTCTTCCGCCATCGTGGCCATCTGCTCACCCTTCGCGCGTTCGGCGGCCAGACCCGCCACGGCCATCTCAAGCGCTCGTCGCGCCTCAAACATCTCGCCCGAGGTGCAACCGTGCAGCGAGGCCATCAAGCTTAATGGACTGCTATCGAGTGAGGGCGGCCCGTCCGATTCGACGACGAAAGTGCCTGCCCCCTGCCGCGATTGCAGGACGCCGACGGCGGCCAGCGAACGAATCCCGGCGCGCAAGGTAGGCCGGCTGACGCCGAGCAGTTTCGCCAGATCGCGTTCGGGCGGCAGACGGTCGCCGGGGCGCAACTCGCCGCGGTGGATCATCCCCCGCAACTGGATGACGACCTCCGCGGAGGTCGTCCCGCGCCGCTCAGGGACAACAGTTTTGAATATGTTAGGATTTGAATCGGTCATACCATTTACACAAGCGAGTGTCTATGCGAACCAGAGTGACGATGGTTAATGGGTTGGACATCATTCAGTTTCAAATACTGTCCAGCCAGCAATCCCGATTATAGTGATCTTTTCTGTGGTTTGTCGAATGGATTCTTATAGAAGGTCTGACCATTTCGTGATGGCAAGCAGTAAGCTTGTAAATTGGTCTTCTATTGTTTCGGGTTTGGCTGGCAAAGCTGCATTCTGAAGCGGGCTTGAATAGTAGCTTAGTCAATTTACTGTCGGGGCACTCATGTTCCGAGCAATCGTCTTGGGAGTAGCGATGAAAGCCATACTGATACTCTTTCTACTTTTATCCGTCGGGGTGGGGCCTGCCACAGGGCAGACCAAACCTTTGTCTGAACGTGCGGCTGATAGCGCGATGGTTCGTTGGCCAGATTCGTTAGTCAACGAACCCGGTAAACCTGAAAAGTGGGCTTATGAGCAGGGCGTGCTCCTGAAGGGGATCGAAGGGGTATGGTACGGCACGGGCGAGGGTAGCTATTTCAAATACATCCAACAAGGTGTAGATCATTTTGTGAATGCTGACGGCACGATCCGCACTTATAAGAATGAAGACTACAGCCTCGATAATATTCTGCCGGGTCGCGTCGTACTTCTACTTTATAACGTCACTGGACAGGAGAAGTACAGACGGGCTGCCGAGTTGTTGCGCGCACAGTTAAAGACCCAGCCGCGCACATCGGAAGGCGGCTTCTGGCACAAGAAGATATATCCTGAACAGATGTGGCTGGACGGCCTCTATATGGGCGAACCTTTCTACGCTGAGTACGCCGCCACTTTTCACGAAGACGCCGACTTCGATGACATCGCCAAGCAGTTCACCTTGATGGAGCTGCACGCGCGGGACGCTAAAACCGGACTGCTCTATCACGGCTGGGACGAATCAAGACAACAACGCTGGGCTGATTCGGCGACCGGGCATTCACCCAATTTCTGGGGCCGTGCGCTGGGCTGGTACGCCATGGCGCTGGTTGATACGTTGGATTATTTTCCGAAAGCTCAGCCCAAGCGTGAGTCGCTGATTGCGATTCTGCGTCGCCTTGCTGTGGCCATCGAGAGATACCAAGAGCCGAAGTCGGGCTTGTGGTATCAGGTACTCGATAAGGGCCACGAGCGGGGTAACTATTGGGAATCGTCCGCCTCCTGCATGTTCGTCTATGCGCTCGCGAAGGGAGTCAGGCAGGGCTACTTGCCGGCCTCTTATCTTAGAGTCGCGCAAAAAGGTTATCAGGGCATCGTCAATCGGTTCATCGAAACGGACGCAAACGGGCAGGTTAATCTCACAGGCACGGTCAGCGTCGCAGGTCTCGGCGGCAGTCCTTATCGTGACGGAAGTTATCAATATTATCTGAGTGAAAAGGTTGTCACTAACGATCCAAAAGGTGTCGGCGCGTTCTTGCTGGCCAGCACAGAGATGGAACTTGCTGCCGGAGAACATGTCGGGCAAGGGAAGACGGTGTTATTGGACTACTACTTCAACAGCGAAGTTAAGAAGGACGCGACCGAGCAGTTCGTCCCTTATCATTACAAATGGGAAGAGATGCCCAACAGCGGCTTCTCTTGCTGGGGTTATATCTTCAGAAGCTTCAGCGTCAACACGAAAGCATTAAAAGAAGCGCCGACGGCCGGTAATCTGAAAAGAGCAGACATCTACATTATCGTTGACCCGGACACATCAGCAGAGAACGATAATCCGCACTACATCGAACCGCCGCACATAAAAGCGATCACCGACTGGGTGAAGTCGGGCGGCGTGCTGGTGTTGATGGGCAATGACAAAGGGAACGCGGAGTTCGAGCACTTCAATCAACTGGCCCGACGGTTTGGCATACATTTCAATGAGGACAGCAGAAACCGCGTGCAGGGAAACGATTTTGCGGCCGGCAGAATCCGCGCGCCCGCCGACCATCTCATCTTCAAGACGGCCAGAGAGCTTTACCTGAAAGAGATTTGCACGTTGGCCGTTGCGCCGCCCGCCAGCCCTATCATCGAGGACAAAGGCGATGTGATTATGGCGGTCGCCAAGTACGGTCGGGGCACTGTATTCGCTGTCGGCGACCCTTGGCTTTATAACGAATATGTGGATGGCAGAAAACTGCCGGCCGAGTTTGATAACTACAAAGCCGCACAGGACCTGAGCAAGTGGCTGATTGAACAAGTGCCGATGAAAACAAGATGAGTTAACTCGATATGCCTTTGGTTATGTTGTCCGGTTTGGCGTGTGTGATACTTCGCGTTCGTTAGGGACTCGTAGGCTGTGGCGACATGGCATGCGAGGTGCGGCGCTCCGCTAAGTTCTATTACCCATCAAATAGCCGTCATATATTGGCAGGGTTATTCTGAGACAGGTGAGTTGTTGAAGTGTTGGTTAATTGGTCATACCCTTATTTTAAGAAAGATATGATTGGTTAAAAATGAGCTTGACAAAATAGATGTCGTAATGCACAATCGCCTTCCCGTTCGCAGGCAGATAGGGCAGCGTGGTTGCTGCTGCCCTGAGCTTATATATAATCCGCAATTTCAAATTAAGTAGGATCACAGTGGTTTGTTGATTGTTCTAGTTAGATTGAGCAGGTGGCGTTCCTGTTTGCTCGATCTCAGTTGCTCTTAGATTAGTCCTCCAGTCGGCAGTACCGCTTCAACAAGGCTGAGTTAAATTGGTCAGACCCATAGGCTGATCCGCTCGTCAGTTATAACGATGCGAATCTTCCTCTGGCTTGAAGCAAATGAAGATTTTTTCGTGCTGGTGAGAGTCGGCTACGGAAATCTAAGTGCACGTGCTCTAAAGGTGTGCGTCAAGACGTTGCAGGTTAAATTTAAACTCGGCATTAAATAACTTCGCGATCAACTTGGGTACAAGGCACAGGGTTGTGGTCTCTAGCTTGAGATATTTGGGTGACGGCATCGCTGCGGTGCTGTTAGCGAGAAAGACTGTAAGGAAAGGAAAGAATGATGAGTAAGTACGCAATTCGCCATAGCATCACTGCCGTGTTGTTGCTCCTCTTGGCGTTCTTGATGACCAGCGCACAGGAGTTCAGAGGCTCTGTTTCAGGCAAGGTCACCGACCCGAACGGGGCCGTGCTGCCCGGCGCGACGGTCGTCATAAAGAACGTGGAGACCAATGTCGAGCAGACCGCGACCACTAACGAGGAAGGCGCGTATAATTTCCCTTTACTGCAACCGGGAAAATACTCGTTGACGGTGACCAGCCAAGGCTTCGCCCAAACGTCGCGCGACGGGCTTGAAATCGCCGTGGCCACAAAGGCGACACTGGATGTGCAGATGCAGCCCGCCGGTGTAGGTGAGATGGTTGAGGTCGTATCTTCGACCACACTGGAGACCAGTTCAGTCACCACCGGCTCGACCGTCAATAGCCGGCAGATCAGCGAACTGCCTTTAACGGAAGGCACGGCCTATCAATTGGCGACGCTCGCGCCGGGCATTGCCTATACCGGCAATCCGCTCTTCACCGGCCCCACTTCCAACGGCAACTTGGCCGCGTTCCGTTCAAACGGCGCGGTCGGCGCGAATCAGATTACGCTCGATGGTTCACCCAACTATGCGTTTGATGGTGGCGTCGGTTTCTCGCCGCCTTCGGATGCTGTGCAGGAGTTCAAAGTTCAGACGAACAGTTTCGATGCGCAGCAAGGGTACTCGGCCGGCGCAACCGTCAACGTTGCGGTCAAGAGCGGCACGAACGATCTGCACGGCTCGATCTGGTACTTCGACCGCAACCGTAGTCGCACCGCCAATAACTTCTTCTCGAATCGTTCAGGGCAGTCGCGCCCGATCAGAACTTATCACCGCTATGGCGGCGTGGTGAACGGGCCAGTCTATCTCCCCAAGCTCTACAACGGACGCGACAAGACCTTCTTCCTGTTCTCCTACGAGCATCTGTTGGATAACGTCGCGGAGCCGCAAATCTTCACCGTGCCGACCGCAGCGATGAGGAACGGCGATTTCTCGGCGTTGATTGTGAACCGCAACAATATCGCTGACGCGGCCAACACCGTCATCTATAATCCCTTCACCGGGACGCAGAGCGGCAGCAATGTGGTGCGCACCTCTTTCGGTTGCCCGACGTCCGGCGCTGTGTCGGCCACTTCGACCTGCAACATGATTCCGGCGAACCTCATCAATCCGATTGCTGCGGCGCTCATCAAGTTCTATCCACTGCCGAACATCCCCGGCACGGCGAACGGCACGCAGAACAACTTCTTCTCGAACCAGATTCGGCACGAGAACTATCGCGCGTGGCTCACGCGCATTGATCACAGGATCAGCGCCAAGCAATCGATCTTCGGCAAGTTCTATCACAGCTTCAATCCCGAAGACCGTAACGACTGGGCGGGCGTGGTCAACGGCTTCCCCGTCACACAGGGGTTTGAAGACCGCACCAACGACGGCGGCAACGCGGATTACACGAACACTCTGTCGGCCACAACGGTCTTCGACCTGCGCGTGAGCTTTAACAGGTTCGTGCAGCAACGCCTGCCGGCTGCGACTTTCGATCCAGCGTCCTTGCCCTTCTCGGCGCTGGCGCTCTCAGAGTTTCGCGGTTATCAGTATTTCCCCGGCATCCTCATCAGAAACTTGGACGCGACGCGGCCCATCCACTCGAACATCGGCGCGACGCGCTCTGACTTCAACGCGGGCCGCTTGCGCCCGTTCAACATGGGATCGATCCAACCCACCGTGACGAGACTGTTCGGCAATCACACCGCGCGCGCCGGCTATGACCTGCGCGTGCTGCGTGAGAACTTCGTCAGCAACGGTTTTCAGGCCGGGCGCTACTTCTTCGACGGCACGTTTACGAGTCCGGCGTCGAACTCTTCGAGCACTTTGCGCAACGCCTTCGGGCGCGACATTGCAGCGTTCGTCCTTGGCATCCCGTCGCCCGGCTCCGGCTCGACCGCCAGCCAGATTGATAACCCGATCAACTACTCCGTGCAGTCTGTCTATCAAGGCTTTTTTGTGCAGGACGACTGGCGCGTGACGTCGAAGCTTACATTGAATCTGGGCTTGCGCTACGAATTGGAAGGCGGCTTGACGGAGCGTTTCAATCGCCTCCAGCGCGGCTTTGATCTGACGACGCCGAGTCCGATTGACGCGGCGGCGCGCGCGGCTTACGCTACAGCTTACAACGCCAACCCGAACAACTTCGTGCTCACACCCGATCAATTCCGCGTGCTCGGCGGCTACACATTCGCCGACTCGAACCACCGGGCTGCTTGGGGCACTGACCAGATGGGCTGGCAACCGCGTTTCGGCGCAGCTTACTCGTGGAACAGTAAGACTGTGTTGCGCGGCGGCTTCGGCGTCTTCATGGCCCCGCACCAGATTGAGATTCAGAACAACCCGCTTCAGACCGGCTTCGCCGGCTTGACGCCCTTTGTGGCCTCGAACGACAACGGGCGCACGTTCATTGCGACGCTCACCAATCCATTCCCGAACGGCTTGAGCGCATCGCCCGGCGCGAGTCAGGGCCTATTAACCGGCACAGGCATTGATGTCGGCTCTTCAACCGCGCCCATCCTGCCGGGGAGTCGCAAGAACGCGAAGTTCGCGCGCCTCATCGTCGGCATCCAACGCGAGTTGCCGGGCCATTTTGTGGTTGAAGCCAACTACGTCTTGGCGCGGGGCTACGACATGGCGGTTGCACGGAACTTCGATTTCGTCTCGCGCTCATTGCTCGGCACTGATCCGACGACTGACGCGACGGCTAACACCTTCCTCTCCGCCACGATCCCCAATCCGTTCCGAAATCTGTTGCCGGGCACAGGCAGCCCCTTGAACACTGCGACGACGATCACACGCGCGCAGTCGTTGTTGCAGTACCCGCAGTTCACCAATCTGTGGATCGAACAGTACAACGGCTCGAACAGTTATCACGCGCTGCAACTACAGTTGACGCAGCGCTTCTCGAAAGACTTGACCTTGAGTGCGTCTTACACGCGCTCGCGTTTGCGCGAGAGGTTGGATTATCTGAATCCGTCGGACACGCAGGTGGAAGATCGCATCTCGCCCGACGACCGGCCGAACCGCTTCACGCTCTCGACCGTCTATGAGTTGCCATTGGGCCGCGGCCGCGCGTTCGGCAAAGAGATGAACCGCTTCGTTGATGCGCTGGTCGGCGGTTGGCAACTCAACGGCACTTATGAATGGCAGAGCGGCGAGCCGTTCCTGCTCAGCCCGACGCAGGTCTGGTACTACGCAGGCGACGTTAATCAGATCGTGAGTCGTGTGGGCCAGAATACCGGGACAGGCCAGAAATACGGCATTGATGTCTCGGCCTTCATCGTGCCGCTAGCGAACGGCGCAGGGATTGTCAGGCTCAATAATTTCAACACGGGCCTGCGCAACGTGCCGACGACTTTGGACAGCATGCGCAATCAAGCGTTCTTGAACGTCAACCTGTCGCTCTCGAAGAACTTCCACATCACCGAAGGGAAGAAACTGCAAATCCGCGCCGAAGCGCTGAACGCTTTCAACCATCCGTACTTCGGCAACGGCATCGGTCTCGATCCGAGCAACGCAGGTTCGTTCGGTTTAGTGACCACGCAGCGCAACAACCCGCGCGACATCCAACTCGGCGCGAAGTTCGTCTTCTAACAACTTTCCGAGAGGGGCGGCAGTCCGCTCACCCGCGACGACGTGAGCCGCTCGGTGGCTGTAGGCCTTCGGGCGGCTCGCGTTACGCTGAGGTCGTGAACAGTTGCGCGCCGCATGGTTTTGGCTGAGCGGCGTTACAGTTAGGCTTGGCCGTTCCTGTGCGATGCGCGCAGCAACGGAAATGGCATCGAACAATCGGGCGAAAGTAGAACATGAAAATCGCAGTTGCGCTAACCTTACTCTTGTTGCTTAGTGTCATCGCATTTGGGCAAGAACCGATCACAGTGTATCTGGCGGGCGATTCGACAATGGCGCAGAAGCTGCCCGAAAAGCGGCCCGAGACGGGTTGGGGCGAAGCCTTGCAGCAATTCTTCGACGAGCGCAAAGTTCAGATCGAGAACCACGCGCAGAACGGCCGGAGCACGCGCACTTTCATCAGTGAAAATCGCTGGCAGACAATCATTGATAAACTCAAACCCGGCGATTATGTCTTCATTGAGTTCGGGCACAACGACGAGTCGAAAGAGAAGACCGACCGCTACACACCGCCCGAAGACTTCCGCAAAAATCTCATGCGCTTCATCGCTGACGTGCGCGCCAAGCAAGCGACGCCGGTGCTGCTGACGCCCGTGATGCGCCGACGTTTCGACAATCAAGGAATCTTCCAAGACACGCACGGCGCATACCCGGACATCGTGCGCAGCGTCGCCGCCGAACAGAGAGTCGCTTTGATTGACATGCACCGCAAGAGCGAGCAAGTGCTCAAGCAGTACGGGCCCGAAGGCTCGCGCAAACTTTTCTTGCAACTCAAGCCGGGCGAGCATGCGAACTACCCGCAGGGCATCGAAGACAACACACACTTCTCGCCGCTCGGCGCAGGCGTCATGGCCGGCCTTGCGGTCGAAGGAATTAAAGAGCAACGGCTCGGCTTGGCGCAGTTCTTGAGAAAGAGCGTCGCTGCGAAGTGACTGCAAGACGCTTGTGTTGTATGCCGCAGCAAGCCAAAAGATCGAGGCAGTGGGTTCGAGTTAAGGAGTAGCAGATGAGTGACGCGCTGAGGTTGGAGAAGTATTCATTCGGCATGGGAGATCGCTTCGCGCAGCAAGCAAAGGCGCAGTTGCACGCGTGCCTGCAAGCACGCGCGCAAGGCGTTGATGTGACGCCGGTCTGGAACAAGTCCTATCGTGAACATACAATCGTCGGCTCGCAGCCCGCGAGCGTGCGTGCGGCGGCTGAGGTGGCGATCAGAGAGTTGGACTGGCACCAGCCTTTTCACATTGACGCCGATCACATCCGCCTCGACATCGTCGATCAGTTTATTGACTCTTCAGACTTCTACACGTTAGACGTGGCCGACGCTATTGGCCAACCCGCCGATGCACAAGACGTGCAAGCATTCGTTGATCGTCATCCAGAGCTTATCAGGCGGCTGGAGATTTCCGGCATCGCAGAGCCTTTCGAGACGACGCGCGCCGACATCGAACAGATCGCCAGCAAGTATCTTAAAGCCGTGCAAGAAGCCGGCCGCATTTATCGGCACGTCGCAGCGGTGAAGGGCGCAGGCAGCTTCATCGCAGAGGTCTCGATGGACGAGACGGACAGCCCGCAGACGCCGCCTGAACTCTTGGTCATTCTCGCCGCCATCACAGACGAGCAGATTCCGGCGCAGACCATCGCGCCGAAGTTCACGGGCCGCTTCAACAAAGGCGTTGATTATGTCGGCGACGTGGCGCAGTTTGAGAAAGAGTTCAACGAAGACATCGCCGTGATCGCTTACGCTGTCAGTCGTTATGCTCTGCCTGCGAACCTCAAGCTGAGCGTCCATTCGGGCAGCGACAAGTTTTCGATCTATGAGCCGATCCGCAAGGCGCTTGCGCGCACCGGCGCAGGCATACACGTAAAGACGGCCGGCACAACTTGGCTTGAAGAGATCATCGGCTTGGCCGAGAGCGGCGGCGAAGGACTGAAGTTGGCGCAAGAGATTTACGCAAAGGCGCTCGATGACATTGATGCACTGTGCGCGCCTTACGCGACGGTGATTGACATTGATCGCGCGAAGCTGCCCGCAAAGGGAGAGATACAGAGTTGGACTTCCGCGCAGTTCGTCAACGCGCTCAGACACGACCCACGCAACGAACAGTATAATCTGCACCTGCGTCAACTGCTGCACGTCGGTTACAAAGTCGCAGCCAAGCTGGGCGCACGTTACTTGAACATGCTCAAGGCGTGCGAGCCAACGGTCGCAAAGAACGTGACGGAGAACTTGTACGAACGCCATCTGAAACCGTTGTTCATCGGCGACTGAATCAGCCAGCAGACATGCAGAGATAAGGGACAGCAGATGGATTTAGCGACGCTGACAAAGATGTACGACTTTACGGGGCGCACGGTGGTCGTGACGGGCGGCACGGGCGTCCTTGGGCGCGTCATGGTCGGGGCGCTCATCGGCTGCGGCGCGAATGTCGTCGTGCTGGCGCGCAACCGCGCGAAGGCCGAGTCTGTGATCGCAGAGATGTCCGGCGCGGGTCGTGCGTTCGTTGTCGCGGGCGATGCGACCAAGCGCGATGAACTCGAACGCGCGGCTGAGTCCGTCATCGCAGAGTTCGGCCGGGTTGATTGTCTCGTCAACGGCGCGGGCGGCAATCATCCGCAGGCGACGACGAAACCTGATCTCTCTTTCTTTGATCTGCCCGAAGAGGCTTTGCGTTTTGTCTTTGAGTTGAACCTGCTCGGCACGATCTTTCCCAGCCAAGTTTTTGGCCGGCAGATGGCCGAACAGGGCGAGGGCGTGATCTTGAACATCTCCTCGATGAGCGCCTTTCGGCCATTGACGCGCGTGCTGACTTATTCGGCCGCGAAGGCGGGCGTCAATAGTTTTACGCAATGGCTGGCCGTGCATCTGGCGCAAGAGTATTCACCGCGCATTCGCGTCAACGCCATTGCGCCCGGCTTTTTTTTAACAGAGCAGAACCGCTTTCTGTTGACCGACGAGGCGACGGGCAGACTCACGGCGCGCGGCCAAAGCATCATCAACCACACACCGATGGGCCGCTTCGGCGAACCGGAAGATTTGCTCGGCACAATGCTCTGGTTGCTCTCGCCCGCCTCCGGTTTCGTCACCGGCATTGTCGTGCCGGTTGACGGCGGCTTCTCGGCTTTCGGCGGCGTGTAGTCGTGTGGAGTGCTTATGGTCATAGTGCTGATGGGCGTGGCCGGTTCGGGTAAGACGACAATCGGGCGCGGGCTGGCGACGGCGTTGGGCTGGCGTTTTGATGATGCAGACGATTATCACCCGCGCACGAACGTCGAGAAGATGAGTCGCGGCGTGCCCTTGAATGACGATGATCGGCGGCCTTGGTTGCAAGCGCTCCACGACTTGATCGCCGACAGTCTTGCGCGCGGCGAGAACGCAGTCCTCGCCTGCTCTGCGTTGAAGGAGAGTTATCGCGCGTACCTGCTGTTTGATGAGCGCGTGAAGCTGGTCTATCTGAAAGGCGAGCATGAGTTGATCGCGGCCCGACTGAAGCAACGCAGCGACCATTTCATGAAGCCGCAGATGCTCGATAGTCAGTTCGCTACGCTCGAAGAGCCAACGCAAGGTCTGCACATAGATGTTGCTCTGTCGCCGGAGGAGATCATTCAGACGATCAGGGGCCGTTTAGCTGTCTAGCCGCTCAAGTCGGCGACAAGAGATTGTTGATCAAGAGACATGGCAAGTTTCATAAGGTTTTGATCAGAGGTAATCATTGATGAGTAGTAAGCCAGCGCCTACGGTCGTCGGCACAGGTGCGCCCGCGCTTGATCTGTCGCCGGATGAGCTGCGCGCCATCGTCGAACAAGCGCTCTTGCGCATCGCGCCGCGCGCGCGCGTGCTCGCCATCATCCCCGACAAGACGCGCGACGACAACACCGATCTGCTCTTTCCTTGCGCCGCCGAAATTCTGGCCGCGCGTCGCGTCGAGCAGTTCGATGCGCTCGTCGCGCAGGGCACGCACATGCCCATGACCGAAGCGGAGAAGCGGGCGAAGACGGGTTTGCACGCCGACTTGGCAGCGCAAGGCTTAGGCCAAATCTACGATCATCAGTGGAACCGGCCCGAAGAGTTGGTGACACTTGGCGAGTTGTCGGCTGAACGTGTGTGCGAGTTGACCGGCGGGCTGATCGATCAATCCGTGACAGTAAATCTGAATCGTCTGCTCGCGCCCGGCCGCTACGACACGGTGCTGGTCTTCGGCGCGACCGTGCCGCATGAGGTCGCGGGCTTTGCCGGCGGCGCGAAGTATTTCTTTCCCGGCATCGCCGGCCCAGACCTGACGCACGCGACCCACTGGCTCGGCGCGCTGGCGACCATCGAACGGGTGATCGGTCGCGTCGAGACGCCGACGCGCCACATGATCGAGGCGGCGGCCGAGTTTGTGCCGGCGCGCATCATCTCGCTCAACTCGGTCGTCACGCGCACCGAGGATAATCGCCTGCGCACGCACGCGCTCTTTGCCGGCGACATACGGCAAGCGTTTCGCCACGCCGCCGAAGTCAGCCGCCACGTGCACATCAAGTACACAGGGCGCAAATACAAGCGTGTGGTCGCGCTCTTGGATGAGCATTACGACGAACTGTGGGTCGGCGGCAAAGCGAGCTACAAACTCGGCGGCATCATCGAAGAGGGCGGCGAGTTGATCATCTACGCGCCGCACCTGCACGCCATCTCCGAGACGCACGGGCTGTTGATCGAGAAGTACGGCTACGCACCGCTCGACCGCGTGCGCGAGATGGTCGCGCTCTCGACTGAGCTACAGGCGAACCTCGCGGTCGCCGCGCACCTCGCGCACGTCTCCTATGCAGGGCAGCGCGACGAGACGGGGCGCGTCGTCCCGCGTTATCGCATCACGATGGCATCGGCATTAGACGAAGCCACGTGCCAGCGCGTGAACTTAGGCTTCATTGATCATCGTCTCTTCCACCGCGAGGATTACGAGTCCGATCCAGACACGCTCGTCGTCGAACGCGCCGGTCGAGATTTGTACTTGGTCGAGCCGCATTAGCTGCGAGGCTCACTCGAACGAGGAGCTGCATCAAGTGCGACCTTGCACGCATCTCTTAACAATTATGAAGGACAGCATGAAATATCATCATCGTCTCGGCCCGTTCATCTTAATTCTAATCTTCTGCTGTGTCGCTCAAGTCGCTGCACAGACCGCACAGCCCAAAGTGCAGCCGCAGTTGCCCGTGATTCCGCAGCGCAAGTTTTTGCTTACAGACTTCGGCGCAAACGGCGACGGCAAGACCTTGAACACCGATGCGTTTCGCAAAGCGATTGCTGCTTGTCGGCTAGCGGGCGGCGGTGAAGTCGTCGTGCCGGCCGGCACGTTCGTCACCGGCCCCTTCGCGTTGACTGACAACATGGCGCTGGTGTTGGCGCAGGGCGCGACCATTCGCGCATCGGAGAATTTCAAGGATTACGACAGCACGAATGAGCGCGATGGCGATGCCAAAAGCAGAGCCTCAATTCTGCCGCTCATCGGTGGCTGGCATCTGACCAACGTGGCGATTCGCGGTGCGGGCACGATTGACGGCGCAGGCGCGTCTTGGTGGCAACGCTTCCGCGCCGAACGGGCCGCAGGCGCACCGCAGGAAGGGCAGCCACGCGCCGCAGGGCAACTCGTGGAGCATCCGCGCCCGAAACTCATCTTGCTCGTCGGCTGCAACCGCGTGCTCGTTCAAGGCGTGACCTTGAAGGACTCGCCGCAGTTTCATCTCGTGCCGAACGGTTGCCATGAAGTGACCATCGAGGACGTCGAGATCAACGCGCCGGCCAACTCGCCGAACACGGACGGCATTGACCCGACGGGCAGTCGCAACGTGCTCATACGCCATTGCACGATTGATGTCGGCGATGACAACATCTCGTTCAAATCTAATCCGAAGGAAGAGCCGCTTGAGAATGTGCTCGTCACCGGCTGCACGTTCAAGCACGGGCACGGCGCGTCAGTCGGCAGCAACATCGGTGGCGGCATACGCAACATCACGGTCGAGCACTGCACCTTCGAGGAGACGGACAACGGCATCCGCATCAAGTCGGCGCGCGACCGTGGCGGCGTCGTCGAACAGATCACCTACCGTGACATCACGATGAAGAACGTCGGCACGGCGATCACGATCAACCTCTTCTACTTCGACAAAGCCGGGCAGAAAGAGCGGCAGACAAAACCCGTCACCGCCACCACGCCCATCGTGCGCGACGTACGCATCGTCAACATTACCATCGAGGGGGCTAAGCTTGCGGGCGAGATCATCGGTCTGCCTGAGATGCCGGTCAACGGCGTGCTGCTCGAAGGCGTCCGCATCAAGGCGAAGAACGGCATGACGATCCAAGACGCAAAGGCCGTCGAACTCCGCGCCGTGCAGATCACGCCACAGCAAGGCGCGCCGCTGACCATCACGCATGCCGAAGTCAAAACTGAACAGAGCACTGCGGCGGCGCATTAGTGTTCGGCTAGAGCGATTTGGTTGAAAGCTATAGATAGAGCTTGGCTGGAGGTGTGTGTAAGTCCCAGACGACGCCGAACCAAGAAAGCAATCGCAGGGTGTAGTGCGAAATATCAACCTCCCACCAATAGAAGCCCTGCCGTTCTGAGGCCGGATAGTAGTGGTGATTGTTGTGCCAGCCTTCACCTAGCGTGAGCAGCGCAACCAGTAAGTTGTTGCGGCTGTTGTCATCGGTTGCGAAGCGCCGCCGGCCGAAAAGATGAGCTAGGGAATTGACCGTGAACGTGCCGTGATAGAGCAGCACCGTGCTGATGAAGAAACCCCAGACCAACATCTGCCCGCCAGATGTGCCTAAACCGGGAGCGTAGCGCTGTAGCAGCGTGCCCAGTAAAAATGTGGCTGCGGCTAACAGGACAGGCGGCAAGACGTAAAAGCGATCCAGCCAGCGCAGGTCGCGGTATTTCGTCAGATTGCTGACGAGCACGCGATCCGTGGCCCGACTGTCGCGGGCCAGAAACCAGCCGATATGTGAGCGCCACAGGCCGCGCGTGAGCGGTGAGTGGAGATCATGAGCGGTGTCTGTATGAAGATGATGGGAGCGATGATGGGCTGACCACCAGAGCGGCCCCTTCTGATAGGCTGTCGTCCCCGTGAATGCGAGCACGAACTGGAAGAGTCTGCCGGTGCTGTAAGTACGGTGCGCGAAGAGGCGATGGAAGCCGGCGGTGATGGCGAACATGCGCCCGACGTAGAGCGCGAGACAAGTAAGGACGGCGACCACGCTCGCGCCCGACCAGATGACGAGCAGACAAGCTGCGTGCATGCAAAGAAATTGTACGGCTGTAGGGTAATCTAATTTGCCAAGACCGTTTTCGCGTTTAAGTTGGGGGCTGGACGCGCGTAAAAGTTGGGACATTAAAGAGCCTTTTCTTGGTTAAGCAAGCACTCACTATTAACGCTCCCGTCATCGGCAAAAACGGAGACGATGGAAACCGCTCCGCGATTCGGGAAATAGACGTGTGTTATGTGTGGACATTGGGCTTCTCCTTCGCTATGCGTTTGTGTGTCTGAACACATCAGGCGGCAAAAGGAGAAGCAAGGAGATTCGGCCAGTTGTCGGATGTTGGCTCTCAAAAGAACGTACGTTGGTACGAACGGAGCATAGCACGTTATGTCTATCATGTACATTGCCTCTGTCCTTAATGGACAGCAGTAAATAGCATTGAGTGAGTTGTCTGTAGCAGCTTACCTTTAGTTTGCCAATAGTTGCCCACTAAACTTGATTGCCCGTTTGACATCCGACTTGATTGCGCCCAAGATGATATTGAATCGAGTTTAGCTCGCTCCCTTCTCAGACCTTCTGGAATCAGCCAGACCTTCTGAAGTCAACAGCCCTGAAGTAAGCCCGAGCACAGATATGCTCACGCTTCGGCCACGACGGCCGTAATCAGTGAACGGAGCTTGAGCTTGACGAGGTCTAATATGAACCATCCCAGCAAAATCCTGCGCACGTTTCTGATAGCGCTGAGCGCGACGAGCGCGCTCTTTGCCCTCTGGAAATTCTACCTGTTCGTTCAGTTCAAAAATGCGGCCGGGCAATTCGACCCGCAGGGCGGCACGCGTATCTTGTGGCTGGCCATCGCGGCCGCTCTAATCGCGTGCGCGGCGGCGGCTTACCTTTTCTTCTCGGCTGTGAATCATGACAAGGAAGATGTGATACACATCACCTCTTAGCCAAGCCATAACAATGGCCTTCGCACTGCAACAACTTGAACGCAGTGATATTGCTACTACGCGTGTTGTTGCTCGATCAGCTTAGTCCGCCCTTTTACCGAGTGGAGAATAGAGCATGGTGAGTCAAACCCAAAAAAATTTCGCCCTCGAAGGATGTGCGTGGTGCACAGGCACGGGGAAGTGGGCCGTCTCTTTAGGCTACGTTATCTCGTGTCTAGTCTGCGGTGGCAAGGGCAAGGTCTTAGTGGCCCAGCCCGCCGGCCAATGCCAACAATGTGGCGGCTCGGGCCGGCGTAACGCAACTAACCCATGTCTAACTTGCGCGGGCACGGGTTGGGCACGTGTCCGTTGAGCTAAGGATAAGCATGACAATGGCTACATGCCGGGAAATAAAGATAACGTAGAAATTAAAGTGACCTATGCCCCCAACAGATAAAACTACAGCCGATGGCTCCAATGGCATTGCCAACAAGGAGCAGAGTCCAAGACCCGAATCACAGTTTCGCTTGATCGTCGTGGCGGCTCTAAGAGCCAAGCAACTACTGCACGGGGCGCGGCCCCGGATTGAAGCCGATCTGGGTCGGCGCAGGAATACCAGCATCGCCATAGAAGAAGTCAAACGCGGGCTTGTGCCTTTCACGCTCACTAATGAATACCGGGAGAAAAATGGCGATGGCCGGGAACACGAATGATGCAGCAATGTGCCAGCGCATTGGCCAGACGTGAGTTGTCAATTCTATTACCGGGCGACATCTGTTGAGACAAAATGATGCGCAAAACAATCACAGCTTACGTCGCGCAAGATAATCCATCAGACAGGGACTGGCTTGAGCTTGAGCGGTTGGCTAGGGTTGAAGTCTCCTCGGAAGAGGAAGCCCTCCCCGTCGAAGCGGCGCTCTTGCCCCGGCGCGGCTCAGGCTGGCGCGCCGCCAAAGCTGGCGCGCAGACGATCCGGCTAGTGTTCGACGCCCCGCAAAGGCTCAGACAAATTTGGCTCGTCTTCAGTGAAGCAGAGAAAGAACGCACGCAAGAGTTCGTCTTGCGTTGGTCGCCGGACGGCGGGGCGAGCTTTCAAGAAATCCTACGTCAGCAGTGGACATTCAGCCCGCCGGAGACAACGCGCGAAATAGAGGACTACCGCGTTGATCTCGCGGGCGTGACAGTCTTGGAGTTAAGCATAGTGCCGGACATAAGTGGGGGCGAGGCGCGCGCGTCACTCGAACAGCTGCGGCTCGCTTGACGCGCCGAATTGAATCGAGCAAAGGAGCGGTATGCAGGAACTGAGAGAAAGCGGCGTTTACACTCTGCCCGGCGTGGGCGACTTGGTCGTGCACACAATCTTTCGCGGCGGTTACTTCCTCTACACGCCGGAGGCTTGGGAGTTTAACGGGCTGCATCGGTACGAGTCGGGTGCAGACGGGCGCATGCGCTTGAACGGGCGACCGACAGAGTGGCAGATCAACCAACTAACCGACACGGGCCGCACCGCCCGCTCACGCTCCCGCAGTGGTGCAGCACAGCAGGCATTCATCGGCTAAAGCAGAGTTGTCGCTAAGCAGACTAGAGCCGGAGACACAATTGAGTCTGACGCAGAGGCCCAAGTTGTCGCTAGCTTTACGCCGGTTCGGGGTGCTATCCGGCAATGAAGCGATAACCGACACCTCTGACTGTTAAGAGATGCTTGGGATTGGCCGGCTCAGCTTCGATATATTTTCTTAAGCGCACGATGAAATTATCAATCGCGCGCGTGTCTGTGTCTTCGCGCAAGTCCCAGACCTCTTCGAGCAGCGACTTGCGCGAGACGACCCGACCCTCATGTCTGATCAAGTGGCGCAATAGCTCTGCTTCCATCAAAGTCAAACGCACGACCTGATCGCCGGTGCGTAGTTCCAGCGCGCCAAAGTCAATCGTCTTACCGGCGAACGTGAACAACTCGTGCTCCGCGTCTGCGCCCTTGTTGTCGGCCGGTCTCGCGCTGGCAGCATCGGGCGCACGATTGTGCAAGGCGACGGCGTTGGCGCGATCAAGATGAAACCAGTCGCGCCGCCGGAGTAGCCCGTTGATGCGCGCGAGCAGGACCGCCAACTCGAACGGTTTGGTGAGGTAGTCATCAGCGCCTGACTCAAACCCGCGCAGCACGTCTTCGGGCCGGCCGCGTGCGGTCAGCATCAACACAGGCACGAACTGCCCCGCCTGTCGTAGTTCTGCGGCGACCGTAAAGCCATCTTTGCCCGGCAGCATCACGTCCAGTACCACGACATCAAAGTGTCGGCGCTCGTCTAACAAGAGCGCGAGCGCGGCTTCGCCTGTGCTGACGGTCTCGACCGTGTAGCCTTCAGCTTCAAGGTTGAAGCGTAAACCGTCAGCCAAGTGTTGTTCGTCTTCGACGATTAGCACTGCGCTCATCTGCTCGTTTCAGCCCTCGGCAAGTGAATGGTAAACGTGCTGCCTTGACCCAAGCCGGCGCTTTCGGCAAAGACGCGACCGCCGTGTTTCTCGACGATTGAACGCACGATAAAAAGTCCCAGCCCCGTGCCTTTGACGCGCTGCATAAAGTTGTCTTGCACGCGGTAGAAGCGCCGGAAGATGCGCTTGAGTTGCGTGCGCGGGATGCCGACGCCGCGATCCGAGATGCGCACGGCCACGTGTTTCGCGTCGAGCGTCGTGACTTCGACTGAGACGCGCACCTCTCGGTCTGAATACTTGATGGCGTTATCAAGCAGATTCGAGACGGCGGCGCGCAGTTCTTCAGGGTCGCCCGCAACTTGCGCGCGCCCCTCGCCCAGTGCTTCGGTGTACTGGAGCGCATCCTTGTGCAAATTGTATTGCGTGCGGATCAGGTCGAGACACTCGCGCACCAGTTCACCGAGATCGATGAGCGACAGACTAACCTGCCGTCGCCTGTGACTTGCACGGCCGGCGCGCAAGACCTGTTCGACTGTCTGCAACAGCCGGTCGCTGTCGGCCAGCATGATCTGATAGAACTCGCTTCGTTGGGCGTTGCTCAGCGCGCGCGTCTGCAAGGTTTCGAGATAGAGCCGGATTGAGGTGAGTGGCGTCTTCAGTTCATGCGTGACCGCATTGATGAAAGCGTCGTGCTGTTCGTTGCGCCTGATCTCGCGGATCAGGAAAGTGGTGTTGAGGATCAGACCCACGATGAGCAGGACAAAAAAGACTACCCCTAAAACTAACAGCGCGACCTCGCGCCAGTTTAAGAGAATCCACCCGACGTTGAGCGCCACCGCCAGCGCCACCAGACAGATGCCGAGCGTGAGGAAGAAGACGACTGATTTACGCCGACTGCTAAAACGCATAACGGCATTATTGTAAACGATGAACGCCACAACGATGAATCAGAGCCAAGCTCTTCGGTCATCGTTGCGGCGTTCAGCAGCTAACAGATTTTTAGGCTGCGCGCTGGAGCGGCACGGCCCCTGTTTGAGTCGTCGCCGCCGTCGCGTCCCGATTGATCAGCTTGATCTCTTTGGCTAGCCCTAAGAATTGCAGTGTGCGTATGCCCCACCAGTTGACATCAATTTCGTACCAAGCCAGCCCATGCCGTGCGGCGCGTGGATGCGCGTGATGATTGTTATGCCAGCCTTCACCGAAACTGAGCAGCGCCACCCACCAGTTATTGGTCGAATCATCGCGCGTGATGAACCGGCGGCGGCCCCACATATGCGTCGCCGAGTTGACGAGCCATGTCGCATGCAAGCCCAAAGTGACGCGCAGGAAGACGCCCCACATCAGCATTGACCAGCCGCCCAGCGCCAACAATGTCAGTCCGCAGATGACGAGCGGCACGAAGTAGAGCCGGTTGAGCCAGACGTGAACACGATCCTTCATCAGATCGGGCGCATAGCGTTGCATGACCGCTTCGTCGTGCTGTTGCGCCGTGCCGGTCAAAATCCAGCCCATGTGCGCCCACCAACCGCCGTCGCGTGGGCTATGCGGATCGCCGGGCTGTTCCGTGTACGCATGATGGATGCGATGAGTCACCACCCAGTTGATCTGTCCGCCTTCAAGGGCCAGCATCCCGCAGAACGTCAAGAAGTATTCAACCACTTTCGGCGTCCGGTAACCGCGATGCGTCAGCAGGCGATGAAAGCCCATGCCGATCCCTAGACTGCCAGACACCCACCACAGCATAAAGCTCACCACCAACGCCTGCCAACTGAACATGAAGAGCGCGGCGACGGCGCACAGATGGAAGATTACCATAAAGATCGTAGTGTTCCAGTTGATGCGCTTCTTGTTACTGACCCGTAATTTGTTATCCATCGAAGCTCCTGTCGGCAAAAGTTTGCTCCGCTATTTGATGTGCGGCCGGGTAGATCGTAACAGCTTGTCGCCTGTTCGTTTGTAATAGTTATGTAAGCTTTGCCAGCGTGAGATAATGAACGCGTTTGACATAAAACTTCGCGTGACATAAGGTGTTTGTGAATCGAGCTTAGCTCACTCCCTTCTCAGCTCTTCTGGAATCAGCCAGATCACCTGAAGCCTACAGCTCAAGCATCAAGGAACTAAGGGCAATACGCGCCCGCGTTGGAAGCGGGCATCGTTAATCATATCGGGAGATGAAGCATTACTAAGGTGAAGGGGACTGGATCATGTATGCAAGCTTTGACGATAGTGATAAGTACCACATCATGTTAGCGGACAGGAGTTATACCCATTGCGGCCGGCAGGCCCTGCGCCGGCCGTGGGTCAACTTCTCCGCTAATCCGCCGGCCGATCATGAATTGTGCCAGTATTGTGAGAAGTCTGTGGCGGAAGGTAAGTCGCGCAAAGGCAACAACGGAGTGTGGGAGCGCGAGGCATTATAGTCAGACCGAACTTACAGCGCTATCGAATGCCGCCGCGACATTCGATAAGGCAGAGCACTACAGAAGTATCATTGAGAGTTGGCGTAAGGTGAAGAGGAGTTGCCCTACATGTTGGATGCAACTGCGCATGTTACACGTGCGTTGCCCTTGCTGCCACCGAATAGTGATAAGCGGGTTGCACATCGCGCTCGTCGCCGTCCTCGACGCCGCCGGTCTTCTTTTCCTACTGCGACTCGTCTAGCGCACGTCCCGTAATATATGAACGGCACCGCGACGGTTTCGCGGTGCCGATGCGGCAGGCGCGCGTACTTCGAGTTTCTGCTCTGTGTGAAATAAACAGCGCGAGCTATCTCATTTATACCTATAGGTGATGCGCCCGCGCGACAGGTCGTAAGGCGACATCTCCACGCTCACGCGGTCACCGACCAGTATGCGGATGCGATGCTTGCGCATCTTGCCGGAAATCTGTGCGAGCACCACGTGCTCGCTGTCGTTCAGCCGGACTTTGAAGAATGCGTTGGGCTGCTTATCAACGATCACGCCTTCAGCCGGGATCAAGTCTTCTTTAGCCAATCGGTGTTCTCCTCTGTTAACTAGCTCGGCGGTGCGTCCGCCCCGCGACCAAAAGTAAAAGCCTCCGGCGACATACTCGTGCCGGAGGCTTTGTGTAAAAAGTCGCCGGAATTAGTCAGGCCGGCGAGTTAGTAGCGAGAGTTGCCGCCGCGCCCACCACCATTGCGATTGCCACCAAAGCCGCCGCGCCCAGCGCCGCGATCTTCGCGGGGCTTGGCTTCGTTGACGTTGAGCGCTCGCCCGCCGACCTCGTGACCGTTGAACTGTTGGATCGCCACCGCGCCTTCTTCCTTCGTGGCCATTTCGACGAAGCCGAAGCCGCGCGAGCGGCCCGTCTCGCGGTCTTCGACGACGGTGGCTGATTCGACTGTGCCCGCCTGCGCGAACAGTTGTTGCAGATCAGCACTCGAAGTTTGGAACGCGAGATTGCCGACGTAAAGTTTCATTGACATAGATGTATCCTTCTCCTTCAATCGGAGTGTTAAGAGAAGCTTCGAATCAAAGTATGCTTCGGCGAAACGGTTAGCAACGAAGGCTCGCGTTCGGATGCTCTTATAGGGAGCGGCTTCTACAGTTAAAATCGGCCTGCTCTCGAACGATCCAGAACGCCGCCGCCATTCTTAAGCGTGGGGCGCATCACCGCTGATGCGCGAGAGAAGGAGTAGCTAACGATTACGATGCCCTGAAGACTGGTTTAGTTGTCGGGGCAGCGCATCTATTAATAACACACTCGCCGCTAATTGGCGTAGTGAGCGCACAGAACTGTTCTGCTACAGCCCCATCAAACTCTTTGATGGGGCTGTCAATCTCTTTGATGGCACTGTAGCAGTCTTTGACGAGCCTGTAGCAGTCTTTGATGGCACTATCAAAGACTTTGATCGCCCTGTAGCACTCTTTGATAGGGCTGTAGCACTCTTTGATGGGGCTGTAGGAGTTATTGATGGGGCTGTAGCACTCTTTGATAGCTCCGTAGCAGTCTTTGATGGGGCTGTAGCATTCTTTGACGAAGCTGTAGCAAGCTGCTACGGCTTGGTCAATTCTTCGTAGCTCTCTTCGATGTGCGCGGCGCAAGCAGTGTGATATTGTCGGGATACGCGGAAGTATATTATGCGCGCCCGCCGGCTTGGTCTCGACTTTAGTGTATAGACATCCAACTTCTCAGAGCGTAAAATTTGGCCATCCCCTGATAAGTAAATTCAGACACTCGCCGCGAATCAATGAAACCGACGCGGGTGTATGTCTCTTCAAGCTTGTAGCGAGGGCGCGGGCCAAACGTTGCGCGGCGCTCAAGCAGTGAGATAGATAGGGGCATTATGGCAAGCGGGATTGTTGGAGAATTGTTGGAAGAAAAAGAAGCCCGACAGCTATAGGGAAACGCTGTCGGGCTTTCTTCCTTCGCTCAATCATTCAATAGAGGCTGAGACCGAAATAGATACTGCCCGCGCCCTTTTGAATCTTGATGACGTTTTAGCGAAGGAGGTGGCTAAAGTCGCCAATAAGCGGCGGGCAAAAGTAGCCAAGTGAATGATGGACGCCCTGACGATCTTTGCCGGCACGGCCAATCCCGATATGGCTCGATCAATCGCGCGCGCGCTTGGCGTGCGGCTCGGCGCGTGTCAGGTCGAGCGATTTCCAGATGGCGAAACGTCCGTCAAATTGGACGAGCCGGTGCGCGGGCGCGAGGTCTTCATCGTGCAGCCGACCGCGCCACCCGTCAACGATCATCTCGTCGAGTTGTTGGCGTTTGCAGACGCATGTCGGCGCGCGTCGGCGGCCAGCATTACGGCCATCGTGCCCTACTTCGGCTACGCGCGCGCTGACAAACGCGATGGTCAGCGCGTGCCCGTTGCGGCGAGTATGGTTGCCACTCTGTTGCAGACTGTCGGCATCGCGCATGTGGTTACGGTTGACGTGCACACACCGCAACTCGAAGGGTTCTTCCGCGTGCCGGTTGACAGCCTGACGGCAGTGCCGGTGCTCGCCGATGCCGTGCGCGAGCGGCTGTCCGAAGGGACGGTCGTCGTTGCGCCGGATGCGGGGCGCGTGCGGATGGCGACCGTGTTCGCGCGGAGACTCAAGACTCCGGTCGTCGTGCTGCACAAGCAGCGCGAGAGCGGCACGAAGACGAAGGTGTTGCATCTGGTCGGCGACGTGCGCGACCGCGCCTGCTTGATCATTGACGACATGATCTCGACGGGCGGCACGATGGCTAAAAGCATTGAAGCGTTGCTTGAGGCCGGTGCGCGCCCGGAGATCACCATCGCGGCCACGCACGGTTTGCTGCTCGATGATGCGCGCGCGCAACTCGCACACGCGAGCGTGCGCGCCGTCTTCGTCACGGATACTGTGCCCGTGCTGCAAGAGGATTGGCCGCAACTGCGCGTCGTCTCGGTCGCGCCTCTGATCGCGGCGGCGATCCGGCAATTTATGACTGACGGCTCGCTGAGGGCTTTGGGTTGACGAGAACTTGGAGCGCAGACAAAGATGTTTCGAGATCGAACCGAAGCAGGGCAGAAACTGGCAGAGCGGCTGACGGAATATGCCAACCGGCCCGATATGTTGGTGCTGGCGCTGCCGCGCGGCGGCAATAACAACCCGCGCGCATCGTCGTCGCCGTGCCCGTCTCAGCAGTGCAGACCTGCGACGAGTATCGTATGGGTGTGGACGAGATCATCTGCGCCGACACGCCCGAGCCATTTCATGCCGTCGGTCTCTGGTACGAGGACTTCTCGCAGACGACCGACGAAGAGGTGCGCGAACTGCTCGCACGCGCGGCGCATGAACAGTCGCAGGCAGCGCACAAAGATTAAGGAGCGGGTGCGAAAAAAAGAGCGAAGGGGGGAGCGATGAGAGTCACGGGCGAGACTGCGATCAGATTGGCCGAAAGGTACGGACTGCCGATTCACAAACATGAGGATGCGCATGAGGGTTTTCGTGCAGACATCCCGCTCGAAGATGCGCAACAGATGCTCCGCGACGGAAAACCCGAATTGATCTATACGGAGGCGGAGCCGGAACTAATCGCCACCGTCGCGCAAGAGATTGCGACTGGCACGCCGGGCGTTCTGCTGCTGGATTCACAGGACGAAGAGGGCGGCGCACAATGAGCGATGATAACAACAACATTATTCTCGCTGCGGTGCGCGAAGCGGCACAGCCGCTCGAAGGCACGAGCGTTGCTTACGATCCATTGATGCAGTTAATCGGTGCTGCGCGCTTCTGTCTGCTCGGCGAAGCGACGCACGGCACAGATGAGTTCTATCGTGAGCGGGCGGAGATCACAAAACGGCTCATCACCGAGAAGGGCTTCTCGGCGGTCGCCGTCGAAGCGGACTGGCCCGATGCTTTTCGCGTCAATCGCTATGTGCGCGGCCTGAGTGATGACAAGGATGCGAACGAGGCGCTCGGCGGTTTCAAACGCTTTCCGACGTGGATGTGGCGCAACACGGTCGTGCTCGACTTCGTCGAATGGCTACGTTCCTACAACGATTCGCTATCCGCCAGTGCGACTAAAGTCGGCTTCTACGGCTTAGACCTATACAGTCTTTATACCTCCATCGAGGCCGTGCTCGGTTATCTCGACCGTGTCGATCCGGAAGCGGCGAAGCGTGCGCGTTATCGCTACGCCTGCTTCGAGCACTTCGGCGAGAACACACAAGCTTACGGTTACGCCACCTCTTTCGGCATGACCGAACCGTGCGCGCGCGAAGTCGTCGGTCAATTGGTCGAACTGCGCCGCCGCGCCGCCGACTACGCGAGCCGCGACGGGCGCGTCGCACAAGATGAGTTCTTCTTCGCGGAACAGAACGCGCGGCTGGTGAAGAATGCAGAAGAGTATTACCGCGCGATGTTTCGCGGGCGCGTCGAGTCTTGGAACTTGCGCGACCGGCACATGGCCGAAACGCTCGACGCACTGGTCGCACATCTGAGCGCGCAGGGGCAGGAAGCGCGTGTCGCAGTGTGGGAGCACAACTCGCACTTGGGCGATGCGCGCGCCACTTACATGGCCGATTACGGCGAACTCAACGTCGGGCAACTCGTGCGCGAGCGTTACGGGCGCGAAGCTGTGCTCGTCGGCTTTACGACCTACACGGGCACGGTCACGGCCGCCTCCGATTGGGACGAGCCGGCAGAGCGCAAGCGCGTGCGTGCGGCCCTGCCGGGCAGCTATGAAGCTCTGTTTCACAATGCGAGGTTGCCAAAGTTTCTGCTCATCTTGCGTGATGGTGGGCAAGTCGTAAGTGCTCTGCGCGGGCCCCTTTTGGAGCGCGCCATCGGCGTCATCTATCTGCCGCAGACCGAGCGCCAGAGCCACTACTTCGACGCGCGCTTGCCGGAGCAGTTCGACGCCGTGATCCATTTCGATGAGACGCACGCGCTAGAGCCTTTGGAGCGGCATGCGCGTTGGGAGACGGGCGAGCCGCCCGAAACTTTCCCCTCCGGAGTCTGAAAAGAAAGGAACAGCATTATGCCGACGCGAGAGATTCCGCGCGCTGAATGGCCGGCCTTTTTCGAGTCGTTCAGCCGACAGCATGAAGGTTGGCTGGCGACCGTGGAAGTGTTGGGCCAGGAGATCGGCGCGCAAGAGGAAGCACACGAGTTGCCGCTCATAGGTATCACCGCCGAACTGAAGGGCGGTGATAAGGACACCGTCTCAATCATCGTCGGCAAAGCGGCAGATGATCATGTGACACACACAATCACTGAAGCCGCACACGTCAGGCTTGAGCAGACGGCGAGCGGGGCGGACGAAGCGTTACAGATTGAATCGGCGAGCGGCGCGGCGACGCTTATACGTTTCCGCTCCGCCGTGTTGCCGGAGATGGTGGACGGCATCGTTTCGGAGTGAACGAATGGAGTAACCAGACAGGCTGTGCCAGCTTGATGTTGCACAAGCTGACATGACCTGATGCCATAAACTGTGAGCAGCAAAAGGGAGGAGATTGAAGATGCCAGGTTCCGAAGACGGCACGGCATGAGGAAGTCCGCTCAGCTAAATTGAGCGGACTTCCTCATCTACAAATGGTCCATCATGCCGTTGAAGCTCTACCACGATCCGTTCTGGCCCGCGCTGGACTACTTTTGGTTGCACACTCCCGGCCGTGCTATTTCTAACGTGTGTCGGCGGAAGCATCACTTCCGTCGGGCCGCGCAGAAGAGTATGGCGAACATCATCAGGCAGCCATGCGATGAAGGGGTGATCCGGGGCGGCGGGGCGGCGGCCCCTTGTAAGAAGTCCGCCGGGCCGTGGGTGCTCGCCGCGACCATCCTAGGGTCGAGCCTCGCGTTCATAGACGGCACGGTCGTCAACGTCGCCCTGCCCGCACTGCAAGAGAGCCTGCACGCGACGGTCGCCGATGTGCAGTGGGTCGTCGAAGCCTACACGCTCTTCCTCGCGGCCCTGCTCCTCGTCGGTGGCGCGCTCGGAGACCGCTACGGACGGCGGCTCGTCTTCTGCACAGGCGTCGGCCTGTTCGCGCTCGCGTCCGTCTGGTGTGGGTTCGCGCCGGACGTGCGCCACCTGATCGTCGCGCGCGCCGTGCAAGGCGTGGGTGGCGCGCTGCTCGTGCCGGGCAGCCTCGCGCTCATCAGCGCGTCCTTCAGAGAGGCGGAGCGCGGGCGTGCCATCGGGACGTGGTCGGGCTTTACGGCCATCACGACCGCCCTCGGCCCCGTCATCGGCGGCTGGCTCATTGAGCACGTCTCTTGGCGCGCGGCCTTCCTCGTCAACGTGCCGCTCGCCGCCGCCACGCTGCTGATCGCGTACTGGTACGTCCCCGAAAGCAAGGACACAGAAGCGCGCGGGCGTCTGGATTTTACGGGCGCGACGCTGGCGACGCTCGGACTGGGCGGGGCTGTATTCGGCCTGATCGAATCGAATCGGCTCGGCTTCGGCCACCCGGCCGTCGTCGCGGCCCTCGTCGGCGGCAGTGGCGCGCTCGTCCTGTTCATCGTCGCCGAGTCTCGCGCCAAAAATCCGATGCTCCCACTCGGACTGTTCCGCGCCGCCAACTTCGGCGGCGCGAACCTGTTGACGTTCCTGCTGTACGCTGCGCTCGCGGGCGTGCTCTTCTTTCTCCCGCTCAACCTCATACAGGTGCAGGGCTACACGGCGACGGCTGCGGGCGCGTGCTTGCTCCCTTTTATCCTTATCATGTTCCTGCTTTCGCGTTGGTCGGGCGGGCTGGTAGCGCGGTACGGGGCTAAGCTTCCACTGGTCGTGGGCCCCATCATCGCGGCATGCGGGTTCGCACTGTTCGCGCGGCCCGGTGTGGGCGGCGGCTACTGGACGACTTTCTTCCCCGCAGTCTGCGGGCTGGGACTGGGTATGGCCGTGAGCGTCGCCCCGCTGACGACGACGGTGATGAGTTCGGTTGCGGAGACGCGCGCTGGGCTGGCCTCCGGCGTCAACAACGCAGTCTCGCGCACTGCGGGCCTCGTCGCAATTGCGGCCCTTGGCGTCCTCATGTTACGGGCGTTCGATACGAGCCTCGCACGGCACATGAACGTCCTCAGTATCGCGCCCATCGTACGCGCACAACTGGAGGCTCAGCGCGACCGGCTCGCCGGTGCGGAACTTCCGACAGACCTTCCGCCGCCGGCGAGGGCGGAGTTGCGACGCGCCGTGGACGAGTCTTTCGTGGCCGGTTTTCGCGTGGTGTCAATGGTTGCCGCCGCGTTGTCACTGTCGGCGGCGCTGAGCGCAGCACTCATCATAAAAAGAAAGTCATGAGTTCGCCGGTAGTCTTTCCCCCTCGCCTGCTGTTTCGGGCCAGCGCGCCACGCTCGTGATCTCGTCGCGCCCGCGCCTTAATAGTTGGGTAAAGCTTTGACCAGTTGAAGCGGCATCCTGAGATAAACTATCTATCTAGCGTCAAGCAGATAGTCACCATGATCTTATTGCCTGAATCTGACGAAGACCTACTGCGGGAATGTGAGATCGACACCTTTCGTGCGAGCGGCCCCGGAGGCCAGCACGTCAACAAGACGGAAAGTGCCGTCCGGCTCAAGCACCTACCTTCGGGCATCGTCATCACCTCCCGGCAGGAGCGCAGCCAGCACCAGAATAAGGCGCTCTGCCTGCGGAAGCTCCGCGCGAAGGTCGCGCAACTAAATCACCGCTCCGCCAAGCGTGTGCTAACCCGCGTTCCGCGCAGCGCGAAGAAGCGAACCCTCGAAGCAAAGGCACGGCGCGCGCGCATCAAGCAATTACGCTCAAAGCCAGCCACAGATGAGTGAGCGCCACAGGAGCGGCTACCGGTTGCCGCATGTTAGTATCATAAGATAAAGGGGGACTTTGCATGATCACTGTTGCCAATCGTATCTACGTCAAGCCGGAGTATGCCGCCGCTTTCGAGCAGAGATTTCGTGAGCGCGCGGGACTGGTGGACAAGATGCCCGGCTTCATTTCCAATCAGGTGCTGCGCCCAGTCAACGAGGGCGACCCATACGTGGTCTTCACCATCTGGCAGAGCCGACAAGACTTTCTCAACTGGGTGCGCTCCGACGCGTTCGTCAAAGGGCACGCTCAATCCGGCACGTTGCCGAAGGAGGCGTTCTCCGGATCGAATGTGTTGGAGTTGCACGAGGTCGTACAAGATTCGACCCGCCCAGATTTAGAGCCGGAGCCGCACGGCGGCCCCTTTAAGATGCACTAATACCGCATCCGCTATCGGCCATGATGAAGATTATGGGAATCAGCTACTTGCCGCCGGTCATAAATCGTCAACTCAGTAACTCTTTGGCCAATTGAAGCAGTAGCTTGAAATCAACTACCTAAGAGCCTGCGTGCGCGCACCGTCGGTCTCTACTACCTCGTTAGGAGTATCACCATCACGCCCTCGGCAGCCATCGGCGGCCTGCTGTGGAAGATCACGCCGCAGGTGCCGTTCGTTACAGCCGGCGTGATCGGTCTGATTGGCACGCTCGTCTTTGCCGCCGCCGTCGAGGAACAATGCGCCAGCTAACAAGGCACACGCCTGAGGTATCAACATGAAATGGGTCACACGCGAAACGATCCGAGTGCAGGCTGTCGTAGCAGGGATCGCTGTTAATGAGCAGCGCATACACATTGCGCTCCGCGCAGTAGAAGCTGTTACCTAGATGCTGGTTGATGCGAAGAGAGAAAGGATCAAGCTCAAGCGCCCGCCTGCCCTCCGCGATGGCCTCTGCGAACCGCCCCGTCACCACTAGATAGAAAGAGTAAAGGTAATGTATTTCATCGAACTTGGGGTTCAGTTCGATGGCGCGTCGAGACTCATGTGTTTGAGGATGGCCGTAAAGCACGGGTCGTCGCGCAGATTATTCCACTTCGGTTCGACCTTCAGGAAAGTCAGCTTCGGGTCTCGCTGCGCGACCCCGCGCTCCAACCAAGCAAACGTTTCATCGCGCTCGCCCAAGCCGTTATAAACGAGCGCAATGTAGTAAGGCGGAACGTAACGTTCGGTTGATAATTTCAATAATTGTTCAAGCACGACGCGCGCTTCCCGTTGCCTGCCGGACTTCGCTAAAGCGTAACCCTCATAAGCTGTTGGTTGAGAACTAACGCCGGAAAGTGCGCGCGCCTTGCGGGCTTCCGCGACGGCTTCCGGGTACATTCCTTTCTCAATATAAGCGCTTGAAGTAAACAGATGAGCGAGCCAATAATTTGGGTCGAGTTCAGAAGTTTGCTGCAATCTGGCTAACGCTTCATCGGTTTGTCCGGCATGGAGTAGATACAGCCCTTCGCCCGCGTTGATTATCAAATTAAGCGGGTCAAGTTCTCTGGCGCGTCTTATTTCGGCGAGTGCTTCCGCGTGCCGTCCGGTGTTGGAGAGTAAATGCGCGTAAGCCCAATGAGTGGTCGCGCTGTTCGGATTGAGTTCTAAGGCTCGTTTGTATTGCTGCTCGGCTGTGCGCCAATCCCAGTCGTACCACGTTATGGTGAAACCAAGCACGGCATGGGCTTCGGCGAGCGTGTCGTCAATAGCGACCGCCTTTTGCGCCGCCGCTTTCGCTTTCGGAAAAACTTCAGTTGCAGGCATATCGTCGGCGAGTGCAAGCGAGCGATATGCGTCCGCGAGGCCGACGTGGGCGAGCGCGTAAGCTGGGTCGATCTCTATCGCCCGTTTGAAGTAGGAGATGCCTTTTTGAGTTTCTGACGGTATTAATTTGACAAAGTGGTAGCGGCCCCTCAGGTACAGCTCGTAGGCTTCGGCGTTCTCCGTATGACGTTTAATTAAGCGCTGCTTCTCCTCACCGCTGAACCGCAAAGCCAGCGCGCCGGCCACCTTCTCGGCAATCGCGTCCTGCACGGCGAAGATGTTCGTGAACCTTTCGTCGAAGGTTCCGGTCCACAGAGAGGCCCCGGTCGGGACGTTGACGAGTCGCACCGTGACTCTGATGTAGTTGCCCCACCTTTGAATGCTCTCTTCCAAGACCGATTCGACGCCCAGTTCCTGACCCGCAGCCAGCGGGTCTTGATCCAGCTCAGCATACTTACGCACAGAATTGATGGGGCGGACAACCACTTCTCTGATGTTGCTGAGCCGGGCGATCAAGGTGTCGGCCATCCCCATTTCCAAAGCCGCGTCCCTGTACTCTGCCACTAAAGGCATGAACGGTAGCACGGCTATGGTTTTACTTGATGAGACGGAAGAAATCCCCGTTCGCGTGCTCGCATCTTCGCGCCTCTTTACATCGGCGACGAAACGGTAGCCGCGCCCCGGCACGGTCAGGATGTAGCGGTGCTCGCCCCTGTTCTCCCCAGCACGCCCCGCAACTTGCTGATGTTCTGCCCCAAGTTGTTCTCCTCGACCACCGTGTCCGGCCAGAGCGCCGTCATCAACTCGTCTTTGGTGAGGACAGTCCCGCGGTTCTCTATCAGGTAGAGGAGCGTGTCGAAAACCTTCGGCGTGAGCGGCACCGCCTCGCCGTCGCGCTTTAGCAGCAGACGCTTCGCGGCGTCTAAGCGGAAGTCGCCGAACTCATAGATTTGCGCCTGCTCGCCCATGCCGCCTTTCAAATCTTTTCAGAAATGTTCAGACCATTCTAAAGACTTTCAGAGCGATTTTGAAGAGTATCGCTGCTCATCGAGGGACGCAGCCGCGAGCAGCGATACTTGAGCTAAGGATACGGAAGCTCAAGGGAAGGAGTGCCAGCGCGAAAGTTAAAGATGGTCGGCACTTGGGACATCAGCGTGACCCTGCGCAACTGCCAGACGGGCGCGGCGCTGAGAACCTTCCCGGCCTTAGCCAGCTTCGCGGCCGGCGGGACGGTGATCGAAGTTACGACCGGCCTCAGCCCCGCGCGGTGCGGCCCCGGTCAAGGCGTCTGGCGGCACATGGGCGGGAACACTTACAGGGCGACGATTGACGCCTTCCTGTTCGACGCCGAAGGCGTCTGGACGGGCACGCAGCGGCTCACGCAGATCATAGAGGTCAGGGACGAACGAGACGAGTTCAAGGCCAACGCGACGAACGAAATCTTCGACACCGACGACCGACTGATCCAGACCGACTGCGCAACGGCTGTCGGGCGTCGCCTCGAATCGGTAGTGCGGGCAGAAACCCCGCAACTTTTTCTGTCGGAAAGGAGCATCAGATGAAACGGAACATCCAGCTAACGACACTCTTCGCTTTCACCCTCGCCGCCGTGCTCGTCTGCGTCGCGGACTTTAGCGCGCGCGGTCAAAAAGTTAAGGCTGATGACGACGAAGCTAGCAAGATCGAGCGCGGCTTCGCCATCGCACCCGTCCCACTCAACCTTGCGGGGAAGAACCGCGCGCTCGTCGGCTTGGGCAGCTATATCGTCAACGCCCAAGGGTCGTGTAACGAGTGCCACACCAACCCCTCTTTCAAGTTCGGCGGCAACCCATTCCTCGGCCAGCCCGAGCAGGTGAATACGGACGGCTACCTGGCGGGTGGGCAGGCCTTCGGCCCCTTCATCAGCCGGAATCTAACGCCGAACGCCGAGGGGCTGCCGGCGGGGCTGACCTTCGACCAGTTCCGGCACATCATCCGCACGGGCGCGGACGACGACAAGCTCCCGCCGAACGCGCCTTCGTATGACCACGACCTTTTGCAAGTCATGCCGTGGCCGGTCTTCAGCAAGATGACCGACCGAGACCTCAGGGCCATCTACGAGTACCTGAGCGCGATCCCGTCCCGTCCGGGCTACCCGCAGTAGCCGCGTGGCCTGTTCAAACGGATAGCCGCCTTGAAGCGTCGGCGGGCGGAGTGTGATGCGGAAACTGCGAGCGGCGAACGTGGCTCACCTCGGCTCGCCCTACCTGTTTGCGTAGTTATCACGCGCCCGCCTGCGGTGCTTAAATCACGCGCACCAATAGTCGGTCTCGCGTCGCCACTTTAATGAGCGGGCGCGCGCCCGAGCGTTAAGCAGAGGAGAATTCTGTTGAGTGCCGGTCGGACACATCCGCTTCGTTGCGAACCGGCAAGCGGATGGAGCAGAGAGAGGTTATGAACCGCAGATATATTAGTTTCCTCGTCGGCATAGCGTTGGCCCTAAGTCTGTTGCTGTCCGAGCACGTGAGCCTCAGACGTGTGCGCGCGGCTGCCTTTGTCGTCACGAACACCAACGACAGCGGCGCAGGCTCTTTGCGCCAAGCGATCATTGACTCAAACGCCAACGCGGGCGCAGATACCATCGGCTTCAATATCCCCGGCACAGGCCCGCGCATCATCCGGCTCGCTTCGCCGCTGCCGGAAGTTTCCGACGCCGTCACGATTGACGCTACGACTCAACCCGGCTTCACCGACCACCCGCTCATCGAACTAGATGGCAGCAATGCCGGCGCGGGCGCGAACGGCTTGACCATCACAACGGAAGCCAGCATCGTGCGCGGCCTCTCCATCCACGGCTTCGACGGCGCAGGCATTCTGCTCGCAGGCTTGGGCGGCAACACGCTCGAAGGCAATTACATCGGCACAGACAGTAGCGGCGCGCTCGCTAGCAGTAACGGCGTCGGCGTCCTTATCAACAATTCGCCTAACAACATCATCGGCGGCACTACACCTGCGGCGCGCAGCGTCATCTCCGGCAACGCCAATGATAACGTGCTCATCATCGGCGACGGCGCGACCGGCAACACTGTCGTCGGCAACTACGTCGGCCCGAATGCGGCGGGCACGGCCCCCTTGAGCGTCTCTGCGTCAGCCGGCGTCCGCATCGCCAATGCGTCGAACAACCTCGTCGGCGGCACGAACGCATCAGCGCGCAATTTGATCTCAGGTAACGGCAACGGCCTTGTCATCGCCGGTGACGGCGCAACCGGCAACCGTGTGCAAGGCAACCTGATCGGCACGGACGCGACCGGCGCTCAGCCGCTCGCCAACACGTCCAAAGGCGTCCTTATCGAAGACGGCAGCAACAATCAGATCGGCGGCGCGGACAACGGCGCGGGCAACACGATTGCCTTCAACCGCACCGGCATCGCCCTCGCCAATAGTAATCTCGATAACCCGCTGAGCACGGGCAACGCCATCCTTGCGAATTCGATCTTCTCGAACCGAGTCATGGGCATTGACTTGGGCGATGACCTAGTGACCTTCAACGATTCAGCCGGCCACGACGGCCCTAACAAGCTGCAAAACTTCCCGGTGCTGACCGCTGTCAGCAGTTCCACCAACAACACCGACGTGCAAGGCACGCTCAACTCCACGCCCAACACGCAGTTCCGCATCGAATTCTTCAACAGCCTCAGAAGCGACCCGTTCGGTCAAGGTCAAGGCAAGGATTTTCTCGGCTCGACCACAGTGACGACCGACGCACAGGGCAGCGCGAACTTCAACATCAACCTGCCGCCGCAGCCCAACTGCCCCTCGCCCTCAATCACGGCGACGGCGACCGATCCTGCCGGCAACACTTCGGAGTTCGCGCAAGCCTTCTACGGTTTCTTCCTCTTCCCGGCGGATCAGAATTTCCCCGGCCCGGGCGGTAACGACAGTCTGAACTTGGTGACCGTGCCGGACGGCGCTTGTTGGACGGCGGTGAGTAATGCGCCTTGGATCACGCTCACATCAAGCGGCAGCGGCACAGGTAATAGCCAGATCACTTACTCAGTCGCCGCCAACCCGGCCACCACGCCGCGCGTCGGGACACTGACGATTGCCGGACAGACCTTCACAGTCACGCAGGCCGGGGCCTTGATGATGCAGTTCAGTTCGCCCAGCTACATAGTGAACGAAGGCGGCGGGCGGGTCACGCTCACCGTCACGCGCACCGGCGACACTTCCAACACATCCTCCGTTGATTATCAAACAGCCGACACCGATACGTTCACCGTCGGGTGTGCCGACACGACGAACAATCACGGCGGAGCTTACGGGCGCTGCGACTTCGCCACCGCCGTCGGCACGCTCTCTTTCGCTCCGGGTGAGGCGAGCAAGACGATCACAGTTCCGATCATTGATGATGTGCGCGTCGAAGGCGACGAAACTTTCCAAGTCAAGCTCATGAACGGCGCGAGCGCCACCATCGGCCCGCCCGCCATCGCCACTGTCACCATCCATGACAACGATGTGGCGGGCGCGCCGAACCCGATCTTCGCCTCATCCTTTTTCGTCCGCGAGCAATACCTCGACTTCCTCTCCCGCGAACCTGAGCCGGCGGGCTTCCAAGCATGGCTCAATGTCTTGAACAACTGCTCGGATGTGAACAACAACCCGGCCTGTGATCGCATCCTCGTCTCGCAATCTTTCTTCGGCTCGCCGGAGTTTCAGTTGAAAGGCTTCTACGTCTTTCGCTTCTACAAACTGGCCTTTAACCGTCTGCCCGAATACCCGGAGATCATCTCAGACATGAGCTTCGTGGCAGGCGCGACCCCCGAAGAGGTCTTTGCGCGCAAGGCGCAACTGGCGGTCAACTTCACTGCGCGCCAAGAGTTTCAAAGCGCCTACGAGCAACTGTCAAATGCGAACTTCGTCAACACGCTGCTCGGCAAATACCAACTCACGCAGATCAACACGCCCGACCCGCAACAGCCGGACGGCACGCAGAAGGTGACGCTGACGAGCGCCGATCTCATCAACCAACTGGACAATAACACGCTCGCGCGCGCACAGGTTTTACGTGCCATCGCGGACTCAGATCAGGTGAGTGCGGCCGAGTTCAACAATGCGTTTGTGGCGATGCAGTACTACGGCTACTTGCGGCGCAAGCCAGAGGCGGCCGGCTATCAGGCGTGGCTCAGAGTCTTGCAAGGCGGTGACATTCGCACGATGGTCAACGGGTTTATGAATTCGACCGAGTACCGGCTCAGATTCGGCAGTCCCAATCCCTAAAGAGATCGGCCGCCGAGCGCGAGACCTAACGCAGACGCTTGTGCCCGCTGCCGTACTTAATTTCTGCCGTCTTATTACTCGACTAACGTGCGCGGGCGACTCGTTATGAAAGAAAGCAGATCGATCTACCAACAGCCAATAGAAAATTCACGTCAGCCGCGCGCGCGTCTGCGGCGAGTGCTAACTGTGGCGGCGTGCCTGCTCGCGGTTAGAGTGGGCGTCATCTTGGCCGGTCGGCACTCGTGGGCTGCTGCGTCAGCGCAGCAGGCAGGCCAGAGATCGACAGACGGACTGTGGGCAGACGTGGACGAAAGCTCACTGTCCGTCAAGGGCCAGCGCGAGGTCGTGCCCACGGCCTATCGCACGCTGCGTCTGAACAGGGATGTGTTACGCGGCTTGATCGAACAAGCCCCGCTGGCGTTCACCGAAAGGCTAAGCGCGCGCCAGTTGAGTTGACCCTGCCTTTGCCGGATGGCTCGTTCGGCCGTTTCAAGATCGTCGAGTCGCCGATGCTGGAGCCTGCGCTGGCGGCGAAGTATCCGGAGATCAAGACCTATAGCGGGCGCGGCGTTGACGACCCGACCATCACCACGCGCTTCGACCTGACGTACAACGGCTTTCAAGCGATCATTCTTTCATCGCAAGGCACAATCCTCATCGCCCCTTACGCGCGCGCGGCGACGCAAGCGTTTACATCAGCTATTACCAGAAGGATAATCCGGCCGAAGCTTCCGCCCACTGCTTCGTCACCGACGAGGACTCCGCGCCGCCCAAACCAGAAGAGTTGGCGAAGCTCTCTGCTCAGCGAAAAGGCATAACTCCGCAGGCTTCGACGGCAACCTGCACACCTATCGTTTGGCCATCGCGGCGACGGGCGAATATACGGCCGCGCAGGGTGGCACCGTCGCTTCGGCACTATCAGCCATCACTACGACGATTAACGGAGTAAATGCAATTTACGCACAAGAAATAAGCGTTCGGCTGACTTTGATCGGAAATGAGAACTCCATCATTTACACGGATGGCACAACTGACCCGTACACCAGCGGCAACCTTAATAGCTTGATTGGTGAGAATCAGAGCAACCTGCAATCAGTCATTGGCGATGACAATTACGATCTCGGTCAAGTTTTTGATGGCCCTAACGTCGGCGGTTTAGCGAACATCGGCGGGGTCTGCGACAACGCGCGAAAAGGCAAGGGCGCTTCGACGGGCAATTTCGTTGACATCACGGCTCATGAACTTGGCCACCAACTCGGCGCGCATCACATCTTCAACAGCACGTCCGGATTCTGCGGCAATTTTAATGGCGGCAGCCAACGCAACGGGCCGACGGCCTACGAAGTTGGCAGCGGCTCGACCCTCATGTCTTATGCGGGCGGTTGCAGTCCGGAAGATTTGCAACTAGGCCGAGATAATTACTTCAACGGCGAAAACCTGATCGAGTTGGATCTACACCTTGCTGGCTCTTGCGACGCAGAATCGGATACAGGTAATAGGGCGCCGGGGTTCCAGCCGCTACCGGGCCCCGTGATTGACATTCCCAGCCGCACCCCTTTCACCTTGACTGCTACCGGGGCCAATGATCCGGATGGAGACGCTATCACTTACACTTGGGAAGAGGATGACATGGGCACGGCTTCTCCGCCCGAAGGTGACGACGGCAGCCGACCCCTCTTCCGGCCAATCGCTCCAGCGCCACTGCCCGCGAATACCAGCACTTTTTCGCGGACGTTTCCGCAACTGCAATACATCCTCGCCAACGCCAACAACCCGCCGGCGACTTATGTGTGTGCCTCCGATGCCGTTGGGAATCCTATCAACTGTCTGACCGGAGAGACGCTGCCGACCACTACGCGCTTCTTGAGGTTTAGGGCAACAGTGCGTGACAACCGCGGCGGTATAGGTCAAGGCATCGTTGATCTTCAGTCACACGCCGCCGCCGGGCCATTCGTCGTCACTGACCCAAACCCCAGACCCTGTGGCCCTCTCGGGTGCGGAGAAGTGGTCTAGACACAAGACACAGTGCAAACGGTGAGGTGGGATGTGGCTAATACAGATCAGCCGCCCATCAACTGTCAGCGCGTGAGGATTACCCTGTCTAGGGACGGCGGCGACACTTTTCCGTATGTGCTGGCTGAAGACACGTCCAACGATGGCTCTGAGGAGATCGTCGTGCCCGAGGTATACACTTCGCTGGCGCGCGTGAAAGTGGAAGCAATCAATAATATCTTCTTTGGGCAATAACTCATCTGTTTCACCTGTGTCTCTTTGATCGCCTCATAGTCTGCAAAAGCGCCTAGTACATCCTCCATCCATGGTTAGCACGTCCCGAATTATCGATGAATCCGTCAGGCCGATGAGTCAAGTATATTTATGCCTTTATAGAGTTACCGTAAATGTCAATTACATTATCGTTTTCCGACAACGGAATGCGATAACTTATGCGGACAATCCAGAGCGATGGGTGACAAAGCACTCTATTCGGGAATGATCCGCCTGCACATTCTCTATCACGCCACGCGAGCGCCGCTCTTCGGCTTGGGGATCATTGAGGAGTTGGGGCGGCACGGCTATAAGCTCAGTCCCGGAACCCTCTACCCTATCCTACACGGCTTAGAGCACAAAGGTTACCTGCGCGCTTCGGAGAAACGAGAGGGGCGACAGGTGCGTCGCCTTTACCGTGCGACGCCTGCCGGGCGGAAGGCGCTCGAAGCGGCTAAGGTCAAAGTCCGAGAGTTGGTCGGTGACTTGTTCGAGGAAGGATGAAATTCACGTTCGAGGAAGCGAAGATGAAAGAGAAAAACACGCGGCGCGAATTCTTGCGCGCCTCAGCTATTGTCGGGGCCGGACTTGTCATGAGCAGTTGCGCTGGCGGAAATAGAAACCAGTCTGGGCAGCAGACAAACAGCCAGTCGTCAGCCAAGAGCGACGAGAATCAGAAGGGCATCGAAGTCACCGCGACCGAAGACCTGATGCGCGAGCACGGCGTGTTGAGGCGCGCGCTTCTCGTGTACAGGGCGGCAGCCGAGAAACTGCGCGCGAACGCTTCCGATGTTCCACCCGACGCTTTACAGAAAACCGCCAAGCTGTTTCGCTCCTTCGGCGAGGACTATCACGAGAAGAAGCTCGAAGAGGCGTACATCTTCCCGGCGGTTAAGCAGGCGGGCGGTCAGGCTGCGAGCTACCCTGACATCCTCGTCGTGCAGCACAATCGCGGGCGCGAGATAACTGAGTACGTCATCGCGATCACACGGGGCGCGAAACTCGGCGCGGCGAACGCCGTGGAGTTAGCGAAGTCACTGGATGCTTTTGTACTCATGTATCAGCATCACGCCGCGAGAGAAGACACGATCATCTTCCCCGCCTGGAAGCAGACGATGACGGCCAAGCAGTACGACGAGATGGGCGACAAGTTCGAGGACATCGAAAAAGAGCAGTTCGGCTCGGACGGCTACGAGGCGGCGGTCAAGCAGATCGCCGACATCGAAGGCAGCCTCGGACTCGCCGACATCTCCCGGTTCACAGCTCCGCCCCCGCCGAAGGTGTCGGGCACATAATAGGCAGGAGGTGTCGGCATGAGTTTCTGGCGGAAGATAACTCGAACGAGCGCACCCGGCGTCGTGATCCTCATCCGTCTCGTCGTGGGCGCGGTCTTTCTCTCCGAAGGCATCCAGAAGTTTCTGTTTCCCGCCGACCTCGGCGTCGGCCGCTTCACAAAGATCGGTATTCCGTCGCCTGAGATCATGGCCCCGTTCGTCGGCGTGGTTGAAATAGTCTGCGGCGCGCTGATGCTCATCGGGCTGCTGACTCGTCTGGCGGCCATCCCGCTCATCATAGATATGCTGGTCGCCATCTCGACGACGAAGATTCCCATACTCCTCAAGAGCGGGTTCTGGGCGATGGCTCATGAAGCGCGCGTTGATTATGCGATGCTGCTCGGCGCACTCTTCTTGCTTATGGTCGGAGCGGGCGCGTGGTCTATTGATGCGCGCCTTTCATTGAGCGCAGTTCCCCGCGATGGCTGATCCTAACAACTCCCCCGCGCGCGGCTCACAAGAGGGGCTGCGCGCCATTACGCTTCAAAAGAGGAAGGGATGAATAAGAACAGCCGGACAGGGCTGGCGAAATTAGCCTTCAGGTTTGTGCTCGTCATTGGGATCGTCAATCTCTTCGCCGATCTCACATACGAAGGCGCGCGCAGCATCACCGGGCCTTTCCTCGGTTCGCTCGGCGCGAGCGCGACCGTGATCGGAATCGTGGTGGGTTTCGGCGAGCTACTCGGCTACGGCCTGCGCTCCGTCTCTGGCTTTCTGGCGGACAAAACACACAGGTACTGGCTCGTGGCTTTCGTCGGGTATGCCGTCAACATGCTTGCTGTCCCGGCGCTTGCTCTTGCTGGCAACTGGCCGGTCGCGGCAGCTCTGATCATTGCGGAACGAACTGGGCGAGCAATTAGAAAGCCTTCAGTGGATACAATGATCTCCTATGCCGGGAAGTCGATAGGCCACGGCTGGGTGTTCGGTTTGAATGAGGCGCTCGACCAAAGCGGCGCAACGGTTGGTCCCTTAATCGTCGCGCTGGTTCTGTATTTGCAAGGAGGCTATCGGTACGGCTTTGCCGTGCTCCTTCTTTCGGCGCTCTTGTGCTTGGGGACGCTTGCCGTCGCGCGGGTCATGTATCCCCGACCTCATGAGTTGGAAGAGAAGTCCGCACAGTTCTTGGCGACCAAAGGATTTCCCAAAGCGTACTGGCTCTATCTGGGGGCGGGAGCATTCATCGCCGCGGGCTTTGCCGATTTCTCATTGATCGCTTTCCATTTTCAAAAGGCCGCGAGCGTCTCGCAAAACTTAATCCCTGTCTTCTATTCCGTTGCTATGGGAGTTGGAGCACTGGCCGCTCTCCTGTTTGGCCGTCTTTTAGATAGAATCGGGTTCCCCATATTGATTATCGCTTTCTTCCTCTCCGCCTTGTTTGCGCCCTTCGTTTTTCTGGGGAGCGCAGGGTTCGCTTTGGTTGGCATGATGCTTTGGGGCGTCGGCATGGGAGCACAGGACTCTCTACTCAAGGCGGTGCTGACGGGCGTCGTGTCGGCGGGCAAGCGAAGCACGGCGTTTGGTCTGTTCGATACAGGCTTTGGCATCGCCTGGTTTCTAGGCAGCGCGGCGCTCGGATTCCTTTATGACAGATCCATTCCGGCCCTTGTCATCCTTTCCGTTGTCTTGCAACTCTTCGCGCTACCGTTGTTTCTTTGGGGAAGAACGCAAGCGAAAGGAGCTTAGCCGACGATTAATGACTAACTTCCACGACGGCGACGTCCGGCGCGACCTCCGGGTCATGTGGGCGGGAATTAGGCGTCGGCACCTCCCATTCACGGATTGAAACTTTCACGTCATCAGTTGTAAAAAACGGACAAAGGATGAGAGAAAGATAAACAAGAACTATGTTATACCGAATTGCAAAAATAACTAAGGTCGAGTAAGAATTCGTCATGCGGAGACGAATCGAACTCAAAGCTCATTTGACAACCGAAGAACTCAAGCGCCGTTATCTGGCTTGCCAAAAGGCACAAGAGAAAACCCGTTGGCGCGCCCTCTACCTGATCTCA
>QHXQ01000027.1 GCA_003223935.1 Acidobacteriota bacterium | reverse complement strand
CCAATCAATGTAGGTGCGCGAGACCGTGCCTTCGGCGGACATCGGCGGCATCGCTTCGAGGCGGTGGAGTTCTTGCATGGCCTTCTCCTTCGCCTCTTCGGTCATGCCGGCCTCTTCGATCTTCTTGCGCAGGTCTTCCATCTCGGCCTTTTCGTCCTTGCGGCCGAGTTCTTTGTGGATGGCCTTGATCTGCTCGTTTAAGTAATACTCTTTTTGCGCCTTCTCCATCTGCCGCTTAACGCGCGCCTGAATCGTGCGGTCAAGTTGCCGCTTCTCGACCTCGCCTTCGAGAATCTCGATCAGACGTTGCAGCCGACCATGCAGCGAGAAGATTTCGAGCAGTCCCTGTTTGTCTTCGACCGTGATGCGCAACTGCGACGCGAGCGCGTCCGCGAGATGCGACGGGTCTTGATTGCGCATGGCCGTTTGCAGCGCGTCGGTCTGCGTGTCGGGCGCAAGCCGCATGTGCTGTTCGACGAGTTGCGCGATGCGTTGCGTGAGCGCCTCGATGCGTTGGCCTGTCTCGGTCGCCGTCGGCGCACGCCGCACGGTCGCAGTGAACGCGCCATTGTCGTTCTCCACGCGAATCGTCGTGGCGCGCTCGCGCCCTTCGACGACGACCTTGATCTGACCGTTCTCCTGCTTTGTGGCTTGCAGGATGCGCGCGATTGTGCCGACGGCGTAAATCTGCGCGGGCAACGGTTCGTCAATCGAGGCATCGTGCTGTGTGGCGAGAAAGATCGTGCGGTCGGAGGCTAAGGCCTGTTCGAGTGCGCGGATCGAGCCGGCGCGTCCGATCTTGAACGCAACCTTCGTGAACGGGAAGATGACGACATCGCGGATCGGCACCATCGGCAGACGCGCGATGTCTGTGGGAGTATGGTCTGAGTATTCTTCCATAAAGCTAAATGATCGGCTTCCTCTTGCAGCCTTCATGCAACCGTTCGAGGCGGGGAGACTGCCGCCCCTTTCGGACAAACTAGATTTTAGACGATTTCAACCGAACGCGCCACTAAGCGAAAGATCAAAGTTGCGCCACGCACATCTAACGCGCGGTCTTTTCTTTCAGAATCTCTTTAAGTTGCTGTGTGCGTTCGTTGGTCACAGAGGTCAAGCAGAAGTTTTCGACCATCGGCTGGATCGTGCCGCCGATATAATCGCCCGACTCGTACTCGCATTCGGTGTCGCGGAACTTAATCCATGCGAGTTGCGCCGTCTTGAGCCGCGCCTGCCCGTCCTTGTCCTCTTGCCTCATCACCTGCTGATAGACGCGGTTCAACTCCGCATCCGCTTTCTTATATTCACGCGCCGAACACTCGGTCGCCTCAAACTGCGAACCCGCGTTCTCGCACGGATGCTTGCCGCCTTGCGGCGCGACGATGGATGCGAGCAGAAACAGAAGCGCGCATACGCTGACGACGTTTCTCATCATAAATGTCCTTTGGTGAGCTTGGGATTCTGAATGTTAGCTCTTCTGAGCATTCTCTACTGTGGCACGATTTCAAAGTGGGCTGTGACCGACTTTGAATAGAAAAGGGCATAACTATTATCGAACGTAAGCTTGTACTCGCCGGGCGGTAATGGAATGTTGATAGAGTCAGCTTGAGCGCGGCCTGAATCGTAACGTTGGCCGCCACGTACATCAACAAGCGAAACTATTATGTCGTGCCGTTCGACGCTAAAGCGGCCGACGACTCTAGCAGGCCGATTGATTTGAAAACTCCACCAACGCATTTGTCCGGCTGTAACGGTGAATACCTCTGGCGTTAAAATTCTTGGCACAACAGGAGCGGGTGGCGCTGGTATATTCTGCGGTGGTGGATTGTAAACAGGCGCTGGTGTGTCTTCTGGTGTTGGCGTAGCTGTTGGAGTTGGTGTAGCCGTTGGCGTCGGCGTCACGTAAACGATAATGGGACGCGGCGGTAGATTATGATTTGTTTGGCTGTTCTGGCTTTGTGTTGGTGAAAGCCATGCAACAATAAAAACCACACAACCGACAACACCCGCGAGTGCTCCGAACATCGCCAACATGATCATCAAAGGCGTCCATCTTGTCGGAGTAGGTTCGGGTTGTGTGAAAGATGATGGTGGATTCGATGGTAGTTGACCGGATGGCGTAACCTTGCGCGGCGTGGCGCGTGTGGCCGCTACCTCATGGCCGCAGTGCAAGCAAAAAGCAGATTCCGATGGAATCTCATTCCAGCATTGGGGGCAACGCATGTGAGACTTACCAATCCTTTTTAGTTCTCAGAACGCACCCCTTGATTATGCAGCTTCATCCACGCCGGCCAGCGACTCGCCGGGCATGGCGCGGCGGCGTTCGACCATCTCGCTGGTGATGACGAACTCTTTGACGCGCTTCTGCGACGGCAGCGTGTACATGGCGTCGAGCAACAACTCTTCCATGATCATCATCAAGCCCCGCGCGCCAACCTTGCGTTCGACCGCTTGGCGCGCAATCGCTTTGAGCGCGTCGTCCGTGAAGCGCAGGCGCACGCTGTCGTACTCGAATTTTTTCTGGTACTGCTTGACGAGCGCGTTCTTCGGTTCGGTGAGAATGCGCATCAACGCCGCCTCGTCCAATTCGTGCAGCACACCGGCGACGGGGAGCCGACCGACAAATTCTGGAATCAGACCGTACCTGACCAAATCTTCTGGCTGCACGGCCGCGAGCGCATCGGCGTAACGCGCGGCGTTGCCTTTAACTTCGGCGCGGAAGCCGAACGACTTGTTGCGCATGCGTCGCTCGATCACTTTTTCAAGGCCGACGAACGCGCCGCCGCAGATGAACAGAATGTTCGTCGTGTCAACGGGGAAGAACTCTTGATGCGGGTGCTTGCGTCCGCCCTGCGGCGGGACGTTGGCGACCGTGCCCTCTAAAATTTTCAAGAGTGCCTGCTGCACGCCCTCGCCCGACACGTCGCGCGTGATCGAAGGGTTCTCGTCCTTGCGGCAAATCTTATCAACTTCGTCAATGTAGATGATGCCCTGCTGCGCGCGCTCCACATCGCCGTTCGCGGCCTGCAACAGTTTCAAGATGATGTTCTCGACATCCTCGCCGACGTAGCCCGCTTCCGTGAGCGTCGTCGCATCAACGATAGTGAAGGGCACACTGAGCATGCGCGCGAGCGTCTGCGCAAGGAGCGTCTTGCCCGTGCCGGTCGGGCCGATAAGCAAGATGTTCGACTTTTGAATCTCTACGTCTGAACGACGCCGCGCCAGTTCGATCCGTTTGTAGTGTTGATAGACGGCGACCGCCAGACGCTTCTTCGTCTCTTCCTGTCCAATGACGTATTCGTCTAAGAAAGATTTGATCTCGTTCGGTTTGGGCAGCGGCGGGCGCGAGGCGACCGCTTCGGCTTGCTGGTCGTCGGTGATGATCTCGTTGCAGATGTCAATGCACTCGTTGCAAATATAGACAGTCGGGCCGGCAATGAGCTTCTTCACTTCGTTCTGCGACTTGCCGCAGAACGAACAGCGCAACGTGTCATCGGTTCGACGTACCATAAGTTTTCAGGGGGCCTCTTGATGGTCTCTGACTACGGGATCGTTTCAGCTTATCAAGTTTAACGAACTGGACGGGCGGGCGGGCTTGAGAGCGATATAACTTTTCGCGACGACCCTCAAGCCGCGTCGTCAGGGAACTACTATAGCATAAAGATGCGCGGGCGTGGTGAGTCATCAATCGAGACGCGCCCGCGCAGCGTTGTCAAGATTATTCGCGGTGGACGATCACTTCGTCAATCAAGCCGTACTCTTTCGCCTGCATCGCAGACATGATGCGGTCGCGCTCGACGTCGCGCTCGATCACCTCGAAGGGCTGGCCCGAGTGCTTGGCCAGTATGTTCGAGGTCAACTCGCGCATGCGTATGATCTCTTCGGCTTGGATGCGTATGTCTGTGGCTTGCCCTTCCGCGCCGCCCGAAGGCTGATGGATGAGGATGCGCGAGTTGGGCAGCGCGAAGCGTTTGCCTTTCGCGCCTGCGGTCAACAAGAGCGCAGCCATCGAGGCGCACTGGCCAACGCAGATGGTCGTCACGTCGGGGCGGATGAACTGTATCGTGTCGTAGATGGCCATGCCGGCCGTGATCGAGCCGCCGGGGGAATTGATGTAGAGGTTGATGTCCTTCTCCGGGTCTTCGGCTTCGAGGAAGAGTAGTTGCGCGACGATCAGATTGGCGATCACATCGTCAATCGGCGTGCCGAGGAAGATGATGTTGTCTTTCAACAAGCGCGAGTAGATGTCGAACGCGCGTTCGCCGCGCGACGTTTGCTCAACCACCATCGGAACTAATGCCATAACTTAAAACTCCAGACCCACTGTCTATGATCTCAACTCTGAAATTTCAGAGTTGGGATCGGCCGTTAGTATTTCAACAAGAATCGTCGTCAGCTTAATCTTGCTCTGCGCTCGCTTGCGCCTCGCTTGCGGTTGCCGCTTCAGCCGTCGGCGCTTCGGTTGTTGCTTCGGTTGGTGCGTCCGTCTCGTCGGCTTCTTCGGCTGCTGTCGGCGGTTCTTCTTCGCGCCACTCCTCATCTTTAATCTCGGCCGACGCAGCGATCAAGTCGAGCGTCTTGCGATGGCGCAATCTGTCGGCGATGCTACGTTCGCCCCCTTGCTTTGTCAAGGCAGCACGCACTTGCTCAACCGATTGCCGCGCGCCTGCTGCGATGCGCTCGATCTCCTGCTCGATCTCTTCGTCGGAGACGTCAACGTTTTCTGCTTCGGCGATGCGTTCAAGCAGGATCGAGCCGCGCAGATCGTCGGTTGCTTCTACTTCCAAAGCGCCCTCCATGCCTTCCCAGTTCATCTCCGGGTCGCGTGGATCGATCCCGTGCTGCATCATGTTGCGCACGGTGGATTCGAGCAGACGCCGCGCCTGACTCTTGACGAGCGACGCGGGCACTTCAAACTGATGCGCCGCAATAAGCGCTCGCATCAACTCGTCGCGCACACGCTGGTCGGCCTCAAACCTCGCGCGCGCTTCTAAATCTTCACGCAACTTCGCGCGCAAGTTGTCGAGCGACTCAATCTCTTCGCCGAGACTGCGCGCCCATTCGTCGTCTAGCTCCGGCAGTTCTTTGCGCCTGACGGCCGTCACCGTCGCCGTATATTCGATCTCTTTGCCCGCGAGTCCCTTTGAAGAGAAATCTTCCGGGTACTTGATGCGGAACGTCTTCACATCATCAGGCTTCGTGCCGACGAGTTGCTCGGTGAACTCCGGCAGCACGCCCTCGCCGCCGAGCACTACGTCAACGGCCTCGACGTTGACGTCGTCCGCATCTTGCGGTTCGATGTACTTGCCGAGAAAATCAACTGTCACCGTGTCGCCAACTTCAGCGCCGCGATCTTCGACCGGCTGCAATGAAGCATTCGACTCGCGCAGTTGCGCGATCACTTCTTCGATCGTCTCGTCCGTCACAGGGCGCACACGCCGCACGACCTCAAGCCCTTTGTACGTGCCAAGCTCGACTTCAGGCAAGACCTCGACGTGCGCGTGGAGCGAGAGCGGTTGCTCGCCGAGTTTGTCCAAGCCCTCGCTGTTGTCGAGATGTATGTCCGGCTCGCCGATCACGTCCAAGTTGCGTTCGATGATCGCATCTTGAATCGCTTGCGGCACGAGTTTCTGCACGACCTCGCCGCGAATCTCATTCTTAAAACGCTGGCGCACGACCGAACGCGGCGCATGCCCTTTGCGAAAACCGGGCACAGCCGCGAGCGTCGCATAACGATCACTCACGCGATCATATTCCGCCCGCACGTCCGCCGCATCAATCTCGATCTTCAACTCCTTGCGCGTCGGCGACACATCAACCAGTTCTGTCTTCATAAAGCGGAAACGCCCGCCGGATAACTCAAGCACAAGCCACCGGGCCGGGCATCCTTCCTGTCATTAAAATTGTGCCAATGAACGATCAACCATGGCTCGAAACTTCAATGCGAAAGGGGGGACTCGAACCCCCACCCCTTGCGGGACGGCGTCCTAAGCGCCGCGCGTCTGCCAATTCCGCCACTTTCGCATGAGACGATAAATTAAAGGATTGATAACTGAAAGTCTAGCGAACGCGCTGCTCATTCGTTCACTGCTTGATGAAGCGAGCGCCAAGAGTCGTGCAACAGTTGATCAATGTGCGCCCAGTCGGTTTCTGTGACGCCGCCTGCGGCGGCCGTGTCGTCGCGGATGGTCATGGCTTCGGCGCGGAGGCGTGCGTGTTCGGCGAGGCGGGCAGGCGGCACTTGATAGACTTCGGCGGCCGTTGCGGCGAGCGCGTTGGCCAGATCGCCTTCCTTGTGCTCGGCGCGTTGGCGATGGATGATCCACCATTCGAGTTCGAGCGCGGCGGCGCGTTGTGGATCAAAGGGCACGTCGCTCGTGCGGCGGATCGCGGTGTAGTAAGCGATGAGATCAGGCAACGCGCGTTCGTAGTCGGCGCGCGTCTTGCCGTCTTTGAAGACGAAGGCGGCGCGGGCGGCGTGGTAGGCGACGCGCTGCGATTGCCAGAAGGGGAAGTGATATTGCGAGCGCAGCAGTTCGCCTAACTCGAAGAAGAGGCGCAGGCGGCGGCGCGAGTAGTAGGAGCGCCACATCGCCGTTTCGAGTCGCGCTACTTCGTCGGGGTCGAAGCGGCGGATGTTGGTCGTCGGCGTGCGCGTGAGATCAAACGCGATCCATGCGGCGAGCAGTACGACGACAACGAGCAGGATCAAAAACAGTCGGCTGAAGAGGCGCATGAGTTTGCTTGAACGTTTCATGATGCTAACCAATTGAAACTGCCGCGAGGCACGCACAGCAAACAACAAAATCGTTGATGACGCAAGGACAAAGAATGGCCGGACGAAGCCGCGCCCCGCTCGGTTCAGCAACAGAGCAGGGCGCAGACTTGTTCAGCCGTATATTTGCGTCACGTCCTCAGCTTGCGCCGAAGCGTTGACGATATTCAAGCGAGTTGACGAAACCGTTGACCATCGTGCGGAAGTCGCCGGGATGCGCGGTCAAGAAGTTAAGCCAAGCGTTGAAGCCGGCCGCTTCTGGGTCGCGGCGCAGATAGCCAAAGTATTCCGCGAGCACGAAGGCGCGGTTGAGCGTGGTCGCGTTCTGGACGAACTGTGTGGCCTCGACCGTCTCCATCAAGACTTGCGCGCGCGTCTTCGTCATCGCGTCAAGCGCGGCGACCTGCGCGTCGCGATTCGAGAACGCGACGCCCGTGTTGGCGATCAGACGATCCACGAACTGTGCGTTCGTGAGCGCGTCGAGTGTGGCGCGAAACTCGTTGCGTTGGACAAAATCGGTCGCGAACGCGGCCTTGAAGGCGGCCGTCTCATCGGGCGTCGAGCCGCTCAGGCGCTGTAGGTCGCCCATGTATTCGCCGTAGAGCGGGTCGCGCCCGAAGGCGGCACGATAGAAGCGGATGGCGAAGTAGCCACGGCTTAAGGCTTCAGGCGAACCGAAGAAGGATTGCGAGACGGTCACGCGGTCGCACGACGGGTTGTTGTTCTGACTGGAACAACCGTTCAAGAGACTGACCCAAGCATTGAAGCCAGCCGTGTCCGGCTCGCGCGCAAGGAAGTCGAGATACTGCTGGCGGACGAAGAACGACGTGCCGTCAATCGGATTGGTCGTGGACGGCGCAGAGTCGTTGTCCGTGATGGTCAACTCGGCCATGTTCGGACTGCCGAGACCTGCGCCGGTCGGGTTGACCAGCGCCATGTCCACCGACTCGTCGCCTTCAACAAACTTATCGTCCACGAGCAGGATGCGAAATGTCTTGCTCGTCTCGCCGGGATTAAAGCGGAGCGTGCCGACGGCGATCTCATAATCGCGCTTCTGCGTGGCGTGCCCCGGCTGGCTCTCGTCGAAGGTAGCGAAGTTGACGGTTGCTGCCGCCGACACGTCGCCCGTGCGTGTGACCGTGATCTGAATGTCGCCGCCGCCTTCACCGATCTGAAAGTTGTCGCCGCTGAGTTGCACGGTCGAGGTTTGGAAGGTCGAGACGGGTTTGAGCGAGCCGAAGAGGCCGTGCTCCTCTTCGCCGGGGCCGGCGGAGAAGTAGAGCGTGTTCGGGTCGCCGCCGTTGCCGCCGTTGCCAAAGGTGAGCGTCCACAGTTCGTCAATCTCTATCTCGTCGCCGCTCTCGTTCTGGAGCGAGCCTAAGAATGCGCCGGTCGTCGCATTGAAAGCGTTGATGCTCGCGCCGCCCTCGCCGAAGTTGCCGATGAGGAGCGCGCCGCCGAAGACGCCGAAGCTGGCGGGCGCGATGACCGCGCCCCACGGCGAGTTGAGCGGGCCGTTATTAATGCCGAACGTCAGATCGCGCACGCCGTTCGTGTTGAACCGCCGGACGAAGCCGTTGCCGGGGCCGTCAATGTCCATGCCCGTCACGGGATCGAACTTGGCGTACATGACATAGAGCGAGCCGCCCAGAGTCTGGATGTTGAAGGGATGAAAAGTGTTCCCCACCGTCGTCGGGATGGTCGGGTCAGCGAACGGAAAACTTGCCGTCGGCTGGAGTGCGAACGAACTGTTGAAGACATCAATTGTGCCGTTCTTGAAGTCGGCGGCGTAGAGGAAATTGGCCGTGCTGTTGTTGGCGATGGCGAGACCCGTATAGACGTGCCCCGGCTGGCTCGCGGCCTGCGTGGCCACGGTCGAGCCGGCCGCGGGCACGTTAGGACTCCAACCCCAGATTTTGCCGCTGAGCGACGCGAAGAGGAAGTTGGCGCGGGCCGATGCGCTGCCCGACGTGACGAAGAAGTCAGACGTGCCGCCGTTGTTGGCGACCGCGCCGGTGATGGACGGCGGCGTCTCCGGGATGGTGATGTTCGGCATGCCCGGTTGTTTGAAGAAGACGATGCTGCCCACGTCGCCGCGATAGAGCGACGAAGTGCTCGTGCCGTTGTTCGCCAGCCAGAACGGACTGCTGCTGGTCATCGCGACGCCCCAAGGGTTGACGACTAGAGGGTCTTGGATGAGCGCGAAGCCGGGCAGATCGGAGACGAGGTTGGTCTGCCGATAGCGCGTGCCGGGCGTCGGCGTCGGCGTCGCCTCCGGCACGATCTGTTGGGCACTGGCCTTAAGCGCGGCAAACGGCCCGGCCAGCTTCGCGTGCGTGCCCGCGAGCGCGAGCAGACCGAGCAGACAGACTAACACTAAGCTGAGCAGTCTTCCGCCTTGATGATCCTTGTTGCGTAGATGATGAACCATTTTTTTACGACCTCCCGTGACAGGCTGCGAATGTTTATTCCTACCGCATGCTGCTGCGCACAAGCCAAAGATAGGGAGCCACGATCAGCGCAAGCGCGAGCGAGGGTTGGACGAGCATGACGGCCCGCGCGGGCGGCGCACGTAGCGCAGTCCGCATTGATAACCAGAACCGAAGACAAGGCTGGTCTCATTAGGGGGCTGGTCTGTACAGTTGACTTCGGGGAAGTGTCCAGACTGTATGCTTGCGCGGCGCGCGGTGTCAAGATTTTTTTCGGCGTGAGATTGAGACCGAAGACCGGGACAAGCTTGGCGAGGAAAAAGAGTCGCCGCAAGTTTCATGAAACTTGTGGCGACTCTACTAAGCTAGCTCAGTTCGAGTCAGTATTGCCTGCGGTAGCGAGCGGGTTTTTCTCACGACTGGCCGAATCGGAGTTTGTATTCGGTCGAGTTCATAAAGCCGTTGACCATTGTACGCGAATCGGTCGGGTGCGCGTTCAGATAATTGAGCCAATTGTTGTAGCCATCAGTCTCCGGCGTGCGCCGCAGATAACCGTAGTATTGCATGGCGACGAACGCCCCATTGAATTCGACTGCACCTACTTCGCGGCTCTCGACGATCGCGCGCAAGACTTGCGCGCGCGTGAGCGTCTGCGTCGTCAAGCGTGTAACGAGATCGGTCTGCGTGAGCGTAACCTGCACGCCGGTGTCTGGATTGGCCGGGTCGTTCGTGTTGATGGTCGTCAGGTTGTAACGCGCAAGGAGTGTCTGGACGAACTGCGCGTCGGTCAAAGTGTTTGGATAGAGCGCGACGAACTCAGGCCGCTCGACCCATGCGTCTGTGAGCGCAGCGCGCTTGGCGAAGACTTCCGCGCCGGTCTGGCCCGTTACGCTGCGCATGTCCGTAATGATCTCGTCGTAAGCGGGCAGGCGCTTGAAGCTGACCTTGTAGAACTTGTAAACGAAGAAGCCCTTCAACTGAAACTCCGGCGAGCCGAAGAACGACTGCGAGACGAGCAGACGGTCACACGCCGGATTGTTGTTCAAGTCTGAGCAGTTGTTCAAGACACCGAGCCAAGCGTTGAAGCCCGCCGTGTCCGGTTCGCGCGACAGGAAATCGAGATACTGTTGGCGCACGAAGAATGAGAGGCCGGCATTGTCGCTCGCGAGGATCGGGTTGGCCGTTGTGGCCGTGTCGTTGTCCATGATCGTGAGCGTCGCTGTCGTTTGCGCGCCGAGCGTTGCGCCCGCAGGCTCGCTCAACTTCAACGTGACGGTCTCCGCACCTTCGACGAACGCATCGTCAATCAATGGCACGACGAATGTCTTCGTCGTCTCGCCGGGCGCGAACGTCAACGTATCAATCGTCGTCGCGTAGTCGCAGCGTGCGAAGGCAACATTGGGCATCGTCTGCGTGTCGTCGCAACGCACAGCCGCAGGGTTATCAAGGGTCGCATAGACGACGGACGCGGACTGCGAAGTATCGCCCGTGCGCGTGACTGTGATCGCAGCATCGCCCGCGCCTTCGCTGAAATTAAAGTTAGGCGCGCTGAACTGCACGGTGCTCGGCGCGATGAAGTTGACGACCACGTCGCCGCTCATGCCCGCGATATTCTGACTCGCGGGCGCGAACGTGTAGCCTGCGAGCGTGGGCGTGATGTTGTAACCGCCGCCAGCAAGATTCGTGAAACTGTAGTGCCCGCTCGCATCGGTCTGTGCGTTTGCAGCGCCGCCGGGGCCGTTGATAGTGACAATGGCGCCGCCGACAGGGTTGCCGTTAACGGCCGTCACCACGCCGTTAATGTTGATTGCGCCTGCGCTCGCATCGCCGTCGAGTATGCCGTCCTCATTGCGATCAATGCCGAGCCGGCGGCCTGCGCCGACAGGCACGCCTTTGAAAGTCAACTCCGCGCCCGCACCGGCCGCATCAATCAACTGCTGCGCGGTCATGGTCGGCGCGCCGGTGCGGTCGGGCAGAAACACGTCGGTGCTGTTGTTGTAGAAGAAGCCGCGCTGTTGGCCGTTGATGATGCCTTTAACGACAAGATCGCAGTTGCTGGCGGAGGTGAACGGATTGACGTGCGCTTGACCCATCAGCAGGGTCACACGCTCAAGCACCTCGTCCGAACTCTTATTCGCCGCGTTGACCGTGACCTCCAAGCCGACGGTGGGCGCAGTGCCCGTGTCGAAGGACATCATGAAGGCTTCGATGTCGCGGCGCTGCTGCTCGGTTTGGAAGGTGAACTGCGGCGCGTGCAGGAACGAGTTGAGCGTGTCGAAGTGGCCGTCGTGCGTGAAGCCGTAGCCGGTGATCTGTTCGCCGGGCGCATTCTGTAGGCCGGTCTTTTGATAGAGCGCGCGCAGGTGCGGCACTTTGAAATCCTGCGACTCGCCCAACAGGATGCTCGGAATGATCGAGCGGTTCGTGCCCGTATCGCTCGCCCGGCCGCTCAAGCCTATGCCCGGATGACAAGACGTGCATTGCGCCACGCCGCGATCAAATCCTTGGCTGCCGAAGAGCAGACGGCCCTGCTCCGCGCTCGGCCCCGTCGCAGGGTTCGGTTGCGTGCGGTCGAGGTTCTCGTTGGGGTTGGGCGGATAGGTGAGCGTGCGGACGAAGGTGATGAACGAGGTCATCTCGGTCGCGTTCAGTTGACGCTGCCCGCCCAAGAGCGAGACGAAGGCTGGGTTGAAGTCGGCGAGCGATGCACGGTCGCCGCGCCAGTGGAGCGGCTCGGTCGAGAGTTGGGGCGTGGCACTGATGATGCCGCGCAGAGACTGCGTCAGCATCGGCCCTTTCATCGGATGGAAGGTCGCGGTAAAGGGGATAGGGATAGGTGTGGTGACCTGCTGCATGTCACCTAACGGGTCGCCCAAGTCCCAAGCTAGCCCGTCGCGATGACCGCCCGGATGACAACTCGCGCACGCGAGATCGCCGTGCGCCGAGAACGCGCCGTTGTAAAGAAAGCGCCGCCCGTCGCGCACCGCCGCCGGTTCAGGATTGAAACCGAGTGGCACGCGCGTCAACTCCGTGCGCGCGCTCGTGTCCACGACGCTCACGGTCTCGTCAAAACGATTGAGCACGTAGAGGCGTGCGTGCGACTCGTCGAGCGCAAGTCCCGTCGGCCCTTGCCCGACGCCAATGCGCGCGCGCACAGAACCGGCCGCGTTGAGCACGCCGACTTTGTTCGCGCCCGTGGCGGCGACGTAGAGCGTGCCGTCTGTGGCGCGCACGATGTCGGCGAGAATCGAGAGCGTCTTGGCGCGCTCGGCATCCGTGCCGGCAGCGTTCGAGTAGTTAATGTGCGGGTTTAGATCAATCGCGGTTTTGGTCGGCGCGCCGCTCTGTGGAAAATTGATGAGCGAGACGCGGTGTTGCAAGAAACGCCCGCGCACGTTCGGCTCGAAGCGTACGTGATTGCGCGCATCCGTGTTGACGACGTAGAGCCGGTTGGCGCTCGCGTCAAACACAGAGTTGCCGATGAGCGTGCCGACGCCGCGAATCTCCGTCTTCGTCGTCACAGATGCGCTGCTCGCATTGAGCGCGACGACATCAACATCGGCGAGCGTGTAAGGCACAAAGGCTTGCCAGCGCGTGTCGCCCGTCTCGTCCGTCCAGCGCGTGCCGTTCCATTTGAGAATCAAGCCGGTGTTGGGCGCGGCCGGCAGACCTTGCCGCATCGCGGGCACAGGCGCGGGCAGGCCGCCGCCTTGCGCCACCTGCGTCTCGCCGATGGTCGTCGTCTGATTGCCCGACTCAAAAACGGAGACGAAGACTTGCGCGCCGCTTGCGTCGCGTGCGAGCGAGCGCGGTTGCTTGCCGCGAATCGTGATGACCTGCGGCGCGGCATCGGGCGCGTTCGGATCGAAGACCTTGACTTGTCTGAGACCCGACACGCAGACGAACGCAAGCTCTTTCTGTTGGCCGGCAAAGACGATGTCGGTCGGCTCGTCGCCCACGTCGAAGGTGCGCGTGACGTTGGCGGTGTTGAGATTGACGACGCTGATTGAATCCGAGAGCCAGTTGGCGACCCAAGCCTCGTCGTTATTGCGCACGGCGATGCTCGTGGGTTCTGCGCCGACTGGAATCTCAGCGGTGAGCGTCAGGGCTGCGCCGTTCAATTGAAAAACTTCGAGCCGTTGTTCAGGCGTGTCGAGCGCGAGCAGGCGCGTACCGTCGGGCGTCAGCGCGAGCGGATGGACTTGCGGCGCTTCAAAATTTTTGTAGTTGGTCGCTGGGACTTGCGCGCGGGCGCGGGGCACTTGCGGGCCGCGCAGCGTCCAGCACACGGCGAGCGCGCAGGCGCAGAGCAGGACGAGCGACTTGCACGCGAGGGCGCGGCACTTGGGGGCGGTATTCATCGGCTTGCTCGACCTTAAAAGGGTTGCTGCTGAAAATAACTCCGGCGAGACGGCGCGATAGTTTCACAAAATGGCGGGCCTGATCAAGGGCCGGCTTACTTCGTCGGCGGCCAAAGGTAATGTCCTTGCTTATCAATATAACCCAACAGCCCGCCGACCCAAACCTTCGCCAGTCCGTGCTCGAAGTCGTGCGCGCTGTCGTACTGCGGCGCAATCACGACTCGGCCCGTCGGATCAATATAGCCGTACTTGCCGCCCTGTTTCACCAACGCCAGTCCTGCTGCGAAGCCGTCCGTCCAATCGAACTGCGGTTTGATGACCACTTGCCCGGCCCGATTGATGTAGCCGAACTTGTTGCTGGCGATGATGGGCGCGAGTCCTTCGCGGAACGGGCCGATGTAGCCCGCTTGCAGTGGAATGACGAACGCGCCTTGCTTATCTATGCAGCCATAGCGGCCGCCGATGGCGACGTTCGCCAAGCCTTCGGAGAAATTGTAAGCATTGTTGTATTGCGGCTGGACGACAAACGCGCCGGTGCGATCAATAAAGCCGTGCCGGTTGTTGACGACGACGAGCGCCAAGCCTTCCGCAAAACTCGACACCTTCTCGAAACGCGGTTGCACGATCCACTGCCCGCGCTTGTCTATAAAACCGTATTGCCGCCCGATGAGCGCCACCGCCAAGCCTTCGTTGAAGCCGCGCACCGCATCGAACTGCGGCTTGATCGCAAGCTTGCCCGCGCGATCCACGAAGCCATAGCGGGGCGGGCGGGCGCTCGTCTGCACGGGCGCGAGTCCTTCCGCGTAGGGGCCAGCGAAATCCAAATCCGACAGTTCAAAGACCCACTTACCCTTGCGATCAATCACGCCGCGCCGCACGCCCGCCTTGACGTAAGCCAACCCTTCCGAGAAATCCCAAGCCACGTCGAACTGCGGTTTGATGATGACCTTGCCCGTGCGATCTATGTAGCCCCAGAGATCGCTCTGCCGGACGAGATAGAGCGCGCCTGCATCCTGCTTGTTCGCATCTGGCTTGCGCGTTTGTGCCGCGCACGTGCAGACGAGCGCGGCGAGACAGATGAGCACGAATGCGCCGCGCCGTAGTGTGTCTATGAATTGTCTCTGCTCGACTGGACGGATTGACATGCGGCGGTAACAGTAACTTAACTACTGCCAGCCTTCAACAGCAAAGAAGCAATCGGTTAGTCCGCTCGCGCGGCGATAAAGTCGCGCAACCGCGCGCGCAGTTCATCGCGCACGCGGCGAAAGACGGCGAGCCGCACAGCCTCATCGCCCGCAATGGCGGCCGGGTCGTCGAAGCTCCAATGTAAGCGTGGCGTCGCAGCCGGAAAGACGGGGCAATGCTCGCGCGCATGATCGCAGACCGTGATCACGTAATCGAATGGCTGCCCGACGAACTCGTCCACAGACTTCGAGCGCTGCGCCGAGATGTCTATGCCGATCTCACGCATCGCAGCTATCGCTTCGGCTCGCACGCGCGACGGCTGCGTGCCCGCGCTGAAGACCTCGAAGCGCGCGCCGCCATCGTGGCGCAGCAAACCTTCAGCCATCTGGCTGCGCGCAGAGTTGCCGGTGCAGAGAATCAAGACGCGCGTTGGCTCACTCATTTTTTCGTCTCCTTACAAGTCGCTACTCTCGGGCTGAATGTTCCGGCTGCGCATGCGGCACGACGACCGATGCAGCGTCTTCGGGCAACGATGGCACGAGCCAATGGAAAAGAGTGGTCGCAGCGGCCGCGCCCAATATCTGTGCGCCGATGAAGCCGGGCACGTCGGCGGGCCGGATGCCCGCGAACGTGTCGCTCATTGCGCGTGCGAGCGTGACGGCAGGGTTGGCGAACGAGGTGGATGCGGTGAACCAGTAAGCGGCCGTGATGTACGCGCCGACGGCGAAGGGCACGGCCTGTGTGCGCAGCCGCGCGCAGCCCCAGATCACCGCAAGTAGGCCAAAAGTGGCGACGAACTCGCTGAACATCTGTGCCGCGCCCTGCCGCGCATGATGCGAAGCGAAAAAGAGCGGCTGCCCAAACATCACGTGCGCCGTCGCCACGCCAACGAACGCGCCTGCGATCTGCGCCGCAAGATAGACGGGCACGTCGCGCCATCTGATGCCGCCCTGCGAGGCGTCTGCGAGCGTGACCGCCGGATTGAGGTGCGCGCCGGAGATGGGGCCGAACGTTAAGATCAGGGCGACTAAGCCTGCGCCGGTGGCGATGGTGTTGGCGAGCAAGGCAAGCGCAACGTTGCCGCCCGCCAGGCGCTCGCCCATGATGCCCGACCCGACGACGGTCGCCAGCAATAGACACGTCCCGCACGCTTCCGCCACCGCGCGGCGTGCCAGACTAAACTGCATCTTCGCTGATTGCTTGACCGGCAAGTCTTGCCCTCATGCGCCGTGCGAGTTGCAGCGATTGCCGCGCGGGCGAGCCAATCATCAGTTCGTATCCGTCCGTCATCAACGTGCGATGCCGACGGGCGGCGCGGCCGACAGCGTGCAGCAGTCAGGGGGCGCGTCTGTATTCACCACTGCGCCCGTCGTCGCACAGGTCAGGACGGTTTCGCCTTGCGCGTCTGTGCCGGTCGTGCAGCACATGCTCGTGGCGGCGAGATTGTCCTGCAACACGACGAATGCCTCCCATTCGTTGCCGTCCGGGTCGCGCACCCAAGTCTTATCTTGCAGCGCGTAGCAGCAGTTGGTCTGCATCTCGTCGTAGGTGTCGAGGCCGGCCGCGCGCCAACGCTCGCGCATCCGCAGCACGTCGTCGCTCGTCGCCACTTGCAGGCCGAGATGCGAGAGCGCGCCGCGCTCGTTGAAAGGCACTTCGTTCAAGGTCAGATTGAGCGGCGGTTGCTGAACATCGAACTTGGCGTAACCGGGGCGCACCTTCAATGGCTCAATGCCCAGCAGCTTGCGGTAGAACTCGATGCTCCGCTCGACACTGTGGACGTTCAAGGCCAAGTGCGCCTTTAAAAATTGCACCGATGATTGCCCCTTAGTCGTCATTGCTTTTTGCGTCCTTTCGACCGTCGTGATATATTCGCTTGTGCAAATGTGAGCGGAGCTTACGCCCGGCGAACATATTTGTCAAGACGTATTTGTTCGTTACGTGAAATTTTTTCATCAGGCGCGAGCGCGCGCCTGAGTTAAGCTGGCAGCAATATGGACATGACGATTGCGGAGATACAGGCGGAAGATTGGCCGCGCGTGCGCACCATCTATCTTGAAGGCATCGCGACGGGGCAAGCAACCTTTGAGACCGACGCGCCGGAGTGGGCTGCGTGGGATGCAGCGCATCTACCTGCGCCAAGATTGATTGCGCGTGTCGGCCAAGAGCGCGCGGGTTGGGCGGCGCTCAGTCCGGTCTCTTCGCGTTGCGTGTACGCGGGCGTGGGCGAGGTCAGCGTCTATGTCGGCGCAAAATATCGCGGCGCAGGCGTCGGGCGCGCTCTGCTCACGGCGCTCATCGCTGCATCAGAGCGCGATGGCGTCTGGACTTTGCAAGCGGGCGTCTTTCCTGAGAACGTGGCGAGCGTGCGGCTGCACAAGTCATGCGGCTTTCGTGAGGTCGGGCGGCGCGAGCGCATCGGCCGGCGCGACGGTGTGTGGCGCGACACGTTGCTGCTTGAGCGGCGCAGCCGCGTGGTCGGAGTTGATTAGAAAATGGCAATGAAAACTTACAGCATGGAACTGCTCTTCAAGGCGTTGGCTGATCGGACGCGATTGCGGCTGCTGAGCTTGATGGGCGAAGACGAAGTTTGCGTCTGCTACTTCGTCGAAGTGTTCAAGACGAACCAACCGAAAATCTCGCGCCACCTCGCGTACCTGCGCCGCGCCGGTTTGGTCGCGGCCCGCCGCGAGGGTAAATGGATGCACTATCGTGTGGCCACGCCGCCCGACGCGCATGCGGCGCGCATCTTCATGGAAGTGCGCGCGTGGCTCAGAGAAGAGCGCGAGATGCAGCGCGACCGCGAGCGCTTGCAGCAACTCTGCTGTGCGCCGCGCCCGCCCGTGCAGTTGAAACGCGCGCCGCGCCCCGCGAGCCTTGCCGCAGATGCGCCGCGCGTTTAAGAAACGACGTGCAAGGCGCGGGCTTTGATGAGCAGAAAGACCTCCGCCTCGCGCCGCAGGTCGAGCGCCTTGATCGTGCCCGCAGTCACGCTCACCTTTAGCTCAACACCACAGTCCACGATCAGTTCGGTCTGCTCGGCCGTCTGCATGATCTCGCGTATGCGGCCGGCGATGACGTTGCGCGCGCTCGTCTGCGTGAGTCGCTCGCGCGCGATGATGATGTCTTCGGCGCGCACGCCGAGTGTGATGAGACTGCCTATGGACAACGCGTTGTAGGCCGCTTCGAGTTGCAGCCCATTGGTCTCAATCACGGTCACGCCTTCCGCCGGTCGCTGTTCGACGACGCGCCCCGCAAACAGATTCTCTGTGCCGACGGCGCGGACTGCGCTCGCGCTCTGCGGCGCATTGAACACATCGAGCGGGCGCCCGGTCTGCACGACGCGCCCTTCATGCAACAGAATCAAATGCGTGCCGAGCCGCACCGCTTCGGCGTGGTTGTGCGTGACGTAGAGAAACGGAATGCCGGAGGTGCGCTGTGCCGCATCAATCTCATCGAGCAGACGCGCGCGCGTCGGCACGTCAACGGCGGAGAGCGGTTCGTCTAACAATAAGACGGCCGGCGCGGGCGCGAGCGCCCGCGCTAATGCCACGCGCTGTTGTTCGCCGCCCGACAACTCGCGCGGATAATGCGCCGCCAGATGCTCGACGCCGAACTGTGCGAGCAACGCACGTGCACGGGTTGTTCGCTCACGCGCGGCGACGCCGTAAGCGACGTTCTGCGCGGCGGTCAGGTGCGGGAAGAGCGCGTTGTCTTGAAAGACGAAGCCGACTCGCCGTCGTTGAATCGGTAGATTGATGTGCATCGTCGAATCAAAATAGATTTGCGCGCCGTGAGCGATGCGGCCTTCATCGGGCGCGACAAGTCCGGCGATGGCGCGCAAGGTCGTCGTCTTGCCTGAGCCGGAAGGGCCGAAGAGGATGTTGATGCCGGCGCGCGTCTCGAACGCGAGGTCAAGCATGAAACCGGCGCGGGCGTCGTCAGCAGTCCGTTTGCCGTCGGTCAGACGCTTTTTTATTTGCACCTGCAAGTTTTCGTTCACGCGGCTTGCGCGCTCTTGGCGCGGCTGAGTTTGTTGGTGAGATAGACGGCGGCGACCGACACGAGCGTCAAAGCAACGGCGAGCGTCTGCGCGCGCCGGTCTTCGCCGGAGATGACCGCCTCGTAGATCGCAAGCGGCATCGTCTGCGTCTTGCCGGGAATGTTGCCCGCAAGCATCAACGTCGCGCCGAACTCGCCGAGCGCCCGCGCCGCACTGAGCACGATGCCCGCGACGACGCCGCGCCGCGCGAGCGGCAACGTCACGCGCAAGAACGTCTCCAACTCGCCCTTGCCGAGCGTAAAGGACGCCAACTCATACTTCGGCTCGACACTCTCGATGGCGGCGCGCGCCGCTTTGATCATCAAGGGCAGCGCGACAACCGTCGCCGCGAGCGCCGCCGCCTGCCAAGTGAAAGTGATCGTCCAACCTGTCCAAGCGTAAAGCGGCGCGCCCAACAGCCCGCGCCGGCCCAAGAGCACGATCAAGTAGTAGCCCGTCACGGTCGGCGGCAACACCAGCGGCATGGTCAACACGGCGTCGAGCAACTCACGCCCGCGAAACTCGCGGCGCGCCAACACGAACGCAAGCGCAAGCCCGAGCACGCTCGTGATGATGGTCGCCACACTGACGACAAGCAACGAGACTTTGAAGGCTGACCAGATCATCGTGATCTCAAATCTGAGATTTGAAATTTGAGATAAAGACTCAACCCTCACCAAAAAGAACCGAAATGAAGCCATATTTCTTCAACACGGCTTGACCTTCAGGGCTGAGCACGAGAGCGATAAAGCCAAGCGCCGCCTCCGCGTGTCGGCTGTCTTTGACGACGGCGATTGGATACAGGATCGAGTCGTGCGTCGTTTCGGGCGCGGGCGCGGCGACGAACACAGCTTGATTCGTGGGCGCAATATCTGTGACATAGACGAAGCCTGCGTCCACCTCTGCGCGCGCCACGTAGTCGAGCACTTGCCGTACATCCTCGGCCAGCACGAGCTTCTGTTGCACCTTGTCCCACAGGTTCAGATTCACGAGTGTCTGCCGCGCGTAGAAACCGGCAGGCACAGTCTGCGGATTGCCGATGGCGATCTTGCGCACCGGGCTTTGCGCGAGTCGTTCAAACCACTGTAGCTCCTGCGTCGTGGCTTGGCTGCGCGGCAGGATGAGCACGAGCGTATTGCCTGCGAAGTCTCGGCGCGTGTCTGTGAAGATCAAATTCTTGTTGGCGAGTTCGTCCATCTGCCGTTCACCGGCGCTGGCGAAGACATCAACGGGCGCGGCTTGTTCGATCTGCTTTTGCAGGATGCCGGACGCAGCGAAGTTGAAGTTGACATGTATGCCGGTGCGCGTCTCGTAGAGTTGGCCGATCTCTATGAAGGCGTCTTTGAGACTGACGGCGGCCGAGACTGTGATCTCGTTGGGGACTTTAGCCGCGCCGTTGTTCGTTGGCATGTCGGCGCGACAGCCGATGAGCAGCGCAAGAGCTAAGCACAAGATCGGTCGTCTCATCGCGCGGCATTATACACGGGCGCGCCTGCTTGTTCGCGCCCGACGCGCTCATGCGGGCAAGTATGCCCGCGCTCCCGGCGGCACATTGAGTTAGCGCCAGTTGCCGATCAGGATGAAGGGGGCCCAGAAGTATGGGTGCGCGTAAGGCGCGGCTTTGTTAGCGATGATGAGATCGCGGCCTATGCCGCGTTGCGCGGTTGTGCCTGCGTCTGTCTTTGTGCCGCGCAGAAGCGCGAGTTGCGCTTGCCGCAGGGCTTCGGCTTTGAGCGTGCCCACTTGTGCGTTGCGCAGTTGATAGAAATTCTGCATCAGCAGGCGCGTGCTGCGATCCGCGACCGGCCAGAGACTGGCGATGACCGCTTTCGCGCCTTGCCGTTGCGCAAGCACGGCGAAGCCTTCGACCTCTTTGCCGTCCGAGCCAGCGCCGCCGTTCGCCGTGTCGCAAGCGGAGAGCGTTAAGAGTTCGACACCGCCGAACAGATTTTGCGCGCTCTTGAGTTGCGCAAGCGAGAGGCGTTGCCCATCGCCCAACAGCAAAAATGAATCGGTCTCGTTGCCGGGTTGGAAAGAGAAATGGCTGGCGATGTGTACGACCGGATAGCGTTGGCGCAAACTCGTCTTGAACGCCTCTTCGTTGAATGAATCATCGAGCAGGACATGGCCCGCGAGCGGGCTGCCGTCCGGCGTCTGCGCCGCATCATCGCGGAAGATACTGTGCAACTCTTCGGGCACGGCGGGCAGGGCGGGGAACTGATCATGCGCCTTCGACACGCCCAAGCCAAGCCCGCGCCATTGCGCGCTCGGTTCATCCTTCAGCCGCGCGGTGCTCGCCGGTGTGAAGACGACGTTGCGATAGCGTTCGACCATGTACTGCTGCCCGTCGTAGAGCGCCGCCATCGGGATGTAGCGCAGCACGCCGTCCAGCGACCACATCAACGTCTCTGCTTTCGCGTCCTGTAAATCTTTGGCGATGGGGCCGACGATGATCTTGTATAGCTCTTGCGCGAGCGGGCGCGGATCGGACTTGTAGTCTTGCAAGGCGTCGCGGAAGGCTGCGACCTTGCGATTAAGCTCGGCCCCTTTGATTGGATACTCGGCCGCTTTCTGCACGTCGGGTGTGATCAGGATGACGCGATACTTATCTTCGCCGACGACCGTGTAGAGCGCGACCGCGCCGTGCCCGAGTTCGCGCAAATCTTCCATCAGCCCCTGCGACTCGCGCAGTTGATAGACCTTCTCGCTGCCCTGCTTCGTGTTCTCCAATTCGAGCGCGAGTTGATCAATGTATTTTTGAAACGCTTGGCCGGCGACGTTCAAGTCCACTTCGAGACTGGCGAGTTGTTTCTCCTCTTCGGCGGTGCGTGCGGGCTTGGCCAGCAGTTCGGCGTGCTGCCGGCCGCGCACAGTGATCTGATCCGCGATCTCTTGATAGCGTTTATCGAGCGTCGCTTCTTCGGGCGACAACTGCACGCGCGCGCTCAAGGCGGAAGTCTCGCCGCTGTCGCGCCGGACAAACTCGATGTATTCTTCTTCCTTCAACATGCTCAAGACGCGCTGCGCTTCGGGCAGACGACCCTGTTCGATCAGCAGCTCTGCGAGTTCACGATAGGTGAGCGACTTGCTCTTGATGAACGAGAGTTGCGCTTCGCGGTCGAGCGGCGGGAGTTGTTGGCGCACCTGTTGGTAATCGTTCACGGCCTGTTTGCCGTAGAACGTGGCGAGGCGCGGCTGTGCGTCGCGCCAAGCGAACATCAGGTTGCTGTAGGTGTCGCCTTCGCCCGGCAGATTTTCGGCGGCGCGATGGAGCGCGAGCGCCTGCGCGAAATACTGCAAAGCTTTTTGGCGTTGACCCATCGAGTTGTAAACGAAGCCGAGATTATTAAGCGTCGTCGCTTGCCCGGCGGTGTCGCCGATGCTGTGTTGGATGTCGAGGGCCTGATTGAGATATTCGAGCGCCTTTTGCTGGTCGCCCGTGTCGAGGGCTTCGAGCGCTGTGTTCGAGAGCGGTGTGGCCAACTCGTTGCAGTCGCCGATCTGGCGGAAGAGCACCATCGCGCGGTCGTAATACTCGTGCGCCTGCGTGTGCTGGTTCGCGCGGTCGTAGAGCACGCCGATGTTGTTCAGGGTGTAAGCCTCGCCGCGTTTGTCTTGGACGAGCCGGAAGAGCGGCAACGCCTGTTGAAACGTGTCGAGCGCGCTTTGCCGTTCGGCGCGCGCTTCATAGATGAGACCGATGCGGACGAGCGTATAGGCGGCGGCGCGTGTGTCGCCCACCGCTTGCGAGATGGTGAGCGACTGCCGGAAGTTTTCGAGCGCGTGCGCGTGATCGCCGAGCGAGTGATAGACGAGCGCGATCTGATTGAGCGTCGCGGCTTCCGCCGCGCGGTCTTGCATCGTGCGCACGAGCGCCAACTCGTCCGTGAAATAGTTGAGCGCGGCTTGCGCGTCGCCCGTCGTCGCGGTGACCGCGCCGAGCATCGTGAGCGTCAGACTCTCGCCGCGCTCGTCTCTGATCACGCGAAACTGTGTGAGGGCCTCTTTGAATTTATCGAGACCTACGCTCGTCTTCTCCTGCTGCAAGAGTTGCGTGGCGGCGGCGAAGGTGCGCTCGGCCGGAAAGCGCATCTGATCTGTGCGCGTCGGCAGGCGCGACTCAAACGTGAAGGCGTAGCGGCCGGGCGGCGCGTTTGATTGGCGCGGGCGCACCTCGATGATGAAGACGCCCGGCGCGTCGGTCTCGAAAAACAGAGGCTCAGGGCCCCAAGAGCCGACCGGATGATCCACCGTCATAAGCGGCGCGCCGGTCGCGTCCTTCAACGTTACGATCACGTCAACGCCGCGTTGATCGAAGATGGCGCGGACGAACTGGCCGCGGCTGAGCGTCAACTTGTAAGTGTGTATCTCGCCGCCCGCAAGGTCGCGTTCCGGCAGTTGCGCTACGTCTTGCGCGCGCGCCGCAAGAGCCGCGAGCATGCACAACAGACAGACGAGGGCGAACGAAGCCGAACGGCGGAGCGCAGACTGTTTAGCTTGTGTGGCGCGCACGTTGACGCGCCGCGCCGAGACAAATAGGTGCGAGAGCGGGGGAATCATCGGGGCAAAAAACCTTTCGGTCGGGTATGTTTCAGGAGGTGGACGCGACCGCACGTGCTTGCGCTGCGCAGGGGTGCTTGGACGAACGGCGCGCCGAAATTATTTAAGATCGTTTTGGGCACTCGCTTGCGCCCAATCCAGACTGTCAATGCTTACATTAGGCGGCGCGCGCCTTGACTGTCAATAGTCGCCCCGCCTGATTCGACAGCCCGCGCGGCCGATCCCGCGCCCGTCGCTTTGCGCCCGCGCGTGCTCGTCGGTTAAGCTAACGCATTGGTCGTGACCCACGCGCCGCCCGCGTGAAACTTTCTTCTGCGCCTCGACGCAACGCGCCCGCACGCTGTGGCCGTCTAAGAGAATCGCAAGCTTTGAGTTTAGTTTTGGAGTAGCTGATGAATAGATTGCTGACGTTTTTCACCCTAGCCTTGCTCGCGTCTGTCTGTGCCGGCGCACAAGCGCAGACGCGCCGCCCGCCCGCGCCGCCCGCGCGCCCGCCCGCGCGCCCACAGACGCCCGCGCCCACAACCCGCACCCCCGCACCGGCGAATGCAAACGCCGCGAAGACGGATGAAGATTGCGGCTGCGACGCAGGCCCTCTGCCCGGCGTGCTCGCCATCGTCAACGGCGTGAAAGTCACAGACAAAGACTTGAACGCGGCGACCGAAGCGCAGGTGCACGACATCGAGCAGCAGATGGCCGTCGCGCGGATGGGCGAACTCGATCATCAGATCAATGGACGACTGCTCGACGCAGAGGCCAAACGTCGGGGCGTGAGCGCGGACAAGTTGTACGAGACGGAGGTCCTCGCCAAGATCGCGCCGCCGACCGAAGGAGAGGTGCAAGCGGCGTTTGAGCAGAACCGGCCGGCGGTTGAAGCGCAGGCCGGGCACGCGGTTGAACTGAAAGACGTGCACGATGAGATCGTCAACGAATTGATTGCGAAGCGCCGGCAGGAGCAAGAGTCGCTGCTCGCCGCGCGGCTGCGCACCGGCGCGCAATATCAAGTGCTGGTCGCGGAAGTGACGCCGGCCACAAACGCGGGCGAGCGTGCGCGCGTCCTCGCCAACGTCAACGGTCAGCCGATCACTGCGGGCAACATCGAGGACGCGCTACGCCCCTTGACGGCGCAAGTGCGCCAGCAGATTTACGAACTGCGCCGCAGTGATCTTGACGTGCGAATCAATGACTTACTCTTGCAGCAGGAGGCGCAGAAGCGACAGATCACAGCCAAAGCCGTCTATGACGCCGAACTCGCCGTGCGCTCAAAGCCCGTGACCGAGGCGGACGCGCAAGCCTACTTCGACAAGAACCGAGAACAGGTGCTGGCCGCTTACGGTCTGCCCAACAACCGTTCGGTCGTCTTCGCGCAGATCAAGGAGCAACTTCTAGCGGACATGAAGCGCGACCAGCAGAGCCGTGCGAGCGGTGCGCTCGCGGACGAGTTGCGGCGCAAGGCGACCGTGCAAGTTTTCCTGCAACCGCCCATCGTCCAGATCGCAACGGACGATCAACCCGTGCGCGGCAATCAAACTGCCAACGTCACCATCGTCGAGTTCACAGACTTTCAATGTCCTTCATGCGCGCTGACGCAACCCGTGCTCGAACGGATCATGACCGAGTACGGTACGCGCGTGCGCCTCGTCGTGCGCGACTTCCCGCTCGGTCAACACAAGAACGCTTTCAAGGCGGCCGAAGCGGCCGAGGCGGCGCGCGAGCAAGGCAAGTATTGGGAGTATGCGGCGCTACTGTTTAAGCAGCAGGCGGCGGTGGCTCAGCCCGAACAGAAAGAGGCTGTGCTCGCCGTGCCGAAGTTGAAAGAGTATGCGAGCCAACTCGGTCTCAACCGGCAAAGGTTCGATGCGGCGCTCGACTCAGACCGCTTCGCCACCAAAGTGCGACACGACCAACAGGACGGCAACAACATCGGCGTCCACGGCACGCCCAGCATCTTCATCAACGGCCGCTATGTGTCCGAGCCTTCCTACGAAGGGATCAAGGCCGCACTCGATGCCGCCCTGCGTCCCGGCGCGAACAACTGAACAAAAGCGTCAGCAACCACGAGGAACGGAAGGGCAGTAAGCAGTAAACAATAAAAGCAACTTGTCTTTGCCTAAGTCATAATCAGCCGCGCTTAGAAGCTAATCACACCCGCTCAGAACCTAATCAGCCGCGCTTAGAAGCTAATCTCGCTTGCTTAGAACCTAATCAGCCCTGCCGATGGCCTAAGTTTAGCCGGACATACCCTTAACTGCCTTCTGCTTTATCTTTTCTGCACACAAATAGCACCCGCTATTCGGCGCGCGAAGTCTGTACAGCCTGCGCTTCGCGTAGTATAGTTTCTGTAATTCCCCTGACAGTTAAATCCCCTTCGTGCGAGCGCGGCCATTGGTGCCGGCGCGGTCTCCCCATGCTCGTCCCCCGCGAATTGATGAAATCAGGAGGCAAGGAGGACTTGAAGCATGTCAACTCGTTACGATGATGAAGACCGTTACGGCGAACGGGACGAAGAATTGAGCGCACGCCGCGACGATTACGACTACGAGCGCAGACGCTATGAGCGCGGCGGCTACGGCGCAACGCGCGGCGCTAGTCGCTACAACGCGAGCCGCGATTACGACCGACAAGACTACGGGCGCGATTACGACCGCACCACAGGCATGCGCGATCCCGGTTACGAGCGGCAAGAGACCTATGGCGGTTATGAACACGGTTACGGGCGGGGGCCCGAGCGTGATTACGACCGTGATTACAGTTACGAACGCGATACTGCGCGCGATTACGGCCGCGCTTCGCGCTACGCACGCGACTACGGGCGCGATTACGAACGCGACTACTACGGCGCGCGCCGCCCACGCAATTACGACCGCGGCCCCTACGGCTATAATTACGACGAGCGGCGCGGCGATTGGACTTTGCGGCGCGGCGAACGCGACACGGAACGGCCGCGGGAAGTGCGCGGGCGTGAGCGCGGTTGGTGGGATCGTTTCACGGACGAGGTCGCTTCTTGGTTCGGCGACGAAGAGGCGGAGCGGCGCCGTCTGGGCGATGGCCGACTGCGCGGCGCGAATCATCGCGGGCGCGGCCCGCGCAACTATCGGCGCTCGGACGAACGCATCAGCGAAGACATCAACGACCGTCTGACCGATCATCCGTACCTAGATGCTTCGGACATCGAAGTGATCGTTGACGACGGCGAAGTGACCTTGAGCGGCTCGGTCGAGAGTCGGCAAGCCAAACGGCTCGCCGAAGACATCGCCGAATCGGTCGCCGGTGTGACCAACGTGGAGAATCGCCTGCGCGTCACACGCGGCGCATTCGACACGATTGACGAGACCACGACCGACGAGACCACGACCGGCACGGACACCACGACGACGACCATCGCTACGACCGAGCCGACGAAAAGCACGACGACGAGCACAGCCGCCGGCTCATCCGGCACAGGCCGCTCGAAGACGACCTCAGCTTAACGCGCCAACTCGCGGGCCGTTGACGCATGATAAAAACATCAGGGGCGGAGACGATCTCCGCCCCTGATGTTTTTATCATGCGCGTCGTTGTTTAGCGCGTCTTTGGCGCTAGCGGTTCTCGTTCGTGACGGTCTTGATCGTGTAGGGCGAATGCAAGCCGCGTTGCGCTTCGGCGTACATGTCGTAAACGTCGGGGCGCACGAGGACGGCGTTGTAGGCCGTCACGGCTTCGTTGCGCTTGCCTGAGAGGTCGAGCGCTTGCGCGGCGCGCAGATAAGCCATCGAGACGAGCGCGGGCGCGGCGTCGCGCGTCTTGGCGGCGACTATGAACTGCTCGGCGGCGCGGTCGAACCTACCAAGTGCGAAGAGCGATTCGCCGTAGCGATAGTGAATCAGATCGAGCGCGCGCGCGGCGGCCGCAGCGTTGGACGGCTCGCGCAGCAATGAATCGAAGATGCCGAAGGCTTCCGTCTCGGCGCTCGCCGTCTCTTTATTGGCTTTGCGATCAAGCGCGGCCTGCGTGAGCAAGGCGTCGGCGACCTCGAGTCTAAAGAGATAGTTGCGCGGGTACTTGTCTGCCAGTTCGCGCGCGAACTTGAGCGCGTCGTTGTAACGCTTCTCGCGTTTGTAGAGCGCGATCAACATGACGCGCGCGTCGTCGTTGGCGCGTGTGCCTTGCGCGACCACGCGCTCCAGTGTCTCCAAGCCCTTCTTCTTCGAGCCGCCCATGCCGCCGACCTTCAAGAAAAGCTTGACCGGAAAGGGCAGCGTGCCGAGCACATACTCGTACATGCCGATGGTTACTTCCGCATCGTGGAAATTGGGGTCGAGTTTTAAGACTTTGCGATGATAATCAACGGCGTCCATGCCGTTGCGCAGTGCGGCCATAAAACGCCGTTCAATCGCGCCCGCGAACGCCGCTTGCAAGCCGACGATTGAGCCGAGCGCATAGAGCGCCTGCACGTCGTTCGGGTTCTGTTTCACACGCGCCTCGGCCAACTCCTTCGCCTGTCGTGTGTAGTTCTTAAAAGCTTCAGTGATCTTGGGATCGACTTTGTCTTCTGATTTCGCGTAAAAAGATTTCGAGTTGTAGAGCGACGACTGTAAGCGGCGCGAATCGTTCATCGTCTGCAACCAGAGGCTGGCGGCGAGCGACTGCGGCCCCTGCGGGTCGTTCGGAAACTCGCGCTGCATCTCTGTGAAGATGCGCCGCGCCTCTTCGTAATCGAGGTTGTAGAGCGCCGCGCTGCCCTTCTCGCGCAGGGCATCGAGCCGCGCGTTGTCGGCGTCGTTGCCCGTCTTGTCTGTTACAACTGCATCCTTTGTCGCCGACGTGCCGGCCTGTGAAGCTGTCTCAGTTGCTTGCTGTCCATAGACGAGGTTGCATGCAATCAATACGAAGAGGAGCGCGTTGAAGCGTCTCGAATTATTCATTTTCATTGCCCTTCCTTCGGAGACTTGGGGGGAATTAGCGCGTCGTGGGTACAGATGGAGAGCAACAAAAGCAAGCAGTATGCCGTTGAGGTTCACGTCGGCTTCAATAGACCTGTCGCTGGCGCATAGTGCCCTTAGAGGCGAGCGTGAAGCGCGGCTCGATGTGGGGCGACTCGTTGAGCAATAGCTCGGTCACATAAACGCCGACACAGGGGCCGTGTTTGAAGCCGTGACCCGAACCGCCGCCGACGAGCCAGACATTTTCAAACGCGGGATGACGATCAATGAGGAAATCGCCGTTCGCGGTGTTCTCGTACTGGCAGACGCGCGCCTCAAGGAGCGGCGCATCGCGCATGTCCGGCAGCCGCCGCGCGAGATGCGCGCGCACGGCGGCGAGTCCTTCGGTTGTGACGTTGCGCTCGCCTGTGTCCGAATCGAATGGCGGGCCGTGCCGGTCAATCGCGATCTTGAGGCCGCGTTGTTCCAACTCAGGCAGCGCATAAACGAGCTTCGTGAAATCCATCCAGACGGGCATCTCTGGCGGAGCGAAACGACTATCGCCCGCAGGCACGCCGAAGAAGAAGACCTCTTGGCGCGTCGGGTGGATCAATTCGCCGAGCAGGGCGGGGAAGATTTTCGGCAACCAAGGGCCGCAAGCGAAGACGAAGTTTGCGGCCGAGATTGTTTCACCGCTCTGTGTGCTGAGCGACGCGAGCCGGCCCGTGCCCGCCGGTGCGACGACTGCTGCGCGCAGATAACGGACGCCGTCTCTGATCGCCGCTTGCACGAGCGTCTGCACCGCACGCCGCGCCATGAGGACGCCGCTATCGGGTTCGAGTATGCCCCAAGTCCCTTCGTCGAAAGCGAACTGCGGGAAGGGGCGCGCAAGCTCGTCGGGCGTTAACCTTTCAACCGCAACGCCGACCGTTTGCAAAGTCTTTAGCGTCGCCGTCGTGTAAGGCTCATCTGCGGGCGCAAGCCATAACACGCCGGTGCGATGAAAGAGCGGCGGCTGCACGTCACCGATGAACTCGCGCCACAACTTGAGCGCGCGCACAGACCAGCGTGTGTAAATCTCGTCCGCGCCGTAGCCCATGCGGATGATGCGCGACTCGCCGCCGGAACTGGCGCGATCATTGCCCGCGCCATAAGCGTCGAGTAACACGACGGACTGACCCGCGCGCCGCAACTGATACGCCGTCCACGCGCCGAAGACGCCCGCGCCGACGACGGCCGCGTCGCAAGTGTGCGCCGAAGTGTTAGCCGACTTCATCGTATGTTGGGCCCATCAAGCTTGTCGCACTCATCAAAACTCAACCCACGTCCCTGCTCCTTGCGCCCGCGCTTGGTTGTAGAGATATTCCGCCACCGCCAAATCTTCGACCGCCAAGCCGAGCGACTTGAACAGCGTGATCTCAGCCGCCGAAGTGCGCCCCTGCTGCGCGCCCGTCAACACTTCACCGATCTCGGCGCGAATGTGCTCAGACGTGATCGCGCCTTCAGCCAACGCCAACACATAATCGCCCGCTTCAATCATTGTCGCCTCACGCCGATCAACGAACAGACTCGCCGCAGCCATCGTCGCGCTGTCAATCTCGCGCGCCGCAGGCGAATAAGTCCCGACCGCATTGATGTGCGCGCCCGCAGCGATCCATTCGTGGCGCAGCACAGGTTCGCGCGCGCTCGTCGCCGTCACGATCAAGTCCGCGTCGCGCACGGCTGCTTCCACGCTCGCAACCGCTTCGACCGGAAACGAGAACTGCGGCTGCATCTCTGCGACAAGTTGTCGCGCATGTTCGCTGTTGCGACTGACGACGCGCGCGCGTCTGATCGCACGCACGCAAGCCAGCGCCGCCAGATGCGTGCGCGCTTGCACGCCCGCGCCGATGATGGCCAACTCGTGCGCGTCTGTGCGCGCAAGCAGGCGCGTGGCGACGCCGGACGTGGCCGCCGTGCGTATGGCTGTGATCGCCGAAGCGTTCATGAGCGCAAGCAGTTCGCCTGTCTCACCGTCGAAGAGCAGCACGCCGCCTTGATGCGCGTCCAGTCCGCGCGCCGGATTATCGGGAAAGACGCAGATGGCTTTCAGTCCATAAGCTGCTGTCGAGCCGGAGCGATGAACCGGCATCAACGCCATCAGCCCGGCCGCGGCCGGCGGTCGGACGATCATGCGCTGCGGCTGATGCACGTCGCCGCGCGCGAGCGCGGTCAACGCCTCCGCCATGACCTCGATGCACGCACGCATCGGTAGCAGTTGTTCGATCTCTGTGTGAGTGAGAATGAGCAGCTTCATGTTGCTAAGCTCAAGTCCAAAATTTCAAATCCGAGATTACGTTCGGAGCTTATTAACGATCTTCATCAGTTGCTCAACGCGCCGCGCGTCCACAGCCTTGGCCCAGTGTCCATCGGTTTTGAAATTTGAGCCGATGATGAAGCCGTCGGCCGCCCCGTAGAAACTGGCGATGTTGTCGGCCGTCACGCCGGAGCCGAGGATGACGGGCAGACGACAGTGCGCTTTGGCCTCGCGCACGTCTGCGAGGCTTGGCGGCATGCCGGTCTCGCTGCCACTGACGATGACCGCATCGCCGCGCATGAACTCGACGGCCGCAGCCGTCGCGCCGAGACTAACATCCGTCGTGACGGCATGCGACGAATGTTTCTTCTTCACGTCGGCCCAGACTTGCACCTGCTCCGCGCCGATCAACTTGCGATAGCGCAACAACTCTGCCGCCGAAGACTCGATCCAACCTTCATCCGCGATGTGCGCGAAGACGTAACCTTCGACGCGAATCAGATCGAGACCGGCCGCATGCGCGACCGCCATTGCGGCCAAGTTCGCGCCCGCGAGAATCTGCACCCCACACGGCAACGCGCTCTCCGCTTTCACTGCTTGGCCGATGACCGCCATCGCCGCCACGATCTCAGGCCCGACCGCACTGCGCAGGTACGGCACATCGTGCATGTTCTCGATCATGACGGCATCCACGCCGCCCGCGCGATAAAGCTCCGCCTCGCGCGTCGCTTGCACAACGAGTTCGCTCACACGCTGCGTGCTGGCCGGCGTGCCCGGCAGCGCGCCGACGTGAATCATGCCGATGATCGGTTTATGATCGGGGAACAGAGACTTGAACATGATGCTTCGCTGTTGCCGGTCAAGTTGTCGCCATATATGTCGCAGACATCTTCAACGCCAGCCGACCGAGCCGCGCACAGATTCGATCAACTTGGCGGAGTTGTAGCCGATGCCGTCTTTGAAGACGAGTTCAACTTTTTCGATGTCGTTGATGTTCGCAGCCGGATCGCCTTGCACGACGATCAGATCGGCCTGCTTGCCTGCGGCGATTGTGCCGACGCTCGCAGACTCGCCTAAAAACTCTGCGCCGTTCGCGGTTGCAATATGGATCGCTTCGAGCGGCGTGAAGCCCGCTTCGACGAGTAGTTCGACCTCGCGTTGACTGCCGAAGCCTGCGAGCACACCGCCGTTGCCTGTCGGGTCTGTGCCCGCGAGCAACAAGCCGCCTGCGCGTGCGAAGTCGCGCTCGAATTGTAACTCCTTCTGAAACGCGACCGCCCAAGGCGAATCTTTGCGCTCGGCGGCGCGCGTGCGCGCGACGAGATATTGCGTCCGCGCATCGGCCGTCATCGCATCGAGCACGCGCTGTTGGAGCGGCGGCCGACCCGGCACGAACGCCTCAAAGACGGGTAGCGTTGACGTAACCGCCACGTGCCGGGCGACCAGATCGCGGATCATCTCCTGCACGGGCGCGCTCTCAATGTCGAGCTTCGTCAGATTCGCAACCGTATCGTTCTGCGCGGGACACACGTCAGGCTTCTTGCCGGGCACAAACTCCGTGTCTACGACGATGCCGTGCTCCAAGTTATCAATGCCCAGCGCCGCCGCCTCGCGGAAGCCGACGGCACAGAGATGGCCCGTGATCTTCAACTTGCGTTCGTGCGTCGCAGCAACAGCCGCCGCGAGTTCCGCGCGCGTGATGTACATGTAAGCTTTGAACGAAGTCGCGCCTTCGCTTGCCCACAGTTCGACCATGCGGCGCGCATCTTCAGGGCCTGTGAGGACGTGAAACTGCGTGGCGAAAGTGCCGCCGCCGTCAAGGTACGGCCCCGTCACGTGCAGCTTCGGCCCCGGCGCTTTGCCCGTATCAATCAAGCGCTTGATGTTCAGATCGGTGTAAGGCTCGACGCTGCCCGTCGTGCGCAAAGAAGTGACGCCGCACGCGAGATACAGGCGCGGAAAACTCCAACCCATCTCATTGAACAGCGCGAGCCGCCCCGTCGGGTAGAACATGTGTTCGTGCAGCAACACCAGACCGGGGAGCACCGTCTTGCCTTGCAAGTCTATGACCCGCGCGTCCGTCGGCAACTGCACGCTCGCGCTCGGCCCCAACTGTTGAATCTGCCCGCGCGCGATGATGAGCGTCTGATCGAGCTTGGGCGCGCTGCCCGTGCCGTCAATCACACGCGCATGCGTCAATGCGACCGTCGGCGCATCCACGCTGACGAACTCGCGCACCTCCGGCGCAAGCGTCACCTCGGTCTGCGTGCGCGCAGCATTGAAGGGCAAAACGAAGAGCAAAAGATTGAGCGCGATAAATCTTAACGCGCCCGCTCGCGGCCCGCGCAGATGATCTCCACGAGCAAGAACGCGGCGCGGCCGTTTGTGATGTTGCCTCTTCATCTTCAGCCTCCCTTCAAGGACTTGATGATCTTCCGAACAAAGCTGTTCTCGCGTAGGTCAACCGAAGGTCTTTCACGTTGTAGTAGGCTGGTTATACTAGCAGGCTTTGCGGGGCGGCGGAATCATGCGAAGTTTATTGATGCCGGAGCGCGCGCCCGGGCGTGGCTGTCGTCAATTGCCCGCGCTCAAGCACGACAACGCCACTAACGATAGTGTAGGCGATGCCGCGCGGCGGCGCGAGCGGCTGCTCGTAAGTGGCCTGATCGGCGACGTGTTGGGCGTCGAAGATGACTAGATCAGCCCAGTAGCCTGCGCTGATCTGCCCGCGTTGGCCCAAGCCGAAAGTTTGCGCTGGCAGCGATGTCATGCGCCGCACCGCATCGGGTAACGACAGCGTCTGCTGTTCGCGCACGTAGCGTGCGAGCACGCGGGGGAACGTGCCCAGGCCGCGCGGGTGCGGAATGGCCGGCGCGTTCTCTAAGCGCACGCCGCTGTCGGAGCCGAACATCGTGTCGTCGTGTTTCATGATCGCGGCCACATCCGACTCATCCATGTCGAAGTAGATCATCTGCGCGCCGCCTTCAGCGAGTAAATCCAGAATCACGTCGGCCTGACGCTCTGCCTCTGTGAGCGCACGCTCAGATGCAAGCGGCGTTTGTGCCTCGTCGGTTCGGGTTGCTCTCTCTTTGAGCGCGGCGGACGTCACGTGCGGCGGGGCGGCGGGGCGTGTGAGCCGCCGGTCGGCGATTTGATTGATGCTCAGGCCGTTGAACGCGAGATTGGAGGGGCAATAAGCGACCCGCGCGAACGAGTAATCGGGCCAGCCGTCGGCTTGCAGTTGCGCGAGCATGGCGGCGCGCAGGCGCGCGCGCATCTGTGGGTTGCGCAAGCTCTGTCTGAGTTGCGCACTGCTCTCGCTCTCGCCGCCCGCAGGCAACAGCACTTCGAGGCCTGTGCTCGACGCCGTGTAAGGATACTGATCTATGGAGACGTGCATCTGTTTGCGGCGCGCTTCGTCAACGAGCGCGAGCCGCGCAGCCGCCGTGCCCCACTGGCCGCGCCCCTGCGCTTTGAAGTGCGAGATATGCACGGGCGCATTGGCGGCTGCGCCGATGGCGAGAGCCTCTTGGATCGCAGCCATGCCTTGCGCGCCTTCATCGCGCAGGTGCGTGACATAGAGTCCGCGTTGCGCGGCTGCGACGCGCGTCAGCGCGATCAGTTCGTCGCGGCGCGCGTACATGCCCGGCGCATAGACGAGACCGGTTGATAAGCCCAACGCGCCTGCGCTCATCGCGCGCGCGATCAATTGCTCCATCGCCGCTAACTCCTGCGGCGTCGGCGCGCGCGCGGCTGCGCCCATCACTTGCCGGCGCACCGTGTTGTGGCCGATGAGACTGGCGACATTGACCTGCGCGCCGTTTCTGTCCAGTTGCTCGAACATGGGCGCGAGCGACGGCACAGAGCGCCCGCAGTTGCCCGTGATGATCGTAGTCACGCCTTGGCGCGCGAAGTTGGGCGCGAGGAAGGGCGCAGCGCCATTGGGCAGGTTCTTCTCAATGTGTGTATGTACGTCAATGAAGCCGGGCGCAACGATCTGCCCGGCAGCATCAATTACTTGTTGTGCCTCGGCCGCTTCCATGATGCCGACGCAGGCAATACGCCCATCGCGCACGCCGATGTCGGCCCGCAGCGGCTCGTGCCCCAGCCCGTCAAGCACCAGCCCGTTGCGCACAGCCAGATCGTAATGGCCGGTGCAGCGCTGTAGGCGCGACATGCCGCCGAGCGGCCAGATATGTTCGCGCGTGCGTTGCAGCCAAAGCGCGCCTGCTAGACAGGCTGCCGCCAGCCACAGCGCCGCGGCCAGATAGATGAGATAACGTCTGCGCATAAACTCGCGGCGCGCGCGGGCGGCGTTAGCTAGAAATGCTTCGCTCGCACGGCGACGGCTTCAATGGCTGTAACCGCCTTGCTGCGCTTTGGCGAGCGCCTCCTCATATTTCTGTTGCATCTTACCGAGGTCCCAACCGGGCGTGCCGGGCGGGATGAGATCGAGCGCCGCCTTATACTCATCGGCGGCGCGTTGGTAATTGTTCTGCTTCATCGCAATGTCGCCGAGCCATGCGTGCGGCCGACCCCAACGCGGCGCATGCTGGACGGCTTCGTTGTAATACCCCACCGCTGTCGTGAGATCGTTACTTCGCATGTACGAGCTGCCGAGATTGTTGTAGGGCACGGCCCATTGAGGATCGAGCTTGACCGCTTCGTTGAAGTAAGTACGAGCCGTGTCGTACTGCTTCATATCACTATAGACCAGCCCGAGATTGTTAAGCGGAACGGGCCATGATCGATCCAGATCGCGGGCGCTTTGCAACTTGCGCAGGGCTTCATCATAGCTCTTGCTTAGAAAAGCGACGCGACCGGCGCAATACATAGCTTGCGCCGCTAGCGTCGTGTCGTTTGGTTTCAACTCGCTGGCCCAAGCCAAGAGTTTAGCGGCCTCTTGCCAATCACTGATGTCACCATCCGTGCCGCCCGGCTCGTAGAGATTGTTTAGCAAACTTTGCGGTCGGTCGGTGAGTTTCGGCAGTAGCTGCTCGGTGTACCCGGTCAGCTTCGATGTGCTCGCGCCCTCACGCTTGAGTTGCTGGTAGTAGTCGTAGGCGCTCGCGCCCGACGGAGTGATGAGATTGTTCTGCGCGATGGCGTTCGTTAGTTTGCCCTCGGTGGTCTCGGCCGCGTAGCTGCTGTTACTGTTGGATGAGTGAGACACGCTGACAGCGATGCCGACCAGCACCAACAGGCCGATGATGCCGGCGACGACGGCCACTGCCGCGCCGCGACCACTGGATGCGCCGGGCGCGACCACCTGCGGCGCAACCTCCGGTCCCGCCGATGACGATGAGGCTTCGTGTCTCGCCCAATCCGGTTCGACCGGCGGCGGCAAAGGCGGCTCTTGGGGCTGCGCCGCCGTGCTCAACGCACCCCCGCATTGGCCGCAAAATTGTTGATTGAGACGCATCGCTGCGCCGCAGTGCGGGCAAGGTTGCGTCTGTGGTTTTGCTTGGACGGCCGCGGTTTCGGCGGCCACGGTCTGAGCCGCATACGTTGAAGCTTGCACGACAGGAGCGGCCGCCTCCGGTTGTATCTCCACTCTGGTAGGTTCGGCGCAAAAGGGACAGGTTAGACGAGGCGTCAACAACAATGCGTCCACGTCCGCGCACTGATGCGCGCGCACTTCGGCCGTAGCGGGGCGATGCCCGCAAGCCGGGCACGACGGCTCGATCACGCCCACCCCATTAATCGAGTAAGCTTTACGCCGTCTGGCTACCTCATCCGATTCGATGCTGATCACTTGACAACGATTACACAAGTAGCGGCGCGCGACCTGCCGATCGCAGACCAGACAACGCGCTTGCGTCTTGCCCATCAGTCTGATCTCAGATGGCCGGAAGCTCTGACAATCGCAGCAGTATTCCCAGAAATCATCGTGCGGAAAATTCTGCGCCAGCGCGTGCGGGCCGTTCGGGCACGAGATGTAAGCGGCGGCTTGCATCGGCGGCAGGGCCGTTTTGTGTGTGGGGCAATAGACGCGAATGAGATGTTCCTCGCTTTGGGCTGACATAGCTAACCTCAATTCATCTGGAACGTGACAACACGGAGCGCGCGACCGATGGGCTGACGGCTACACGCAAGGCACACGCGGCGCTGATCACAGCCACCCTCATGGCTCACTGACCAAGCCGCGCAATGAGTTGATAAAGTAGCTGCACGACCGATTGGCAGTTGTTGCAGTCCACCAACGTAGGCGAACTCGGCTTGCTCTCATTCTTGTGGCGCAGGAAGGCCTGCGCCGGGTGGAAGCTGTACGGAACGCGCGCTTCCTTCTTTCCTTTAGGCAATGCGATCTGGATGAGCACGCGCCCGCCTTTATCCCAGTCGAGGCGCAAATCGGATGTCTTTGAGAGGGGCACGCTGAAATTGTCGGTTGCCGTCGCATCGGAGCGGAACTCAAGGCTGCCCCTACGCAACGTCAAATTGCCAGAGCATAGCCCCTCGCTGTGTCCCAGCTTGTGAAAATGTTTGACGGGCAGCGTCAGAGTTTCGCCGAGTTGAATCGCCCGGCCGATGTAAGCAGCGGCGGCATTATAGTCGCCCGTGTGTACGAGGCTCAAGCCGACGAGCAGTTGCGTGCGCGAGTGCGTCGCGTTGCTCTCAAGGACGAGTTGGCCGAGCGTGATAGTGTCGCTGTAGTTACCACTATTGTAGGTCGTTTCGGTTTGCGTCTGTAATTCCGCGAGCGAGAGACGATCAAGCGTCAAGGCGAGATTGGTGGCGACGCCCGGTTTAACCTCAACACTCCGCTCGACCGTATTGTAGCCGAGCTTCAAGACGCGCACCTGATAAGTGCCCGGCGCAAGCTCCAGCCTTCTGACCTCACTGTAAGTGCCGCTGCCGATGACGACAATCGTCGCGTCGCTAACGTTAGTTGCAATACTCAAATTACCGGGATAGGCCAACATGCTCACAGCCACGTCGTTTGCGCCCGGCTGCAAGCGTATGACCTCTTGGTAGTCGTGATAGCCGGGCTTGCGCACAGTCAGCGTGTGCTGTCCGGGCGTGAGGCCGGACAGTGTTAACTGGCCGCGCGCATCGGTCGTGTCTGGTGCTTGGCCGTCGATGAGCACATAGCAGTTAGGCAATTGCGTACGAATGTTGATTCGCGCAGTGGGCGCGGGCGGCGGATGCTTGATCTCAGTGTGCGCCGGTTTGGGGCGATGCGATTTCCCCGGCTCGTTCGGCGGCATCCGACCGCTCGCACCCTGAGCCATGACGGGCTGAGAGCGAGCGCCGAGCGCCAGCATACATAAAATGAGAGCCACCACCTTCTTCATGTCCCACCTCTTAGTGCTCACGGGACTTGTGACCGAACAGAGCGCCGCAGGTGCGCCTTTGTGTTCGCGTCGCTTAACGCCCGACGGGCTGCGCCGTAATGTCCATGACGCAACGGAAGCCGGTCTGATCGTAGCGCGCACCACGCGGTGTCCAGTTACCGCGATAAGTCGTGGTCGCTTGATCTCGGCCGCTCAAATAACAACCGCCGCGAATCACCTTGCCTACCTGCTTGGGCAAGCGCGCCGCATCGCCGCCCGGATAGATGTCGAAATCGGTCGCCGTCCATTCCCAAGCATTGCCGACCATGTCGTATGCGCCGAAGGGTGAAAGTCCGTTCGCGTTTGCGCCGACCTCAGCCAGACCCTGAGCAGTGCGGTCGGCGTTGGCCGCTGCTGCGCGCCAATCATTACCCCAAGGATAGCGCCGCCCATCCGTGCCACGCGCGGCAAACTCCCACTCCGCTTCGGTCGGCAGGCGTTTGTGCGCCCACTGCGCGTAAGCGTTAGCAGCATCCCAATCAATTCCGGTGATGGGGCGGTGCGCCCAGCCATTCGGGTACGTCCCGTTCTGCCAACCTGCCGGCGCGTGATGCCCGGTCGCGCTGATGAACTGCGCGTAGTCCGTGCAGGTGACCTCATACTTGTCTATGAAGAAGGGCTGTACACGTACCTTGTGCTGCGGCTGTGAGAGCGGATCATCGCCGCCGCCCATCTCGAACTCGCCGCCCGGCACGTAAACCATATTGGCCGGCGTTGACGGCGCAACCGTGTGCGCGCTGTTGCCACCGTTCGCGTTATTACCACTGGCAGACTTGTTCACGCCATTGCTATTGATGGAGTTCGCACTGCCGGGCGCGTTTATGTTAGTAGCCTGCGAACCCGACTTCGATAAAGTTGCTATGAGGAGCAGTAGTCCGATCAGGCAGACTACAAGTCCGGCGATCAGCACCGGAACTTTGGACTTGGTTTGTGGCCGAACGGTTGAAGGTATCGTGGTCGTTCGTGGCGCGGCAGGGGCGCGTGTGGCTGCGCCCTGCTGGTGCGTGGACGTCGCTTGCTGCGTCGTTCCTGCGCGTGCGGTTTGCGTGCCGACCTGTTCAGATGTAGGTGCGGTGGTCTGCGTTTGCACGCTCGCGGGGCGATCACTTTTCTGCGTCGCAGCTTGCGCAGGCGCGATAGTCTCCGCCCCATCGCGGACTTCCAACAACCCTTTCTCGCGCAGCCGCCAGCCGCCCGCAACTCGATCAACCAATGCCGGCTTGACAATCCAAATCTGCCCGGCCGCGGGCTGATAGCAACCGTAGTATGCCCCGTAGTAATTGTAAAACTCGTCCTTCGTGTTGAGGCGTGCGCGGCGCGGGATCAGATAAAGCGCGCCGCCGGGCACCCCCCACTCGTGCACCAATGCCAGCGCGCCCTTGCCGTTCGCATCCTTAACCAGCAGACTCTTCCGCTCATCGTGCCGGACGTGAACTTTTTGTTCGCGCGCTTGCGCTAGATACGCCTCAGCCGCGATGGGGAAACTGGTCGTGACCACTGCCTGCGCGCCGGCTTGAGTCAGCGGCTCTTCGCAGAACGGACAAGTGTTACGCGCGGTCATAAACGTCGCGCCCGCCTCTGGGCACTCGTGCCGGTGCAGCGCTGCAACCTCTGGCGCGCAGCCACAGCCCGGACACGTTTGACTCACCGCGCCCGTCTCCGTGATCGTATGTCGCTTGCGCTTGACCGTAGGGTCATCGGACTCGACGCACATCAACTTGCACTGCGCACAGAGATAGCGCCGTACGACTTGTCGTTCGCAGACCACGCACTGCGGCTTGCTCTGCCCACCGTGCTTGAGGTCAGACGGCCAGAAGCGTTGACAATCGCAGCAGTGCTCCCAGAATTCAGCCCTAAGGAAGTTTTCCGTCAGCGCGTGCTTGCCGCTCTCGCAAAGAAGCTGGCTGGCTGGCAGCATCTGGAAAGATTTTTTGTGCGCGGGGCAAAAGACCCAGATGTATTGTGCTCCCGGCTTCGTTACCATACCGCCCTCATCTGCTCTGTGGCCGCCGCTTAGTCTTCACCAAATTAATCCCGGCGACACCATTGCTGGCACTTCAGCTAAATCTGGCTATGTTGTTTGCTAGTGGCTCACTACCATTTGGGCCGAGCCACGCAACAGGCATTGTGTGCAGACAGAGTAAGACGTGAGTAGATTAGTTCGATACAGAACGGGCCATCGAAACAGGCCCGGCGCGAAAGTTCAACTGCCTACTTTCTAATCTCTAAAATGCCTTTCTCACGCAGCCGCCAACCGCCTTCGACGCGATCAACCACCGCCGGTTCGACGATCCACACATCGCCCGCAGACGGCTTATCGCATTCGTAGAATTTCTCGTAGTGATAATAGAACTCATCGCTCGTCTGGAGGTGCGCCACTTTCGGCACAATGAAGTACAACCCGTCAGGCCCGTAGCTCTCGCGCACGAGCATCAGCGGCCCTTTGCCTTCCGGGTCTCTGACCACGATGTTGTTCAGCGAATCGCTCTTGACCACTTCCGCCCGCCCGCCCATCAAGCGCGCATAGTCCGCCGCAGAGATCGGGAAAGTGATGACGTTTTCAGCGATTGCAGGGGACGGCGGCGGTGACGGCGCGTAGCTCGCGGCACCGGGCGCGCCGAGCCGTTGCATGGCGGTCAAAATTTCCCGACGGCTGGTCTGCAAATTCTCGCTGATGTTACTCAGGGTCGTCTTCAACTCGGCGAGTCCGGTGCTGCTGTTCAGTCCCACGAGCGTGCCGCTCAGTTGTTGAAACCGCTCAAGCTGTTTATTGTGTAGCTCTTTATAATAGTGCGCAGCATTTGTTCCCACGATTTTTAACATCTGCCGATTCGAGAATGCTATGAGAGTAGTGGGAATCAGCAGTATCAGGATAAGCGCCATAAAGGCATAGAGAGGCCAGTCAGGCACGGTCGCCGGGACAACGGCCTTTTCAGGCGCATTTTGGCCAGCCGCCGCCATTAAGTCATTTAGTGCCTTTTCGACATCACCTTTTGCTCGATTGTCGTTCTCTTCTGCCGGTTTTATCACCGCTTGATATTTGGCTTCAGCTTCATCGGCGGCGTTCCGTGAGGCCACCGTATTCGGTGCCTGCGTCTTATCCTTGGGGTCTTTACCTTGTGAAATGGTAGCTTGCTCGTCGGCGTCAGCCTTAGTCTTAAGCTTATCAGCCGCCTGCTTGAGAGGCTCGGCTTTTTTCTGGGCAATGGCGAGGTCAGCACCTGATCTTGCGGCTACGTTCTCGGCCGCTTTCAAGTTATCTACCGCTTGACGGATGCGTGTGTTTCGCTCTCCCGTCTGCGGTTGCTGTGCTGGCGGTGGTGTGTTCTTGGCTCCCAGCGGCTCAGAGTTGCTGCCGCTAAGAATGTCGCAGCCTGCGGCGACGGCTGCCAACAGGAGACAGAGAGCGAAGAGAAGGAGCGAAGTGGTTTTGGGCGGTGTCATGCGTTCACCTCATTTGCCGTTGGCTTTGTAGTTGCCGTTGACCTCGGCCAGAATGTCTATGTAGTCGCGCCGCTCGTCTTCGGGGTAGAGCACCGACGAGACGAAGTGGTTGATGGGCGCGCCCTCGACCTTATCGCCTTTGATCGAGATGACGCCCTGACATATCTCCGCATTGATGTCGCGCCAAGTCTCTTCCGGCATGTTGTCGATCTCGGTCTTGCTGGCGTTGCCCAAACAACTGAAGACTTTCAGCACGGGCGCGAGCGGCCCGCGCAAACCCGTCGGCTCGTCGAGCCGCGCGTTTTGAATTTGATCCATCGGCCCGATCTTCTTCACGAACTCGTTGAAGCCCCAACGCTCAAACCAGCGCACGGTGATCGGCTCGGACTGGTTGATGTGCAGACCTCCGATAGTAATGCCGGCGAAAGGACGCGCCTGCTCTTTATCGCTCTGCCCACCAGCATCTAGGTTCAACGCGCCCAAAGCTACGGCCGTCTTAGCGCCGCTTAAGTCCGACTCGTTGAGCAACTCTACGTCGGAGACTTCGAGTGGCTCGATAAAGCGGCGCTCCTCGGCCGGCAATGAGTTGGCCGACTCCTGACCAATACTTTTATGTGACAGAGGGAGCGGCGGCTCCTTTTCTGTCACCGAACTGATAAAGTCGCGGTGAGAAGTCTGCTCTGAAGGAGGAAGCGGGTGCTTCTCTTCCGTCGGTGCGCTGAGCAAGTGTTGTTTCAGCAGTTGCAGGATCAGCTTGGCCTCTTTCAGCAGTTCGCTCTTCTTGCGCTCGAAGCCTGCGAACATCATCAAGCCCCAGCCGTTACCGCCCAGAATCAACTTAATCCCATGCTCAGGCACGCGCTGGCCGTTCACGCTGGCGGCGCAGGCTTGTAAGAGCGCATAGGCGAGGATGTGGCGGAAGAAGAGGCGGGCGCGATACCACTGGTACGACCGGCCACTATCTTTCCCGGCCTGCGGCCACATCCGCTGTTGAATAACGATGCCTTCGCGTTTTCTGAACTCATCTTCGGAAAGCCGATTGATTGAGAGAGAGTAGTAAGTGCCCAGATCGAGGTGTTCTTCCGGGATACTCAACTCGGTGTCTTGCAAGCCGCGCAGCAAACGCGCCAAGTGCTTCTTGAATTCGGGCGCGCCGACCATCTCCTCCTGAAAGTTCTTTTTGGCGAACCGGAAGAAAGTATTGCCGGCCACTTTAATGCTATCAAGCACGAGGAAATCTGCGCCGCTACGGATAGCGATGTCAGCCGTGCCGCCGCCCACGTCAATGAAGACCTCCATGCGATTGGTCGTCGCGGTCGCGCGAATGGCGCGGGCAATCGCGGTGCTCTCGTCAATGTTGCCGATATAGTCAATTCGATCCGAAGCCGGGTCTGTGCCGTAGCATAACTGGCGGATGCGTTTGATCGCTTTTTTGGCTTCGGTGTGAAAGCCCGCCTGATCGAATTCGGTGAAGGCCAACGGATAGGTGAACACATAGCGGCTGATCTCCGCGCCTTGCGCGCCGTTGAAAAAGATTTCGGCGTGGGCATAGAGCAGCGCGAGATGCAGGAAGAGCGCGCGCCAAGGCGTCTGTGTGCGCAGTTCCCATTTCATGTTGGCGTGCGGCTCCCACTTACGATTGAACTCGCCCGCGACCAGTTTGTCCTCCATATCGTAATGCAAGCCGGGGATGTCCACCTCGAACAGATACTCAGGCGGGATGTCGTCCTCAGGCTTCAACTCTTCAAGGCGCGGGTCGCTGCGGCGTGCGAGCAGCACGGTCGGGAAGAAACCCTTCTTGCCGCCCCATTGGAAGGGCACGAAGCCGGGCACTTCCAGTTCTGGCGCTTTACCCCAGAGCATGTCCGGGCTGAGTTTGAACGTCAGAATTGCAGACTTGCCGCGCTTGTAGGCGATGCAGGTGTTGCTCGTGCCGAAATCCACGGAGAGCGTGGCCTTAGCCCGTTCATCCGCATCCACGTTCTGCTCGTCCAACTCCGAGAGGAAGAGAATCCCACGCTCGTGGTCGTTATTGTCGGTAAAGAGCAACGCCTTCGGCCGATTGGACGTGCCCGGCCGCTGAAGGATGCTGACGTACTCCTCCGCGTCCAGTTCAATGTTGTTGCCCTCCGAGCCGTTCTCATCAACCAAGTGCCAACGCCCGCAGTCTTCTTTACTGCCGCGCCCGCGCCCGACGTAGAAGCGCCACTTGCGCGAGACCTTCGGCGGCCACAGCGCCAAACTCGTCTTGGGCATATCCAGTTGAATCATCGGGCTGGCTTGCCAACGCACTTCGTGGCCGAGAATTGGGAAGACCCACTCGACGATGGGCCGTTGCAGGTCAGGGATGGCGCTGACGCCCTTGACGTTCTCGAAGACCTGTGGGAAGTGGGTCAGAAACTCTCTTTTGATCGGCGCTAAGCAGACGGCGAACTCCTCTTGACGCAGCACCGGATCGCGCAAGTCAATCTTGTGCAGCGAGACGAGCTTGGCCGTGTACTGATCGTTTGCTCGTGACACCTTGCACCAGTACGGCGCGTCGGCGAGGAACAGGTCTTTAAGCATGACGATGTTATCTTTTTTGTCCGTCAGCTTACAGGGCACTTGCCGCTTGCCGACCTGCACGGTGATCTCCAACTCGCCGGTCCTGCGATAGTCAATCGGCGAGCAGCCGGAGAGCACGGCCGAGGTCATCCAAGGCGAGCGGTACGGCATGCCGGTGACGAGGAAGTAGGTGTAGCCGCCATCGCGGTTCGCTTTGCGGAGCGGATATTTTTCCAGCAGTTCTTTCTCGCTCGGCGGCTTGTTGCCCGGAATGTCGTCCCACTTCATCGGATCGGGATCGAGCCTGCCGGACAACTGCACGTCGTCGGTAAAGTGCGACTGGCAAAATTTCTCCACGCGCTCTTTGAAGGTTTTGCTCGGCAGCAGTTGCGCGATGCGCAGCAGGTGCGCGTGAAACTCGCCGGTCTTTTTATCGTTGGACAGGAGGTCTTTGCGGCAGCGTTCCCATGACAGTCTTGGCCCGACGAGATAGGACGACAGCACTTTGTCTGCCGGCCAATCCGTGCGATTGCGACTGGGGAAGAAGATAACGTCCGGGTAGTACGCGCCGACCACTGTGCCCTCGTTCGTCTCCAGCAGATAGACCGCCGTCAGGCCGCCGGCGCGCGCGCTCGGATACGTGCCGCTTAAGGCCAGCCACAGGTCTTTGTCGTAGTTCTCCTCCAACTCGACCTTGGCATAGTCAACTAACTGCACGCGGCCCCAGTAGTGGAGCAGGAAGAGCGCCATCCATTCTTCCGTCGTGGCCATGATGGCCGCGTCGTCCTCGGCGGTGACCGTGCCCTGTTCAGTGTGCTTCTCGGCCGCCAGCGCCTTCTGAAAAGCGTAGGCGCTGGCCCAAGCGGTGGGGAAAGTTTCGAAGAAGCGAGCGTCGTAGTGTGGACTGCCGATATACTCGGTGTTGATGGGCCGGAAGCCGCGCCGCTCTGGCACGCCGGCATCGCCGCCCAGAATCCCGACGTTCAAAAACTCTTTACGCTTATCGCTGGCCATGGGGTCTGCCTCCTCCTGAAACGCTTGCCATTCGGCCCAAAGTCGAGCAACTGACCGATAGGGCGTGGTGAGTTCACGCGATATCCTGTATTCGTGTGAATACCTGCGACCAGACATAACGCAGATACTCGCCGCGACTGAACTGCGTGCCTGTGGGAAACCATTTGCCGAACTCGACGGTCGTCAGCTTGACGAGCGAGTTGCCTAGATCGAGCGCGCCGGTCGGCTCGCCGCGCATGAACCGCTTAGCCATCCGCCCGGAAATCTCATTGATCTTCGTCGGGTCGCCCGATAGATACTCACTGATGCGCGCAGTATCAGTGCCGTCCCAGCCGATGGTCTGGTTGGGCGCAATAACCGACAGCATCGCGCCCGCCATCAACTCCAGTGCTCGGCTGTAAAGCTCTTGATCGTCCTCTTGCTTCTTCTCATTGCCCATATAGATGTGGCGCAACTGCTCTATGCCGGCCCAGTTTTTGGCCGGCACGTCCCAGCGTATCTGGTGCAGCAGTAGATGGCGCATCACGGCGGTGGCGAGAAAGACTTTCTCCGGATCGATCTCCTCGCCGCCACCGGCTGCGCCGAGCCGGTACTTAGGCAGGTGACGCAAGCGCATCTTCTGCGAGTCCATGTCGCTGGTGGAAGCGCCGACGACGTAGGACTGCGAATCGCCCGTGGCCGCGCCGGTGAAGAAGTTCAGCGCCGCAGTCGCCGCCACCACTTCAGCCGAGTTGAGCGGATTGCGTTGGCTGTTGCCGCCATTGCTCCAGACGGTCAGTTTGTCAGGCTCAGGCTTGCCGACAAGATACAGTTCGTCAAAGTAGTCTGCGCTGTAGTCCTTATAATAGGCTAAGCCCTGGCGCGCGCGCGCTTCCATGTCGGCCGGGTCGGCGTAGAAGCCGTGGAGGATTTGTTTGACCAACTCCTCCTTCTTCTCCGGCGACAGATCAGCGAAGGCCGGATGATCAACGTGGGCCTTGACCAGATCGCGCACCATCTGCTCGTCTGGTTCTTCGCCCTCCTTGAGGGCCTTAAAGGGCGGCTGGGGCGGCACGCAATAAGGGGCGAGCAGACAAGCGCCTACGCGCCAGCCCCAAGTCGGGTTCGCCTTTTTCCGCGCGCCGAGGAACTTGCCCATGACGGGCACGCCGCATGCGCCTGTGCCGCCGTGCAGACTGCCGCAGACGAAGAAGTTCGTCTGGTTGTTGTGGAAGGCAGTTAGCCCGGCCTCTTTGCCGCCGGGCGAAGATTCGGTTTCGAGTGAGTCGGCGAAGATCGCCATGATGGCCGCGCCAATGAACGGTTTCTGATAGAAGCCGCGGTCGATCTGCACCTCTAAATCCTTCTTCGCGTAAAAGGGCGCGAGCAGCGGCGTCGAACGCTTCAAGTTGTTTCGGTACTGTGAGTCGAGCACGCCGCCGAGCGATTTGTTTTCGTTATCAGTATCGGCGGCACGGGGCAGTTGCAGCGGGTCGAGGTCGCGGATGCGCGTGTCCAAATCCATCGCCCAGCGACTGCTGGCAAGCGAACCCGCCTGACTCGTGTCGCTCAAATGCTTCTGCATGTCTTGGTATTGACGGATCGCATTTTGTAGCGCCACCGCCGCGCCCGCGCTCCGGTCTGGATCAATGCGCCAGAGTTGCAGCGTGTCGCCGGCGCTGGTATAGACGCCGTTCTGTTTGCGCGTCGGACAGCCCAAGGCAAGCAAACGCACCAGCGCCTCGGCCACCTTGGCCCCGCTCCCACCGATGGCGATAAATACATTCTTCATCTCTCTCTGCGCCTCCTTATATCAACTCGCGCCGCCACGGGCTGGCCAGATGGCCGATGACCATGAAGAGCAAATACAACAACCACGCGAACACGATGCCTTTGAATAAGCCCGGCATGCCTATGACTTTGTAGAAGTTTGAGGTGGCATACCAAACGACCAGAATACAGATGAACACAGGGATCAGTCCGGCCAACATCAGCAGAATCGTCTCGCCGCGACTCCACGTCTGCTCTTTGATATTGCCGGCCGATCTCTTCTGGAACAGCTTGTAGAACAGCATCACGCCCGCGCACACCACTGCGACCACCAGCCCCGTGATAAGCCAACTCGTCGCCGTGTCTTCCCAGCCGCGGATGCTGCGATCCTCTGTGAAGAAGCGCAGGAAATCGTTCGACAGAAAAACGTAAGCGAGCATCGTTTATCCTCCATCACAAAATCTGAGATCATTGCGGCCCGACGCGCAGATACATGGTCGTCACCATCTGCTGTTCGAGGATCGGATTGCGCCACAACCCGGTCAAGACGCTTTCCAAGTTGAGCGTCCGGTCGCCCGCCTCGGCCGTTGTGTCCAGATCGGTTGACCAGCGTTTGATCCAAGGCAACGGTTCGTGCCCCACGCTGAGATCGAGCCGACTTTGCAGCCGATAGACGCGCCAGCCCGGCTTAGCCGTGCTGCGTGGCCAGCCGACCGTCGCTTGCAACGTGATCCGTCCTTGATCGTCGAGCGTCGGCTCGCCCGTGTCGTTCTTCAGCTTGAGGACTGCGTAACGCCGGCTGGGGTCTTCGGCGGCAGCATTGCCACCTGCGGGCGCATGCTGCACCTCGGTCTCCCAGCGCAGCAACTTGGTCAACTCCTCCGGCGTGCCGCTGTCGCGGACGAAACTTGACCACGGCATGTTGATGGCGATGGTGATGGGCGCTGGCGAGGTTTCTTCGCGGTCGCTATTAACTTCAAGAGTAAAGCGCGTCGGATCGTCACCCTGTCCGTTGGTCTGTTCGACGGCATCTTTCGATTCTGCGGGGACGACGATCTCGGCCTTGGCCGCAGTGGTGGCGTAAGGCGAAGTGAGCGCCAGAACACGCATCGCTTCAGGGCCGCTGGCAATCGGCCGCAGCCGCTCACGCAGCACATCCACAAATTCGTCGAGGGCGGCGCGGTCGGGCGAAAAGATGTAGAGATAGAACGGACGATAGCGCTTCCAATTGCCTTCGGTGGTGTTGTAAGGAATCGGAGCATCGTTATTGACCTGAGAATATATGTTGCCGTGAAACTGGCTGCGCAAGCCGATCACGTAACCGCCCCAACCTTGTTTGATCAACTCGATGATCTTCTCCCGGACACAGGTTGCGTCTGAGCCTTTCAAACAACCTTGCTTAGTGTTCTGTACTTTGGTGGACTGCACTCCATCAGTGATCAGGATGTGATAGCGCGCCAGCGGCTGAGCATCTGCCGCCGACTCTTCGGCCGGCGCGCTGTTGCCGTTCGCTTGTTTGGTCGGGGACGATTGCGCCGCTGCCTGCGCGTATTTCGGAGCGAAAGAACTGAATGCGCCAGCCAGATCAGTATCGCCCCCGTGGTAGATGTTCGTGATGGACGCTTTTTGCAGCGCCAACGCGCCATCCGGATCGGGGTCTTTCACGACGGCCTCCACGTGGCGCACAGAAACCTGCACGGCCGGTTTGAACGAGGTGGCAACATCGCGCAACGCGCGCAACGTCAGCCCAAACACATTCTGCCCGTTCGGCGTAACGTAACCGGCCATGCTCCCACTGGTGTCGAGATAGACGACCAGTTGATCGGTTGTCGGCGGCCCTGGCGGTGTTGGCGGCGACGTAATGGCCACGCCGGCCTCTTCCCAATCGGGTGGGTCCTCACCGCCGCAGCCGCTCAGGCAGACCGTCAATAGCAAGCAGATCGCCGCAATGCGTATCAGCCGTCCCTTCAAGCAGAGTTTCCTCTTCATAATTGTCCGCAGGCATAAACGCGACAGGTTTTGAGTTTCAAAGCGAACTACTCGCCAACAGGTTGATGAAACCAGCGGCGTGCCTATCGAACTCGCAATCACTTTGAAATTTGGCTTCGTGATTGTAGCTCTGAGGCAGCAGCGCTAAGATGCGGCAGTGCTCATGTCGTCTGTGGGCGATACAGGCACCGGCTTCATTTGGATTTATCACCCCTCGCGAGGTGCGTGTAGGCGCAACCCGTCGAAGGACAATCGGCGAATGCGACTCGCCAACTCTCTGTAATGCGGCTGCGAAGGTTACCCGCAAAGCTAGACTAAGTCAATAAAATAATTGCTGAGAAATCAGCTACGGCAAACTTAGGGCGGGCCTTGACTGGCCACATTCATTGTGGCGCTCTTTCCAGCGCAGGATGGCGCAGCGCTTGGTTCGTTGCATGGCGGGCTGTTCCATTAAGTGAAAAGGGCGTCCGTGAAGACGCCCTTATGCGACTGCCTTTGATGATGGGCCGTGGAGGGATCGAACCTCCGACCCGATGATTAAGAGTCATCTGCTCTACCAACTGAGCTAACGGCCCCTGAATGGGTAAGGGAATTATACGGGGCGAAAACGAAGTGTCAAGAAGCGGCGCAGGTGTGCGCTACGTTTGTGTGCAGACGCGCGCGCAGTTGATGCTTGATCAACTGCGCGCACGATGATAACGGCGCGTTTGTCTGCGCACATTTATCGTTCGGCCGTTAACTCCGCCGGTAGTTGTTTGTCCACGACGGGGCGCGTGGGGGCGTTGGCTAGTTCTTCGGCAGTGAGGAAGACGGTGCGGGCGACGTTCTGCATCTTGTTGTAGTCGATCTTATCGGGCGAGTCTGTGGGGCGATGATAGTCCTCGTGCACGCCGTCGAAGTAGAAGATGATGGGGATGCCTTTGTGCGCATAGTTGAAATGATCCGAGCGGAAGAAGAAGCGGTTCGGGTCGTGCGGGTCGTCGTACTTGTAGTTGAAGGCGATGTTCAGAAAGGCGTGATTGACGCGCTCACTTAGGTCGCCCAACTGTGTGCTCATCATCTTCGAGCCGATGACGTAGATTTCGTCGGGGCCGGATAACTCGCGGTTCAAAGGGTTGGTATCGCCCTCTTTTCTGCTGCGCCCGATCATGTCTATGTTGAGTTGCGCGACCACCTGTTTGAGCGGGATGGTCGGGTGCTCTGTGAAGTATTGCGATCCCCACAAGCCCTTCTCCTCGCCGCAGTGCCAGACGAAGAGGATCGAGCGCGCGGGGCGTGGCCCCTTCGCAAAGGCTTCGGCGATGGTCAGGATGGAGACGGTGCCGGAGCCGTCGTCGTCCGCACCGTTGCAGATGTTGTCGCCGTTGACAGTCCCGCACTGACCCCCCTTAGTCGCGTCGCCGATGTGGTCGTAATGCGCGCCGAGCGCGACGTACTCCTGCTTGAGCGTCTTGTCGCGGCCTTCGAGCATGCCGACGACGTTCTGCGTGAACTGTCGCTCGGTCGTCACGTTCACAGCCAAGCGCAAGACCTTGTTCGGAGCGAGCGCGAAGGGCGCATTCGTGTGCCCTTCCTGCGCGGCGGTTAGGACATCAGAGCCGGAAAGCGTCTCACCGGCGAAGAGCGTATTGAGCAACGCGACCGAAGCATAGATGGTGGGGATTGGTCGTTCGGCTTGTGTGCCGGCCGGCGTGTCAGACGGGCTTTCAACCATGAACGAGCCACGCTCAAGCGCACTCAGACGCCTGTTCCACCAATCGTTCAAGTCGCGCGCGGCCGGGATCAGGATCACTGCGCGTGCGCCGTGCGCCTGCCCGTAGGTTGCGGGGTCGGCCCAATCAACGCCGGGTTTGCCGCGCAGGTCGGCGCGCGTGATGTTGGCGGGGCGGCCCATGTTGGCGATGATGACACGGTCGCGCACGTCCACGTGTTGATAAGGGTTGATGTTCTTCGCCGGGACGTACCAACCATCGCCGGCATAGACGAGCGCGCCTTCGCCCGCGCCCGATTGATTGGCGGGCAGAAAGTCTGTGCCGACTTTCAAGGCGTGGTCGCCAAACTCGGCGTGCGTCTGCGCTTGATCAACTTTGGTGCGGCGCAAGGGGATGCGTTGAAAGTATGTGCCGTCATCGCCGCCGGGTTTGATGCCCCAACGTTTGAGATTGCCGGCGATGAACTTGGCCGTCGCGTCGAGACCGGGCGAAGGCGTGTCGCGCCCGTCCATCTCGTCAGACGCGACGTAGTAGAGCCGTTCGCTCAGACGCGCCGCCGTAATGCGCTCAGCCGCCTTCGTCTCTGCGGGCGGCAGAGCGGGCGCGGGCGCGTGTGCTGTGGTCTGCGTCTGCGCGAGGGCAAGCGGACTGTAAACAAATAACAGCAGGCAGGTCAGACACAGGCTGAGCAGCTTCGAGCTACGCATGAATCCTCCGAAAAAAACGCTTGGGTTCGACCCGTGTAATGTAACAGGTGGCTTGGATGTTAACCAGTCAAGGTGCGTTAGGTAGCCTTGTCCTAATCATAGATAGAAATTCCCTACCCCGACTTATTTTGTAATTTCATTGTTGACCACAAGACAATTTATGCGTAAAGTTCAGCCTGCTTTTCACCACTTTAGTTTATTGAATCGTAACCTCATTGATACAAAGATTACGCGAAAATAGATTTTGGTTCTCTACTTTTGGCACACTCGCAGCTTCAGCAGGTCTCGCACTCTTCCTCAAAAATGATTATCCCTGGTATGGGACAGGTTGGGTTGTGTTATGTATATCTTTCGTTGCTTTCATATTATATCCGGGTCGTTATGATATAGCTGCGCTAGAAGCTGCTTTGGAGGCGTTTCATAGCGCGATGGAGTTCCCGCCGGATGAGAATATTCGTTGCGCAATTTATGTACCTACCAAAAGAGGTGAGTATCTAAAGCAGATCACGAGCTATATGCCAAGCGGGCGTGGCGGGCGTGGCAATAAGGTTCACTCAAGCAAGGGAATAATAGGGAGAGCTTATCGAGAAGATGAGCACCGAATAGAACTTCTGAAAGATTTAAATTACTCATCTACTGAATTTTTCCAATCTCAAATGGTGACGAGATGGGGATTCACGAAAGATGATGCTCGTAAATTAACGCAAGATCGCCGTGCATATTGTGCTCTGATAATCAAAGATGAGAAGCGTAATACTGTAGGGATGCTATATTGCGACAGTAACAAGCTGTCAACTTTTGAGCATCCAAACAGTTTCGAGAAAGCGCAGAAATTTGCGCCTTTCTTTGCTGAATTGCTAAAATTGAGAGGGAGGTAAGTCATGAGCAAAAAAAGTGGATTGTTAGGAGACAAGTCTTCGACTAAGTCTGACCATTGTCATAAAACTCATAAGGACGGAAGCGTGACGCATCGAGGCAGTAATGGTTCGATACGTGATAAGGACAGCCATATCGCATCTGAATATGAAAGACACGGCTGGAAAGTCGAATATTCGTCTGAATCCGAAGAGGGATTTTCAAAAAAAGCATGATTCTAGGCTATTGATGAAACAAATAGAAAAGAGCGGCTTAATTGTCGCTCTTCTAAGCTATCTGCATCTCCAATGGTCGGCCATCTAACTCATTCAACCCGACGCCTCGATAGCATGCCTTCTTTCATCGTTGTCCTTTGCCATAATCTTGAAGGCTTCACGCGCTAGGCGGCGGCGCAAGTTGAGCGGGCGCAAGGCTAAGCTTAGAGATGCGTTGCGCGCCTGTGCTGTGCACCTCAAAGCGCGGGTACGGGCGTGGTGACAAGGCGCGAGGCTACGCTCAAGCTCTGCTACCGCCCCGTCAAAGTCTTTGACGACGCGATCAAAGACTTTGATGGCACGATCAAAGAGATTGACGGCACCGTAGCAGTCTTTGACGGGGCTGTAGGAGTTATTGACGAGGCTGTAGCACTCTTTGATAGCCCCGTAGCAGTCTTTGATGGCACTGTCAGAGTCTTTGATCGCCCCGTAGCAGTCTTTGATAGGGCTGTAGCACTCTTTGATGGGGCTGTAGCAGTTATTGATCGCCCTGTAGGAGTTATTGATGGGGCTGTAGCAGTCTTTGACGAGGCTGTAGCAAGCTGCTACGGCTTGATCAATCTCTTTGACGCCTGTGTTTGGTGAGTTCCGAGGGACATCGCTTTGATTGAGAGTGCAATAGTTAAGTGAGCGGCAACAATAAATGAGCAGATGTCTGATGTCAGACGCTGGATGCTGGTGTTTACAGACAAAGAGCATCCAGCATCTGACATTTTTTTCAGCGCGCAGAGGCGGCTTTCTGTTGTTGCTGGCGTTGTTTCTCTTGTTGCATGCGTGTGCCGAGGTCTTCGAGTTGTTGCTGGCTGAACACGGCGCTCGCCTTCGGGAACATCTCGGTCTCTTCCTCTTTGACGTGATGCTCGACGGTGCGTTTTAGATCGCCAACGAGATTGTCCCAAGCGTTGCCGGTCGGCTCTGTGCCGGACAGTTGCTTGAGCAGGTCTTTGATCTCTTTGTGCTCGTCGTAGGCTTCGAGCGTGATCTCGCGCGTCTCGGCCTCTTGTTTGAGCACGGGATAGAAGATCGTCTCTTCGATGTGCGCGTGGATGTCGAGCGCCGTTTTCAGTTTGTTGAAGAGTTGTTGGCGCTCGGCGGCGGCGTCCTCGTCGGTGGCGGCGAGTTTTTGGAGCACGTCGGCAGCCTCCGCGTGGTCATTCTTCAAGAGCGTGAATGCGTCCATACCTGTCCCTCCCTTTTGGTTACGTGTTTCGTGCCGAACCCTGCACGCTAATCGAACGCGCAAAGGCGTGATACAGGACGGACAGCAAACACGATGCCGTGCCGACGAATGCGACACGTCTCGGCGCGCGCTTAAGGCTGACGCATGACGGGCGGTGCGGGCGGCGTGACGCGCGGCGGCGGATTGCGCCGCAACTCGTCCAATAGATACTGCACTGCGGCATTGAGCGTCGGGTCTTCGCCACGCGCGAGCGCTTCGGGGCTGTCAACAACTTCGGTGTCCGGGTCAACGCCCACGCCTTCAACCGCCCAATGTCCTTGCAGGTCAAGGAAGCGAAAAGCCGGCGTGCTGAGTGTCCCGCCGTCCGCAAGTTGCGGATTGCCGGAGAGTCCGATCAGACCGCCCCAGGTGGTCGTGCCGAAGATGCGCCCAAGCCCGCGCTCGCGGAAGTAATAGGGAAACGCATCGCCGCCCGAACCGGCGTAGCCGTTAGTAAGCATCACTTTCGGGCCCGGGTTGGCGAAGGTGGGCGCTGAGGTTGTACCGATGCCGCGCCGCACCCAGTAGTTGAGCGGCTTGCGCTCCAAGAGTTCGATCATGCGGTCGGGGATGAAGCCGCCGCCGTTGTAGCGGTCGTCAATGATGAGCGCATCCTTGTTCGCTTGCGGGTAGAAGTTCTTGAACAGTTCTCTATTGCCTTCGACCGCAGTGTTCGGCACGTGTATGTAGCCGATGCGCCCGCCGGAGAGCCGGTCAACGAGCGCGCGCCGCGAGGCGACCCAATCGAAATAGCGCAAGTTAACTTCGCTCTTGACAGGGCGCACGCGCTCTTCGTGCGCGCCCGTCGTATCAGGCCGACTGTTGAGCGTAAGCGTCACGACGCGCGCGGCTTTGCCTTCGAGCAGTTCGTAAAAGTTCTTGACGCTGCGCGTCGGGCGGCCGTCAACAGCGATGATAAGATCGCCGACCTTCGCCTTCACACCCGGCTCTGTGAGCGGCGAACGAAAACTCTCTTGCCAGTTCTCGCCGGGAAAGATTTTCGTGATCTTAAAATAGCCGGACGGATCGGGCGCGATCTCTGCGCCGAGCAAGCCGCCATCGTTGCGCGCCACGGGCGGCGCGTCGTCGCCGCGCTCGACGTAGATATGTCCGGCCGACAACTCGCTGCCCATCTCCGTGAGCACGAAGTTGAGGTCTTCACGATTGGCGATGTATGGCACAAGCTGTTCGTACTTGGCACGAATCGCACGCCAGTCAACGCCGTGCAGGTTCGGATCGTAGAACCAATCGCGCATGATGCGCCACGCATCCACGTACTCCTGCGCCCATTCAGCACGCGGCTCAATCTTCATCGTCATGCCATCGAGCTTGAGCAGACCTGCATCGGCTTTCTGACCCGGCGCGACGGGCGCGATGCCGAATTGGTCGCGCGCTTGAAAGATGATGTGCTTGCCGTCGGCCGAGAGATCGTAATCTTGTATGCCTTCGATGATCGGTTGCTCCGCTTTGGCATCGAGGTTGTAGAGCGAGAGGCGACCCGGCCCAGACAGATAGAGCACACCGTCGGGTGTGGCGTTCAGATGACGATAGTTGGCGTCCGGCCCCGGAATGGCGCGGACGCGATTCTCGAAGCCCGCGAAATCAATCTTGACGTTGACCGGCGGCACTGCTGCTGTGGCCGGCTTCTCTTCCGATCTCGCTGCTCCCGGCACGGGCGTCTGCTCAGGCGTGGGACTGCTGGCAGGCGTCGCGGTCGGCTGCGGCTTCGCGTTCTGCGGCGGCGGCGCTTGCGCCGGGTTGGGCGGCGGCGTGAGCGGCTGCTCTTTAGTCTTGATGCGCTCCTCGTCGCTGCCGGGCAAGAATAGAGCGGGGCCATCGGCCGCTAGTATGCCGACATAGATGCGCGTCGGGTTCGTGTAGAGATAGTTGAACTCAAACGCGCTGAAGGTGAGATTGAAGTCGCGGTTCGACAGGAAGTAGAGATAACGACCCTTCGGATCGAAGACCGGCTCGGTGTCGCTCGTCATCCCGCCCGTGAGTTTCTGCGCCTTGCTGCTCGCCAACGAATAGACCCAAATCTCCGAGAACTGATTGGCACCAAGCTTCGTGTACGCGAGCCAACGACTGTCGGGCGACCAACTGTAGTTCGTGATGTCGTTGTGCTCGCTGTGATCCACGTCAACGGTCTTACCTGTCTCGACGTTGACGTAGCGCAGGCGTTGACGCTTATCGCCGTAAGCGAGCAGGCGACTATCGGGCGACCAGACGACGGGGAAGCGCCAGATGTCGCCATCGGTTGTTACACGCCGTTCGTTGCCAGTGCCATCACTCGGCCGGACATAGATTTCATACTCGCCTGAACGATCACTCAAGTAAGCGACCCAACGCCCATCGGGCGACCAAGCGGGCGCAAACTCGCGCACGCCTTGCGAGTCTGTGAGTTGGCGCACCTCACCCTCTTTCGCGGGCGCGGTGTAGATGTCACCACGCGCGCCGAAGAGCGCACGCACGCCGCTCGGCGAGATGGCAAACGTCTCGATGTCGGCCTTCACGTTTTTGAAGTAAGGCACAGTGGCGGCGAAGTCGCCATAGACTTTGACGGGGACGCGCGCCTCTTGATCTGTCTTCGTATCGAGACGATAGATATAGCCGCCGACTTCATAAACCAACTCGTCGCCTGCGCCGCTCGGCCAGAGCACATCGTAGTCAGTGTGGTTCGTCACCTTGCGCGTTTGCTTCGTGCGCGTGTCGTAGGCGAAGACGTTCATCGTCCAATCACGATCTGAGATGTAATAGATCGTATCGCCCAACCAGACGGGCAACATGTCCTGCGCGCGCGTATTGGTAATCTGTTCTGAGGTGTTGTTCTTCAGATCATAAATCCACACGTCGGGCGACTGCCCGCCGCGATAACGCTTCCAACCGCGAAACTCATTCGAGATTGGCGTGAAGGCGACGCGGTTGCCGTCAGCCGCATAACTCACGCCGCCCGCTTCGGTGATCGCAAGCGGCTGCTCCGCGCCGCCTTCGACGGACACAAGGTAAGGCCGCCCAAGCCGGTCGCTGTACGGCACGCGGTTCGCGCGAAAGACGACGTACTTGCCGTCGGGCGTCCAGCCGAGCACACGATTGTCCCAACCGCCGCGCGGCGGCAAAGGGCCTACGTCGTTGTGATAGGTGAGTTGGCGCGGCTCGCCGCCGTCAACCGAGATGACGAAGACCTGCCGCGTGCCGTCGTACTCGCCTGAGAAAGCGATCCAACGGCCGTCGGGCGAGAACTTCGGGAAGAGTTCGAGTCCGGCGTGCGACGTGAGCCTGCGCGCCGTTCCGCCCGCGGCCGGCACGGTCCAGATGTCGCCGGCATAGACGAAGGCGATCATGTCGCCGTGTATATCGGGAAAGCGCAACAGCCGCGCGAGATCATTTGCTTGAGGTTGGCCGGTGGCGGTCAACACTGTCAACGTGAGCAGCAGCGCAGCGAGTATGAGCGAACGAAACATTACGGTGTCTCCTTAAGCGAGAATGCGTCAGGTCGTGAACTTCGCTCACGACATAGCAGGATACGATCAGAAATCGAACCGGCAGACTCTTACCCGATTATCAGGTTCGCGTGATATACGTCCGTTGCAACTTTAAGTTCTCGCCGCCGTTTTGACGAGGACTTGTGGATTGTCCGTGCGTAGCCTTACAAAACGGGGTGAGCTATGAATATGGGAACAATAGTGAAGCTATCGTACTCGCTGCTTATCTCGTCGCCGGTTTCAGCGTGAGCATCACCTTCGGCGCTGGTGCCAGTTACGACTTGGTCGTTGACAATGGCTCTCGTCTATTCAAGATTCAGGTTAAGACGGCTTGGCTTAGCGAAGGTTGCGTACAGTACAAAAGCCAACGTCGGCAACCGGGCGGTAAGCTCACACGCAGAACTTATAGAGAAGGAGAGGTTGATTACTTCGTCGCTTACTGTCCGGTCAATAAAACCCTTTATGCTGTGCCTGCAAAAAAACCATGGCACGCACGGTAGATTGAGGCTCGAACCGGCGAAGAACAGACAAGAAAAATTTGTGCGATGGGCGGCCGATTATACTTGGGAGCAGCATATTGAAGAACTGAAGAAAATATACGCCTGGCAAGGATCGAACTTGCGACCTCCTGTTCCGGAGACAGGCGCTCTATCCACTGAGCTACAGGCGCATAAAAAGATTCTCGCATAGACTCTTTCCATGTGCAAAATGAGAAACTCGCTGGCTCGTCGTTTTCTTCAATAGTTTCAGCACTGCTTCAGTTCACGCGGCGAAAGCCCAGCCCACGCCGGTTGAAAGTGTTGGGCGTGATGTTCGCGTCTGCGGCCGTGCCACCTAAGACGCTGCGCGCGATGGCGAGTTTCGCGACGATGCGCGGTTCGAGGCGCTGAAACTTGTCGGCGGTCGTCTGCGCATCGTCGAAATCAACGCGCGCCAGTGTGGCCAACGCCTGCGCATATTCTGCGATGATGCCGCCCAAAGAAGAGTCGCCGCGCAGAGGTAGTTCGCCCTCTTTAAAGAAATTCCCCTCGAAGCCGTTGAGCAGCGCGGCTGCGCCGAGCAGTTCGTTGATCTGACTGATGCCCGGCTCCAAGACCTCGAAGCTGCGCGCCGGCTCGATGTCGGCGTAAGCCTGTGCGACGCGCAACTGCGCCTCAAGCTGCTGATAGTTTTCGGCGTGCCGCGAGACTATGCCGCGCGCTTCATCTAGGAGTTGCTGCGCCGGTTTTTTGTCGCCGCTTTGCAGGAGCAAAGTGACCAACTGCATCAACGCATCAACCCGCGCGTCGTCCGATTGCAGCCGACCAAGCAGTTGTCGAGCTTCGTCCATCTTGCCTTGCTGCGCGGCGCGAATGATCTGTTGGCGCTCGATGGCTTGCAGCACTTGGTCGCGCGCGTCCGCGCTGAGATGTTCGTTGGCGATCTGGCGCGCGCGAGCCGTGTTGCCTTCGTCCACGGCCTTCATCGCCGCCTGTTGATAGAGCCTGTTCTGCATGCCCGGCGGGACTTGCGCCGCCGCACTGATGAGCGAGTCCACCGAACCTTGTTGCGTGAGCGTGCTCATCTGATCACGGAAATTGGCCTGCTGCTCCATGTTAATCCCAGCCGTGCTCAGCTTCTGCCGCACCAGCGCCGAGCGCGCCGGCAGATACTTGTCAATCTGCGGCAACAATGAACTCAGCCCCGCGAGCAGCATCATGCCGTTCATGTCCTGCCCGCCGAAACCGCCGCCGCGCGGGCCGAAGCCGCCACGCCCGCCGCCACGCGGGTTCGGCGTCGCGCTCTGCGGCGTGACGCTGAGCGCCGCGCTGATCAACGTGTCCAGCAGATCACGATAAGCGGCTTCACCGAGCACCTGACCGCTCGGCTGATTATTAGCCTGAGCATTAACTTGATTATTAACAGTCGCGCTGACTTTCTGATCCACCGGTGCGCTCGTCTGCGGCCCCGAACGCAGCAGCATGAAGGCCAGACTCCGCGCGTTCTGGTTGGTCGTCAGATTCTCCGCGTGCAGACTCTTGAGCACATCGTCCGTCAACTTCGCAGCGGCCTCTTTGTCTTTGGCTTGGAGTTGCGATAGCAGGTTGGCGAGCGCGCCGGAGTATTCGCCCTTGCTCAACATCTCTTCGGCTTTTTGCAACGCCTGTTTGGGATCGTTCGCGGCCACGAGCGCGAGCAGACTGAATTCAAGATTAGCGTCCGGGTCTATCCGCCTGAAAAGGTTGTTAGGTTGCTGCGCCACTTGTGGCAGGCGTGTGGCGCGCAGTATGTCGAGCGCAAGCGCGGGGTCACGCCCGGCCACGACCGTAAGCATCTCTCTGCGGACTTGCGCGGCGGTGTTAAGTTGCTGTTGGTCGTTACTCGTCAAGCCGCCGATCATCGCGGCGAGCGCGCCCTGCGCTTCTGTTAACAGACTACGCGCGCGCGCCTCGTCGTGCGTCCAGAGCGTATCGGCGGCGACGAACTGCACGCGAATGTGATTCTCCGGCAGCCGGAGCGCCTGCGCTTCGGCGACTGTTTGATCGAGCAACTTGAGCGCCTGTTTTTCGCGCGCCGCTTGCGCTTTCTGTTGTTCAGCCTGCTGCTCGGTCTGTTGTGCAGCTTGCTGTTGCTGGTCAATGACCGAAGGCTGCGCCGGCTCTTGCGCCGCTGCCGTAGCCGCGACCAATAAGACGATACCAAGCCCACGCAGGATGAAAGAGAAGCTGTTCCAACTTGCCATGTTGACCTCTAGCGAAAGAAGATGTGCCGGGGGTAACCAAAAACCCTTGGCGCTGTTCTGCTGTTATGACGCAGCAAACGGGCTTCTGGTTACGAAAATTATCTCGTTGCGCGGACGCCGTAACGCAGAAAGGAGCGCGCAAGCTTAACCCTTATGCTCGTCGTCAAACGCCAACATGCCGCCGTCATACGCACGCCGCACGGTTCGGAGATTCGTCCGTTGATTGATCGCACCACGTCCGAGATCGAGTTGTGCAGCTTGGCCGAAGAGGTCTTGCCGCCGGGCGCAGCCGTCGCACGCCATCATCATTTGGAAACAGAAGAGGTCTATTACATCCTCAGTGGTCAAGGACAGATGACCGTCGGCTGTGAAGAACGCGCGGTCACGACGGGCGATGCTATCTTCATCCCGCGCGAGACTTCGCACACGCTCGCCAATACCGGCACAGAACCGTTGGTGCTCCTGCTCGTCTGCGGCCCCGCTTACGACCGCGCAGATCATCTGATGGAATAACCCAAGCTTGTCGGCGCGCGCGCATTCGTCGTATGCTCCGACCTCGCGGGTTCACGTGCCGCAAATCTATCCATGACGCAGAGCAAACTTTTCACACAGGTCATAGACTGTCTCAAGCTTGAAGCCGAAGCGGTCGCGCAAACGGCGGCGCGTTTGCGGCCGGCGGAGGTCGAACGTGCGTTGACGCTCTTGCGTGAGTGTCGCGGCAAGATCGTCGTGGTCGGCGTGGGCAAGTCGGGCAACGTGGCGCAGAAGATCGCGGCGACGTTGACGAGCACGGGCACGCTCGCCGTCTATTTGCACCCGTCGGATGCGCTGCACGGTGGTCTCGGCGTCGTCACGAGCGAAGATGTGGTCGTCGTCATCAGCAACAGCGGCGAGACGGACGAAATCCTCTCGATGCTGCCGTACCTCAAACATCGCCGCGTGCCCATCATCGCCATCATCGGCAACCTGCGCTCGACCCTCGCCGCGCGCTCAGACGTGCTCGTTGATGCTTCAGTTGAAAAGGAAGCTTGCCCGCTCGGCCTCGCGCCGACAACAAGCACGACGGTCGCGCTCGCCATCGGCGACGCGCTCGCCATCGCCTTGATGCAGTGCAAAGAACTGACGCCCGAAGCGTTCGCGCTCAATCATCCGGCGGGGCGCTTGGGCAAGCGTCTCATGCTGCGCGTCAGCGACGTGATGCACGGCGGCGCGCAGAACCCGACGACCAAGCCGGACGCGCCGCTCCTTGAAGTCGTGCGCGCGATCAGTCGCGGCGGCTTGGGCGCAGTCAACGTCGTGAATGATAATGGACAACTCATCGGTCTCATCACCGACGGCGACCTGCGGCGCACACTTGAGCGCGGCGAGTTATCCGATCTCGCGCATCTGACGAGCGCACACGTCATGACGCGCACGCCCATCACCACAACGCCCGATACGCTCGCCTACGACGCCCTGCGCGTGATGGAAGATCGCCCGTCGCAAATTTCCGTCTTGCCGGTCGTTGATGAACGGGGTGCGTGCGTCGGTCTGATCAGATTGCACGACATTGTCCGCAGTGGGTTGTAAGATTGAGAAATGAAATTGCGAACTCAGACCACGCGCGCCGCAAGTTGCGCGCTATTTTTTATCGCCGCTCTCCTCATTACCTCTGCCAAGCCGCTCGCCGCGCCCGCGCGTGAAGCGAAAGCGATCCCGGCAGGCGAGGTCACAGTCGTGTTGCCCGAACGACTTTTCAACGCGCTGCTTGAATCTCTGTTCGCGCTGCCGCAACCGCCGACCTTCACACTGCCGCGCGCCGGCAATAGTACGAACGACAACAGCGCATGTCCGAGCGAGATCACTTTGGCGCACGAACAGTTGGGCACGCGCACGAGCGTGAGTTTCGGCGACGGGCAGATCGTCGCGCCGGTCGCGTTCAAAGGCTCTTACAGCGCGCCGCTCATCGGTTGTCTGCGCTTTCAAGGTTGGGCGGACACGACGTTCCGGCTCTCATTCGACCAGACGAAGCAGGCGCTCGTCGCGCGCATCGAGGTGCGCGAGGTACATCTCGGCAAAGTGCCACAGATGCTCGGCGGCAGCATCACGAGTCTCGTGCAGCAGACTCTGGATGCGCGCATCAATCCGGTCGAAATCTTGCGCGCCGATCAACTCTCGGTACAACTGCCGCTTACGAAATTATCACAGGGCGGCTCGCTCCGCCTGCGCGCCCGCGAAGTGCGCCACGAGATCGCGCCGCACGAGTTGCGCGTGCACATCGCTTACGAGTTCGTGCGTGAGGATTAAGGTAGGCGGCAACGTTCGCTAAGGGCTTAGGTGTTCGTCAGTCTGTGCGCTCCATATCCCGGCCAATCGTCTCAGGAATCTTTCTTCTCCTGAATCCTCGACCACTTCTGACCGCTTGAGCCAAGTATTCGATTTATTCGCTGGAAATAATCGGTCAATTCATCCTCTTGCAACGAGCGAAACGAGGTCACAAAATCGATCTCTCTTCTTACATCTTTTAATGCGTAATAAACTTCTCGCTCGTGTTGCCAAAGCTCTCTTGCATGGCGCATCTCCGCCCAAGCCGTGAGCGCAGTGGCCAACGTAGTCGTCACCAACACAAGAAACTCAATCTGCTTGCTCCAATCGGGCAACAACAGTCCAGAGCCGGAGATGATTGCGGAGAGCGCGGTGAGAGCAATAAGTATAAGTTGGCATCGGCGATGAATACGCTTGTGCTTTTCAGATTCATCTTTGAATCTCTGAATCTCGGCGTCTATGAGACTCAGTAACTTATTGTGCTCGTCCATAGACATCGGCTTAGCCGGTTACTGGGCGGATGAAAGAATTCTTACAAGAAGCCATGCTTAGAGACTCGATCCTGCGGTTGTCAGCGCGCCGATGGGCATGTCAACGACTTCCCAAGCCGAGTCGTCGCGCAGGAGTTTGGTCATCAGCATGGCGTGGAAGAGATGACCGCTGCGTTCGGCGCGGACGCGGCCGAGCAGGGGCATGCCGAGCAGGGCGAGGTCGCCGATGATGTCGAGGATTTTGTGGCGGACAAACTCGTCGTGCGTGCGCAGGGGCGTCTCGTTCAACATGCCGTCGGGCGTGAGCACGATGGCGTTGTCAATCGAGCCGCCGCGTATGAGGTTGGCGCGGCGTAGTGCCTCGATCTCGTTGGTGAAGCCGAAGGTGCGCGCTGAGGCGATCTCACGATTGAAGCCGATTGGATCAAGCGCGTCGAAGCGCAGACGCTGCACGCCGATGAGCGGGTGCGCGAAATCGATCAGACAATCAATCTCATAACCTTCGAATGGTTCGACCGACATGCGCCGCGCCCCTTCCGCTGCCACAATTTTTTTGCGCACACGCAGAGCGCGCCGCGCCGCCGTCTGTTCGACCACGCCCGCGCGTTCGATCAACTCCGTGAACGGTTCAGCCGAGCCGTCCATGATCGGCACTTCGAGGTTATCAACCTCGATGTAAGCGTTATCCACACCGCCGCCGCGCAGAGCGGCCAACAGATGCTCGACCGTGGCGAGCGTCACGCCTGTGTGCATCAAGGTCGTCGCATAACTCGAATGCGCGACGCACTCGACTGTGGCCGGCAGCTCGAAGTTGTCTAGGTCTGTGCGGACGAAGATGTAGCCGTTGTCGGGCGGCGCGGGGCGCAGGCGCACCTCGACGGGCACGCCCGTGTGCAATCCTAATCCGCTCGTCCCGACTGTGTGCGCCAGTGTGGTCTGTCTGATCAAAGAGAGGCTTGAACCTTTCAGCTTTGACGCGCGTCGGCGCGTCTCTTCGTTGGAGCGCGAAACATAAGAGCAACGCTTATGCCGCACGATGTTCGCCTAAATTAACGAGAAATTATCCTGCGCACGCGCCCAATCGTGGCGCACAGACCACAACTGTGCGGCGCAGGTGCAACAGTCAAGAATAGTGATGAGTGACAAGTGACAAGTTAAAGACAAGTCTTGCTCGGCACTCGTCACTTATCACTTGTCACTCCTTTTAGCTTTCTCTATCATCAAGCTCACAATGCCAAGCCAACAGGGTTCGACACCGCAGCCGACCGAGCGCGTCTTTCTCATAGATTCGTTCTCGCACATCTTCCGCGCGTTCTTTGCGCCGATGGGCGGGCGCATGGAGCCGTTGCGCAATAGCAGCGGGCAAGTGACGCAGGCCGTCTTCGTCTTCACCAACATGCTGCGCAAACTGCTCGCAGACGAACAGCCGCATTACATCGCCGCCGTCTTTGAATCCGGCGTGCCGACGTTTCGCCACGAGATGGCCGCGCACTACAAAGCACATCGCGCCGAGATGCCCGACGAACTCGCTTCGCAAATCCCTTACATCATCCGCGTCTGCGAAGTCTTCAATATTCCAATCTTGAACATGCCGGGTTATGAAGCCGACGACGTGATCGGCGCGCTCGCCGTGCAAGCGGCCGAGCAGGGGTTGCAAGCGGTCATCGTCTCAAACGATAAAGACATGACGCAGCTTGTGCGCGATCCTCTCATCGTCTGCATGCGGCAGAACTCGCAGAACGTCAAACGCAAAGAACCTGTGCCGCCGATTGAGTGGTGCGACGAGGCTTGGGTCGAGCAGAAGTTCGGCGTGCCGCCGCGTCAGATGATCGATCTATTGGGCTTGATGGGCGACTCGGTTGACAACATTCCGGGGGCGCCCGGCATCGGCGCAAAAGGCGCGGTGCAGATCGTCAAACAGTTCGGCTCGATTGAGCACGCGCTCAAAGATTGGGCCGAGGTCAAGCACAAAACTTACCGCGAGAGTTTGCGCGACAACGTTGATCTCATACGCCAATCGCGCGAGTTGGCCACGATCAAGACGGACGTGAACATCAAACTCGATCTCGACCAACTGCGCGCACGTCCACCCGACCGCGCCGCCGCCTACAAGCTCTTTCGCGAACTTGAATTTCAACATCTCACGCGCGAGTTTGCCGACGCGGCCGGCAGCGTTGATTTAGGGCCTTCGGCTGAACGTCGTTATCGCGTGATCCGCACGCCGGCCGACCTTGAACCGCTCGTGCGCAAGCTCTGGGAGACGGAGCATTGGGCCTTCGCCGTCGCCGATGCCACGCCTGCGGGCGCGGGCACGCAAGGCTCTACGCGCGAGCAAGCACTGCCGACGGGCATCGCCATCTCAAGCGCCGCGAATACGTCTGCGTTCATCGATCTCGCAAACTTCGAGGCCGGCGCGGAAGCGGCGGCCGCTGCTTTGCGAGATGTGCTCGGCAACGGTCTGCTCGAAAAGTCCGTCCACGATCTCAAACGCGCGACCGCGCTCCTTGCGCCGCTTGGCATCGCGCTCGAAGGCGTCACGGACGACACGTTGCTGGCCGCTTATCTGCTCGATCCGATCCGCAGCAAGTACGACTTGGGCGATCTCGCGCGCGAGGCGAGCGTGTCGGACGGCTGGACTGAAACACGTGAGGGTTGGACTGATGAGCAGTGGCGCACGGCCGAGACGGCAGACTTGACGGCGCAGGTCGCGGACGTCTTGCATGGGCGCATCCTCGAACAAGGTCTCGAAACGATCTACAACGAGATGGAGTTGCCGCTTGCGCCCTTGCTCTATCGCATGGAGCAGGCGGGCTTGCGCGTGGACACGGATGCACTTGCGGAGTTGTCGAAATTCTTCGGCGCGGAGTTGGAAAAGTTGACCGCGCAGATTTACCAAGTGGCAGGGCGCGAGTTCAAGATCAGTTCGCCCAAGCAGGTCGGCGAAGTGCTTGAAGAGTTGAACATCAGCAAGGGGCGCAAGACTTCGACCGGCCAAGTCTCAACGAGCCGCGCCGTGCTCGACGAACTCGCGCAGCAGTATGAGTTGCCGCGCCTCATCATCGAATACCGCGAACTCGACAAACTGAAGGCGACCTACACAGACTCTCTGCCCGCGCTCGTCGGCGCAGACGGCCGCATTCACAGTCAACTCAACCAGACCGTCACGGCGACCGGCCGATTGTCATCATCTGATCCAAACTTACAAAACATTCCGATTCGCACCGAACTCGGTCGGCGCATTCGCCGCGCGTTCATTCCAGATAAGGGCAACCTGTTCGTCGCGGCCGATTATTCGCAGCTTGAGCTGCGCCTGCTCGCGCACATCACGCGTGACCCCGTGATGCTCGATGCGTTTCAAAAGGGCGCAGACATACACACGCGCACGGCGCAACTCGTCTTCGGCGCGCGGACGAAAGAGGAATTGAAAGAGAAACGCCGCTTCGCCAAGATCGTCAACTTCGCCATCGCCTACGCGGTCGAACCGTTTGGCCTCTCGCAGCGCGTCGGCATCTCGCGCAAAGAGGCGAAGCAGGTGATCGAGGATTACTACAAAACTTACAGAGGCGTGCGCGAGTACATGGACAAGATTCCCGAAGAGGCCCGCGCGCACGGCTTCGTGCGCTCCATGTACGGCCGCATCCGGCCGTTGCCGACCATCAACGACCGCAACGGCCAAATCCGCGCCCGCGCCGAACGCGAAGCCATCAACATGCCGATTCAAGGCACGGCGAGCGACATCGTTAAGCTCGCGATGCTCAAAGTTGACGAGGCACTGCGGCGCGAAGGACTCGAAACACGTATGGTCATGCAGGTACACGACGAGTTGTTGCTCGAAGCGCCGAAGAAAGAAGCTGAACGCGCAGCGGCGATCCTCAAGCGTGAGATGGAGACGGCCGTCGAACTCGATGCGCCGCTCGAAGTCGAAGTCGGCACGGGCGCGAATTGGATGGAGGTCAAACAGCAGTGACGAGTGACAAGTGACGAGTGACAAGTTCTTTTGTCTTAACTCGTCACTTGTCACTCGTCACTCGTCACTGTCTTTTTATGGCTGACGAACAGCAACCAGACAGCGAACGGCAAGAGGGCGGGCGTGTGGTCTATAGCCGCTTGCCTAAAGAGAGCGCGGCGGCACAAGACGGCGCGCACGCCGAGCCTGTGTCGCCGGTTGGTGCGTGGCACTTGCCGGGCGGGCGCGAGGTTGAGCCTTTGTTGCCGGTGCTGCTCATCAGTTTCATGTTGCTCGTCGGGTTGGTGGCGGGGTTGGGTTGGTTGAGTCAGAACGAGTTGCGCGCGGTCAGTCAGAATGTGCAGACCAGTGAGCGCGGGCAGACGTTCAAGATCAGTTATCTGCTGCAACTGCGCAACGCCTTGAGCGCGCTCGATACTGAAGCGCGCACGCGCCAAGAGCAGTTGGCGCGGCACGACCAACAGGGCGACATCATCATTCCGTTTGAGAAAAAGTTGGGCCACGCGCGCGACGAAGTGAAAAATCTGTTGCCGACCTTCGACCGTCTGCCGTTCGCGCAAGAGCCGCAAGGGCGCGCCTTCCGCCAGACGCTCGACGATTACCTGCACATAACGGAAGACCCGCGCAGCTATTCGCTCGATGGCTTCACGCGCTTCCGCGATCTGACCTTGCAACTCGACAGCTTTCTCGAACAGGTGGGGCGCGAGCAAGAGGACTTGAGCCGGCAGCGCATCAACATGGAACAAGCGGCGGCGGCGCGGATCGCGCGTTTGACCTTCATCGCCGCCGCGCTTGCGCTCATCATCGCGGCGCTCGCCGTCTGGGAGTTGCAGCGCCGCTTCCGGCAGTTGCGCGCCAGCCTCGAAGCGGCACGGCGCGAACGGCAGTTCAGCACGCAGATGCTCGAAGGCATGGTCAGCGCCGTCGCTGCGCTCGATTCTCATGCGCGCATACGCAGCGCCAATCACGCCTTCTTCAAACTCTTCCCACAGGCTACGGTCGGCGCGTCAGTCTATGATGAGATCGCCGCCGACGAAGGCACGAAGCTGCTCACGTCGGCCACGTCGGCGCGCGTCACGCAAGCGACTTATCACGGCCGCTGGCTACTCGACACAGACGGCGCAGATGATCGGAGTCGTGCGCCGCGCAGCTACGACGTCTGGTCGTCGCCGCTCAACTTCGACGGCGAGCAGGGGCAAATTCTCACGCTCGTTGATGTGACCGAAGCGGCCGAAGCGGAAGCAGAGTTGCGGCGCAAGACTGCGCTCGCGGCCGTGGGGCAAGCGGCGGCGCAGGTCGCGCACGAGATCAAGAACCCTCTGGGCAGCATACGGCTCGGCGTCGCCATGCTGCGCGACATGACTGAGAACCCCGAAGCGCACAACACGATTGAGTTGGTTGAGCGCGGCATCGAGCATTTGAATAAGTTGACGATTGATGTGACCGAGTTTTCACGCGAACGCGAACTCGCGCTTGCGCCCGTCAACATCAACGAACTGCTCGACACAAGTCTCGAACTCGTCGCCGACAAACTGCGCGTCAAGCAGACGCCGGTCGAGCGGCACTACACAGAGCAGGCTTTGGTCGGTGAGTTGGATGCGGATCAACTACGGCAAGTCTTCGTCAATCTGATCGCCAATGCTGCGGACGCGAGCGAGCCGCAAATGCCGATCACGATCACGACCGAGCGCACAACGCTCAGCCGCGAAGCGGGCGCACACGGCGCGCACGCCGCCACCGTCCCGGCCGCGCGCATCACCGTCACAGATCAAGGGCACGGCATGGACGAGCAGACGCGCGCGCGCCTCTTCGAGCCGTTCTTCACGACCAAGAAACGCGGCACGGGCTTAGGATTAGCCATCGTCAAGAAGATCGTCGAGCAGCACGGCGGGCGCATCTCGGTCGAGAGCGCGCCGCAGCAAGGCACAAGCTTTCACGTCGAGTTGCCGCTCAACCTGTCCCTTTAATTAGCCGCTACACACAAGCACAAATCACAACGCTCACAACGCGCACGCACGCGAACTGTTCTTGCGACAGGCTCACACCGCGACCATCACGGCCGTCAGTCCGCCTTGGTCGTGCCCGTCCGAGCCGACCTGCCGGATGTGAAAGATGAAGGCATCGCCGGGCGTGGCGTTCGAGATGTCCGCGTTGAAGCGCAGGTGTGTGAACTGCGCGGGTTGAAGCTCGACGCGCACCTCGAACGTGGGCGGCAAACGGCCGCCGCCGAACAGTCCGCCGAGACAACCGGGTTGCGTCTGATCGCTCACCTGCGCGTCAGGAAAATCTGGCAGGATCAGATTGAAGCGACGCGGGCGCACGGCGGAGAGGCGTTTGAAGTCCGGCAATGCGCTTAGTCGTCGGAGCACGACCTCGCGCACGAACGGATTGGGTCTGCGATCAAAGACGGCGCGAAAGGTGACTGTCTCAGCAATGTCTGCGTGCACGTTCACCGTCTGGATGTTGAGACCGCAGCGCGGGTGTATGCGCTCTGTCTGTGGCCCGCCGCAGGGGACGATGCAGATGTTGTGCTGCGCGACGTGCGGCTCGTCCGGCACGAAGAAGTTTTTCGCAGACGGCGTGAGCGGGTCGGGGTAGCAGCGCACGATCAGACATTTGTGACCGGGGCTTTGCGGGTCGGCTGCGGGCAGACCTGCGGGCGGCGTCCAGTCGAACGCCTCTACGCGCTTGTCGCCTGCGTTCGGGAGTGGCGAGCCGATGCTCTGGATCAGAGTGGTGCTGGCCGGATTGTCCGGCGTCATGGCGAGCGAAGGGTTGCCGACCCACACTTCGATGACGATAGATTCTGTGCCCGGCGTCAGCGTGCAATCCGCATCCGGTTTGCGATGCACAGTCACCGCGACGGGATTGGCGACACCGGGGTCGGCCTTGTCAATGCCGGATGCGGGGCCGACGAGTTTGATGTCCGGGCTGAGCCACCAGACATCGTTGTTGTTGTGGCTGCCGCCGTCGCCGGTGATGGCTTCCAAGAAGATGCAAGTGTCGGAGGCGAGGGCAGGATCGTTTGGCATAAAAGCCTCCTTTTTCAGTTTGTGTTGGGGTGATACTGCCGCCCAAGATTAACTGCGCAATTGTGCGAAAGCCGCGCGTGCGGCCTCGACTGTGCGATCTAATAACTCGTCCGTGTGCGCGAGACCGATGAAGGCGGCCTCGAACTGTGAAGGCGCGAGGTAGATGCCCGCTTCAAGCATCGCGTGGAAGAAACGGCCGTACAGGTCGCGGTCGCTCTTGCTCGCGGCAGTCCAATCGTTGACGGGTTCGTCTGTGAAGAAGGTTGTGAACATCGAGCCGACGCGGTTGGTGACAGTCTGTATGCCTGCTGCGCGCGCTGCCTCGCCAAGTCCGGCGCAGAGGCGCGCGCCCGTGCGTTCGAGTTGTTCATAGACAGACTTGTCGCGCAGACGTTTTAGCGTTGTGAGACCGGCGGTCATGGCGAGCGGGTTGCCGGAGAGCGTGCCGGCTTGATAGACGGGGCCGGCGGGCGCGATCTGATTCATGAGATCGCGCCTGCCGCCATAAGCGCCGACGGGCAGACCGCCGCCGATGATCTTGCCGAGCGTCGTGAGGTCGGGCGTGACGGCGTACAACTCTTGCGCGCCGCCGCGCGCGAGGCGAAAGCCGGTCATCACTTCGTCGAAGATGAGCAGCGCGCCGTGCCGTGTGCAGAGTTCGCGCACCGCTTGCAAGTAGCCTTCGCGCGGCACGACGCAGCCCATGTTGCCGACGACCGGCTCGATGATGACGGCGGCGATGTCCGCGCCATGTTGATCGAAAACTTGCGCGAGTGCCTCTGCGTCGTTGAACGGCGCGGTGATCGTATTCTGCGCAACCGATGCGGGCACGCCGGGACTATCTGGCAAGCCCAACGTGGCGACGCCCGAACCGGCTTTGACCAACAAGCTGTCGCCGTGTCCGTGATAGCAGCCCTCGAACTTGACGAGCTTCGTGCGCCCAGTTGCGCCACGCGCAAGGCGAATCGCGGACATCGTCGCCTCAGTCCCGCTATTGACCATGCGCACCATCTCGATTGACGGCACGGCATCAATGATCTCTTCCGCAATCTCGCACTCCAATTCAGTCGGCGCACCGTAGCTCGTGCCGCGCGCGAGCGCATCGTGCAAAGCGGCGATGACTGCCGCATCGGCGTGCCCCAAGATCATCGGCCCCCAAGAGCCGACGTAATCAATGTAGGTGCGCCCATCCACGTCGGTCATCGTCGCGCCCTGTGCTTCACGGATAAAACGCGGCGTGCCGCCGACGCCGCGAAAGGCGCGCACCGGCGAATTGACCCCGCCGGGCAACAACTCAACCGCGCGCGCAAACAGCGCCGCCGACTTGTCTTGTGCCTCTGTGCTCTGTGCCGTCATCCTTGTTGCCCTCAATCGTCCAAAAGTTCTGCGCAGTTTAGATCATCGAACGCGAGCCAGACTTTCTCCAAGCCCGACCACCACACGCTCGGCCCCATCCCGCTCGACCATTGCCACATCGGAATGAATAACTCGCGGATTATCTGTTGGCGATAACCGAGCCAGCAATCAGCCCAACTGAAACGCTCGACGCCGCGCGCCAACAACTGCGCATGATAACGGCGCAACAGTCGCTCCTCCAATCGCGCGCGTCGTTCGGGATACCAGTTGAGCGCGATCAGAAAGGCAAGGTCTTTCAACGGCGCGTCCACGTGCCACTGATGCCAGTCGAAGATGAGCACGCGCCCCTCTTTGCGCGGATAGAGAAAGTTCCACCAATGCGCGTCGCCATGCGCGAGCGTTAGGCCCTCGCGCGTGAGCATGCGCCGCCAAGGGTACATCGAACCGGCGAGCACCTGTTCATAACGCGCACGCCGTTCGGCAGACAGACGGTCGCCGAGAAAATCGAGAAAGCCCGCGAGCTTCGTCTCGATCAGCTGTCTCAGTTCAGCAAACTCGGCTGCCGTTGTCAGTTGGCCGACCTCCTGCCCCAGACGCGGGTCGTGCCACCAACGCGCGTGCAGTTCGGCGAGACAATCCACGACCGCCTCGCACTCGCCATCGTGCGGCGGCATCGGCGCGGGCGGCTGCCCATGCGTCTCAGTCACATCTTCAAGCAACAGATGCGCGCGCCCCGTCGCTTCATCAAACACAGCATCGAAGCAACGCAGTAACGGCAACTCCGGCGCAAGCGGCGCAACCTTTTCATAGAACTCAATCTCTTTGCGACTGTAATGCGCTTGCAGCGCGGGCGCAGACAGCTTCAGAAACAACTGCGCAGGCGCATCCAACGGCGCATCATCCGTGTACGTGACTGCGAGCCGGCAGACATGCGAGACATGCAGCGCACGCGACAACGTCACCTCAACTGCGCGAACGTGTCCACGCACGAGCACGCCCGCACGCCGCAGCACTTCGCTCAACCACGCAGGCGTGACCTGTTCGACGTCGGTTATTAGTTCAGCCATGCAACACACCGCCTGCGGCTCGCGCAGTATAAGGCAGATACGCGCCGGACACGCGCACTATGACGCGGAAAGCATGTTATGATCCATTTAAGTAAGGATAATATATCGCAACGTGTGGTCTAAACTTGAGGCAGCCACGCGCGGCATGAGAGCGGCAACGCTTCGACAGTAGAAGAGGCTATGCGCACGTACGCACAGAAGCAGGGGCAACCTCAACAAGCGGCGCACGGCCCTAAGCTCCGCACGTTGCACAGGCTTGGAAATCAAACCGCGCCGGGGTCGCAACCGGCCGAACCTGCTTTTGAGACCGACTCCGGCCTTAAAGAGACAGCGCGCTTTGGTCACGAGTTCAGTCGGCTTTCAGTAAATGCTAAAGCGCCGGTGCAAACTAAGACAGCATCAGCCAGCAACAGTCCGGGTGACGCTTGCGAGCAAGAGGCTGAGCATGTTGCGGAACAGATGTCGCGCCTGCCCGGTGCAAACTTGCAGCTTGAGCGTCTGCCGGTAAGCGTCGGGCGGCTGTCGCCAGTTCCACCCATCGTGCAGGAAGTATTATCTGCGCCCGGTCAACCGCTCGACCCGGCAACACGCAAGTTTATGGAGCCGCGTCTCGGCTATGACCTCAGCCCCATCCGCCTGCACGTAAATGCCAAGGCGGCGCAGTCGGCGCGCGCACTTAATGCGTTGGCCTATACGGTCGGGCGCGATGTCGTCTTCGGCAACGCACAATACGCGCCGGAAACGGCGGCCGGACAGCGACTCATGGCGCATGAATTAACTCACGTGGTCCAGCAAAGCCGCTCCGCGCCGTTAATCCAAAGGCAAAAAACGCCGGACGCCGGTGCGACTGGATCGGACAAAACAGACGCCTTCAAGCAAGCAGGCATTGATTCGCCCAGACGCTACTTAGAAGCGCATGCGACTGAGCTGCTGGTGACTGTCCTGAGTCAGAGCAAGCTGCTGAAAAATTATTTCAAGACACAACCGGAGATCGTCGCCAAAAAATTCATTCAGCACGATTCCGATGAGGAGTTTGAGAAGGCCTACATTGACCTGAATAAAATCAAATCGGGATCAGAGGAAATGAATGAATTGAAAACCGTCAGGGGGTTTTACCATCCGAAAACGGATACGATTCACCTGCGCCCGCGCGCAAATTACGGTGAGGCGCTGCACGAGGCGCTGCACAAACATTCTGACGGACGCTTTAGAGCCATCTTAGGCCATCCCCTTGATGAAGGGGTGACGCAATACTTCACCGACAGAGTCTTGGAAGAACAGGGACTGCCGGCCGCGAAAACTCTCTACGACTTAGATTGTGCGAACGATCTCTTTGCGCTCGTCGGGTTTGATTCAGTAGCTAAGATGTACTTTCAAGGTGATGACAACAGCCGTAATGCCCTTCAGGCAAAACTGAATGTTTCCCCTAAAGTGTCCTCTGACATACACGGTAAATCACCGGAGTGGTGTACGCGAATCAAAAATACGTTAAAGGAGGAGAATAAGAAAAAAGAAGAAGAGCGAAAGAAAATAGAGAAAGAGCAAAAGGAAAAGGCGCTAAAGGAAAAGAATAAGAAATGAGCGGCCCTTGCGCAGACCGACTACTAAGGCGTGGCGCGTGCGTCATGGGCGTGATCTTCTGTCTTGCATGCAGCGTGTCGGGCGCAGCAACTAAAGAGCAGTGGACGAGCGTACGCTCGGCGCATTATCTGTTTGTGGGTGATGCGAGCGAGGTGGAGATGCGGCGAGTGGCGGCGCGGTTTGAACAGTTTCGCGCCGCCTTCGCTGAGTTGTTTCCGGCGTTCGGGTTGAACGCGCCGGTGCCGACGCGCGTGGTCGTCTTTAGCAGTTATGATGCTTACAGTCCGTTTCGCCCGCTCTATCGTAAGCGCACCATCAGCTTCACAGGTTACTTTCAAGCCGGACTCGACACGAACTATATCGTGCTGCCTTTGGGTCTGCCCGCCGAAGATTTATACGCGCTGCCGCAGCATGAGTCTGTGCATCTGCTGATCGCGGGTAGCGCGCGCCATGTGCCCGATTGGTTGAACGAAGGACTGGCGCAGTATTACAGCACGTTCAGTCTCTCGACGCGCGGCGGCGTGCTCGGCACGCCGATCCAAAGGCACGTACAATTTTTACGCGAACACAAACTGCTCACGCTCGCGCAACTCTTCCGGATCGAGCGCGGTTCGGCCGATTATGTCGAAGATGAACGCAACGACATCTTCTATGCGCAGGCTTGGGCGCTCGTCCATTATCTGATCTCCGGCAACGAAGGCCGGCGACAGTTGCAACTTCTGCGCTTCATGGAAATGCTGGCCGCGGGTCTGCCCGTCGAGCGTAGCTTCCAACAGTCGTTCCATGCCGACTACCAAACAATCGAGACCGAGCTAACGGCTTATGTCGAGCGCGGCGAGTATCCGGTGCGCGCCATTGCGGTTGATAACCGGAGCGGCAGCGACACAGAGTTGCACGAGCAATCGTTGACTGAAGCCGAAGCGCAATACTATCTCGGCGACTTGCTCCTGCACATTGAACGTCCCGAAGACGCCGCGAAGTATCTGCAACGCGCGGTCGCGCTCGACGAAAAGCTTGCAGAGGCGCGCGCCGCACTTGGCATGACACGTGTGCGGCAGCGTCGTTTTGCCGAAGCCGAAGAGCAGTTGCGGCAAGCCGTCACGCTCGCGCCTGATAGTTGCCTTGCGCACTACTACTATGCTTACGCGCTGAGTCGTGAAGGGATGGACGAGGAGCAAGCGACGACAGGCTACAGCCCGGAGGTCGCGCGCGTGATGCGCGCAGAACTGCAACGTGCGATCATGCTTGAGCCGCGTTTCCCCGAAAGCTATCGCCTGCTCGCCTTCGTCAATCTTGTCACGGGCGAGCGTCTGGCCGAGGCTGTCACGCTGCTCAAACAGGCGCTCGCGCTCTCGCCGGGCCGACCCGATCTGACTTTCATCCTCGCGCAAGTTTATCTGCGGCAGAAAGACTTGCCCGCCGCCCGCGAGACGCTGGAGAAAGTCATCCGCATGAGCACCGCGCCACAGCTACGCGCGCGGGCACAGACCTTACTCGATGACATAGCAGCAGGGAAGTAAGAGCGTAGGTCAATACAGCAGGTGGTACTGATCTCTAACCGAAGACGCTGCGCCAGCCTTTATCGAGGGCGTCGCGGAAGAGGAAGGTTGTGATCGAAGGCTGCTCGTGCGAGCGGTCGTAGCCGACGAGTTCGACGTAGGCGCGCCCGTCCGTCGTCGTCTCGCCGTGCTGGCCCTCGACCGTGCACGTGCCCTCCCAATAGACGATCATCGTCGTGCCGCGCGTGTCGAGTTCTTGATCTTTGATGACGGGCGTGATGTTGAGATCGATCTGTTCGCGCGGGACGCGCAGCCGCCAACCGCTCGGATAGGTTGCGTCGGTGCGCGGGCTGCGCCAGTGTGCGGTCGCTTCAAGTGTGAAGTCTGCGAATGTCAAATGCGTCCAACGCCCTTCAGCATCAACGAACGTGCCGCTCGAAAATTCTGATGGGCGACCTGCGCGGTCGCGCAGGTGATAGACCATTACCTCTGCGCCCGTCGCCAGTTGCACGCTGAACCAATCCCACCCTTGCTGCTTCTCGGTCGTGCGCCACGTACCAAACTCGCGATCCATCCACGCCGCGCCCGTACAAGCTTCAGTCTCACCACCCCAAGTGATGCGCCCCTCAGCCGCCATGCGCGTGTAAGAGAAATAGCGCGACGCTTCACCCGCATCTTTGAAGCTGACGCCGATGCCTTGCTGACCGTTGAGCGCGGCCGGTTTTGTGGGGCGCAAAGCGACCTCGAAGATCAGATCATCGCCCAACGTCGCACGCAAGCGATGCGCGCCGGCCATTTCGCGCACAGACCAGTCGCCCAAGCGCACCTCATAACGCTTGGCGCTCGCACGCGCCGGCAGATCAAGGAGACCGTTCGCGCTCTTGCGATGCTCGTAGCGAAACGTAGCGCGCGTCTCGTCCGTGATGGCGAAGTGCGCGAGGTAGAGCGGATTGGCGACGAGGCGCAAGGGCACGACACCGAAGCGATCTAAGTCTGTGCGCCGCTTGAAGAAGACTAACTCGAAGCCGAAGCGCCGACCCGCGCCCGTCTGCATGTGGCCCGTGTAATACCACCATTCGGTTTGCGCGCCCGCATGCGCGTAGAGGTCGCGCGGCAACTCGACGCCAACGTGCTCCGTGCCGTCGCGCAAGGTTGCAGCGCGCCCGACGAGCACGTCTGCCAGTCCGTCCAACAGGTCGCTCGCCAGTCGTTCCAACGGTGCGATGAAATTAGTGCTCATGCATGTCCATCGAGTATAAATTTATCGGGCTTGCCGCCTTGAAGATAATAGCGCGGGCTAACAAAATTGTCCGTCGTCAGTGGTCAGTTGTCCGTTGTGCTGCTGGCGTGAGTTGCAGGCTAAAGCTAGAACGAGCAGATGACGAAGCAAAGAACAACGGACAACTGACCACTAACGACGGACAGCTTTAGTAATTATCAGTTGCTTATTTATGGGCTGCTGTTTAAAATCACGCGACTCTTAAGGTCTATGATTTACCGACCGGCGGGCGCATGATTCCTCGTCTCAAAGCCTAGACCTACATGAGGCTTTGCCGACAAGCATGATGAGACTACTTAAGCCCGCGTGAACTTGATACTCAGACCCTATGTAAGTTGACGATGGGTGCGCGCCGTGCGGCGCGATCTTATTGCACGCTGTTTGTCCCAGCGCCAGCGAGGAGTTGACTGTTATGGGTTCTCCCAGAATCGTTCTGACCGCCTCGAACTCGGAGGCGAGCGAATGGCATCACAGCATTTGGCAGCAGATGATGTCGGCCACCATCCCCTTTAAGTACAGCAAAAAACTCATTCCACCGGAATCTCTACAGAACGAATCATGGCCCGACGGGCGCGCCAAGTACGTGCCGAACGGCCTGCGCATGGTTGAAACACTCCTGCTGCGCGAATACGACGAAGCAGACGTGGTGACCTGCTACCTCGAATACCTCGACCGTTTCGTCGGGCCGGAAACAAAGGTCGTCGCCATTCACGCGCACAACCCGCTCGGCATCTCCTACGCAACCGACGTTTATTCCAAGCTGGCCGGGCAAAGCCTGATCCCCTTGAATGCGCACGAGTTCATACGCATCGTTACGCATCCGGCGATTCAAAAATACAAACCGAAGATCGTCGTTGGCGGCCCCGGCGCATGGCAGCTAGAGAAAGCGAACCGGCTCGACGAGTTCAAGATTGATTATCTGATTGACGGCGAGATCGAGCGCGTCTTCAGCGAACTGTTCAAGCGCATCATCGAAGGCGACCCGACGTTGCCGCGCATCGTCAAGTTCTCGAAGGAGACGCAGCCGACGGTCGAAGAGATTCCGGTTGTGCGCCATCGTTCGACCTTCGGCGTGGTCGAGATCACTAGGGGGTGCGGGCGCGGTTGTCAGTTCTGTTCGCCAGCGACGAAGGTCGGGCGCTCATTCCCGCTCGAACACATCATCGCCAGCACAGAGGTCAACGCGCGCCAAGGCGCGACCGAGATCATGTTCTCCAGTGAGGACATGTTCCTCTACGAACAACTGCCGAACTTCACGCCCAACTTGCCCGCGCTCGAAACCATGTTCCGCAGCGTCAAGGCCGTGCCCGGCGTCGAGACCTTGCAGACCTCGCACATCACGATGGCCCCGGTCGTCAAAGACCCTTCGATCATCGAGCGTCTGACGCCGCTGCTTGTGCCTTACTCGCACGTGCATCATCCAGACTCGACCGATCCAAACAAGAAGTGCATCGATCCGATCATCGGGCTTGAGACCGGCAGCCCGCGCCTCTTCAACACCTACATGAAGGGCAAGGGCTATCCATACAAAGCGCACCAGTGGCGCGACGTTGTGCTCAAGGGCATGGAGATTCTGAACCGGCACAACTGGTTTCCGTTCTGCACCTTCATCATCGGGCTGCCGGGCGAGACGGACGAAGACACCAAGCAGTCGCTCGACTTGCTCTCCGACCTGCGCGACGCTAAGGGGACGTTCGTGCCCACGTTCTTTGTGCCGCTCGAAGATACACGCATGGCCGCGAAGAAGAGCGCGAAGCTGATCGAGATGACCGACTTGCAATGGGAGTTCTTCTTCACCTGCTGGAAGTACAATCTCGAATTCTGGTACGGCGGGCAGAAGGCAGCCACCAAATTCTCTCTGGGCGTGCCGCTCTACTACAAGATGATCGGCAAGAAGCTGTTCGGTCGTGGGATCAAGTACCCGCTCTGGCGTTTCGCCGGTGTGCCCGACCGCTTCATGCGCAGACATCTCTACTTAGACTTCACCGGACGCAAGCGTAATCGCGCCGGCATGCTGCCGTTTGAGCAAGAGATCGTGCCCGGCTTCGAGACCGTCCGCGGCCTCAACATGATAGACGCCAGCGTGCTGCACCAACCGACACGCACGCACGGATCAGCATCGGCCGTCGGCGATTGAAACCAACATAAAACGCACAAACGAAGAGGCTGCCTTCAATCATAGGCAGCCTCTTTTGCTTCGCCTTTGCTCCCGCTTCAAATGCGCTCGCCGCTCTCGCGCGGTGCGACGAGCATGGTGCGAAAGCTGGCGATGCGGACGAGACCGGGTGCTGCGCCTTTGGACTTAGCGACGAACTTGCGCTGCGTGTAATGAACGGCGACCTTCGCGTCTTGCTTCGCTTGACTGAAGTGCGCGGCAAGTTGCGCGGCTTCGATGACTGTGCGCTGCGGCAACTCTGTGCGTTGTGGGTTGCGCACGATGACGTGCGAGCCGGGATAGTCGGCCGCGTGCAGCCACAGATCGTGCGGGCGGGCGAGCCGAAACGTCAGCAGGTCGTTATCACGTGCCCCGCGCCCGACCAGAATCTCATAGCCGTCGGACGAACGATACACACGCGCGACCTTAGCCTGCTCCGTCGCTTTGCTTGCGCCCTTCGCCGGCCCTTTCTTCTGTTTTGCTTTTGTCTCTGCGCCGCGCTGGCCCGTGCGTTTGTCAAACTGTGCGGCGATTTTTTCCAGCGCATCTGCATCGCGGGCGGCAATGGCGCGGGCGAGTTCGGCGCGTTGCAACGCGAGCGCAGCCAGCTCTGTCTGCAAAATCGCAAGCCGCTCGTTGATCTCTTGTGCCGCGCGTTTAGCCTTTGTGTAGCGTGCGAAGCTGCGCGCGGCTTCCTCTTGCAGCGTCGCGTGCTCGTCAATCTCTAACTCGATGAGCGGCGCACCATCGGCGTAGTAATCCGTAAGCCGCACCCGCGCACCATTGCGCTCGGCGGTGGCGAGATTGGCGAGCAGCAGATCGCCGATGCGTCTGTGCTCGTCGGCGTCGCCGTGCGCGGCGAGGTCGCGCGCAAGGTTGCTTTGCAACTTTTCCCGCCGCGCCGTCTCTTGCCGCAGCCGCGCTGCAAGAGCCGCCGCGCGCGCATCGAACGCGCGTTCAGCCGCGCGCTTTTGATAGTAAGCATCGGCCGCTTCCGACAAAGAGGCGAACGCGCCTTGCGCGAACGGTGACGGCGCAACCGACTGCGCCGCGTCTGCCCGCCGCGACTGTGGCGGTTGATAAGCTTCACCGATCTCTTGGCCTGCGCCGTGCGCGGGGCGCAAAGAAGCGACGATCCGTTTTGCCTCATCGAGCAGGAACAAGTTCGCGGCCCGCCCGGTCAGTTGCGCGACGAGCGTCGCTTCGTGTTCTGCGCCGATCACATCGCGCGCGGCAAAATGGAAACGCACGACGCGGTCGCCTTCATCTTTCGTTAAATTCACGAGCCGCGCGCCGCCGAGTTGTTTGCGCAGCATGAGCAGGAACGGTTCGGGCGCGAGCGTCTGTCGCTCCAACTCGCGCACCGTGCGCCGGACAAGATACAAGCGCGGTTCGTTCGGCTCGACGGCGATGAACAGATAGCGTTCGTCGCGCAGACGGAAGTCGAACACGAGCGCCACGCGCGCGAGTTGCCACACCTTGCCCAACGTCTGCCCCGTGAGCACAGGCGCGATCTCTTTGACGATGGCCGCGATCAGTTGCTCGTGCATGAGTTTGTTCTTGGTAATTTGTTATTGGTTATTTGTTAGTTGTCAACTTCTGCACATGTGCTGTTGGTGATAAAGAGCAATTAACAAAAGCTCTGCGCTGCGATTGGCAGCGCAGAGCTTTCAGTCAAGTGATGTGTTATCGCTTACTCGCGCACGACGACAGTGCCGGAGAGATGATCTTGGAGCGCGCGCCCTTTGGCGTCGAAGAGAGCATAAAGTAAGCCGAGTCCGCCGATGGCGAGTGCGAGCATGTAACCGAGCGCGCGCCGGACGCATTGACCTGTGGTCGGCGCGCGACCCGTGTCGGCGTCAACCGTGCGCAAGGCGACGAGTGACATGCCCCACGTCCGGCCTGCGAGCGCCGTCGAGGCCATCAAGTAGAGAAACATCAACACGACGACGATGCCGCCGAGCGAACCGGCGACGCGCGGGTCTGACCAGTTACCGTTGGTCAACTCGATGATGGCCGCGAATGGCGTCGCCGCGAACGCGACGACCAGTAGATCAATAATGCCGCCGGCTGCACGCTTCAGTAGCGGCGCGTGAATTTCGGCTTGCGGTGCGGGTGGCGCTACGGCCACAGTCTCTGCGGTTTCACGCCGTGCAAGATACGCTTCATCAAGCACAACCGGAATGTGGCGGCGTGATTTATGTCGTGCGTCCGTCTCTGTGTCGGCGTTCTCAGTCTGCGTCGTTGGCTGCGCCGGCACGACGACTAGGTTGAGCGGGCGCGCCGTTTCAATCGTCGGCTCAGCTTGAAGCGCCTGCGCCGTCTGTTCGATTGGCGCAGCCGTCTGATTCGTCGCTGCCTGTGCCGACTGCGCGACTTGCTCCATATCCGCGCTCTGTTGTGCGCGCGGCGCAGGTTGCGGCGCACGCTCGGGCGCGACATCGGCCGCCGTGCGCGCAGTGGGTTGCGCGGGTTGCGGCGCAGTCTCGAACGCAGTTTGATACTCCTCTCTGACGACGCGCGCGGCGGCCGTGGCTGCGCCGTGCCCACGTCGCGGCGCGCGCGCAGGCGGAGCAGGCGACTGCTGCCGTGCGCGCTCGATCCGCTTGAGTGCTTTGAGGGCGAGCGGGTGCATTTCGGGCGCGGGCGCGGGCGGCACAAGGCCGAGCGGCGGCGCGGCCGGTTCTTGAGCCGTTGCCTGCGCGTCTGCATTGGGCGTAGCGTCAGTCTGTGATGTGAACGATGCCGTTCCTTGTGTCGCTGCTTCGGCTTCGCGCGCAGCCTCTTGCGCTTTGCGCTGCTGAATCTCGCGCACGCGCTCGCTCAACTCCTTGCGCCACTGCGGGCGCGGCCCGCGGCCCGGCGTCGGAAACTCGATTAGAGTCGAAGCGGGCGGTGCGGCGGCGTTGTCTTGGATGTCTGCGGCTGTCGGTTCGGGGCTGGCTGAAGGAGTCATAGCGATTCTTCGGTAACTTGGAGTCGCCACATTCGGCGCGTGGCAGATGGGGCATGCGGCCAGCGAACTATCGTAAACGGCACGGCACGCAGCACACAGCATAACGGATCAGCTTCTCTCCTCTTGCTCGCTCAAAAATGAAAATCAGACACGGACGGGCGCAGCCGGTAACTCTAAGCCCTTAGCGGAGTCGCGGCGGATGCTATCAGAGATTACTTTAAGTCGTCAACCAGAAAATATACAAGCCAATGTGTTTGCGCTGGGGAATGGCACAAGGAAAAGTAGAGAAGGTGAAGGGCTGAAGTAAGACGAAAGGGGAAAGGAGCAAGGCGACAGTTAGGACAGAGCTATGCTCTGATCTTTTTCAGATCACGCTACAGGCGTATCTGCGCTTTCGCCCTTCGCCTTTTCGCCTTTCTACCTTCTACTTTGTTTCAGAGCGGTTGCCGGCCTGCGTAGCCGGCCTCGGTTTCGTGCCACCATTCGATCCGGTCGCCCTCGCCGAGTTCCCAGCAGAGCAGGACGACGCGCCCGTCGCGGAGCGAAGGGAAGTCAACCAGCCCGCGCGCGTAGTCTTTCAACTGCACGCCGAGCACCTCAAGTTCGCTCGCACGTTCGATGAGCCGCATCAAGGCCGCCACATAGCGCGCGCCGCCCGGCATGAAGCCGCCACCGAGTTCCGCGCCTTCGGCCGCAAGCTTGGCCGCCGCTTGAAACTTCAACACTTCAGCGTGCGCCCGCGTGATGCCGGCGACAATGCGCCGCACAACCGGCAACAACTCATTCGCTTCTTCGATGCTGAAGAGTTTCATGAAACAGTGATCAGTGGTCGGTGGTCAGTGGTCAGTAAAGTCAGCTTCTGTTTTCAACTGATCACCGACCACTGGCTACTGACCACTGCCTTTATTGTTCATCCGTCACGCGGACGAAGTCAGACTGCGGGTTGTAATCGTTGACCTGCTCGTCTATGGGTTCGTCGTTGCTAGGCGAGAGGTCGGGCGCTGTGTGATTTTGCGTGCGGTAGTTGTTGCCGCCCGTGTCTGTGTCGTGCGGCGAGACGTGCGATGGCACGTGCGCCTCGTCGTGCGTGTGGTTCTCGTAGTAGCGCACGCCGTGCGAGTTCTCTTTGCGCACCTTGTCGGCGATCTCACCGAGGTCAATGAAATAGTCGGCCACGTCAATCAGCTTCGGCGCGGTGTTGGAGCGGAAGCCTGCGACCTCGACACGGCAGCCTTTGTAGGCGACGGCGTTGACCGCATAGACGAAATCTTCATCACCGGAGACGAGCACCGCCGTATCATAACGTCCGGCGAGCGAGAGCATATCAACGGCGATCTCGACATCTAGGTTCGCCTTGCGCGTGCCGTCGTAGAAAGTTTTCAACTCTTTTTGGATGACGCGAAAACCGTTGCGGCGCATCCAGAGCAGGAAGCCTTGTTGCCGTTCCGCGCCCACATCAACGCCGGTGTAGAAGAAGGCGCGCAAGAGGCGCCCGTCGCCGAGCAAAACGCGCAGCAGCTTGTTATAGTCAATGTCTATGTTGTGGAACCGTGCTGCGTGGAAAAGGTTGTTGCCATCAATGAAAACCGCGACTCGTCCTCTGTGTCCTAGTTGCCACGAAATGTTATTCGTCGGATCAAAGTGCTGCATGTAGTGAAACGCTCCATAGTTAAGAAGTTGAAGTCCATAACTTTTAATTTGTCATAGCATGCCGCCGCGAGGCGCGTGCGGTCAAGCGACGACGCGAGGATCAGTGCGTTTGGCGCATGGCGGCCCGTCCTTACTTCGTCGGCGTCGGCGCGGCCGCCTGCTGCTCGGCCGCAATGATGTCGCCCGTCACGGCGTCCACGTAAACCAGTAGCGTCGTGCCCGTGCGCGCGACCGCCAACTCCCACGCGAGGTGCAACTCAAGCGTGTTTGGATCGCCAGCGCGCGGCAGTGGATAGACGATCAATTCGCGCGCTTTAACCTGATCGCCGGGGCCAACCGTGTAAGAGATCGTGTTGCCCGCGCTGCCGTAAGATAACGCGCGACCGGCGAGGCGCGTCTCTGCGTCCTGCGCGGTTAACTTCGTTGGTTGCGCGGCGAGGGCGCGGGCGAGCCGTTCGGTGTCTGGAATCGCGGTGCTTGAGAGCGCGCTGACGCGACCATCGGCCGTGATGCGAATCTCGATCATGCCGTAGTTGCTGCGCAGCGGATGGGGAAAAGGGTTCTGCTGGTAGCGTACGAGCTTCGTCGCGCCCTCGTCTCTGATTTCGATGAGCGATAAATCTTTCGCCGCGACACCGAGCAGGGGCGCAGCGCTCGTGAGAAAGCGGCGCAGCGATTCGCGCGTGGCCTCGTCCTTCGTCGTGGCGGCGTTGCTGGCGATCTCGACTTTAGGGAGCGCGAGCGTGACGCCTTGCGGCAACGCGCTGATCGTCGCGGTCACATTTTGCAACTCCGGCGTCGGCGCAGCGTTGGCGGTCTGTTGTTGCGTGAGCGCTTGCCATGCGGCCGTCGCCAACTCGCGCCGCTCCGTGCTCGCGCTCAGGATGATGGGATACGTCGGCTCATTCGCGCGCGGGCGCGTCGCTTCGGGGCCGCGCGCCGCCGCACACGCGCCCAATATTAACGCGCACGACATGAGCAACGCATAACGCGCTGCACGAGCAGACTGACGACGTGACATAGACCTGTCCGCTTTCGATTGATTTCAGGGCAGCCGCGATTATACAACTCGCGTTACAAAGCCGCACGCCTGAACGTATAATGCCGCCGAGATGACGCGCCCGCCCGACGATGACGAAACGCCGCCGGACATTGATGCTTTTGCGCCTCGATCTGAGGCGCGTGCGTTTGCGCCCGCGCAGTTGGTTGCTTGTCCCGCGTGCCTGCGCGCCAACGCGCCGACGCGCATGCAGTGTCTCTATTGCGGCGCGGCGCTGCCCGTCGCGGCGGATGGGGCAGACTTGCGCCGCCCCATCCTGCGCCCGCTCGAAGCGTGGGAGCAAGGCTACAACGTCGTGCTGCTCGCGCGTGCAGAAGATGCGCCCAACGTGCCGCGCGATGCGCTCGTCGAAGCGGCACAACTCGCGCGGCTTGAGCCGGAACAGTTGCAACGAATGATTGCGGCGCGCGTACCTCTGCCGCTCGCGCGCACGGCCGCGCACGAAGAAGCCGAACTACTTGAACGCAGGCTCGCGTCGTTGGGCCTGCAAGTCGAGATCGTAGCCGATGAAACGCTCGCGTTTGACGTGCCGCCGCAGCGCGTGCGGCGGCTTGAGTGGGACGAAGAAGCGTTGACAGGTTGGGCGAGCGCGGATGATGCGGGTGAGCGCGTCTTGTGGTCTGATGTCGTATTGCTTGTCGCGGGGCGCATCAGTCGGCGGCAGATCGAAGTTGAAGAACGACAAGGCCGGACGGAGCGCGAGGTGGTCGAGACGCGCGAGTTCTACGAAGACGAGGGCGTGCTCGATCTTTACATGACTGATGCGGCGCACAACTGGCGCATCATGGCCGGGAGTTTCGATTACAGTTGTCTTGAAGAGCAGAAGAGTCTGCTCGCGGCCGAGAACTTCACGCGCCTCGTCGCAGCTTTGCGCACGCGCGCTTCGACGGCCGTGTTCGACGACAACTACACGGCGCTGCGTCATCTCTTGCAAGCTGCATGGCCGGTCGCTGAGCAGACCACTTCGGGCGGCTTGCGCCGCACACGCGGTCGCCTGCGCCTGAACGCGACGACGAGCGTGACGAACGAGCCGCAGTTCACGCGCTACGGCCGGCTGCGCCGATACTTTGTCATGCGTGCACGCAACACATGAAACCGCAACGCAAGAGCAGACAGAGGCGTGCGTCGCCGCATATTGACCAAGAGCACGAACGGCGCGAAGGCACGCACGCGCAAGACGGCGAGCGCCGCGAGCATGCGCCGGCCCCTTCGGGCCAACTTTACGGCGTCGCGCCGGTGCTCGAAGCTCTGCGCGCGGGCGGGCGGCGCGTCGAGCGCATCACGGTCGCGGAAGGCGCGCACGAAGCGCGCTTGCACGAGTTGTTCGAGTTGGCGCGTGAGCAGCGCGTGCCGGTGCGTCGTGCGCCGCGCGCGGAGTTGCACAGACTTGCGCCGCACGCGAATCATCAAGGCGTCGTTGCCAGCGTCGCCGCCGCCGCTTACGCCGATGCAGACGAACTGTTAGATGCGCTCGCCGCGCGTGTCAACACTGCCGCGCCGCCGCTCACGGTTGTGCTCGACGGCGTGGAAGACCCGCGCAACCTCGGCGCGATCTTGCGGACGTGCGAGTGCGTCGGCGCGGATGCGGTCTTCGTGCCGGAGCGGCGGGCTGTCGGGTTGACAGAGACGGTGGCGAAGGCTGCGGCGGGCGCGCTCGAATACGTTCGGGTTGCGCGCGTAACGAACGTGGCGCGGCTCATCGAAGAGTTGAAAGAGCGCGGCATCTGGACCATCGGCACGGCCGCCGATGCGAGCCTTGAATACACAGACTGGGATTGGACTAGGCCCTCAGTGCTGTTGCTCGGCGGCGAAGGCGAGGGCTTGCGGCGTCTGGTGCGCGAGCGTTGCGATGCGCTCGTGCGGATTCCTCTGCGCGGGCGCATCGCTTCGCTCAACGTCTCGGTCGCGGCCGGCGTCGTGCTCTATGAAGCTCTGCGCCAACGCATGGCAGCGGCAGCACAGGTTAAGCAAGTCGGAGACGAACGCGCGGCGGAAGCCGGCCATGAGCGAGCGATTAAGTTACAATAATGATTGAACGATGACGGCGTGGTGACGTATATCCGTGAGCGAAAGTTTAGTTGAGAGGAGACGCGAGCGATGTATTGCCCGAAGTGCGGTACGCAGAATGTTGACGGCGCGAGTTTCTGTCGGGCTTGCGGCACGAATCTGAGTCTCGTGCCACAGGCTTTAACGGGTCGCTTGCCGGAGGCTGTGAGCGAAGCCGAAGCGCGCGGGCTTTCGCGGCGCGAGCGCAAGCGCGCACGCAAGCGCGACAAGCCGCCGACCATCGAAAGAGCAATCAAAGAAATCTTCTCCGGCATCGGTTTCATCTGCGTCGCCATCGCCGTTCTGTACTACGCGCCGGCCGGTCACATCTGGTGGTTCTGGATGCTCATCCCGGCCTTCATGGGCATCGGTGACGGCATCGCAGAATACGTGCGCTTCAAGCAGAGTCAAAAGACGCCGCAACTCGCGCCGCCTGCATACACACCGCCCGCCGTGCCGCCCGCGCCCTACGGCCGCGAGTTGCCGCCACGCAACACCGCCGAACTCTACCCGCCAGCCAGCGTCACAGAGAACACGACGCAACTGCTCGACCGTGACAAATAAAAACTGTCCGTTGCCAGTGGTCAGTTGTCCGTTGTTTTCTTTGCCTGAGTTGAATGCTGAAGATGAAACGAACAACTGACGAGACAGCGGACAACGGACAACTGACCACGGACAACGGACAGCCTTTGCTCTGCGTGCCCGTCTGTGTGCGCCGCGCGAGCGAGATGCGCGCGATGGTCGCGCGTGCGGTTGAGGTCGCCGATGTAATTGAATTGCGCCTTGACTGTCTCGCGGACGATGCGCAACTCGCGGCAGCGCACGATGAGATCGCTCGACTGCTGCATGAACGCCCGCGCCCGTTCATCATTACCTTTCGGCCCGCTGAGCAAGGCGGGCAACGAACGCTAACGAGCGACGAGCAACGCCAGTTTTGGTTCAACAATTCTTCCTATCTTTATCAAAACGAGTGGCTCTACCCGGACTTCATTGATCGTGAGTTGAGCGACTCTGTGTTCTGGTTCGATCAGTATGTTTATTTCAGCCGCAAGTATCGTGTGATCTGTTCGCATCACGACTTTGTTGGTCTGCCGGCTGATCTGGATGAGATTTATCGCCGACTAAGCAGCACGCGGGCTGATGTGCTGAAGCTTGCCGTACAAGCCGACGACATCACGGATTGCATCCCGGTGCTGCGCCTGCTCGAACGCGCGCGCCGTGAAGGGCGCGAGATGATCGCGGTGGCGATGGGTGAGGCTGGCTTGTTGACACGCATCCTCGCGCCCGCGCGCGGCGCGTTCCTCACTTACGGCGCGCTCGACCTTGAACATGCGACCGCGCCCGGCCAGACGAGCGCCGCCGAGTTGCGTGACGTTTACCGCGTCCACACGCTTGATGAGCGGACAGAGGTGTTCGGTCTCGTCGGTGCGCCCGTCATGCACTCGCTCTCGCCGCACATACACAACGCCGCGTTCGCTGCATGCGGGCTGAATGCGGTTTACATTCCATTCGAGACGCGCGACTTGGCCGCGTTCATGCGGCGCATGGCCGACCCACGCACGCGCGAACTCGATTGGCGCTTGCGCGGTCTCTCCGTCACCGCACCGCACAAGCAGACGATCATGGCGCAGCTCGATTTCATCGAACCGGCCGCACGCGAGATCGGTGCAGTCAACACCATCGTGATTGAGGACGATGCGCTGCACGGCTACAACACAGACGCGCCGGCCGCGCTTGCGCCGCTCGCAAGCTTGCTCGAACTGAACGGCGCGCGCGTCGCTTTGATCGGCGCAGGTGGCGCAGCGCGTGCGTTGCTCTGGGGCTTACGACATGCAGGCGCAGACACAACCGTCTTTGCGCGCAACGTCGAGCGCGCCCAGACGGTCGCCCATGAATTCGGCGCAGCTTGTCTCGCGCTCAACGATGCGCGCTTCAACGATTTCGATCTCGTCATCAACACCACACCGCTCGGTACGCACGGCCAAGCCGAAAACGAAACGCCGGCCACAACCGCCCAACTGCGTGGCACACGCATCGCCTACGATCTCATCTACAACCCGGCGGCGACGCGCTTCATGCGCGAAGCACGCGCCGCCGGTTGCGCGCACGTCATCGGTGGTCTCTCGATGCTCGTCGCCCAAGCCGCCGCGCAGTTTGCGCTCTGGACAAGCCAACGCGCGCCGCTCGACGTGATGCACGCCGCCGCAGAAAAGCGATTATCAGAGATCGGCGGTTAAAGATCGGTTTTTGACTTTGCTGACCTCTGACCTCTAACCTCTGACCTCTGAGCTATGGATCGTTACAGCCGACAAATTCTATTCGAGGGCATCGGCGCTGAAGGACAGGTGCGCCTGCGTGCGGCGCGTGTGCTGGTTGTGGGTTGCGGCGCGTTGGGGTCGGCGCAGGTCGAGGCGTTGGCGCGCGCGGGCGTCGGGCGTTTGCGCGTGGCGGATCGGGATTTCGTCGAAGAGTCGAACTTGCAGCGCCAGACGATGTTTAGCGAGCGCGATGCGCGCGAGCGGCTGCCGAAAGCGATTGCGTGTGCGCGCCGTGTGGCGGAGATCAATTCAGATGTGACGGTTGAAGCGGAAGTCTTGGACGTGCATCAGGGCAACGTCGAGCGGCTCATCGCTGACTGCGATCTCGTGCTCGATGGCACGGACAATTTTGCGACGCGCTATCTCATCAACGACGCTTGCGTCAAGCATCGAGTCAACTGGATTTACGGCGCGGCCGTCGGCTCATACGGCGTGATGATGGCCGTCCGCCCGCACATCAGCCCTTGCCTGCGCTGCGTGTTTGAAGAGACGCCGCCCGCCGCCAGTGCGCCGACGTGCGACACGGCCGGCGTCGTCATGCCGATCATCTCCGTGGTCGCTGCCGTGCAAGTGAGCGAGGCTTTGAAACTTTTGACCGGGCACGACGAATTACTGCACGGCTCGTTGATGCAGTTCGACGTGTGGCAGAACGAATGGCGGCGGATCAAACTCGCCGCGCCCGCGCCCGATTGTCCGACGTGCGCGCACGGCCGCTACGACACCCTCGACGCGGAAGCGGGCGATTTCGCCGCCGTGCTCTGTGGGCGCAACGCCGTGCAGATCGCACCGCGCGCCGTCGTCGCCGTCAATCTGCCTGCGCTCGCCGAGCGTCTGCGCGCGGCCGGCGAAGTCAAAGTCAACGATTACCTCTTGCGCCTGCGTGCGGGCGCGTATGAGTTGACCATCTTCAAAGACGCGCGCGCCATCATACGCGGCACAGACGACGTGCAGACCGCGCGCACGCTCTACGCGCGCTACGTGGGCAATTGAATAGACTTTGAAATGAGACATGATGGAGATGCACATGAAGATGTTGCTGCTGGCGTTTAGTCTTCTGCTTATCATGCCACTTGCGTTGATTAATTCGCGTGCGGCCGACAAGTCGGCCGACGAGAAGTTTGAGGCGCTAGCGGCGAAGTATCTGGAAGAGATGTTGGCGCTCAGTCCCGAAGCGGCGACGCAGCTTGGCGATCATCGCTACGATGATCGGTTCGGCGATTACAGTCTCGCGGGTGTGGCGCGGCAGCGCGAGTTCAATCAGAGATATTTGCAGGCGCTCAAGGCGATCCCCTTGCGGAGTTTGAGTCGAGAGAACAGCGTTGACTATCGCATCCTGCGCACGCAACTCGAAGGCAATCTGTTTGCGCTTGCCACCTTGCGCGAGTACGAATGGAATCCTTTGAACTACAACGTCGGCGGCTCGATCTACGCGCTCGTCGCACGCGATTTTGCGCCGCTCGAACGTCGTCTGCGGAGCGTCAAGGGCCGGCTCGAAGGTCTGCCCGAAGTGTGCGCGCAGGCGAAGAAGAATTTGCAGAACCCGCCGCGCGTCTATACCGAGACGGCGATCTTGCAGAACAAGGGCAACATCAGTCTCGTCCGCGAAGACCTGCAAGAGTTCATCAATCAAGCGCCGGAGATGAAGACGGAGCTTGCGCCCGCGCAAGCGAAAGCCATCGCTGCGCTTGAAGATTACGGCAACTGGTTGGAGAAGGATTTGCTGCCGCGCTCGAAAGGCGACTTCCGTCTGGGCGACGCGAAGTTTCGCCAGAAGCTGCGCTACGCGCTCGAATCTGATTTGAGCAAAGAAGAAATCTTGCGCCGCGCCGAAGCTGATCTGAAAGCAACGCAAGCGCAGATGTACGAAGTCGCACTGCCGCTCTACAAAAAATATTTCCCCGATGAGCAGAACGCAACGAAGTTGGCCGACAAAAAACTCATCATCAAGTCTGTACTCAATAAACTCGCCGACGAGCATCCGACGAACGACACCATCGTCACGCTCGCGCGCACAGACTTGCAGGCGACGACAGATTTTGTGCGCGCACACGATCTCGTGACGCTCCCTTCGGAGCCGGTCAAAGCCATCGTCATGCCTGAGTTCGCGCGCGGCGTGGCGGTCGCTTATTGTGATGCGGCGGGGCCGCTGGAGCAACACGGGCAGACCTATTTCGACATCTCGCCGACGCCGAAGGATTGGCCCGAAGCGCGCGTCAAATCTTTCTTCCGCGAGTACAACAACTACATGGTGCAGGATTTGACGATCCACGAGGCGATGCCGGGTCATTATCTGCAACTCGCGCACGCGGCCAAGTTCAAAGCGCCGACCAAACTGCGCGCGGTCTTTCAGAGCGGCGTGTTCGTCGAAGGTTGGGCCGTCTATGCCGAACAGTTGATGGCCGAGCAAGGCTACGGCGGGCCAGAAGTCCACATGCAGCAACTCAAGATGCGCCTGCGCACAATCTTGAACGCGATCATCGATCAGAAGATTCACACCGAAGGCATGACGGAGAAGGAGATGATCGCACTGCTGATGAACGAGGGCTTCCAAGAGGAGGGCGAAGCGGCTGGCAAGTGGCGGCGCGCAGAGCTTTCTTCGACGCAGCTTTCAACCTACTACGTCGGCGTCCTCGAAGTGAACGACATCCGCCGCGCCTACGAAGCGAAGCTGAGCGGCAAGGTTGACTACAGACAGATGCACGACCTAATGATCTCTTTCGGTTCGCCCGCGCCGAAGTACGTCAAAGAGTTGATGGGCTTGTGAACAAGTAAAGTGCGTGCGCGGTTTTGTGCCGCGCCCTTTCGAGTTATCATTATTTCGTGATGCCGCGTTTGCGTCTGTGCTGCGCTTGCAGTTCAGACGCAAATAAACGTTCAGGTAATACGAGTTCATTTAATGACCAACAACACATCCGTCCAACCCCGCGCCACACAACTTCTGTTTCTACTTATCGCTTTCATGCTCGCTTTCGACGCGCCTGCGCACGCAGGCGGCCCCGTCGTCTGGCAGACAGACTCGCGCGAGGACTTGTTGAAAGGCGAGGCGCATGGCGTGTCTGTCACGGACACGGGCGCGCTCATGCTTGCGCCGCGCTTCGCGCAGATGTTCGACACAGAGCAGGCTTACATCTGGTCAAGCACGGTTGACCCGGCAGGTAACGTCTATCTCGGCACAGGGCACGACGGGCGCATCTACAAGGTCGCGCCCGATGGCAAAGGTGCGCTGCTCTACGACGCGCCGGAGTTGGACGTAACGGCGCTCGTCGTGGGCCGCGACGGCGCGCTCTACGCGGGCACGTCGCCCGATGGCAAGGTCTATCGCATCGGCGCGGACAACAAAGCGACGGTCTATTTTGATCCGCCCGACAAGTACATCTGGTCGCTTGCAGTGTTGCCCGATGGCGCGCTCGCCGTCGGCACGGGCGATAGCGGCAAACTCTATCGCGTGCGCGAAGCCGGTGCGAAGCCTGAAACGTCTCTGCTCATTGACATCAACGAGACGCACGTCATCTCGCTCGCGGTTGATGCCAAAGGCAACTTGATCGCGGGCACTGATCCGAGCGGTCTCGTCCTGCGCATCTCGCCCGACGGCAAAGCGTTCGCGCTCTTCGACGCGCCCTTGCGCGAGATACACGCGCTCGCGCCCGCGCCCGACGGCTCGATCTACGCGCTCGCTTTGGGCGATGCAGCGACGGCCGCGCGGCCGCCTACGCCCGCCGCCAATCCGACCACGCCGCCAACCGCAAGCGGCAACGCACAGGGTACAGTGGTCGTTACGTCGAACGTCGTGGTTGACGAGAGCGGCGCGCAGGCGCAACCATTCGGCCAGCCGCAGGCGCAGTCGCGCAGTCGCAATGATCTACAGAACGCGCGCAGCGCAGTCTTTCGCATCCAGCCCGATGGCGGCACGGATGTGTTGTGGAGTTCGACCACGATCAACGCTTTCTCGGTCGCGTCCGCGCCGGAAGGGCGCGCCGTCTTGATCGGCACGAGCGATAAAGGTCGTATCTATTCCGTCACAGACGATGGGCGCGACACGTTGCTCTTACAATCAACCGAAGATCAAATCTCTGCGCTCGTCGCGCGCGGGCGCGAAGTGTTCGCCGCGTCGAGCAATCAAGGGAAGCTCTTTCGCTTGACGACTGAGACGGTGAGCGAAGGGACGTATGAATCACCTGTGCGTGATGCGCGTGTGGTGGCGGCGTGGGGGCGCGTGTGGTGGCAGGGACGCGGCGCAGTCGAACTGCAAACGCGGAGCGGCAACACCGAACGACCCGACATGACTTGGAGCGATTGGAGCGCGGCGTATCGAGAACCGGCGGGCGCGCCTGTCCTGAGTCCGCGCGCGCGCTTCATTCAATGGCGCGCGGTGCTGCATGCATCAACCGCGAGTGGGAGCGACGCGCGCGTCGAGAACGTGAGCGTCGCTTATCAACCGCGCAACGTCGCGCCGGAAATCTTGTCGATCACGACGCTGCCGGTCGGCATCGCGTTGCAACCGGCGATTCAAGTGCAGACCGATCCGAACATCGAAGCGGCGGGTTTCGATCCCGGTCTCATCTCACCCGTGCCGCAAGTGCCGCCGCGCCGTCTGTTCCAACGTGGCGCGATCTCTCTGCAATGGCAAGCTGAAGATCGCAACAACGACACGCTCGAATACGCGGTCTATTATCGTGCGCTCAGCGAGAGCACGTTCCACTTGTTGAAAGAGCACCAGCGCGAAAACTTCTACACGATTGACGGCGCGGCTTTGGGCGACGGGCGCTACGTCTTCAAAGTCATCGCTTCCGATGCACCGGACAACGCCATTGATGCAGCGCTCACAGGTGAGCGTCTGAGCGAACCGGTTGACATAGACAACACGCCGCCTGTGGTGCGCGTCGCGGGCGACGCACAGTTGAGCGGCGACCGCGTGCGCGTGCGCTTTCAGACCGATGACGGCACAGGCATCATCAAACGTGCCGACGTCAGCATAGACGGCGGCGCATGGCGCACGGTCATCCCCGAAGACGGCATCGCCGACAGTCCGCACGAAACTTACGCGCTCGACCTGCCGATCACCGGCGCGGGCGAACACACCATCTCTCTGCGCGCCTTCGACGCGAGCGGCAACATGGGCAGCGCGCGGATCGTCGTGAGAAAGTAGGCAGTTGAAGGTATGCTTGGCTAGATTTTGAGCCACAGCACGGCTGATTAGCTTCTCAGCACCCATGCTTAGCTTCTAAGCAGGCTTGCGTAGCTTCTCAGCAAGCGTGATTAGATTCTAATCAGCCCTGCGCAGAACCTCAGCACTCGTGATGAGACACTAATCAGCCCGCGTGAGAAGCTAATCACACCTGCGCAGAACCTAATTACGCCTGAATAGCTTCTAATCACGCTTGCTGAGAAGCTACGCAGCCATGATGAACTTCTCACGCGGGCTGATTATGGCTGAGGCAAAGACAGACTGCTGCTACTGCTTTCCTGCACGATACCGTATGAAATGCGCCGGAAACCGTGCGCCAAATCAAGCAGTGCGCTAAACTGCGGGCGGCAAAAGCTATAGGTTGTCGCGCGTCTTGCGTGTGGCATCCATCTTGCTCAAAAGCCGGGTGAGACGAATGTGCGTCTCTCTCCTCTCTCCCTCCCATGCACGTCTCAAGCAGACACGCACATGAGGAGGCTCGAAGAGCAGTAGCGATGAAAGACTTGAAACGCATTTTGCTGGCGGCCCTGTTGCTCTGCACTATCTCTGCGGGCACATTCGCAGACGACCAGCGCGACAAACATGATCCGCCGCCGAAAGACCCAAAGGTGATCGTGAAAGAACCGAAGCCACCAAACCGTGAGCAGCCGCGCGATCAGTCGAGGGACAAATCGAAGGACGATAAGAAGAAACCGGATTTTTAACTTTGCGCCGCGCGCTCCACACGCTTCGGAGCGCAAGCGGCGTAAGTAAACGAACCGGCGTCGCGCTCGCGTTGCAGCGTTTCGCGCCCGCCGGTCAGACTGAAAACCCGATGCCCCCTCGACGACGCAGGCTGTTTACAACGTCGTCGGGCGGGCATCAAATGTTTCAACAGAGATTCGATAACGAAAGATATGAAGTTGCAAGCAGGGGGCATGAACATGAGGTTATTACTGACACATCGGCGCGCACTCGTCGCAGCCATCGTTCTATTCATCAGCACGCTTGGCACGAGCGCGTCGGCGCAAGTCGGCGGCGGCAATCGCCGCGTCGTCGCGCAGGCCGAGAGCTACACCGGCGACACGTTCAATTACTCCACAGAGACGCCACGCGGCGCGCACGTCATCACGCGCGTCCGCCCGCGCCCTGAATGGTTGCGCGCAGTTGACGATGGCTTAACAGACCTGTTCGCCGTCGCACGCAAGCACGGCTATCGCTCGCACCTCAATTACGCCGACTACACCATCTTCATCGCTAAGCCCGACCGCACACGCGACAGCACCGGCGCATACTCGCCCGACGTGGCCTACGTCGCGCCCTCTTACAGAGGCAGCATCTACGATCAGGGCGGCTTCATCTATGCCGCCGGCATGGCCTTCTCATTTGATCCATGCGCGCTCGTCGTCGCCGAACACGATCACGACTTCCAACGCATGGCCAACGTTGTGCGCTACGAAGGCGAACACCTCGTGCTCTATCACAACGACCGCCGGCTCTTTCAACAGACCGCCGATCACTCGAAAGGCGGCGGGCATCCGATCTTGCAATAGTGAGGGGCAGGGCAGACAAGCACGATAAACGATGCAGCAAAATTTAAGAGCGACCAGACGAATCAATAGTTCGTCTGGTCGCTCTTAGTGTTTACGCCTGCGCGCTTTGTTTGTCCTGCCGTTGCTACTTGAGCAACTTCGCCGTGAGCACGAGGATGAGCGCCTTGTCTTTCAAGCCGGCTGTGCCGACCACGACCTTCTCGCCTTCGCGCACGCCCACGTCGCTGCGGATCGAGGAGTGCACGCCATTGCCCTCCAAAAGGAAATTGAAAGCGCCTAATTGCACTGTCGTCGCGCCTGCGGCGTTAGTGCCGAGGGTCAGCGCGTTAGCTCCGAAGACGTAATGGAAGTCGTGCGGGTTGGGTTCGCCCGTCAGGTTGATGCTGGCGACACCGTCGCCCTGAATGATGCTCGGATTATAGCCCGGTCGTTCTTTGGCGCGCTGGATGATCGAGGTCAGCAAGTAGTAGTTCTTGAAGGTGAGCGTTGAGCGCAACTGCCCGACCACATCTTTCAACTCGGCGGGCACTTCGCTTGCGCCAAGCTCTGTGTTACCGGCGATGAGTACGTGTATATGCAACTCAACTTCTGGGTGCGGTGCTTCGGGCGTGTCGAGCCGCTTCAAGGCGTCTTCGATGGCGGCGATGTTTTCGGGGAAGTCGCGCACGGTGATCGTCTTGAAGTTGCGATCCGCCGATGCCTGCGCGCCTTTGAAGCCGCTCGTGAGCAGCCTGATCACTTGCAGCAAGTCTTCAGGGTCGCGGTTCTTGACTTCAAAGATGCGATTCTTGAAGCCCGTATTCTCGACGTATTGCGGCGCTGGCTGTTGTTGCTGCGCCGCAACGAACGGCGCGCAAGCGAGCGCAAGCATGATAGCGATGATGAGTTTGGACGAGCGCATAATTGTCTCCTGATTAGTTTACTTATCTTTCGTGGGTTGAACATCAGTCGGCTGTTGGGCCAGCCAGATGATGCGTATGTTCGGGTCAGCGGTCTGCAACTCGATGCGCGCCACTTCCGCGCTCGACGATGCTGCGATGGCTTGCTGCGTGACATTGGTCTGAGCGACGTTCTGTTGCGGCGCAAGGCTCTGTTCGGGTTGACGCTCAAGCTGATTGACTGCGCGGGGCGTCCGCGACTGCGGACTGTTCACCGCGACGACCTGCGGCTGATTCACATGCCGTCTGAACATAGGCGCGCGTTGTGGCATCAGTTCAGGCACAGGCGTATTGATAGGCGTCGGCGTCTTAATCACTTTCGGCGTCGGCGTAGCTATTTCAACGGCTGTGTTGGCGTTGGCGATGATCGTTTGCTTTCGGCCTGAGTGATTGGAAGCGATTTGCCATGCGAGCGCGCCGGCCAATGCCAAGAGCGCGACCGATGCGGCCACGTAGAGCCGTTGCCGTTTGAAAAGCGGCGCGAAGAGGGGCGCGGCAACAGGCGGCGCGGGTCTTTGCGTCTGTCTGATCTGGCTGAGCACGTTCGCTCTGATCTCGTCATAAAAATGATCCTCGAACGCGGGCTGCGCGCCCGCTCGCAACCACGCGCGACTCGCCGCGTATTCACGGGCCTGCGCGCGACAATGTGCGCACGCGCGCAAGTGCTGAGCGACGGCGGCGGCGCGCTTGTTCGTTAGCTCACCGGCGATGTGAAGCGGGATGAGTTTGGCCGCGTGCGCGCAGTTCATGCGCTTGAACGTGTCGCTGAGCTGAGCAAATGTACGGCGCAGACGTTTACGCATGGCGCGCTCCTTTCCGCAGCAGCCGGTCGCAGTAGAGCTTGAGCTTGGCGCGCGCCGAACTTACTTGCGAGCGCACGGTGACGGGGCGCGATTTGAGTATGCGCGCCACCTCTTCGGTTGACAGCCCTTCGAGGTCGCGCAGGACGATGGCGGCGCGCTCCTTCTCCGAGAGCGTCGCCAGCGCGCGCGTCACAAGTGCGCGTTGCTGCTCGCGCAACAGCAACTCTTCTGCGTCCATCTGCGTCGTTGTTTGCAAACCTTCGGCCGCGCGTTCGTCGTGCCCGGGCGCGTCGAACCAATCGCTGCCTTCATCTATCTTGCGCCGACGCCGCGCCGCATCGTGGCAGACGTTCAAAGTGATGCGATAGAGCCAACCGTGAAAATCCTGCGCCGGATCGTAGCGTTCTAGATATTTGAAGACGCGCAAGAAAACTTCCTGCGCGGCGTCGCGCGCGTCCTCGCGGTCGCCGAGCATGCGCCAAGCCGTTGCGACTACTTTGTGCTGCGTAGCTATCATCAAATCTTCAAAGGCGGCCGTATCGCCCGCGCGTGCCCGCGCGATCAAGAGAGCGAGGCCCGTCTGTCGTTCGTCCGTTTCAATGTGGGGCGCGTGCGCGTCGGTCATCAACAGGCTCTGCGCGATTTCACACGGCATCCGTCATGCTCCTTCGGCGACGCTCCTCACAACTACAACTACTCGCCGCGCCGCACAAACGTTGAGAAAAATCTTTCACGCATGTCTCACACGCCGCACCGCGCGTCTGAGTTCCGGCAAAACAGGCTGCGCAGCCGAGCGCGGCCGCTCCTTATCAGTCCGCGTAGAAAAGTTGTTGACTTGACGACGAACTAAGCACTACAAGATAGTTTACCGGCCGGAGCAGACGATTCTCACCGCGCGGGCCGCCAAGCCGGTTCATGTTCACGCAAAAAAAGGTTGACCGATGCGACGCATTGATCTGAAGAAAGTGCAGGCGGCCCGTTCGAGCACGATCCGCGACATCAATCGCCAGATCGTGCTCAACTACGTGCGCGACCGCGAGCCGATCTCGCGCGCAGAGATCGCGCGCGAGACCGCGTTGCAACGCTCGACCATCTCTACCATTGTCGAAGATTTGAAAGCCGAAGGGCTGATCGAAGAGATCGGCGAAGGCGAATCTACGGGCGGACGCCGGCCCACGCTCCTGCGTCTGCGTGCTTCGGGCGCGCTCGCCATCGGCGTTGACGTCACACCTTCTTGTACCACAGTCGCCACGTGCGACCTCGCGGGGCGCGTGCTCGAACGCGAAGAGTTTCCGATGAGCCAGTCGCCGGAGCAGTTGGCGGAGTTGATCATTGAGAGCGTGCGCCGTTTGGCGCAAGGCGCGGGCGGGCAGCCCATCGAAGGCGTCGGCATCAGTCTGCCCGGCCTCGTCGATCCGGATAATGGGCGCGTGATCTACATTCCGTATTTTCGTTGGCGCGATTGGGCTGTGGTCGAGCGCATCGGGCGCGCCACAGGTCTCGACGTGATCGTTGATAACGATGCGAATGCGGCGGCGCTCGCGGAGTTGTGGTTCGGCCGGCCCGAAGTGAGCGAGGCGCGCGACTTCATCCTCGTGCTCGTCGCCGACGGCATCGGCACAGGTATCGTCTTCGACGGTCAAATCTATCGCGGCGAGCGCGGTGCGGCCGGCGAGTTCGGCCATATGATCGTCGGCGCAGACGCGCCCGTCGCCTGCTCTTGCGGCAATCACGATTGTTGGGAAGCGTTCGCTTCGGGACGCGCGGCCGGCGCGCGTTATGCGCAACTATCGAAGCGGCGCGACGAAGCACAACCGCCCCCGCTCTATGAGGTGGTTGACCGCGCGCTCGCGGGCGAACGCGCCGCGATTGACGCGCTCACCGAAACCGCACACTACCTCGGCATCGGCATCTCGAACATGATCGTCGGTCTCAGCCCCGAAGCGGTCGTCGTCGGCGGCGCAATCGCGCGTGCGTGGCCGCTTGTCGCGGACGCGCTCGGCGAAACCATTCAACGCAGCATCCGGCGCGGTCTCCCCTCAGCCCGCATCGTCGCCTCAACCTTAGGTGATCAACCCACACTCATGGGCGCACTCAGCCTCGTGCTCGCGCGCAAGTTCGCGTCTGTCTCGGCGGCGTAAAGCGGTAGATAAGGGTTGATTAGAGTTGGACTGAGCCGGTCGTTACTTCGCGCCTTTGCCTTCCGTGATCGTGACCATCCGATCAATGCCGGGCACGGTGACTGTCTCAAGCGTGCCGTCGGGCCATTTCACTTCGAGCTTATCAAGCTTCGTCGCTGCGCCGAGACCGAGGTGCAGACACGGATCGCTGTTGGACGCGAAACTTGCGCCACTGATGAGGTCGAGACGTTGGCGCAGTTTGCCGGTCGTCGCATAGACGCGCGCGCCGGTCGCGTCGCGCGGGCTTCGCTTCGTCGCGTCGCCCACGAGGTTCAACGCGAGCCAGTGGTTCGTGGTCTGCGTGACGTTGTGCAAGATGGTTGGCGGCGCGTCGCAGTTGTTGACGACAGCGTCGAGTTTGCCATCGCCGTCGAGGTCTGCGATGGCCAGACCGCGTGCCGTCCAAGCCTCAGCCAATGCGCTGCCGGGCGCTGCGCCGACGCGCTCGAAGCGCCCGTTCGTAAGATTGCGAAACAGCAAAGGCTGCTCGGCCCACGACGTGCCCCAAGGGTGTTGGTCAACTGACGGATAGACGTGGCCGTTGACGACGAGCACATCCTTCCAGCCGTCGTTGTCGAAATCTAAAAAGCTTGTGCCCCAACCGAGGAAGGGAATCGTGACTTCGCCGTGCCCGGCTTGAAAGGTCACGTCGGTGAAGTTGCCTTCGCCGTCGTTGTGATAGAGCGTGTTCGAGTCGTCGGAGAAATTGGTGATGTAAAAATCAACGCGCCCGTCGTTGTCGTAATCGCCGATGGCGAGACCCATGCCGGCCTGCTCGCGCCCGTTCTCGTTCAAAGCGACGCCCGACTCATAGCCGACCTCTTCAAACGTGCCGTCGCCTTTGTTGATGTAGAGTTGCTTCGGCGTCGAGTCGTTGACGACGATCAGATCGAGCAGGTCGTCGTCGTTCGCGTGGACGAAGGCAGACGAGAAACCGTAATAGCCTTGCGGATCACTCACGCCCGCTTTCGTGCTCACATCTTCAAACGTGCCGTCCGGCTTCTGATGATAGAGCGTGTCGCCTTCGCCTTTGAGGCCACGCGGGCCGCACATGACGGGCACACCGCGAAACTGGCAAAAATTCTGCGCCACGCCGCCGGGCCTTCCCGCTTCACTCGGACTCGGCGGCATGTTCTTCAGATCAAAATCAACGTAACCGGGCACGAACAGATCGAGCCGTCCGTCGCCATCGTAATCGCCCCACGACGCACCCGTTGACCAACCCTTGCGCGCAACGCCCAACTTCTCTGCGACGTCTGTGAATGTGCCATCGCCGTTGTTGTGATAGAGCCGCGACGTGCCGAAGTTTGAGACGAATATGTCTGGGCGGCCGTCGTTGTCGTAATCACCGACGGCGACGCCGAAGCCCCAACGCTCATTGGCCACACCCGCCTTGTCCGTCACGTCTTCAAATTTCCAGTTGCCGAGATTGTGATAGAGCGCGGCGCGCGGCGCTTTCTCTTTGCCTTGCATGGCGGCGAAGGTCGAGCCGTTGAGCAAGTAGATGTCGGGCCGGCCGTCGCCGTCGTAATCGAAGATAGCGACGCCGCCCGACGGCGCTTCGAGGATGTAGTCCTTCGCTTGCGTGCCGGCGTGATGGCGAAAGTTGGCGAGCGCCGTTCTAGCGGTCACGTCTTCAAAGACGACCGGCGCGTTCGGATCAATAATGCCGATTGTGCGCTTCGACGTATAGACGCGCGCCTCGCCAGTCGCATTGCCGCCCGTCGGCTGTTGCTTTGTCTCCGGCGTCTGCGCCATAAGGTTCGTTGACGTTGCGCTGAACAGGCACAACGCGATGAAGAGACGCGCCGAGCGCGCCATTGTAAAAGATGAATGCGACATCAATTTATCTCGGTGAACAAACAGGAGTCCTTCGGGCGCGGCGTAGAAGCCGAAGCGTTCGCGGCCACAACATACAGACCGCGCCGCTTGCCTGTCAAAGCGCGAAGCTGAGTTGAGGAGACGAAGCCAAGCGTTGCAAGACCGAGACACTTTACAGCCCTGAGACCAGCAGAGTACAGTGCGCAAACGATTCGGATTAGTGCCAGCCGCGTTTTGACCAGACAGTTCATTCATCGGAGGAGACATGAAGAACAGACATCAACGCTTGCTCACGTGCATCATGCTCGCCGCGTTGTTCGTTACGCCCGCGCTTGTCTTAGCGCAAGCGGGCGTCGTCATCCTGACGGGCGCGCAACTCACGCGCGTCGTGCCCCCCGGCTTTTACTATTCCGGCCAGAGCGCGCCGACGCAGTTGCGCAACTCGGCCGCCGCGCGCTTTGGCAAAGACCGCCACGTCATCGCCGGCCTCGTTGACACTTCGGGTTACTCGGCCGACGTGCGTGCGAGCTACGAAGGGTTTTTGATCGCAGACGCGCCCGTCACGATTCAAGGGAGCGATTTGGGCACAGGCGCTTACGGCTTCGGCTTCACGGACGACGGCCATCTGAACATCTTCGATGTCGGCGGTCACAGCGTGCTCACGGTCACGACCGAAAAGGACACGCACTTGCGCCGCCCGCGCCCGTTGATGATGCAGACGAGCACGAACGGCGTGCGGCTCTACAGTGGCCGCAACTTCGTCAATATCTCTGTGAAGTAAATTTAGTGGACAGGGGGCGCGACGCCAAACTGCGCGCGGGCGGAAAAAATATTTGACAGGCGGGTGAATTCTGTATTAAAACCGCTTCGTTCGGATCGGCAACAAACTACCAAAGCACGTTTCTAGGTTCAGGTAATACAACTTCAATCGGGAATCTTTCGGCCGAAGGGATTGCTCTTTCCTTAGCTGCTCGGTGCGTTAACGCTCCCCGTGCAGCCCCTTGTGCGCTTAAGCAAGAAGCCGCACTTCGACGCCATCTCCACTTTGCGAGGCCCAGCTATGAAGAAACATCGGACGATGCTGCGACTGGTCTATTGGCCCGGCGCACTGCTCTTTTGTCTTGTCGCGTTAGCTCTGCCGCTCTATGCGCAGAACAATAAGGCGACAATCGTCGGCACGGTGACAGACCCGAGTAGTGCGGTGGTCGTCGGCGCGAAGGTCACAGCCACAAACCTTGCGACCAACGAAACCTCAGCGCCGGTCACGACTGACAGCGACGGCACATACACGATCCCAAATCTTGTGCCCGGCAACTACCGCGTCACCGTCGAGCAGACAGGTTTCAAGACCTACGTGCAAGAGCCGGTGATCGTCGAGACCAACGCGCGCGTGCCGATTGACGTGCAGTTGACGCTTGGCCAACTCGGCGGCGAGACCGTTACGGTCACGAGCGAAGGGCCTGTGGTCGAGAGCGAGACGAGCGTGCGCGGCGATCTGATCACGGGGCGCGAGGTGACCGACCTGCCGATTGCGCAGCGCAATTTCACGTTGCTCGCCGGCCTCTCGCCGGGCGTCACACGTCCGGCAGTTGGCGTGCTCGGCGGCAGCGGCACTTTCTCGAACGGTTCGGGCAGTCCGGTCGGCAACTCGACCGAGTCCACGCGCTTCCGCGAATCGGGCGGTTCGGTGCTTGCAGTCAACGGCGCGCGTCCGACCAACAACAACTTCACGCTCGACGGCGTGGACAACAACGAAGGGCAGTTCGGCCAGATCGCGACCTATCCGCCGCCGGACGCCATCGCCGAGTTTAAAGTTGAGACGAGCGTGCCGCAGGCCGAATCGGGGCGCGCGGGCGGCGCGATTGTGAACGCGACATACAAGTCGGGCGGCAATCATGTGCACGGCGATGTCTATGAGTTCTATCAAGGTCGTTTCGCCAGCGCCGTGTCGGGGCAGTTCCAAGATCAGGCCGAGCGCGGCGCACGCTTCATCAACATCCCGAACTTCAACACGCATCAGTTTGGCGGCGTGGTCGGCGGGCCTGTCTATCTGCCGCGCTTTGGTGAAGGCGGGTCGTCCATTTACAAAGGACAGAATCGCACCTTCTTCTTCTTCAATTACGAAGGACAACGCAACTCGACGCCCGCGTTCGGCGGCGGCGAGTTTCCGTTCGTCACCGTGCCGACCGTCAAGATGCGCATGGGCGACTTTAGCGAACTGCTCACCTCGGGCACGCGCGATTATCCGACCCCCTCGACCTACACCAATCCGACCGGCGCGCCGTGCCACCCTGATCCGAACAACTCAAGTCGTAAGCTCTGCACCTTCCGCGACGGGACGATCTTCAATAGCAGCGGCGTGCCGTTCGCGGGCAACATCATTCCGAGCACACTGTTCTCACCATCAGGCAGGAACTTCCTGAACTCTTATCCGTTGCCGACCGAATCGGGTTTCGTCAACAACTACCGGCGCAATCGCAAAGAGAAGTATGCGCGCAACGGCTACGCGGTCAAACTCGATCACAAGATCAACGAGAGTACCTCGATCTTCGGGCGCTACAACAAAGATAAGAGCATCCGCACACGCGATAACAACTTCCCTTTGGGCAGTTCGCCCAATGGACTCGATGAGCCTTCGGGCTTCGGCGCGGGCGAAGAGTTTGGCAACTCGCGCGGCGTCACGCTCGGCATGACGCACACGTTTACGCCGACCATCGTCAACGACGCGCGCTTCGGTCTCAATCGCGTCAACATCGGCATCAACAATCCCGGCATCAACGGCGCACTCGGCTTTAGCCCGACCATCGCCGCCGACGTAGGCTTCCGCCAGATCAACGTCTGCGGCCAATGCGAAGGGCAAGTGCTCATCGGCGTGGACGAGCGCAACGATCAGAGTCTGGAGCTCGTCGGCGACGGCGGCCCGTTCTACTTCCTGTCAAATAACTTCGCCTTCTCCGATGCGGCGACGGTTGTGCACGGGGCGCACACGATGAAGTTTGGCGGCGACTATCGCATCCGGCAGAACAGCAACTTCGATGGCGGGCGCAACGGCGGCATCAAGGGCAACGTGCAATACGGCACGTCGGCCGGCGGCTTTGTGTCCGGCAACTACTTCGCCATCGGCCCGCAAGACACAGGCTCGGCCGTGGCCAATCTGCTCGTTGGCAACACGCCCGGCTTCGTCGGGCGCGGCACACCGGGCGGCCCCTACTTCCAATCGAACAAAGAGATCGATTTCTTCGCGCAGGACGATTGGAAAGCGCGCCCTGATCTGACGCTCAACATCGGTCTGCGTTACGACATCTTCACGCAGCCGACCGAGCGTTTCAACGCGCAGTCGAACTACAATCCCGCGAATGACACGCTGACACGCGCCGGCAGTGGCGCAGCCTTCGGCCGCGACCTCGTCAACGGCGATCACAACAACTTCGGCCCGCGCATCGGCTTCGCTTATTCGGGTCTGCGCCCGAATAAGAAGGTGGTCTTGCGCGGCGGCTACGGGCTGCTCTACGCCGTTGACATTCCGGGCATCCCCGGCATTCTGTCAACCAATCCGGGCGCGGGCGCAGGCAGCTACTTCTGCAACACGTTCAGCTACGGCACGGCCAACTGCCCGCAGCTGCCCGCCAACTTCAACTTCGACACGGGCTATCCGTTCCCGGCCATCACGGGCGGCATCGCGCCGGGGCAGACCTTCGCCGCGCCCGCCGGTTCAAACTTGGTCTTTGCGAACCCGGATGTCCACAACGAGATGTTCCACGAGTACAATCTGACGTTGCAGTATGAGTTCGCGCCCAACTGGTTGGCCGAGACTGCTTACGTCGGCAATCGCGGACGCAATCTGCTCGTCGTGCGCAACATCGGCAATCAATCGGGCAGCGGCTTCCCCGGCTCAAGACAAGTGACCACGCACGGTGTCGTGCAGGAGATTGATTACACCGGCAAGTCTTGGTACGACGCTTGGCAGAACAAAGTGGAGAAACGCTTCTCCAGAGGCTTGTCCGTTCTTTCGACCTACACTTGGTCGCATGCGATTGATAATTCGCCGGGCGCGTTCTGCATCGGCGGCACAGGCCCGAGCAGTTGCGGTTTTGCCAACCCGCTCCGGCCCGATCTCGATAAAGGTAACTCCGACTTCGACGTGCGCCATCGGTTCACCTTCTCAAGCGTCTATGACCTGCCCTTCGGGCGCAATCGAGCTTACCTGCGGAACATTCCGAAAGGACTCGATTACGTGATCGGCGGCTTCCAGTTCAACAACATCGTGACGTGGCAATCGGGGCCGCCCTACACGGTCGTCGCCAACGGCGCGCGGGCCGATCTGATCGGCGACCCGACGCCGACCGCAGCGCAACGCGCACGCGGGCTGCAATTCAACCCGGCCGCGTTCCGTGCGGCGATTGCGCCGGTCTTTGCGAGCGATCCGGGCGGGCCGAAGTTCGGCACACTCGGGCGCAATGTCTTTCGCGGCAAGCGGCAGTTCTTCTGGGATGCTTCGCTCTTCAAGAACTTCCCCGTGCGTTGGCTCGGCGAAGCGGGCGCAGCGCAGTTGCGCGTGCAAGCCTATAACGTGCTCAATCACGTGAACCGCTTCCGCCCGCGCAACGACTTGGGCGATTCGCTCGTCGGCATTGACACGTCGGAGCAGAACCGGCGCCAGCTTGAATTCTCGTTCAAGTTGTTGTTCTAACGCCGCGCCTGTGGCTTCGGCCGACTCGCTTGTACGTGTGGCGGGCATCTCGCCCGCCAACGCTTTGGCTGCAAACACAACTTCGCGCGCGCGGCGCGCGCCACGTTGTTAGTTTTATTGATGGGCGCTCGCACGCAAAAAAACTGTCCACCGAAGAGCCTGTTCGACGCGGCGCACTCGCTCACGCTGTTCTTGACCGTCTTGGTCGCTCTGTCTTTGCCCGCCGTGCGCGTCGGCGCACAACAGAACGACGATGTGACGGCCGCGCGCATCGCGCAACTCGTCGTGCGCGTGCGCGCCGCGCAAGCAGATGAAGCGACACGCACGGAAGCGCGCGCCGCAGCTTACGCGCTCATCGGCGCGGCTCGTTATGAAGATGCCTTGAGCCTCTTTGGCGCGCTTCTCGAACGACAACCGCGCGATGCGTCCGCGCTCTACGGCGCGGCGCTGGCCAACTTCAATCTGCAACGCATCGCCGATGCCGAACAACTCGACCGCACGGCCGTCGGAGAGTTGAGGAACACAGCAGACCCTTCGGGCGCTCTCCGCAATCAACACGCGGACGCGCTCGTGCTGCTCGCCGTCATCGAGGCCGTCAAAGGCGACAACGCGGCGGCGCTCGCCACCGTGCAGACGGCCGTTAAATTAGCGCCGCGCCACTTCGATGCGCAGTTCACACTTGGGCGCGCTCTCTACGGCGCGGGCGACCCGGCCGCGGCCGCCACAGCCTTTCGCGCTGCCGTTGCTATTAAGCCTGACGATGCGCGCGCGCGCTTCTTTCTCGCCACCGCGCTCGAACGCGCAGGCGACGAAGCCGACGCGCTCACGGCTTACCGCGAACTCGTCGCCCTTGCGCCGAATGTCGCCGAAGGTCATCTCGGTCTCGGCGTGTCGCTTGTCAAACTGGGCGGCGACCAACTGGCCGAAGGCGTGCGCGAACTCGAACGCGCCATCGCGCTCAACCCCGACGCATATGAAGCGCGCGTCACGCTTGGGCGCACGTTGATTCAGCAAGGCCAATCGGCAGCAGCCGTCGAACATCTCAAGCGCGCGGCCGAACTTGCACCCAACAATCCTGAGCCGCACTATCAACTTGCGCTCGCTTATCGCCGGCTCGGTCGCAGCGCCGAGGCCGCCGCCGAGTCAGGCATAGTCAAACAGATTCACGAGGCGCGGCGGCAGACACGCGCGCAGCCGACACGGACGACGGCCAACAACGATTGAACTAACGAGGTGGAAGGATGAGACAGCAAACCGGATCGAATTTGCACAGGCTCGCGCGCACAATCGGCGCGTTACTCGTCGTCGCGCTCGGCGCGTCGCTTTGTGCCGCGCAAGAGTCAGCCAAGACCGAAAGCGGCACGGGGCATGAGGATCACATACTTGGCGTCCGCATCGGCATGGATGTGCCGACGGCCTTGCAAGCCGTCTTCGTCAACGCGCACCGCAAGCCCGGGCAAGAGAAGCCCGATGCCTTGCGTCACGAGGGCAAAGACAAAAAAGACGTTCGCGTGCTCTACAAAGGGCTTGAGGTGGGCGATCTTGAAATCGTGTTCGCCGACGGCAAGTGGGTTAAAGAGATCATGCTCATCTACTCGAAGCGCCCGACGATGAACGATCTCATGCTTGCACCGACCGGCTCGATTGACGCCGTCACCGACCGCAACGACGTGCTCGACAGCCATCTCAACATCGCCAAAAAATACGACGACCGTTATTCCATCGGCTACACCAGCACGCAAAAGACCGAGCGGTATTGGTGGCGCGACGATGCGACGCCCGCCGGCTATCACGTCCGCGTCGGTTTCATCTCAGGGCGCGTGACCGAAGCCGGCGCAATCGCCGACCGCACGATCTATCGCAAGCTGATCACCGTCAAGCCCGAAGACGAAGACAAATTTCTTAAGGCGATGGGCGCGAGTTGAGCGCCTGATGAGAGACGATAAATAACGGCAGGGAGTTGATGCATTCACCGAGCACACGCGCCGCCAAGTTGTGCCGTGCCCAACGAACGGGCGCGCGTCTGTTCGTGTCCGTCATACTCGCCTGCGTCTTCGCAACGTCGCAGCACGCGCAGCAACGTCGCCCGCCCGCACACACACCGCAGCAGGGCAACGCACGCGCGACGAGCAACGCACAGACGACGGGCGATGAAGCAACATTGCTCCACGAAGCGGCGACGCTCTTGCAGCAGGGGCGACTCGCGGAGGCCGAGACGGCGGCGCGCAGAGCCGTCGCCGCCGCGCCGCGCACTGCGAGCGCACACTCTCTGCTCGGCGTGATCCTCGACCAGCAGCGGCAGACGACGGAAGCTGAGCGCGAGTATCAAACAGCATTGCGGCTTGATCCGCGTGCCACGTCGGCGCGCGCCAATCTCGGCGTGTTGCTCGCGCGCACCGGCCGCACAGATGAAGCCATCGCCGCGTTTGAAGAGGTCTTGCGCTTCGCGCCCGATCATCCGCAAGCGATCTACAATCTCGGCGCGCTCTATGTGACCCGGAAAAACTACAACCGCGCGCTCCCTCTGCTCGAACGCGCCGCCAATATCAAACCCGATGCGCCCGTGCCCACAGGCACTGACCTCGCACTGCTGCTCGCGCTCGCCGGGGCATACGCGGGCAGTGGCCGCGCGGCGGATGCTGCGCGGCTCGGCGCACAGATCGAAGCACGCGCGGGCGATGATCCGCGTGTGCTGTTCACGTTGGGCTTGACGCTCGCGGACGCGGGCGATTATGAACACGCCGCGCATCTGTTCGCGCGCACCAACGAACTGCGCCCGAACACTTACGAGGTGCTCTACAATCTCGGCATCGCCTGCTACAACCTCAACCGTCTGGACGAAGCACAAGATGCGTTGCGTCAA